>JBLWVX010000001.1:0-202326 GCA_048268245.1 Arcobacteraceae bacterium
CATTTGATAAATCTTTTGATACTACATTTACAACTGGTGCTTTATCACCAACATTTACTTCGTTTCCAGTTAAGTTTACAACATTACCTTTTAATTTAGTTGTTGCCATATTTGTCCTTTGTTTTAATTAATTGCAAATATTATAATAAAACAGGATAAATTCTATCTTAATTAATGGGTATCAATTTGAAAAATTTACGATTTTAGTCTTATTCCCTCATCTTCTAGTGTTATTTTACTATCATTTAGAAGTTTTGTTAGTGTTGCTTTAAAAGCTTTTTTACTTAAACCAAAAGTATCTTTTATATCTTGTGCATCACTTTTGTATGTAAAATTCATAAAACCACCATTTTCTTCAAGTAATTCAAGAACTTTATTATCAGATACTTTTTTTCCTATTTTTTGTAAAGATATATCCAGTTTTCCATCATTTCTTACATTTTTAATATAAGCTTTTTTTCTATCCCCTACTTTTATATTTTCAAAGATTTCATTATGGAAAATCATTCCTTCTGTTTTATTGTTTACAATAACTTTAAAACCTAATGGAGTTTTAGAATAAAGTAAAATATCTACCTCATCATTTTGCTCAAATTTTTTGATGTTTTTTTCTAAAGTAAATTTTTCATTTGCAATAAGTCTATTTGTTTTTTCATCAAGCTGTAATTGAAGTACTTTATATCCACCTATTGTATATGAACTTCTTTGTTTATTTCTTGGAACTAAAATATCTTTAGATAGTCCAATATCAACAAAAGCCCCAAACTTAGTTGTATCAACAACTTCAAGTGAAGCAAATTCATCTAAATATACATAAGGTTTAAGTGTAGTAGCAACAATTCTATCTTCACTATCTGTATATATAAATACATCTACAAAAGTATCAACTTCCATTGATTTATCTATGTAAGCATTTGGAAGTAGTACTTCCTCGTCATTTTTAGCTATTAAAAATAGCCCAAACTCTGTAACTCTATTAACTCTTAGAGTATTAGTTTTTCCAACTTCTATTTTTTCATTCATTTTGGTAATTCCGTTCATTAAATTTTGAAAGTATTATATCTAAATTTTTAACTTATAATTGATTTTAATAAGAATAATAAAAGAAACAGTATTAAAAAGAGAACTACATGTAAAGGTAGTTCTCTTTTCTATCTTTTAATAAATTTGACAATTGTTAAAATAACAACTGCTGAGATAATAATACTAGCACCTGAGCTAATATCATAATAGTATGAAATAGCAAGTCCTATTATTGTAAATAGTGTTGCTAAAGCTGAGCTTAGTATCATCATTGTTGAAAGTCTTGAAGCAAAGCTTTCAGCTAAATATGTAGGTATTGTAAGTAATGCAATTACTAAAATCAATCCCACTGCTTTGATTGCGGCTACTACACAAAGAGAAGCAAGTATCAAGATAAGTGTATAAAAGAACTTAGTATTTATTCCTCTAAGTGATGCAAATTCACTATCATAGGATACAGCTAAAATCTGCTTATAAAAAATCATAACTATTGAGATAATAAATATATCTAAAATAGTCATATATAAAACATCCCCACTTGATACAGCAATAATTGAACCAAATAAATATGACATTAAATCCACATTATATCCAGGAGTGATATCTACAAAGATAATTCCTAAAGCCATACCAAATGCCCACATCAAACCTATGACTGAATCTGCTCTATTTCTATTTTTAAGTGTAAGCATAGCAATAATTACAGCTGTAATGATTGCAAAAATAGTTGCTCCAAATAAAACAGGTATTCCTAAATAAATAGCAAGCCCTATTCCACCATATGAACTATGAGCAATACCACCTGTTAAAAACGTAAGTCTATTTACAACAACTAATGAACCTATAATTCCTGCTGAAATTGATATTAAAATCCCTGCTATTAAAGCATTTTGAATAAAATCATATTGTAAAGCTTCTAACATCTCATTCCTTAATGCTTATGGTCACAACAAACTTGTGTTTTACCTAAAGCTGATAAAAGCTCAACTTCACATAAGTGTTCATCTGTTGTTTTTATATTTTCTTTAATATTTTCTAGCGAGTGATAAACTAAATTTTTATTCACATGTGCAACTTTTTTTGCATAATTTAAAAGAACTGAAATATCATGACTTACAACAACTATACAAATATCTTTGTTTAACTGTTTTAGTAATTCATATATTTCATTTTGACCTTTTACATCAATACTTGCAGTTGGTTCATCAAGAAGTATTACTTTTGGATTTGAACAAAGTGCTCTTGCAATAAAGACTCTTTGTCTTTGTCCTCCACTTAAATCACCAATTTTTCTATTTTCAAAACCTTTCATTCCTACTTGTTCT
The DNA here is from genome assembly GCA_048268245.1 of Arcobacteraceae bacterium. Lineage (GTDB taxonomy): Bacteria > Campylobacterota > Campylobacteria > Campylobacterales > Arcobacteraceae > Arcobacter_B. Next base: position 2,349 of record JBLWVX010000001.1, read on the forward strand.
AATGAATGTTTTGCACAAGCTATATCCTCTTTTGCATAACCAAAGATTCTTTTTTTAGCTGTGATATGTCCCATTAAAACTACTTCTAAAGCAGTTATTGGAAAATCTGTATTTAAATTTGTATTTTGTGGAACATATCCTATTTGTTCATTTTCTACGTTTTTTACAATATAGCCATTATTTGTTTTTAGTAGTCCTAAAATAAGTTTTAAAAGAGTTGATTTTCCACCACCATTCGGTCCAATGATTGCTAAAAAATCTTCACTATTTATTTCTAAATTTATATTTTCTAATACTTTTATATTTTTTGTATATTCAAATGATAAATCTTTAATTTCTAATATTTTCAATTTTCACCTTCTTGCAACTTCGTCGCAATTATATCAAATTTTTTTTAATCCTAAATATATCCCATAATCTTTGAATATAATAAACCTATATATTCATGAAATGCTACTTCTACTTTATATAAATTTCTACTTGAGAAAAATGAACTAAAACTTTTTTCTTCATGTACTAAATGATTAGTGGGAGCTGCTATTGGATTTAGTCCTTGTTTTTGAAAAAGCAACATAGCTCTTTTCATATGTGAAGCAGATGTTACTAATATAAATTCTTCATCTTTTATAATCTCTTTTGCCTTAATAGCTTCTTCTTTTGTATCTCTTGGAGTATCAAGCCTTAATATATTTTCATTTTTTACACCAAGTGCATTTGCTAAAAGTTGTTGCATAAAAGCATGAGGATTTTTATCGTAGCCACTATAACCTGATACTATTAATTTTGCATCTTTTAGTTTATTGAAATGTTTTATACCTTCATTTAGTCTATTTTGAGCTATCATATTTACCTGAGAGGTTATACTTAGGTTCTCATTACTTGCATGACCATTTCCTAAAACTAAGACATATTTTACATTTGGTGTTTGAAGTAGTGCTTTATGAGAGCTTTCCAAAGGCTGTAAAATTGCATTTGATATGGGTTGGAAAGAAAGAAGTGCTAACCAAGAAATAGTAAAAAAAAGTACTATTTTAGCTTTTGCATATGAGTTTTTAAATAAAAAATAAACTCCCAAAGCAAACATAAAAAGTGCTATTGGCATTGGAAGTAAAAAAGCTGCTACGAATTTTTTTAGAAAAAACATCTACTCATTCTCTCCTATTAAAGCAGAAGTATATCCAACAACTCTAGTCTTATCATTTGTGACATCTGAACTTGTACAATAGTGTAAAATTTTTGTATCTAAACTATTTTTAATTGCATAATCTATTATTGCCATAACACCTATTTTCCCACAAGCTTCACACTCATTAAATTTATTCATTTGCTTTTTACTTATAGCTTCAATGCAAATATTGTCTAAAAAGTTTGCTTCTTCTTCATTATAAAAATGACTCAAATCAGTACTTATAACTACTAAATTAGTTTCATCTTTTAAAACCTCATCAAGAAGTTTACTTATATCTTTATAATTACAATCTCCATAAACTATCTCAACAATTTTTGTATTTTTAAAATAGTTTTTTATAAAGGGAGCTTGGGTTTCTGTTGAATGTTCAAATTCACACTCAACATTAAAGTCTAAAAAATTAAATTTATCTTTTAAAAAATTAGAGTACTCTAAATCTATGTCTATATTTCCCAAAGGAGTTTCATATTCATCATATAAAGCAACACTTGCACCTTTTAAATAAGCCCTATGTGATGGTCCAAGTACAATTACTCTTTTATAATCTTTTTTACTTACTTTTCTGTAAGCTAAATTTGCTGTAAACCCACTAAATACATAACCTGCATGAGGAGAAATTATAGCTTTAATATTTTCAATACTTCCACTTTCATCTTTAATACTATTAAAGTTCTTAAAATACTTATTTAGTTCACTTTTGGAATCAGGATAAAAACTGCCTGAAACAACTGCTTTTCTAATACTCATGAAAAAACTCCTTGTATTTCATAATTACATTTAGGACATTTGCCATTTTTAAGCCTATTTTCTAAAACCTCAAACCTATTTCGTTTTAAAACACTCTCTTCACAGTTTGGACAATAAGTGTGATTATCAAAGCCTATATTGCCAATATAAGCATATTTTAACCCAACTTCTTTTGCTATATCATTTGCTAGTTTTAAAGACTCAAAAGAAGTATTTGGTAAATCCATCTCTTTATAATCAGGATGAAAAGCTGAAACATGCCAAGGTGTAAACTCATCAAGCTCTTCTTTTATAAAGCTAGCTATTTTAGTTAATTCTTCTTTTGAATCATTTTTTGTAGGAACTATAAGTGTAGTTACTTCAACCCAAATACCATTTTTCTTAAAATGCTTTAGATTTTTTAAAACCTGTTTTAAACTACCACCTAAACTTTTTTTATAATAGTTTTCATTAAAAGATTTTAAATCAATGTTTACAGCATCAATAATGCCTTTCATATCATCAATTACTTCACTACTTTCAAAACCATTTGAAACATAAACATTTTTTATTCCATATTTTTTAGCTTCAATGGCACAATCTTTAGCATAAGGATAAAAAATAGTAGGTTCATTGTAAGTATAAGAAATAGTATCACATTTATAATGTTTTGCCATTTTTACTATGTCTTTAGGACTATAATAAACAGCTTTATTTATATTATGCTCTTGTGAAATTCCATGATTTTGACAAAAAGAACATCTAAAATTACATCCGACCGTACCTATTGAAAATGATTTTGACTGAGGAAGTACATGATATAAAGGCTTTTTTTCAATTGGGTCTATATTCATAGCAGCAGGGTATCCATAAACTAAACACTCTATTTTTTCACCTGTGTTTTTATTCACCTCACAAATACCAGTTTGATTTGCTTTTAACTTACAATAGTAAGAGCATAATTGACAAACTAATCTGTCATTTTGCTTTTTATAAAAGTTCATTACTTTATCTTTATTGCTGTGTATGTATAAATAGTTGGTTTGTTTTCTAAACAGTTTTGAGAAAATCCAGCTTTTTTTGATAGTTGAGCAAAAAACTCTTCAAAACTTGGAAGTTGTTCCCAAACTTGAGGTAAAAAAGTTGCTCTTCTACCTTCAAATTCTAAGATAACTCCATGTTCATAAACTTTGATTTTCTTTTTTAAATCTTGTGTATTTTCATATTCAAGTTTTGCAGCAGGAGTTAAAACAGATATTTCAATATCAATATTTTTAAACTCCAAAGCTGTTAATCTATTAAATCTTAAATCACTAAAAGCTGCATTGTAAGCATTTAAAATCACATCATCAAGTAAACTTTTATTAGCTACCAAGGAACCTATACAACCTCTTAATTTTCCATTTAGATTTAAAGTGACAAAACAAGCTCTTTGTTCATTTAAAATAGGATATTTTTCTATTAATTTTTGTTTATTAATTTCAAAACTGCTATCAAACTCACTTAAAATTGTATTTCTTGCAACTTCAAGTAAAACTTGTTCTATACTAATTTCCATACTATTTCCTATTTTACTTTTATTATATCCTTAATTGCTTCTATAAACATATCACTATCATTTACACATTTACAAACTCTAAACTCTTTTACTCCAATTTCTTCAGCTATTTCTCTATACTCAATATCAAGTTCAAAATCAGTTTCAGAGTTATCAACAGTAAATGCAATTGGGTAAACAATCACATTTTCATCTTTAAAGTTTTCAAGCATATCATCAAGTGAAGGATCAAGCCATTTCATAGGACCTACTTTTGATTGGTAAGCTAGGTTTATTGATTTAAACTTCTGCCCTTCTTGTTTAAGCATTTTTGATAAAATCTCTACATGCTTATTCATTTGCTTTTCATAAGGATCACCTTTATCTACAATCTTTTGAGGTAAACCATGAGCTGAAAAAATAAGATTAAACTCATCTGCTTGTGAATTTGCTTTTTTCTTTATTTCTTCAATAATACATTTATTAAAAGCTTCATTTTTATAAAATGTTCCTTTTGTTCTTATTTTAAAAGAGTCTTTAGCAAACTCTTTAAAATCTTCTAATGATGACTTTGTAGTTGTTGTTGAAAATTGAGGATATAAAGGAAGTAAAACAACCTCTTCAATTCCATCTTTTTTCATATCTTCAATTACATCTTTTGCAAAAGGAGGAGTATATCTCATAATTTGATATGTTTTATACTCTTTTATATTTTTATTTACTTTATCAACTAACTTTTCAGTTAGAGGATTTAATGGCGAGAAACCACCAATTTCCTCATAGTTTTTCCAGGCACTATTAAGTCTTGAAGTTGTAATAAAAAATGCAATCATTTTTCTTATTAGTTTTGGGGCCGCTATGATATTTTTATCATTAAACATGTTTGTTAAAAAAAGTTTCAATTCATCTTTACTTCTTGCTCCACCCATATTAAGTAGAACTAAGGCTTTTTTATTGTTTTCCATTTTTATCCAACCTTATAATTTTATCACTACACCAAGTAGCTAAATCAATATCATGTGTAATTAATAAAATTGCACATGAGTCTAAATATTTTATTAAAAGTTTCATTACATCATATGCGATGATATTATCTAATGCTGATGTAGGTTCATCAACCAAAAGAAGTTTAGGCTTCATTAAAAGTGCTCTTAAAATAGAACACCTTTGAAGTTGCCCACCACTTAACTCATAAGGTTTTTTATAAAGTAAACTCTCATCCAAGCTCAGTTCTTTTAAATAGTTATTCATATCTTTATAAAAGTCGTAATTAAGTACATCTTTTATTTGCTCAATTATATTAAAAGTTGGATGAAAAGAGTTATAAGGGTCTTGAAAAATAAGACTTAAACTCTGCTTTCTTACAGTTCCATTTTGAGGCTTTAAACTACCTATTATCAATTCAAAAAGTGTAGTTTTGCCACTACCACTTTTACCAAAAATTGTAAAAAGTTCACCCTTTTTTAGAGTCATTGAAAAGTTTTCATATATAGGTGTTTCTTTTTTATAAGAGAAGCTTAAATTATCAATTTGTAAAACTATATTATCTTCCATAAAAACCTCTTAGTAATATAAAGACATACTATATAAAAAAGTGCCTTTAGCTTTGCAAAACCAAGCCTATAAAATCTTCACAATTTCTACACAATTATAGGTAACACTTATACTAACAATAAAAAGTTAATTGTAAGTATTAAGCTAACAAAAAGGAAAAATAGCTAAAATATTTGCTCAAATTCAAGGAGAAACAATGAAGAAATTAGTATTAACTACATTATTCGCTGCAGCTACTGCTGCTACATTATCTGCTGCATCTTTCGCTGCATGTGCTGGATGTCATGGTGCAAACGGTGAAAAAGCTGCATTAGGTAAATCTCAAATCATTAAAGGTTGGGATGAAGCTAAGGTTATCGCTGCATTAAAAGGTTATAAAGATGGATCTTACGGTGGAGCTATGAAAGGTGTTATGAAAGGTCAAGTTGCTAGACTTTCTGATGCTGATATTGCTGATTTAGCTAAGCAAATTGCTGCATTCAAATAATTAGTAATTCTTCAAGAGGTTAGTTTTTAACTAACCTCATTTTTTTTCTCATTTTTTTTGATCTTTTGCTCTTTAGCATCTTTTAACTTTTTCTCTTTATTTATAGCATCATTTAAATCATCTTCACTATCAAAAAGTAAACCATCAACCATTTTATTTGAATCATCAAATTGACCATTTTTAGCACCCCATACAAAAAGTAATAAAAGTCCAAAAGAGATAATCAATCCGACAATTAACATCATAAACAAAGTATCATTAATCATATATTCTTCCTATTTCATTTTAATTCTAAGTGAGTTTACTACTACAAGTAATGAACTTAAACTCATCGATAGTGCTGCCACTAAAGGTATTACATATCCAAACATAGCAAATGGTATTGTAACTATATTATAAACTAAAGATATAGCTAAATTTTGCTTTATAAACTTGTAAGTTCTCTTTGATATTTCAAAAGATTTCTTCAATGAAGACAAAGAAGAGTTTAATAAAACAATATCAGAAACCTGCATAGTAATATCAGCAGAGTTACCCATAGCAATTGCAACATCAGCATTTGATAAAGCAACAGAGTCATTAACTCCATCTCCAACCATAACTACTGTTTTATTTTCTTGTTTAAGCTTCTTAATAAAATCAGCCTTTTGAACTGGTGTTTGTTTTGCATAGAACTTAGATATTGAAAGTTTATCACAAACATCTTTAGCTACATTTTCATTGTCACCTGTAAGCATTACTGTTTCTATGTTGTTTTCTTTTAAATAAGATATTAATTCAATTGCTTTATCTTTTATCTCATCTTCAAGTTCAAAAGTTGCAATAACTTTATTGTCTATTGAAAACATATATATAGTTTTATTTGAATCAAACTTGTAATCAATATTATTTATTTCCATTAAATCTTGATTTCCACCAAGTAAAATAGATTCCAAACCATTGCTATCAACAAACTTTGCACTTAAGCCTTTTGCATCTATACTTTTTATATCAACAAGTTCTTTATACTCTAAATCATACTCTTCTTGTAAATAGTTTTTTACTGCAATACTAACAGGATGTTTTGAAGATGAAACTAGAGAGAATAATAGATTCATTTTATGAATACTATTATCTACAATTTCTTTATTTACTACTTTTAGTTTCCCTTTTGTTAAAGTACCTGTTTTATCAAAAACAACTGTATTTGTTAAAGCAAGTGATTCAATAAATTTTGCTTCTTTAAATAAAAGTCCTTTTTTAGCTAACAAAGAAATACCAATTAAACTAGCCATTGGTGTAGCTAAAGCTAATGCACAAGGACAAGCAATAACTATTACAGAAATCGCTACAATAAATGACTTTTCAAAGTGATTTGTTCCCTCATAATCAAATCCTAAATCAACCCCAAAATAATACCAAACTAAAAAAGTTAATAAAGATAAAGTAAGTATTGAAACTGTAAAACCTTTTGATACTTCATTTGCTTTTGACTGTATCTTTGGTTTTGAGTTTAAAGAGTCTTCAAGTAAAGTAACTATAGATGAAAAAGTAGAGTTTTTAAAATCTTTAGTTACTTCAAATTCTACAACTGAGTCTGTATTAATTGTACCACTATATAAAATGTCACCTTGTTTTTTATACATAGGAATCGACTCCCCCGTTAAAGATGACTCATCAAAAGAAGCACTTCCTTTTTTAATTACCCCATCAACAGGTACTTTGTCCCCTGGTTTTATTTCTACTATATCACCAATATTAATACTATTTAAAGAAATAGTTTCTCTTTTACCATCTTTTATTACTACTGCTTCTAAAGGTAATGTTGATTTAATTTTATCTAATGTATCAACTGCTGATTTTTTACCAATAACTTCTAAATATTTTCCAACAAGTACAAAAGTTATAATCATAGCAACTGAATCAAAATAACTTTCACCTTTTGCTCCAAAAAGAATAAAAAGAGAATAAATATATGTAAGTGTTGCACCTGAAGCTACTAAAAAATCCATATTTAATACTCTATTTTTTAAACCAAAATATGCACCTTTAAAAAATACCCAACCAGAATAAAACAATACAGGAGTTGAAAGTAAAAATTCACCTAAATGTACCATCCATTTTACTTCTTCACTCATTCCCGTAAAAAAGCCTGTATATTTTGCTACTCCAAGCATCATTATATTCATACTACCAACAACTGCAACCATCATTTTTATGAAATAATCTCTTTTTGCTTCTGTTGCTTTTTTATCTGCAACAGAAGAATCATAAGCATAGGCGTTATAACCAATAGATCTAATTCTTAAAATAATATCAGATAGTTTTATCTCATCACTATCCCATGTAATTACAGCTTTATTTGTAGTGAAGTTTATATTTGCTTCTATAATTCCTTGTGTTTCAAAAAGAATTTTCTCATTTAACCAAACACAAGCAGCACAATGAATTCCTTCAATAATCAAATCAATTTGCTTAAAACCCTCAGGAGTTACTCTTACATAAGAGTTTTCGAAACTTGTAGTATTAAATTTTTCTAAATCATCATTATCTGTTTTTAAAGGTGGAGTAATTGTTTTATTTCCCAATTTATCATAAAAAGAGTCTAAACCATCATCTTTTAAAAGATGGTAAACTCCTTGACAACCTTTACAACAAAAATTTAACTCACCCTCTTTTATCATAATATCATCATCAAAACTTAAATGACAATGATTACACTTTACTTTTGACACTTTATATAATTCCTATTTTTAATAAATAATTTTTTGATTGAATCTTTAATTTAGTTAAGAAGTTACTATTTTCTCTATTATTAACTTTATTTATATCTAAATATGATATTATATCGTAATAATTATGGAGTAAGTCTTAATGGTAAATAATAATATTTCTATACTAAAAAACATAACAATCCTTTATGCAGAAGATGAAAAAGACTTAAGGGATGTTACACATCAGATACTAAAAGGTTTTACAAAAAAACAATATTTAGCTCAAGATGGACAAGAAGGTTTAGAGCTTTTTAAAAAGTATCAAGACGAAATTGACTTAATCATAACAGATGTAAATATGCCAAATATGAACGGTCTTGAAATGGTTAAAGAGATTAAAAAAATAAATATGAACATCCCTATTATTGTAGCAACTGCTTTTTCAAATAAAGAGTACTTATTAGAGGCTATTGATATTGGAGTTGATAAATATGTATTAAAACCTATTGATGTTGCAAAACTATTACAAGTTATGTCTCAATCACTACTTTACCATGAACTAAAAGACTTATATATTGATAAACTAACAAACTTACCAAATAGAAATAGATTAAAAAAAGATTTAGAAAATACAGAAATTGACCTAATGGCACTTTTAGATATTGATGAGTTTTCAACTATCAATGACCTTTTTGGTGAAAAAAATGGTGATATTATTTTATCTGAGCTTGCTAAAACTATCAAGAAGCATTTCAGTGCTGATCATTTTAAAATCTATAGAATGGAAGCAGATAAATTTGCTATTGTTTCAAAAGATAAAAATGAAGATGTTAATAAATTTTATGATTTATGTAAAAGCTTTGCTGATAAAATAGAAAAAGACTCTTTATTTATCAATGATGATAAAATAGATATTAATGTAACAATAGGAATTGCAAAAGGTGATGGTTCTAGAGCCTTTAAATATTCTCAAAGAGTTATCAACTATGCAAGAAGTAAAATGCAAAGAATTATGATTTATAATGAAGCATTTAATATTCAAGAATCATTTGAAGAAAATATAAAATGGGTAAAACAAGTTAAAATTGGATTTAGAGAAAATCTTTTCCAAGCTTATTTCCAACCTATCGTTGATACAACAACAAAAGAAATCTATAAATATGAAGCATTAATTAGATATGTAACAAAAGATAATAAAGAAATATCACCAATCAATTTTATAAACGTTGCAAAAAGAACTAAACTTTATCCAAATATCATAAAAATTGTTATTGATGACTCTTTTAAACTTATTAAGAATAAAAATAAAAGAGTATCAGTTAATATCTCATTTGATGATATTGCAAATAAAGAGACAACCTCATTTATTTATAAAATACTAGAAGAGAATAAAGATTATTCACATCTATTAGAGTTTGAAATACTTGAATCAGAAGAGATTTCTGACTTTGATGAAGTAACAAAATTTATTGAAAATGTTAAAAGATTTAACTGTTCAGTTGGGGTTGATGACTTTGGTGCAGGATACTCAAACTTCAACCTTCTAACACTTCTTGATATTGATTTTGTAAAAATTGATGGTTCACTAATTGAAAATATCAATACTTCAAAAGATTTAGAAATTATTGTAACAACTATCGCTAACTTCTCAAAAGAGTTTGGAGTTAAAACTGTTGCTGAATTTGTATCAAAAGAAGAGATTTATAATAAAATAAAAGAGTTAAAGATTGACTACTGTCAAGGGTATTACTTTGAAAGACCTATAAACTATGATAGTATTAAGTAGGCTTATTTAAGCCAACTTGATACTATATTATCTTTATTAAATAGTTTTGTTTTAATTCTTGCTATATTAGCAATACTAACTAATTGTTTTGAAGCTTCTGCTAAATCATCATTTACTATAAAGTAATCATAATCTTGGAAAAACTCTACTTCATGCTTAGCATTTTTGATTCTTTTTTCAATTACATCTTTTGAATCAGTAGCTCTACTATTTAATCTATTTTCTAATACACTTAAATTTGGAGTTGTTATAAATACTGAAGTTACTACATCATCTAATTGTTTTCTAACTAATTCATGACCTTGAACATCTATATCAAAAATTACAAGTTTTCCTTCTTCTAAAGCTTTTTTAACAGGCTTTAAAGATGTTCCATAATAATTTCCATGAACATTAGCATATTCTAAAAAATCACCATTTTCTATATCTCTTTCAAATTCTTCTTTTGAAACAAATAAATAATCAACGCCATGTTGTTCACCTTCTCTAGGTTCTCTTGTAGTTGTAGATATAGAGAAATAGTAATCTTCAATATCTTTATATACTTCTTTTAATAAAGTTGACTTACCACACCCACTTGGACCTGATAAGATAAGAATTGCACCATGTTTTTCTTCAATCAACTATTTATCCTTTAAAACTAATCTAATATCAACACTTTGACCACTTGAAAGCTTATCAATAACTTCTTGATTGAACTTTTCTAAAAATGGTTTTAATTCATTTATACTATAATCACTTAATACTAATTTATAAGGCAGGACTTCTGACTTTCCTTGTCCTTCATCTAAATTAAATTCATACTCTTTTACTTCTTCTAAAGCATCATCAATAATATCAGATATATCTTTCCAATCTTGTTGGTCCATATGAACTTCATTTTGGATTTCTTCTTCTTTTAGAATATTATTGATTTTATTTAATTCATTATCATCAAGTACACCACCCTCTTTTAGTGAAGCAAGGCTAACTATACTTTCATCATTATCTTCTTCTATATCAGAATATACATCATCTGCTAAAGACTCAACATAATCAGTTATAGGTATTGTAACTTCATCATCTTCAAAATAGTCATCTTCGAGATTCGATGAAGTTCTAGAAGAGTTTAAAAACTGCTGTGTTGCTTCTTTTTCATCTTCTTTTATATTTTCTATTTCTTCTTTGATTATTTCTTGAAGTTTTGTAGGTAAAAAAGGTCTTGGTATTATAAAGTCTCTTGATTTGTCAAAAGGTAATTCTTCACTTGATATAGCTCCAAGTCTTTTTGAGTACTGCTTAATTATATTAAATTTATCATCTATAAAGCTTTGATCAATAACAATTAAATCATACTTTTCTTTTACATTAGTGTCATCTGTAATTGTTAATTCTAAATTTAACTTTTTACAAACTAATGAAAAGATTTGCTCTATTATTGCAGTTTCACATATCAATAATAAATTCACTTTAACTCCTGCAATTTTTTATCTTCAAGCTTATATACTTTATCACATCTCATAGCTAAATCATTTTCATGTGTAACAAGTACTAGTCCTGCTTCATTTTGTTTAATATAATTAAATAGTGTATCCATCACCATATTTGCAGTATCTTTATCAAGATTTCCTGTTGGCTCATCTGCAAAGATAATTTTTGGCTTTTTGGTTAAAACTCTTGCAATAGACAATCTTTGTTGTTGTCCACCACTTAACTCTCCTACACCTTGATTTAATACATGTTCTATTCCTAAATCATGTAATAGTTTTGTGTCTGTTTCTTCATTGCTTAACAACTTAGCAATGTCTAAATTTTCATTTGCACTAAACCCTCTAAAAAGATAATGAGCTTGAAATATTATACCAAAATCTTCTCTTCTTATCTTTAAAAGATTTTTCTGCTTTATGTCGTACAAACTTTTATTTTCAAATACTACTTCACCCTCAAAAGGCTTTAATAGAGATGACAATATATTTAAAAGTGTTGATTTACCACTTCCACTTGTACCAATAATTGCGATAGATTGTTCTTTGTATAATGCTAGATTTATATTTTTAAAAAGTTCATAATCAAATTTATGAAATAGTTTTTTAGCCTCTAAAAGAGGAGGTGTAATGAGTGCCTCGTTATTATCTTGTACACCCATTACATAGTCCTTTTAAGTAGTTATAATTATAAATAATTATTAGTTACCCATTTGTGCAGCAACTTCTGCAGCAAAATCTTCTTCTTTTTTCTCGATACCATCACCAAGTTCAAATCTTACGTACTCAACGATTTCAATTGAAGCGTCAACAGCTTTAATAGCTTCTTCAACTGTCATTGAATCATCCATAACGTAAGTTTGAGATAATAATGCGTGAGCTTTATCTAATTGAGAGTTATCTTCAATCCATCTGTTAATTTTACCTTTAACAATGTTTCCGATAATTTTTTCAGGTTTACCTTGAGCTAATAACTCTTCTTTCATTCTTTCTTCAGCAGCCACAGTTGCTTCAGCAGTTAATTGTTGTTTAGAAACAAACTCAGGGATATTTTTAAGAGGTTTACCAAGTCTTACTAACTCTTCATTCTCTTTTTCAATATCAGCAATAATTGCTTTGTTTTCTGATTCAATAAAATCAGCTGATAAATCTTGGTAAGAAATAACAGTTGGTTTCATAGAAGCAGCGTGCATTGCAACTTTCTTTAATAATTCAGTAGTTTTTTCTTTTGCAGTTTCATCACATTTAGCAGCTAAGATAACACCTACTTTTCCTAAGTGAACATAACCATTTACAACAGGACCTTCAACATTTACAACTTTTCTAGCAACTAAGTTTTCACCAATAACAGCAATTTTTTCGTTTAAGAAAGTTGTGAAGTCTTGACCTTCAATTGTAGATGCTGCTAAAGCTTCAGCGTCAGCAATGTTATTTGCTTGAGCGTGAGCTGTAATGTTTTTAGTTAAGTTTAAGAACTGCTCATTTTTTGCAACGAAGTCAGTTTGTGAGTTAACTTCAGTCATTGTAGCTTTAGTGTTATCATCATTAACTAAAATAGTAATAATACCTTCAGCCGCAACGTTACCTGATTTTTTAGCAGCCTTTGCAAGACCTTGCTCTCTTAACCAAGTTTGTGCTTCTTCGATGTCACCGTTACACTCGTTTAATGCTTTTTTACAATCAAGCATTCCTGCACCAGATTTTTCTCTAAGTTCTTTAATTAATTTTGGAGTTGCACCAGCCATAATTACGCTTCCTTTGTTTCTTCAGTTGTTGCTTCAGCTACTGCTTCTGCTACTACTTCTTCTGCTTCCTCAGCTGTTACAGCTTCCTCTTCTTGACCTTCTTCGTCTGCTAATGCTGCTTTACCTTCGTTCATAGCTGCAGCCATTTCGTTACAAAATAGTTGAATAGATCTGATTGCATCATCGTTACCTGGAATTGGTAAATCAACTAAATCAGGGTCACAGTTAGTATCTAAAGGAGCGATAACAGTGATTCCTAATCTTCTAGCTTCTTTAATTGCAATTCTTTCTTTAACAGCATCAATAATGAACATCATATCTGGTAATTTGTTCATTTCTTTAATACCACCTAAGTAAAGCTCTAATTTTTGCTCTTTTCTAGAAAGCATTAAAGCTTCTTTTTTAGTTAATAGGTCTAATTGACCTTCTTCTCTCATTTTTTTGATAACTTCTAATTTTCTAATAGATTTTTTGATTGTTCCGTAGTTTGTTAACATACCACCTAACCATCTGTGGTTAACGTATGGCATATCACAAGATTCAGCAGCTTTTTTGATAGCTTCGCTAGCTTGCTTTTTAGTACCAACAAATACCATTGTTTGACCTTCAGCAGCTCTGTCTCTTACTACATTATATGTATATCTGAAATATCTTAATGTTTTTTGTAAATCAATAATATAAATGTTCTTTCTTACACCGAAAATGAATTTTTTCATTTTTGGATTCCATCTTCTTGTTTGGTGTCCGAAGTGTACACCACATTCTAATAGGTCTTTCATTGTAACCATAGTATCTCCTTGGATATATTTAAAATTGGGTTTTGCCTCTGTGTCCCTTAATGCAAAATTGCACAACCCATAACAGGAATTTGACACATGTGACATTTCTAATAAAAATTAGAACCGTGATTTTATCTAAGATAAGTTTAATTTTTCTTTAAGTGATTTTTGCAAAGATTAATTATTAAAAGCTAAGTATCTTAACTTTTCATTAATTTCTCTATTATATATAAATTGACTTATTGCCTGTTTCATTTTTATATCATATATAGATTTTAAAAAGCTTTCTGTTGCAAGAGATAAAGTAATTATATAGAAATAGTCTATTTTCTCAAATAAAACTAAATATGGAAAGGATTTTTATAAAAGTACTTATTCAAATGAGGAGCAAAAATGCTCTTAATTTGATGCTTTTACTTAAAGAAAAAATTAGTTCTAAATTTTAAAATTTCAAGTTATTTTAAGGTGGCGACTGACCCTATTTTCTATTTTCTGATTTGTTATGTTAACTCTTTCCTAATATCAATTGACGAAAAACACTAGATTTATACTCTATTATATTTAAAGTATTTGGGTCTTTGTCAGAACTTTCAAGTGCCCAATATTTACTTGGGTTCCATTCAATGCTTCTATCATTCCCTGAGCCTTTTTGGTTAATGAAGCCCCAAAACCATAAGTCATCCCAAACTGCCATTTCTTCAACACTATAATATTTATGGAGCTCTTTGTTAATTGAATCAAACGAAGGTTTAGACATCCCCAGTTGCTTAAAAATTTCTATAATCACTGTATCAACAGGGAGAAATATTTTATCATTATTCAAAGTCTGTGGAGTGTCATCCCAAAATACAAGTTCCTTATCGTATTTTTTGTAATGTATATTAAAAATGACTTTTGTAAATAATGCCGAAGTTTTTTTTCCCCAACCTTTATTATTTTTTAGATTTTCATATAGAGTTTTATAGCTAGTACCATCTGAATCACTTAAAGCTCTTACAAAACTCTTAAAGGATTTTAAGCTGTCATATTTTTTCCGGACTATACAACGAAAGAAATCCGAAAGTAGATCAATTTTTGGCTGACTTTGGGTATTGACAATACTATACAAAAGGGCAATGATTTTTTCTTCTACACTTTCATGATAAAATAGTATCTTTTTATACTCTTTCATTTGAAATTTTTTATTGTATGATTCATTTTTTAGCAAAAAATTGTATATAGGCTGCAATTCGTTTTTCATTGTAAAATTTTTCCTATGTAATATAACGTTTAAAATGAGCTGATAAATTGCTCGTAAGGTAATTAAATTAAAGGATCCAGGTGTTGAATTGTGAATTTGACTTTTTAAAAGTAGAAATTCATGACTACCTTTATTTCCATTATTTTATTCTATAAGATAACAAATTTTGGTTTTAAATTTTATTAAAATAATTAAATACTTAATATTTTAAGAATAAAAAACTAAGCAACAAGAAATCGCAAAACTTATTGCCTAGTTTGATTATTGTGTTAGATATATAAGAATATTGCTACAACAGCAAAACCTGCTAGCATGAAGTAAATGCCTCTTCTTTTGAAGCCATTTTTTCCTTTTACCATCCAAAAAGATGATATAGCTAAGAAAGATAAGATTACACTATAGATTATTGCTAAGTAAAACCAAGCACTATCGTGTTTTGCTTTATGGGCGTGAACAAAAACTTCTAAAGCAACTGGGTATCCTTTATATCGCACGTCTAGATTACCACTTGTTTGCTCATATTTTATATTTAATGTCCTCCATGCGTTAAAATGCAAGACCTCATCTTCTTGTTTAACTAGTTTTAACTTTAAATGCTTTTTTACATTTGCATATGATGATTCATCAAAAATCTCTTTTACTTTTCCTTGTAAAACAATTTTCTTAAACTCATCATTAAATCTATCTTTTGAAATATTTTTTTCAATTACTAGTGAATCTTTGAATTCAACTTTAAACCAACCAAGACCTCTACCTGAAAGAACAATTCCTGTAATAGCATAAATTAAAGTAAGTCCTATTACAAAATATCCAAGGTCTCTATGAAGAGATCTTATTTTTTTACTAAATGCACTCATTTAAACCCTAAAGCTTATAAGATAATTTAACTTTAAAGTTTCTACCAACTTCGTAGTCTGTATAACTAGGATTATCAAAGTAAACTCCAAATGCAGTATGTTGAGCATATTTTTTATCAAAAATATTATCAACACCAAAATTTAATGTTGCACCTTTTAAACTTCCTGCTTCAAACTTATAAGTTGAATTTAGATTATGAACAGCATATCCTTTTCTTTCTACAGTTTGATTTGCTGTATATTGGTATTTATTGCCTAAAACATATTGGGCATTATAAGCTAGTTTTAGTGCACTTGAGAAGCTATAATCAACTCCTGTTTTAAAAGCATGAATTTTTGCAGTTTTTGGATCTTTTTTACTTCCATCACTTAAGCTTTTTTCTTCTCCATCAGAATATGAGTGAGAAAGACTTAAACCTAAGTCATTTTTATTGTATTCAAATACAGACTCAAAACCATAAATTTTTACATCATATTGAGGCTCTAAAGCATTGTTTTTTGTAGGATGTGAATAGTTATCTACATTATACTTATAAGCTGTAAATCCAAAAATCGAACTATCTGCATTTAAAGCACTTGATAAATCATAATCAAATCCAGCTTCATAGTTATGACCTTCTTGTGCTTTTACACCATTTGAAGTCCATGTATCAATATCACTTTGAGAAAGAGTTAAAGTTTCAGGTAATGCAGGAGCTTTAAAAATTTTACCATACCCTACTCTAAAACTTAACTCATCATTGAATTGATATTTACCTTTAAACTTTGGTGAAACCTCATCAAAATTTCCATCATACCAACCACCTAATTTAAACTTATCATATCTTGCACCTAGATTTAAGACTACATCTCCAAGTAAAATTTCATCTTCAAAATATAAACCTGTTGATGTTAATGTTCCTGAACCATCAATATTATTACTATTTACAACATCACTATTACTTCTTGAACTATATGATGTACCTTGATCTCCTGTTGAGTTCTTTGATTGTTCATCTTTTGAATAATCAACTCCATAAGTTAATATATGGTTTCCTAAGATTGTTCTATTTCTTAAATCAAAACCTTCACTTGTATTTTCATAATATCTATCACCATTTTGTCCTGATTTAACGCCATTTCTATCAAATGTATCTGCTCTTTGTCTGTACATTTCTTGTGTATTATAAAAAATGTCCGCATCAATCTTTACTAAATCACTATTTGGATTGTACTCATAGTTTAAAGTATAAGTATCTCTTGTTATTTCATTAAAGTCATTATTTGTTACTTGAGTTGCGTTTCCTTTTTCACCTGAGATATTTCTATTTCCACCGTCATTATATTTATTATAAGAAAGTTTAAAAGTATTACTATCATTTGGTTTAAATACAGTTTTTAATAAACCACTTTCAAGTTTACTTTGTTTATCTTTGACATCTCCTGCTGGTGTTTCAGTATATCCATCATCAACAACATTAACAATACCTAATAACTCTACTTGTTCACTAGCTTTCCCATATAAAGAAAGATTTAGACTATCTCTGTTGTAACCAGTTTCATGTCCTAAAGAAACATTTCCTCCAAAACTCTCATTTGCTTCAAGTAAATCACTTGGGTCTTTAGTTTCATATACAAATGAACCATTAACTACACCAGGACCACTTAAAGCAGAGTTTGGTCCAAGTTCAATAGAACCTATTTTTAACATTTGAGCATCAATTGTTTGATCACCTGAGTGATGAAAAAGTTGCCCTGTCATTCTTGCATTATCAATTGTAATATTTGAAAACTTATCTTCTAAACCTCTTACATAAACTTTTTGAGAATATCTAGAACTTCCTGTAACATTTACAGAAGGAAGTGAATCTAAAATATCTTTTACATCTGTTGCTTGAACTAGATTTAACTTATCAGAAGTTATGCTTTTTATATG
Source organism: Arcobacteraceae bacterium (assembly GCA_048268245.1). Classification (GTDB taxonomy): domain Bacteria; phylum Campylobacterota; class Campylobacteria; order Campylobacterales; family Arcobacteraceae; genus Arcobacter_B. The sequence goes on from JBLWVX010000001.1 coordinate 20,320, forward strand.
TGATTCAAAGGCTGTATCACTAATATTTACTTTACCTAAGTCTTTATTATTAGCATTTGCATTTAGTGCTAAAGAGGCACTTATAGATAAAGATATTAATATTTTATTTTTATGCTTCATTCTTTTTCCTATGTCTTAACTTAATATTGAGAATCATACTCATATAAAATCACTAAGTAATCACAATTTTTTAATTTTATCAATATTTAAATTGATAATTAGTATCATTACATAAAAATTAAAAGGCATTATATTGACAAAACCTCTAACTTCAATGAAAATAAATGATATAAATATATTAATTGTTGAAGATGAAATCGTTTTAGCTATGGCAATTGAAGTAAGCCTAAATAAAATGGGCTTTAATGTAAGTGGAATTGAAACGATACCATCAAAAGCCATACTTCATGTTCAAAATAACTTTCCAGATATTGTGTTAATGGATATAAATTTAAACAGTACTCAAAGTGGAATTGATGTAGCAAATGTGATTTGGAATAGATTTAAAATTCCTATTGTATTTTTAACTTCTTATACAGATGACAATACTATTAATAAAGCTTTAGAGTGTGAACCTTATGGGTATTTAATAAAGCCTTGTAGAGATGAAGAACTTAAAGCCACAATAAATACAGCATTACATAAACATAGATATTTTTTTAAAAGAAAAAATGACCTAAATAAAAATGATTCTTCTTTCTTATACTTAGAAGACAATCTAAAATTTGACAAAACAAATTGTACTTTGTATAGAAATAGAGAATTGATAAAACTTACAAAAAATGAAAAAAAATTATTTAACTTAATTGCAAATACTACTAATCACACAGCAAGTTTTGAAAATATATTTGCATATATTTGGAGAGAAGACATTTATGATTTAGGAAAACTAAGAACACTTATATATAGACTAAAATTAAAAACAAAAACTAATCTTTTTGAAAATATTTTTGAACAAGGTTATAGATTAAAAGTGAAAAGAATTGACTAAAATTTTAAATATAAACTATTATTCACTAAATGTAAAAGTAGCCATCTCTTTATTTTTACTTACTTTGTTTTTACTTGTTATTCTATTTTCACTTATTATTCCAAAAATACAAAAGGATCAATATAATAGAATATTAAATGAAATAGAACAAGTTTTAAGTATTTCACAAGAACAAATAAAAGTTGCAGGAAAAGCAATAGTAATGCAATCAAATCTTGAAATACAATTAAATCAAAAAAAACTTGAACTTGAGTTATATAAAATCAAAAATAGCCTTGAAGATAATCTAAGTATTGATTTATTAAAAAAAAGACTGCATGACAACAAGATAATAAATAAAAGCAACTTTGCAATCAAGTCAAAAGATGATTTATATATAAGTTCAACTGAAAAGATATATAAAGATTACAAATTAGAAAATTATAATCAATGGGAAATATATAAATTAAAAGATTTGAGTAAAGATTATGTTCACTATAAAAAATACTATTTTTACACTATAAAATTAAAAAAAGATATTGAAGTTTCAATTTTTTTATCTAAATCAGTTTTAAACAAAAACCATAGTACCTTTGAAAAAGATATAAAACAGAATATTCAAAAAGCATTTGAAACAACCCAAGAGTTACATAAAGGAAAAACATATCTTATGTGGATGAATTATAAATATAAAGATGATAATTCTAAACCTTTTTTTAGCGAAGATGAAAAAATAAGAAAAGAAAGATATACATTAAGTAACATGTCAAATGTAAAAAACATCTCAACTGGAAAATTAACTGCAAAACAGATTTTAGAAGCAAGAGATAATAAACCTATATCCCATTTACTAAATAACAAAGAAGCTCTAACTTGGATAAAAAGCCTATCTAAAAAAGAAGATGAAAAATATATTTTTTTACTTGTAAAAACCTTATATAAAAAAGACCTTTTAAAACAAGTAGATTCAGTTCTTCTTAAAATACTACCTGCAACACTAATATCATTTCTATTGGTTTTAATAATTGCTTTTTTCTTGTTTAGAAGATTGTTTAAAAGTATAAATACTCTTACAACTACTGCAAAACAAATTACTTTAGGAGATAACTCTGTAAGAAGTTTTGTAAAAGGCAATGACGATATAGGTATTTTAGGAGAAGCCTTTGATAAAATGCTTGATAACTTTGAAAATAGTATTAAAGATTTAGATAAAAAAGTAAATGAGAAAACTAAAGAATTAACATCATCATTAGAAGAAAAAGAGATTTTACTAAAAGAGATTCACCATAGAGTAAAAAATAACCTAGCACTAACAATAAGTTTAATAAAACTTCAACAATCAAAAATAGATGATAACAATACTATAAAAACTTTAAATGACATACAAGAAAGAATTTACACAATGGAATTACTTCACAGAAAGCTATATGAATCCAATAATCTAAATGCTATCAATATAAAAGAGTATATTTATAGCTTGGTAAATGATATTTCAGGTAGCTATGACTATGAAGGAAAAGTAGCCATTGAATTCAAAGTTGAAGAGTTTTTCTTTGATATTCAAAAAGCAATACCCTGTGCTTTAATTATAAACGAACTAGTAACAAATACATATAAATATGCCTTTGAAAATACACCAAAAGCTAAACTTTATATTTCTTTATTTAAAGAAAAAGATAATTATGTATTAATAGTAAAAGACAATGGAAAAGGAATTGATAAAAAAATTGATCTTAAAAACTCACAAACTTTAGGATTAAAACTTATAAACTCAATTTGTACACTTCAATTACATGGTAAAGTAGAATATATATCAAATCATGGGGCTATGTTTAAAATTACCTTTTAAAATAATTAGATAAAATATCACAAATTAATAAAAGGATTTCTTTTGAGCCTACATGAAAAGATACTATTACTTAAAAATGAAATTTCAAAAGGAGTTATTGGTCAAGACCAAATGATTAACTCTATTTTGATTGGTCTTTTTACAGATGGACATATTTTATTAGAAGGAGTTCCAGGACTTGCTAAAACAACTACAGTAAAAGCAGTTGCAAATGCCATTGATTTAAAGTTTAAAAGGGTTCAGTTTACACCTGATTTACTTCCTAGTGATATTTTAGGTGTTCAAATTTACAATATGAAAACCCAAGAATTTTCAATCAAAAAAGGACCAATTTTTACAAATTTACTTTTAGCAGATGAAATCAACAGAGCCCCTGCAAAAGTTCAGTCTGCCTTACTTGAATCAATGCAAGAAAAACAAGTAACTATTGCTGATAATACTTTTAAAATTGACAAACCATTTTTAGTTCTAGCAACACAAAACCCTATTGATCAAGAAGGAGCTTACACTCTTCCAGAAGCCCAACTTGACAGATTTATGTTTAAAGTTGTGGTTGATTATAATAATAAAAAACAAGAGTACGAAATAGCTAAAAAAGCCACAATGAACTCATTTGAAACTATAAATAAAATCATAGATAAAGACACCCTAGAGCAAATAAAAAAAGATATCAAAAATATACATATTGATAAAGAGCTTGAAGAGTATATTGTAGATATTATATGTGCAACGAGAAACCCAAGTGATTATGGTTTAGAAGAAATAAGCGATTATATTCATTTTGGAGCAAGTCCAAGAGCAACTATTGATATGTTTAAAGCAGTAAAAGCAAATGCTTATATTAGAGGGAATGACTATGTATCACCTTTAGATGTAGCATTAGTAATAAAAGATGTGTTAAGACATAGAATTATTTTAAGTTATGAAGCCCAAGCTCAAGAGATTAATGTAGATGATTTAATACAAAAAATTATTGAAAAAGTAGATATTCCATAAAATATGAACCAAGCATTAAAAAAAATACTCATAAAGACAAGAAAACAAGCCTTTTCAGAAGTTATTGGAAATAATATCTCCAAACAAAAAGGAGAAGGATATGATTTTTGTGAACTAAAAGAGTATGAGTATGGGGAAGATGTTAAAAATATTGATTGGGTTATTAGTGCAAAAGCTCAAAAACCAATAGTAAAAGTCTTTCATTCTCAAAAAGAACTAAATATAAAAATCATCAACTTACTTAGCGGCTCTACTTATTTTGGGAGAAAAAAACTAAAAAAAGATGTAATTGTTGAACTAGCTTCAACTTTAGGATTTATTTGTACGAAACAAGGTGATCCTTTTACTTCATATATAGCAAATGACACTTTAGAACTTTGTACTAGAAAATCCAAAAAAGTTTTCAATGTAAATTTAATGGCAGAGACTATATATAATTATAATGTTTTAAATAAAAAAATTGAGTATAAAAAAGTATTAGATGAACTTTTTAAATCTGTCCATCATAAATCAATTATATTTTTAATAGGTGATTTTTTCGATATTGAAAAACTTGATTTAAAACTACTTAATTCAAAACATGAAGTTATTGTTTTAATCATAAGAGATAAATTTGAGGAAGAGCCAAAAGCTCTAGGAAATGTAAACCTAATTGATCCAAGTAGTTTTGAAGAGTATGAAGGAGTTTTAGATGACTCAACAATTACAAACTATATAAAAGAAATAAAAGGAAATGACCATAAACTTTTTAAACATCTTCAAGATTGTGGTATTAGATTCACAAAAATTTATACTGACGAAAATCCAATCAAAAAACTAATTGGAGTTCTTTCATGATAGATAATGAACTTAAACTTAATGATATAAAAGGCTTAGTTGATATTCCTGATAACTCGGTTTTTATTTTTTCAGCTTTAGTTTTTTTTGCACTTATTTTACTATTTTTGTTAGTTTTATTTATCATAAAAGTTTTAAAAAATAGAAAAAAAGACTTAAGAAAAGAGTATTTTGAAATACTAGAAAATATAGATTTTAATGACTCTAAACAAAGTGCTTATACTATTACTAAATATGTAAGACTTTTAGCAAGAAATGAAAGAGAGCAAAAAATAGCAAATGAGTTAATAGAAGAACTTGCTTTATATAAATACAAAAAAGAAGTTACTACTATCAAAAAAGAAACAAAAGCAAAACTATCAACTTTTATGGATATAGTAGATGTTTAATTTTACATTTGAATACCCTTATTTTTTACTTTTAATACTTCTATTTATTTTTTGTGCAGTTTTTTGTAAAGCAAAAAGTCCTTCATATTTAATACCACATCTTCATATATTCAGTAAATCAAATATAAAATCAAGTTTTATTTCGATTGTCTTGAAATATATCACTATAGTTTTTGCTATAGTTGCATTAGCTTCTCCTATTAAAATAAACAATTCACAAGTTATCAAAAATGATGGAATAAATATAGTTTTAAACTTAGATGCAAGTGGTTCTATGCAAGAAATAGGTTTTGATGAAAATGATTATAATAAAACAAGATTTGATTCAGTAAAACAAATAGTTTCAAATTTTATAGAAAAAAGAGTTACTGATAATATTGCTTTTGTATTATTTGGACAAAGTGCTATGATTGCAAGTCCGCTTAGTTTTGATAAGCAGGCTCAAAGTGAGATTTTAAAATATTTTGAAGTTGGAGTATTAGGTAATGAAACAGCTATCTTAGACTCACTTGCATTAAGTATAAAGGTCTTAAAAGATAAACAAGCAAAATCTAATATTATAATACTTTTAAGTGATGGAATGGATAATGCAAGTACTATTCCTCTTCAAGTAATAGAAAGAATGCTTAAAAAACATAATATTAAAGTATATGGTATATCTATTGGAAATGCAAACAATTACATACTTGATAAGGTATCATCACTTACAGGTGGAAAATCATACAGAGCTTATAATAGTCAAAGTTTAAAAAAGATATATAAAGATATAGATTTATTAGAAAAATCAAAGATAGAACAAAATAGAGTAATAATCAAAGACTATTTATTTTTCTATCCACTTTTTATAAGTGTATTAAGTTTATGTATATTAATTTTTTTAAGAAACAAATCATAAAATAAAGAGGATAAATGGAAGATCAAAAAAAAGAAGAACTAAAAGAACTATTAAAAAAATCAGTTAAAACGGACCATTTTAAAGAACATAAAAAAGATAGAAATGTAAATAATAATAGTGCCAAAAGTAAGCCTACAACTAAAAACAAAAAAAGCTTTTTTACTTTTCAATATGCTTTCATTTTAATACTCCTAGTGATTTTATTTATTTGTATTTATCTGTTAAATAAACAAAATAAAAATATAAGTGAGCTTGAAAATCAAATCACCTCTTTAATTACAACTACAAAAAAAGAAACTATTAAACCAGAAATAAAAAAACCAATTATAAAAGAAGAAAAAGTTATCCAAGAAAAAGAGATAATAAAAGAGATTAAAGTTGTAGATAAAAATCTTACAAAAGAAAAATTTAAAGAGTTTTATAATAGGGCAAAATTTAATAGGCTTACTTGTTATGATTATAATGTAGGAGCAATACAACCTTCAAAGCAGTGTCTTGATAAAATTCATAACTTTTTAGATAAAAATAAAAATGCTTTAAGATTTGAAATTATACCTGTTGTTGATAGTAAAGACAAAGAACTATTTGATGGAATTGAAAAAATTAAACTAAAAAACTATTCAACATCCCAAAGATTAAATAAATATGCCCTAAGAGGTTTATCAAGGGATAGAGTTTTAGAGCTAACTTGGAATATAAGACAAATAGCAGGTCAAGAGCTGATACTAACTCCTACAAACTACTTTGTAGAATCACAAAAAAATAATAGAGGTATAATTATTAAAGCATATAATTAAATATGCTTTAATACTTCTTCTTTATCTGAAAAAGGAAATTTCTTGTCATAAATTGTTTGACTAGACTCATCACCTTTTCCTAAAATTAAAACAACACTATTTTCATCTGCCATTTCAATCGCAGTTTTAATAGCTGTTTTTCTATTTACATCAACTTTTACACTTTGATGATTTTTGATACCTTTTAAAATATCGTCAATAATTAAATCTGGATCTTCAAATCTTGGATTATCTGAAGTTACAATTATATGCTTTGAATAAGTGGCAGCCACTTGACCCATTAGAGGTCTTTTATCTTTATCTCTATCTCCACCTGCTCCAAATACGCAAATAATATCTTTTTCATTAAAGCTTTGAAGAACTTCTTTCATACCATCAGGTGTATGGGCAAAATCAACTATTACAAGTGGTTTATCACTAATAGTTTCCATTCTACCACTAACTCCTGCAAAACCTTCAAGTGCTTCACAAATCTCATCTAAATCTCTGTTTGTAACCATATGAACTGCACCAATAGCAGCTGTTAGGTTATAAACATTAAATATTCCCATCATTAAAGATGAAAAAGAGTGCATATTTCCTAAATGTGAAAGCATAACATGCATTCCATTCTTAAAAGAATAAGCACTTACTTTATAAGTTGATGGATTATCAAGAGAATAAGATAGAGCATTTTTTGCATTAAACATAACTACAGGATCATCTTTATTGATTAGTTTTTTAGTCTCATCAGCAAAGAAAGAGTTTTTAACACTTATATACTCTTCTACTGTTTTATGATAATCTAAATGATCTCTAGTAATATTTGTATGAATCTTAAGTTCAAACTCTAAACCTTCAATTCTTTTTTGCTCAATAGCATGAGAACTAACTTCCATAACAAAAAAATCACAATCATTTTGTATTGCTTTTTGTATATGTGCAAAGTTTCCTAATTGAACAGGTGTTGTTAAAGAGTAATCTTCTACTCTCTCATCATTTATAAAAAAGCCTCTTGTACCTTGTAAGGCAACTTTATAACCTAAATCTAAAAGTGTTGAATAAATAGCAGCAGCAGTTGTAGTTTTACCATTTGTTCCAGTAATACCTATAACTTTTATACTACTCATATCTAAATGATTTTTTAAATCTTTTGCTTCAACAAAATCCACACATCCATTGTTTTTTGCATCTTCAACAAATCTTTTATTCTGTTTAGATACTACAAATGTAGTATCACTATTAACTTCTTTTGAGTTATCTGTAAATACTCGGTTATTTATGATTATTTGCAAGTTGTTTCTCTTCTAATCTTTTATAAAGTTTTTCTATCTTTTCATCATACGAAAAGTATTCATTAAATCCATCTAAGTAAGTGTAAGCTGTACTATTAAAATCATTATCAATCAATTTTGTAACAAAATCAAAGAAATCATCTTTATTTTCAATAGCTACTTTTGTTGAGAACATTATATCTTCAAATGCAATTCTAAAAGAACCCCTAGATTTGATAAGTCTTTTAAAATCATCATATCTTATAGCATCAAGTGAATCAATTGTTGATTCATTTAAATCCTTTAAAACATTCATCATTTTATCAATATCACCATCGTAGGCATTAACTACATCTTCTACATATTTTATAGCTTCATCAATATTTTCATCTTTAACTACACTAAAATAGTCAAAAAGTGATATTGCTTTCTCTTCATCTTCAGAAGCAATATCACAAAAAAGAGCATATACAGGATACTCTTTATTCTCAGGGAAATTTGAAGATAGTTGTGAATACAAAAATAGTGCTTTATCAAACTTCTTTTGAGCAAAGAAACTATTTGCTTCATTTAATAATCTATTTTCATTTATCATTAAATTTCCTCTAATTTATTCTCCATACCTTGTGGAACATTTACAATTTCTAAATCGGGATGAATTGCTGCTTTTAGTTCTTTTTCAACTACATACTTTAAAGTACTTCCACTAGCACTACATCCAACACATGCACCTTGCAATTGAACAAAAACTCTTCCATCTTTTATATCAAGTAGTTCAATTGCTCCACCATCTCTAGCTAACATAGGTGCAACTTTACTTTCTATTATAGAACTAACAGGAGGTCTTAAATCCTCATCAGTAAATGGCATCATGTTTAATCACCTTTTGATTTTTTTTTAACATAAAATATTCCAATAGCAATTAATACAAAAATAACTGCTATTGTTTGAAATATAAATGTTAATGTTATTTCATCTTGAAACATCTTTACCCTAATTTTAGTTTAAAACTTCTTCACATCTTTGGCAAAGAGTGTCTTCTTCTTTTGCTGTAAATTTCCAACATCTTGGACATTTATGTTCTACAGCTTTATATACTTCAAACTCGAAATTATTAACTTCGAATTTTCCAAGTATATCTGAACTTTGTTTATTATTTGTAATAGAACTTACTATAAACCAATCAGCTGCTTCAGTTTCACCTAATTTAATAATCTCGTCACAATTAGTATAAATACTTAATTCTAATGTTGATTTAATAGTTTTTTCTTTACTTAATGCATCTTTAATCTCTGCAAATTTTTCTTTAGCTGCTACAAAAAGTTCATCACTAATTGATGTTTGAACCTCAGGTAACACTACTTTTTCAAAATCAAAAATATCATTTGCTTCACCTTTAATACAAGCAGGAGCAAACTCTAATAACTCATCCATAGTATATGTTAAAATACAAGCTAATGTAGAAATTAATTTTTTAGCAATAATAGCCATAGCACTTTGAGATGCTAATCTATGAATATCATTTTTATCATCACAATATAATCTATCTTTACAAACATCTAAATAAATACCTGATAAGTCAACAACTAAAAAGTTGTTTAATTTATTTAAACCTTTAGAAAATTCATACACATTAAATGAAGCTTCAATCTCATCAAATACAGATTTAGCTTTTGATAAAATCCATTTATCAAGCTCACCCATTTTATCAACTGTAATAATCTCTTCTAAATCATCAACATTTGCAAGTAAGAATCTAGCAGTATTTCTGATTTTTCTATAAAGCTCTGCATTTTGTTTTAAGATATTATCAGAAATTTTTAAATCTGATTGATAATCACTCATAGCAACCCACATTCTTAAAATCTCTGAACCGTACTGCTTCATTACTTTATCAGGAGCAACAACATTTCCTTTCGATTTAGACATTTTTTCACCTTTTTCATCAACAGTGAATCCATGTGTTAAAATAGATTTATAAGGAGCTATTTCACCTGAAGCTAATGTAGTTAAAAGTGAAGATTGGAACCAACCTCTATGTTGATCACTTCCTTCTAAATACATATCAGCAGGGAATGTTCCAGCATCATAGTTTCTACTTCTAAGTACTGCATTTTGTGTAGAACCAGAATCAAACCATACATCTAAAATATCCATAGTTTTTTCTAAGTCTTCTGGATTATATCCACTTCCTGGGTATAATAACTCTTCAATTGGTAAATCATACCAAGCATCACAACCTTTTTGCTCAAAAATCATAGCTGTAAAGTTAAGAACTTTTTCATCAAAGATAATCTCATCAGTCTTCTTATTTCTAAAGAATGCAATAGGCACACCCCAATCTCTTTGTCTAGAAATACACCAGTCAGGTCTACCATCAAGCATTGATTTTAGTCTATTTCTTCCCCATTCAGGATAGAAAGTTAAGTTTTCAACTACATCTAAAGCATTTTGTCTAAGTGTTTTATTCTCTTTTCCATACTCATCATCAATTGAAATAAACCATTGTTTAGTTGCTCTAAAGATAATTGGTTTATGAGTTCTCCAACAGTGAGGATAAGAGTGTCTAATATCTACATGTTTAAGTAATGCATCACCTAATTCTTCTAAAATTAATTCATTTGCTTTAAATACGTGAACACCTAAGTACTTATCAGTATCAGCAAATAGTTTTTCTCTTACAATTGTTTCATCATATTTACCATATGCATCAACTGGCATAATTACATCTAAACCATATTGTAATCCTACTTTGTAGTCATCCTCACCATGTCCAGGAGCTGTATGAACTGCACCAGTACCAGCATCCATTTCAACATGCTCACCTAAAATAATTTTAGATTGTCTTGCATTTAATGGATTTATTGCATGTGTACCTTCTAACTCTTTAGGACAAACAGAGTCAACTATTTCACCTGAGATTACTTCTTGCTCAATTAAAGAGTTGTAAAGTTTCTTAGCAACAATAAATTTATCACTAGTTAATACATACTCTTCTTCACCATTTAGAGCAATACCTGTATTTGCTGGTAATGTCCATGGTGTTGTAGTCCAGATAATAACTGAAGCATCAAGCTTTTCATGCTTAAATGCAACAAAAATTGATGGAGATGTTTTATCTTCATACTCTACTTCAGCTTCTGCTAATGCAGTTTGAGCAGCCCAAGACCAATAAACAGGTTTACTTCTTTGAACTAAAAGACCCTGCTTAGCAATAGCACATAATTCTCTATAAATATTAGCTTCAAATTTAAAGTCCATAGTTAAATAAGGATTTTCCCAATCACCTAAAACACCAAGTCTTTTAAATTCTTCTTTCTGAATATCAACAAATCTAGTAGCATGATCTCTACATAGTTGTCTTAACTTAGATTTTGGTAACTCTTTTTTCTTTGTACTTCCAATCTTTTCTTCAACTTTTTGCTCAATTGGTAAACCATGACAGTCCCAACCTGGAACATATCTAATTGACTTTCCATCAAAATAGTGAAATTTATTGATAATGTCTTTTAAAACTTTATTTAAAGCATGACCGATATGAATATGACCATTTGCATATGGTGGTCCATCATGTAATGTAAAAGAAGGAGCACCTTCTCTATTTTCTCTCATTCTTTCGTAAACCTTTTCCTCATCCCATTTTTTATATTTTTTAGGCTCATTTTGAGGTAAGTTTCCTCTCATTGGAAACTTTGTCTTTGGTAATAATAAACTCTCTTTGTAATCCATCTTAAAGTACCTTCAGTTATCTAAATATTTATAGTTTTTATTAAATCGTAGATTATATCTAATAATGATTAAAAAAATGATTAGGCATATTTTTTGTTTTCACAATGTACAAAAATTGTACAATCATTTTTGCTATATCTCAAACATAGGTGTTACGAAACTCTATAATTTATTGTTAAATTGAACAACTATTTATTTTATTTAACTTAAATATAACTTCAATATGATATACTCCTTTCATATTTCGAAACAGATAGGAACGATAGATATGAATGAGAAACATTATGAAGTCTTAATTATTGGTGGAGGTATCTCTGGTGCAGCTTTATTTTTTGAGCTAGCAAAATACACTAATGCAAAAAGCATTTGTATGTTAGAAAAGTATGAAGATTTAGCTACTTTAAACTCAAAAGGTACAAGTAACTCTCAAACTATTCACGTTGGAGATATTGAAACTAACTATACTTTTGAGAAAGCTAAGATTACAAAAAGAACTGCGAAAATGATTGAGAAGTTCTGTTTAATGTATAACTTACAAGATAAGATTATGTTTAAACACCAAAAAATGGCTTTAGGTGTAGGTGAAAAAGAAGTTGAATTTATTACAAATAGATATAATGAATTTAAAGAAATTTTTCCGTACTTAGAGTTATGGGATAAAGAAACTTTAAAAGAAAAAGAACCTTTATTAGTATATGCTGATAAAGAAAGAACAAAAGAAAGACCAGAGCCAATTGTAGCAATGGGTGCTGATGATCAATATACAACTGTTGATTTTGGTGAAATGACTAAAGAGCTTGCAAAAGCTGGTCAAGCAGCTAATCCAGAAAAAACAACTGATATTTTCTATAACTCTGAAGTTGAAGAAGTTGAAAAAGTTGGTGATAAATTTAAAGTAACTACTGTAAATGGTACAGTTTATACTGCTGATTTTGTTGTTACAAATGCAGGTGCTCACTCATTATACTTAGCTCACAAAATGGGTTACGGTAAACATATGGGATCATTATCAATGGCTGGTTCATTCTATATTACTAATGACAAATACTTAAATGGTAAAGTTTACATGGTTCAAAATGATAAATTACCATTTGCAGCATTACATGGTGACCCAGATATTTTAGAAGATGGCAAAACAAGATTTGGACCAACTGCTTTAGCATTATTAGTTCTTGAAAGATATAAAGGTGGAAAATCATTCTTCCAATGTCTAAAAACAATGAACTTTGATGGTAATATTGTAAAAATCTTCTGGGATCTATTAAAAGACTCTGATATTAGAAACTACGTATTTAAAAACTTCTTATTTGAAGTTCCAGGAATTAACAAAAAACTATTTGTTAAAGATGCACAAAAAATTGTACCTTCTTTAAGTCCTGATGATTTAGAATACGCAAAAGGATTTGGTGGTGTTAGACCGCAAGTTCTAAATAAAAAAGAACAAAAATTAATGCTTGGTGAAGCTTCAATTACAGAATTACCAGGTATCATTTTCAATATGACTCCGTCTCCAGGTGCGACTTCTTGTCTTGGAAATGCTGAAAGAGATACAAAAATTGTTTGTGATTACTTAAACTTAGAATTTGATCACGAAAAATTCTTAGCAGACTTTACAGACGAAAACTAATACCCTTATATATAAAATAAGAGTTTCCTCTTATTTTATATACTTATTATATAGACACAAAACTTTTTTTTTACTACAATATACATCAATAATCACAAAATAAGCTATCATAAAGGCACGAAAATGGCATTTGGCAATATATTTAATGAAAATGATATGATTACTCTTCAAAACCTTTTAAGAGCAAAAAATGAAACAATAACAACAGCTGAATCTTGTACAGGTGGTTTAGTTGCACATATGATTACACAAATTGCAGGTTCTTCTGATATTTTTAATGGTGCAATAGTTTCTTATTCAAATGAGATAAAAGCAAAAGAGTTAGGCGTAAAAGAAGATACTTTAAAAAAACATGGTGCAGTATCAATTCAAACAGTTGAAGAAATGTTAGAAGGTGCTATAGAAAAATTTGATGCAACATATGCTATTGCAATTTCTGGAATTGCAGGTCCTCAAGGTGGATGTAAAGAAAAACCAGTTGGAACAGTAGTAATTGGCATCTGTGATAATAACAAAAAAAGTATTATTCGAGTAAATAAGTTTGATGGAAGCAGAAAAGACATACAAAACCTTGCCTCTCAGACATCTTTGAAAGAAATTTTAAAATTTCTTCAAAAAACTCTTGACAAATAAATTTTTTTCTATTATAATTCCAGTCCAATTTAAGAAGAACAACTTAAATTAGAGCATGACCCGTTAGCTCAGCTGGTAGAGCATCTCCCTTTTAAGGAGGTGGCCGAAGGTTCGAATCCTTCACGGGTCACCATTTAAATATTACTTTGATGGCCCCTTCATCTAGCGGTTAGGATCCATGGTTTTCATCCATGTCACAGGAGTTCGAGTCTCCTAGGGGTCACCATCAAGGTCGATTAGCTCAGTTGGTAGAGCGCTACCCTTACAAGGTAGATGTCAGAAGTTCGAGTCTTCTATCGACCACCACTTTCTTATTATAAAATCATGCGGATGTAGTTTAGTTGGTTAGAATGCCTGCCTGTCACGCAGGAGGTCGCGAGTTCGAGTCTCGTCATCCGCGCCATGATTTAAAATTTCACACTTATCTTTTAATAATTTATTTAATCCCTTATAAAAGTGTTATTTTATATAAAAAAGGCTATCCTATTATAGTTAAATTTCAGGAAGCAAAAAATAAATGTTTAAAGCAAAAAGTTTATATCATCTAATAGTTTACAGTATTCTATTTATTGTAGTACTAATCTCATTTTTCACCTTCATTATTATAAATAATGCCCATGACGAATTACAAGAAAAAATCGTAGCTTTAAAAGAAGACTTTACAAGTAACCAAAAAGAACTTTTAAAAAACGATATAAATTCTGTAATTAGTTTTATAGATTATTATCATAAAAAATATGAAGGCACTAAATCAGAAGAACAAATAAAGAAAGAAGTATTAAAAGCTATTAGTGAAATGAAGAAAAGCAAAAATATAAATGACTATATATTTATTTATAGCTTTGAGGGTGAATTACTTTTCCACCCTATTACAAAGGAAAGAGTTGGAGCAAATAGAATAAGTATGCAAGATAACAATGGAAAATTTGTTATCAAAGAACTTATTGAAAACTCTAAGAAATATATGGGTGGATATGTTGAATATATTTGGTATAAGCCAGATATCAATAAAAATGCAAATAAAATCTCATACTCTAATGCTTATAAAGAATGGAATTGGACTATTGGAAAAGGTGTTTACCTTGATGAAATAGATAAGTTAGTTAGAGAAAAGAATGAAGAGTACAATCAAAAAATGTCTGATTATACTTTACAAATCACATCATTGACAATAATGCTAGTTCTTTACTCTATTTTTATTTATAAGAATGCTACAATACTTATTGTAAATGATGTAAAAGAAATTGGTAAATATTTTAAAGAATCACAAGATAATGATGAAGAAATTGATCAAAATAGAATTATATTTGGAGAGTTTAAAGTAATTGCAAATTATGCAAATGATGCTATGACAAATATAAAACTAAAAACTCATATGCTTGAAGACTTAAATAAAAACTTAGAATATAAAGTTGATGAAAAAACAAGAGAACTTACTAAGCTTATTCAATCACAAAAAGATTTTATTAAAAACTCAGTGCATGAAATAAATACACCACTTTCAATAATACAAACAAATATTGACTTACTTAAAATGAAAGTTCCAAATAATAAATATATCACACATATTGAATCAGGTTCTAAAATAATTCAATATATTTATGATGATCTATCTTATTTAATAAAAAAAGATAGAGTTGTGTATGAAAAAGAGTATTTAGAGTTTTCAGATATTTTAACACATAGAATTGACTTCTTTGATGAAATAGCTGTATCTAACTCTTTATATTTTATTTGTAACATTGAAGAAGATATTTATATTAAATTTAATAAGACAGAACTTCAAAGAATAGTTGATAATAATCTTTCAAATGCAATAAAATACTCATTCCCAAAATCGCCTATTTTTGTTAGATTAGATTACATAAATGATAAGGAGGTTGAGTTCTCAGTTTGTACTAACTCCCAAAAGATAGAGTCTCAAAATAAAATATTTGATGACTTCTATAGAGAAAACAGTGCTAGAGGTGGCTTTGGTTTAGGATTAAGAATAGTAAAAGATATTTGTGATAAAAATAGCGTTACTATAAAACTAGAGTCTAATGACAAGGAAACAAAATTTACATATAGGTTTAAAATAAATGAAGATACTACTACTTGAAGATGAATTAATGTTAAATAATGCCATTTGTGAGTATTTAAGAAATATTGGTCACATGGTAGAGAGTTTTACTGATGGACAAGATGCAATAGATAATATAGATACATCTTTTGATTTATTGATATTAGATATAAATGTTCCATCTAAAGATGGTTTTACAATTCTAGAAGATTTAAATAGAAAGAAAATCTATATACCAACTATATTTATTTCTGCGTTAATAGATATAGAAGATATTTCAAAAGCATATGAACTAGGTGCAAGGGAGTACTTAAAAAAACCTTTCCACTTAGAAGAGTTAGGAATTAAAATTAATCTAATTTTGAAAAAAGAGCAAAGTAATACATCTCATATTAGATTTTCAGAGAATTACTCATACTCAAAAGACAAACAAACACTATACTTTAATGGTGAACCTCAAAGTCTTACAAAAAAACAATTAGAAATTATTCATATATTAGCACTTAATATTAACATGATTGTAGACTTTGAAAGATTTAGAATTGATATCTGGGATGGAGAAAATATCGACAATCCAACTATAAGAGCTGAAATTTCAAGATTAAAGAAAGCACTAAAAGAAGACTTTATCAAAAATATCAGAGGTTTAGGCTACAAAATTGACAGATATTATTCTTCTTAACAAAGTACTATAAAATGGCTCTTTCAGAGTCATTTTGCTACGTTCATACTACGTTTAAAAAAACTTTTTCAAAATTTTTTTCAATTGCTACCTTTTTGCTATCTACACTTATTATACTTTCAATGTTAGATTATTAAACGCTTTAGAGTTTAATATCAAAATCAATAAGGAGAGCAGAATATGAGTCCAGAAAAAGCACAAGCATACTGGAAAGAAAATATTTCAATGATACTTAAACTATTAGTAGTTTGGTTCGTTGTTTCTTTCGGATGTGGAATTTTATTCATAAATGAACTTAACACTATCGAAATTAGTGGTGTTAAATTAGGTTATTGGTTTGCACAACAAGGTGCAATTTACGTATTTGTTATCTTAATCTTTATATACGTAAAGGTTATGACAAGTATCGATGAGAAATACGGCGTAAACGAGTAGGGAGAAAGAAAAGATGGAATTACAATCATTAATTTACCTATTCGTAGGTATTTCATTCGCAATTTATATTGGTATTGCACTTTGGGCAAAAGCTGGTTCAACTAAGGACTTTTATGTTGCAGGTGGGGGAGTTCACCCAGTAGCAAACGGTATGGCGACTGCTGCGGACTGGATGTCAGCTGCATCATTTATCTCTTTAGCAGGTATCATTTCATTCAAAGGTTCTGATGGTGGTGCTTACTTAATGGGTTGGACTGGTGGATACGTTCTACTAGCAATGTTATTAGCACCTTACTTAAGAAAGTTTGGTAAGTTTACAGTTCCTGATTTCGTTGGTGACAGATACTACTCTGACACAGCTAGATTAGTTGCAGTTATTTCAGTTATTTTCGTTTCGTTCACATATGTTGCTGGACAAATGAGAGGTGTTGGTATCGTATTCTCAAGATTCTTACAAGTTGATGTAAATACAGGTGTATTAATTGGTATGGCAATTGTATTCTTCTACTCTGTTCTTGGTGGTATGAAGGGTATTACATATACACAAGTTGCACAATATGTAGTAATGATTTTTGCATACATGATTCCTGCAATTTTCTTATCATTACAAGTTACTGATACGTTCTTACCACAATTAGGTATTTTTGCAACTACTACATTTGCATTTGATTCAGGGGTACAAGTAATCCCAGAAGGCACATATCTGTTACATGCATTGGATACAGCTGTTTCTGATTTAGGATTCAATGAGTATACTCAACCAGGTAACTTATGGAATATGTTTATGTTAACTACTGCGTTAATGTTAGGTACTGCTGGTTTACCACACGTTATTGTTAGATTCTTTACAGTTCCAACTGTTAAAGATGCTAGAATTTCAGCAGGTTGGGCGTTAATCTTTATTGCATTAATGTATACAACTATTTCATCTGTATCTTCATTCTCAAGAGTGAACTTAATTAAAAACTTACAAAATACTGAGTATAAAGCATTTGTTGCTGGTGAATTAAAGCATGCTGATGGTACACCAAATGATGGTAACTGGTTTAAAACTTGGGAAAATGGTGGATTAATCGCATGGAATGATAGAAATGGCGATGGTAAAATCCAATATGCTACTGGAAAAGCTTTCGAAGGTGCTAAAGGTAAGCCTGCATTCGATGGTGATAAAAGAGCAGAAGATGGTCATAGATTAACTACTAACCCTGCTGGACCTGCATCTGAAGCTGAATTAGCTAAAGGTAATGGAATTGCAAATGAGTTATATGTTGATAGAGATATTATGGTACTTGCTAACCCTGAGATTGCAAACTTACCTAACTGGGTAATCGCATTCATCGCAGCTGGTGGTCTTGCAGCAGCATTATCTACAGCAGCAGGTTTATTACTTGTAATTGCTTCAGCAATTTCACATGACTTAATGGGTCAAGTTATATTTAAAGATAAAGAAACTGGTAAATCTACATTAAACGAGAAAACTGAGTTAATGTGGGCAAGAATTTCAGCTGTAGCTGCTATTTGTGTTGCTGGTTACTTAGGAATTAACCCTCCAGGATTCGTTGCACAAGTTGTTGCGTTCGCATTTGGTTTAGCGGCAGCAGCATTCTTCCCAACAATTATCCTTGGTGTATTTGATAAGAGAATGAACAAAGAAGGTGCGATTGCTGGTATTTTAACTGGTTTAATTTTCACATTCGGTTACATTATCTACTTCGTATTCTTAGGTGGAGATCCAAAAGATTACTTCTTAGGAATTCATCCAACTGGTATTGGTACAATCGGTACATTACTTCACTTAATCGTGGCAGTAGTTGTTTCTAGAATGACACCAGAACCACCACAAGAAATTCAAGATCTAGTAGAGAAAATCAGAATCCCTTCAGGAGCTGGTGAGGCTGTAGATCACTAAAACTAACAAGTATACCTTCGGGTATACTTTTAGTGTTTTTTTATGTTATTATAACTACTAATATAAAAAAATACTATTACAAGGAGACTTCAATGAGTCTACAAGACCAGGAAGCATTTCTATCAAAAATCCACCCTTTTGAAGTATTGACTGAAGAACAACTAGACACTTGTATCAAACACATGGACATAGCTTACTATGCTAAAGACTCAACTTTAATTAGTCCAGAAAAGATTCCAAACTATTTTTTTATCATAATAAAAGGTACTGTATACGAATACAAAGAAGATGAAGTTGTAATGGATTACCATCAACAAGACTCTTTTGATGCAAACTCTTTAATATATGGAGAGAGTAAAAATACTTTTAAAGTTCATGAAGATTTAATTTGTTATGAACTTGAGAAAAAGACTTTTTTAAATCTAATTGAAAATAATAAAGCATTTAAAGACTTCTTTTTAGAAAATCTTGTAAATAGAATTAAAACACTTAAAGATAAAGAGTACACTTCTCAATTGTCATCTTTCATGATTGCAAAAGTCGATGATGCTCTTGTTCATGATGCATGTATTGTAGAAGAAGATACAAAACTTTTAGATGCAATCGAAAAATCAATGGAATATAAAACATCTACAATAATAGTAAAAAGAGATAATGAATATGGAATTATTACAGATTCACTTTTGAAAGTAAAAGTTTTACTAGAAGGTAGAGACTTAAGTATTCCTGTAAAAGAGATTGCTATTTTTCCACTAATGACAGTTTTTAATGATGACTATTTATTTGATGCTCTATCAGTTTTAATAAAAAGAAATATAAAAAGAGTTGGAGTAGTAAATTCTCAAGGAGAAATGCAAGGAATTTTAGAACAAATTGATGTTTTATCACACTTTGCGAATAATACTTATATAGTAGATACACAAATTAAGAAATCTAAAAACATTGAAGATTTAAAAAATGCAAGTAAAGATTTACTTGATATTATAAAATCCCTACAAGCAAAAGGGGTAAAAGTCCATCATATTTCAAACTTAATAGGACAATTAAATACAAAAGTTTATAAAAAACTATACAAATTAGTTGTTCCTGAAGAACTACAAAAAAGTGCCTGCTTTATTGTAATGGGAAGTGAGGGAAGAAATGAACAAATTATAAAAACAGATCAAGATAATGCTTTAGTAGTAAAAAGTGGAATTGATGTTGAACAATACAGACCATATATGGAAAAAATGACTGAAACACTAATTGATTTTGGATACCCACCATGCGAAGGTAATATTATGGTATCAAATCCATTTTGGTGTAAAACAGTTGATGACTATAAAAAAGAAACTGCAAGATGGATTGAAGCACCTGATATGCAAAACTATATGGACTTAGCAATATTTTTTGACTCTTATGCAGTTGCTGGGGATAAAGAACTTTTAATTAATTTAAAAGATGATTTATTTAATAAACTTCATGATAAAGATGTATTTATGGCATATTTTGCAAAAGCTACTTTAACATTTGATACACCAAGTACAGTGGCTAACTTTATGACTAAAAAACACACAATTGATATTAAAAAAACTGCTGTATTCCCAATAGTTCAAGGTATTAGAAGTTTAGCTTTAAGAGAAAGAATTAGAGAAACTACAACAGTAAGAAGAATCAAAATTTTAGAGCAAAGAAAAATTTTAGAAAAAGATAGAGCTGCTGAGCTACTTGAAGCTTTTGATGTTGTAAACACTTTAAGATTAAATGCCCATTTATCTTACTTGCAAGAAAATAAAGAACTTACAAATGACATAGATACTCACACTCTTGGTAAAATAGAAAGAGATTTATTAAAAGATTCATTCAAAATAGTTATAGACTTCAAAAAGTTTATAAATTATACATTTAAAATAGATAAGATTTCATAATGTTTGCTAATTTTATTAAAAACTGGAAAAAAAGATCTCTTAAAGATAAAAAATATCAATATCTTTTTGATGAACCATTAACTGATGAATATGTTTGTTTAGACTGTGAAACTACAGGATTAAGTCCAAGAAAAGATGAGATTTTGTCAATTGGGGCTGTTGTTATTAAAAAAAACAAAATACTTATGAGAAAAACCTTAAATATTTTTGTTAAACCATCTAAAAAAATTGATTCAGAATCTATAAAAATACACCATATAAGACCTATTGATTTAGAAAACGCAGTAGATCCAAAAGATGCAATTTTAGAACTTTTAGATTTTATAGGAAGTAGACCAATAGTTGGCTATTACATAAAATTTGATGTAGCAATGATCTCAAAATATACAAAAAAATATATTGGTATTTCTTTACCTAATGAAACCATAGAAGTTTCCTCTATGTATTACAAAACTAGAAAAAAATCAAGTGACTATGAATTTATTGATTTAAAATTCGATACTATTATGAAAGAACTTGAGCTTCCAAAACTTGGAAAGCATGATGCATTAAATGATGCAATTATGACTTCTATGATGTTTTTAAAGCTTAAAGACTTAACTCCAGCTAAAACAACATTCTATACTAATTAAAAAAGAGAATTTAAAACGTTATTAGTTTCTCTTTTTATTAGCTTCTAAAAGTTACACTTACAAATATTTCTAATTAAATTACACTTAAATTACATAAATGATATTTTCTTGTAAATTTATATATGTATAATTAATCTTATTTTTATTTAAATGCTACACTAATGCTATTTTTGCTATTTTCAGTGAATTTAGCATTTTAATTTAAATAAAATAACTAAGGAGGCAAAATGAATGATGAGTTAGTACAACGAATCAAAAACAACCCTAAATATCAGGAGTTGGTACAAAAGAGAAGTGCATTCTCTCTAAAATTGGCAATTTTTGTATTGGTAATGTTTTATGCATATATTTTAACTATTGCATTTGATCCAACATTACTTGGTATAAAAACAGGTGAAGGTGTTATGACTTATGCATTCCCAGTGGCTGCTGCAATTATCATAATTGGTTTTATTACAACATTAATTTATGTTAAAAGAGCAAACGGCGAGTTTGAAGACTTAACTAATGAAATAAAAGATGATGTAAAGGATATTATGTAATGTTTAGAATTATAGCACTAATTTCAATTTTTGCTGTGGCATTATTTGCTGCAGGAGATGCAAACTTCGAAGCATCAAAAAGAGAACTAAATATTCCAGCAATTATTATGTTCTTTATTTTTGTTGGTGGTACTTTAGGTATTACATATTGGGCAGCTAAAAAAACTAAATCTGCAAGTGATTTTTATACAGCAGGTGGAGGAATTTCTGGTTTCCAAAATGGTATGGCTATTGCAGGTGACTATATGTCAGCAGCATCATTCCTAGGTATTTCTGGTCTTGTTTACTTAAGTGGTTATGATGGATTAATTTATGCAGTTGGATTCTTAGTTGGATGGCCTGTAATTTTATTCTTAATGGCTGAAAAATTAAGAAACTTAGGTAAATTCACATTTGCTGATATTGCAGCTTATAGACTTGGACAAAAAGAGATTAGAACTCTTGCAGCATTTGGTTCTCTGTCAGTTGTTACTTTATATTTAATTGCACAAATGGTTGGTTCAGGTAAACTGATTCAAGTATTATTTGGATTAGAGTATGAATATGCTGTAATTCTTGTTGGTGTAATGATGATTATCTATGTAACATTTGGTGGTATGTTAGCTACTACTTGGGTTCAAATTATTAAAGCAGTATTATTATTATCAGGGGTTTCATTTATGGGATTCATGGTATTAAGCCATTTTGGATTCTCTTTTGAAGCCTTAGCTACAAAAGCAGTTGAAACTCATGAAAAAGGTCAAGCAATCATGGAACCAGGAGGTTTTATTTCTGATCCAATTTCTGCTATTTCTTTAGGATTAGCATTAATGCTTGGTACTGCTGGTCTTCCTCATGTACTTATGAGATTTTTTACAGTTGGAAATGCTAAAGAAGCTAGAAAATCTGTTGTTTACGCAACTGGTTTTATTGGTTACTTCTACTTAGTAATTGCTGTTATTGGTTTAGGTGCAATTGTATTCTTAAACTCTGATGCAGGAGCTGTATATTTTGTTGATGGTAAACTATTTGGTGGAAATAATATGGCAGCAATTCACTTATCACATATAGTAGGTGGTAATGTATTCTTAGGATTTATTTCAGCTGTTGCTTTTGCTACAATTTTAGCAGTTGTTGCAGGTCTTACACTTGCTGGTGCATCTGCAATTTCACATGATATTTATGCTTGTGTTATTAATCCAAATGCTTCTGAAGAGCAAGAAATTAAAGTTTCTAAAATAGCTGTAATTACAATTGGTATTGTAGGTGTTGTACTTGGTATTGCATTTGAAAATCAAAATATTGCATTTATGGTTGGTCTTGCATTTGCTATTGCTGCATCTGCTAATTTCCCTATTTTATTCTTATCTATTTATTGGAGAGGTTTAACTACAAGAGGTGCTTACCTTGGTGGATTTATTGGGTTACTAACTGCTGTTGTTTTAGTTATTGTAGGTCCTATTGTATGGGTACAAATTTTAGGAAATGAAGAAGCTTTATTCCCTTATAAACACCCTGCTTTATTCTCTGTAACTACAGCATTTATTGCAATTTGGTTCTTCTCTAAAACAGATAACTCTCAAAGAGCAAAAGATGAAAAAGAATTGTTTGAAGCACAAAATATTAGAGCTCAAACAGGTATTGGTGCATCAGGAGCAGTTGATCACTAAAACCAATTACTAAAGAGATTTTTTCTCTTTAGTAACAAATTATTATAACTATTACTAATTTTCACACTATAATTACAACTTTTATGAAACTTTATGAAATTATAAAAATTTTCTTAAAAATTACAACTAATCTCTATATATAAATATAGCTTTTTTTGTTACTTTTTTACATTTTTTACATTTTATTTACATATTTAATCAATTTTTTTTAATTATAAATAATTTTTTACATGTATAATAGAACTGTTTTTTCTTATTTGCTATTTTATTGCTATTGGTTTTAAAGAGAATAAGAATTAGTTTTATGCATAATTTAATTTATGCAATAACGAAAAAGGAAGCAGAATGAACGAAAAGTTAGTAGAGAGGATTGACAATAACCCTAAGTATCATGAGCTAGTTTCAAAAAGAAATAGTTTTGGTATCAAATTAGGGATATTTGTTTTAGTGATGTTTTATGCATATATCTTAACAATTGCATTCAACAAAGAAATTTTAGCAACTAAAATAGGTGATGGTTTAACAACTGTAGCATTTCCTATTGCATTAGCTATCTTAATTATCAGTTTTATCACAACAGTGATTTATGTTAGAAGAGCAAATGGGGAGTTTGAAGACCTAACAAATGAAATTAAAGAAGATGTAAAGGATTTAGTGTAATGTTTAGAATTTTAGCGCTTATTTCAGTTATTTCTTTAACAGCATTTGCAGCAGGTGATGCATCTTTTGAAGCTACAAAAAGAGAATTAAATATTCCTGCAATTATTATGTTCTTCATTTTTATTTTAGGAACATTAGGTTTAACATACTGGGCAGCAAAAAAAACAAAATCTGCTAGTGACTTCTATACAGCTGGTGGAGGAATCACAGGTTTTCAAAATGGTTTAGCAATTGCAGGTGACTATATGTCAGCAGCTGCATTCTTAGGTGTATCTGGTCTTATTTATATGAAAGGTTATGATGGAGTTATCTATGCTGTATCATTCTTAGTTGGTTGGCCAATTATTCTTTTCTTCATGGCTGAGAAATTAAGAAACTTAGGTAAGTTTACATTTACAGATATCGCAGCATACAGATTAGGTCAAAAACAAATCAGAACATTAGCTGCATTTGGTACTATCTCTGTTGTTATATTATACCTTATTGCACAAATGGTTGGTGCTGGTAAATTAATTCAAGTTTTATTTGGTATGGAATATGAATTTGCAGTAATCCTTGTTGGTGTTATGATGATTATCTACGTAACATTTGGTGGTATGCTTGCAACTACATGGGTTCAAATTATTAAGGCATGTTTACTTTTATCTGGTGTTTCATTTATGGCTATCATGGTTTTATATCACTTTGATTTTAGTTTTGAATCATTAGCTGTAAAAGCTGTTGAAAATCACAGTGCTGGTGAGTCAATTTTAGCTCCTGGTGGATTTATATCTGACCCTATTTCAGCTATTTCTTTAGGTATGGCTTTAATGCTAGGAACTGCTGGTCTTCCACACGTTCTTATGAGATTCTTTACAGTTGGTAATGCTAAAGAAGCTAGAAAATCTGTTGTTTATGCAACTGGTTTTGTTGGTTACTTCTGGATTATCATTACAATCGTTGGTTTTGGTGCGATTGCATTCTTAAACTCTGATGCAGGTGCTGCGTACTTTGTTGATGGTAAGTTATTTGGTGGAAACAATATGGCATCTATTCACTTATCACATATGTTAGGTGGTAATGCATTCTTAGGATTTATTTCAGCAGTTGCATTTGCTACTATTTTAGCAGTTGTATCTGGTCTTACATTATCAGCAGCAGGTGCTATTTCTCATGATCTTTATGCAAATGTAATTAACACAAATTCTACAGATGAACAAGTAGTTAAAGTATCTAGATATACAGTTGTTTTAGTTGGTATTGTAGGTGTTACATTAGGTATTGCGTTTGAGCAACAAAATATTGCTTATATGGTTGGTCTTGCATTTGGTATTGCAGCATCAGCTAACTTCCCAATTTTATTCTTATCAATTTACTGGTCTCAGTTAACAACAAGAGGGGCATTCTTAGGTGGATTATGTGGTCTTATCTCTGCTGTTACACTTGTAATTGTTGGACCAATTGTATGGGTACAAATTTTAGGAAATGAAGAAGCATTATTCCCTTATAAACACCCTGCTCTATTCTCTGTAACAATTGCATTTGTTGCTATCTGGTTCTTCTCTAAGACAGATAATTCAGAAAAAGGGAAAGCGGAGAAAAAATTATTTAAAGCTCAAAATATTAGAGCAAATACAGGTATTGGTGCAGCAGGAGCTGTTGATCACTAAGCCTTTTAAAATATCAAAGAAGGTTACTTCTTTGATATTTATTATTAACTACAAATTTTAAAATCTAACTTATAACATTACTATAAAATTTACTTATATTATATTTTACACTATTTAATTCTAGTAATTATTATTTTATTTTTTATTAGCTAAAATAAATAAAGAGAAATTAGGAAACATAAATGAGTATATTAGAACAGAAAACATTTTTAAGTTCAATTCATCCTTTTGAGCACTTAACAAAAGCTCAACTAGATGTCTTTTCAGAACATATAGATATTGTATATTTCAAAAAAAATGAAATAATACAAAAGCAAGGAGCTGAACCAAAGTTTTTATACTTTGTATTAAAAGGAATAGTACAAGAAAAACAAGAAGATGAAGTATTATCAATTTTTTCAAAAAACGAACTATTTGATGCAATTTCACTAATTGAAAACTATTCAAAACATACATTCGTTACAGCACAAGAAACAATTTGTTATTCTTTACCAAGAGAAATATTTATCAAAACTTTACATGAGAATCAAAACTTAGAAAGCTATTTCTTTCAATCAATTTCACAAAAACTTAACAATCATGTTGACCAAGAAAAAAATAAAGAGATTGCAAATATCATGATTGCAAAAGTAAAAGATGCCAATGTACATAATGCAGTTATTACAGATACACAAAAAACTATATTTGAAGCTGCTACAATAATAAAAGAAGAAAAGGTCCCAACTTTACTTCTAAGAGATGAAAATGATGAAATGTATATTGTTACAGATTCAGATTTTAGACAAAAAGTAATTTTAAATAGAATGGATTTTGATGATAAAATCATAAAGATAGCATCAAAAGGTTTAATCTATGTAAATGAAAATGATTTTTTATTTAATGCCCAATTAATTATGGCAAAACATGGACTAAAAAGAGTTGTTGTTAAAAATGATAAAAATGAAATAGTTGGTATCTTAGATCAAATTTCACTATCTTCATTTTTTGCAACTAATACATTCTCTGTTTCAAATCAAATTGTAAAAGCAGAAACTATTGAAGAATTAAAACAAGCTTCACTATCATTTATAAAAATAGTTAAATCTTTAAATGCAAAAGGTGTAAAAGTTGAATTTATTGCAAAACTAATAAATCAACTAAATAAAAAACTAATTGCAAAACTATTTAGTTTCTTAGCTCCTGATGAATTAAAAGGTAAATCATGTTTAGTTGTAATGGGAAGTGAAGGAAGAAGTGAGCAAATTTTAAAAACAGATCAAGATAATGCATTGATACTAGCAGATGATTGTGAAATAAGTGATGAGAAATTAAATGAGTTTACACATAAGTTTACAGAAACCTTAGTTAATTTTGGTTTTCCGAGATGTGAGGGTAATATCATGGTTTCTAATCCATATTGGAGAAGAAGAAAAAAAGATTTTAAAGATTTAATTTACTCTTGGGTTAATGAACCAAGTCCTGATAATATGATGAATACTGCAATTTTTTATGACTCAATTTGTATAGCAGGTGACAAACAAATAATTCTTGATTTAAAAGAATACTTATTTAAGGTTGTAGGAGACACACAAACATTTAACTCACAATTTGCAAAAGTTATCATGAGTTTTGATGTACCTTTAGGTTTCTTTGATGGTTTTGTATTTAATAGTGATGATAAAGAGCATAAAGATGAACTTGATATAAAAAAAGGTGGGATATTTATTTTAGTTCAAAGTATTAGAGCATTAAGTTTAGAAAAAAAACTATTTAATACAAATACAATAAAAAGAGTAAAAGCTCTAAAAGAGATGGGTATATTTGATGATGAATTTGCACAAGAAGTTATCATGGCATTTAACTATTTATCAAATCTAAAACTAAAATCAAATTTAGAAAAAATTGATAAAAAAGAAAATATTGACAACTATATTAATCCTGATGATTTAAATACAATGCAAAAAGACTTATTAAAAGACTCTTTTAAAATTGTTAATAAATTAAAGAAAAAATTAGAATACCATTTTAAGTTGAACTATGTTTAGAATTATAAAAAACTATTTTAATAAAAAAAATCTAAAAGACGATAAATATCAATATCTATTTGATAAAGCTCATGAAGATGAATATGTTTGTTTTGATTGTGAAACAACAGGTTTAGATCCCAAAAAAGATGAAATAATCTCAATAGGTGCTGTAATCATAAAAAACAATACAATTATTTCAAGTAAAAAATTTGTAAAGTTTGTAAAACCAAAAACTAAACTTCAAGAAGATGCTATTAAAGTACATCATATAAGAGAGATGGATTTAGAAAATGCTTTAAATATTGATGATGTTATTTATGAATTCTTAGATTATATAGGGAATAGAACACTTGTAGGATATTTTTTAGAGTTTGATATTGCAATGATAGATAAATATGTAAAACCTAGACTTGGTATTTCTTTACCTAATAAAAGAATTGAAGTATCTGCAATCTATCATGACTATAAAATAGAAGCTATACCACAAGGGAATATAGATTTAAGATTTGACACAATTATGAATGAATTACAAATTCCTGTTATGGGAAAACATGATGCATATAATGATGCATTAATGACTTCATTAATATTTTTGAAATTAAAAAATATTTCAAAGCTAAAAATACAATAAAGGAAACTTAAACTATGCTAAACTATCAAAAGTGTTACATTTACTTTTGATAGATACGTAAAACGTTAATTTTTTATTCATTTTGTACAATAATTGTACATTAATAAAGTAATATATAACACTTAAGAGCCATTTAGACCATATTTTATTACGATTCTGCACATTTTCTTTTTTTATCAAATTTTATGTATATTTTATGTACTTTTCGAAAAATATAATATACAATATAAATGATCAAGATTATAAACCAATGCTATTTTTTTGCTATGGTTATAAATTATAATCTTTCACAAGTTTTTAAAGTAGAAAGGATAACTTAATGGGTTTAATTAAAAGCATTAAAGAAAAAGCAAAGTTACAGCTAAGAACTATCGTTCTTCCCGAAACAGAAGATGAAAGAGTATTAAAAGCTACTCAAAAAGTTCTTGAAGAGAAAACTGCAAATGTTGTATTAATAGGTAATGAAGAAACAATCAAATCTGATGCTTCATCATGTGATGCAAATATTGAAGGAGCAACAATTGTTGACCCTAGAAAGTTTGAAAACATTGATAAATATATTGATGAGTTAGTTGAACTTAGAAAAAAGAAAGGTTTAACAAGAGAAGAAGCTACTGAAATCATGTTAAATGAACCTAGATTCTTTGGTTGTATGATGGTTAGACTTGGAGATGCTGATGGTTTAGTTGCAGGTTCTAACTCTCCTACGGCTGATGTTTTAAAAGCTGCTATTCAAGTTATTAAAACTGCACCTGGTATTAATACTGTATCATCTGCATTTATTATGGAAACTGCTGATGGAAAGTTTGGAGACAATGGTTTAATTCTATTTGCAGATTGTGCTGTTATTCCAGAACCAAATGCAGAACAATTAGCTGATATTGCTTGTGCAACTGCTGCTACTGCTAACTCTGTTGTAGGATTAGATCCAAGAGTTGCTATGTTATCATTTTCAACAAAAGGTAGTGCAAATCATCCATTAGTTGATAAAGTACAATACGCTGTTGATATTTTACAAGAAAGAAATGTTGACTTCTCATTTGATGGTGAAATGCAAGCTGATGCAGCAATCGTTGAAGCAATTGGAGCTAAAAAAGCACCAGGCTCAGAAGTAGCTGGTAAAGCAAATGTTCTTGTATTCCCAGATTTACAATCAGGAAATATTGGATATAAATTAGTTCAAAGATTTGCAGATGCTGCAGCTCATGGACCAGTTGTTCAAGGTTTAGCAAAACCTGTAAATGACCTTTCAAGAGGTTGTTCAGTTGATGATATCGCAAACTTAGTAGCTATTACAGCAACTCAAATTAAATAATTAAATCTATAAAAAAAAGGAAGCAAAATATGTTAGTATTTATCTTAAACGCAGGAAGTTCATCTCTTAAATATCAATTAATGAACCCAGTTACAAAAGAGACTTTAGCAGCAGGAATTTGTGAAAGAATTGGAATTGATGGTCTTTTAAAGCATGAGTTTGGTAATGATCAAGAATTAAAAATTGATGTAAATATGCCAACACATAAAGAAGCTATTGAGCTTGTTTTAAGAACATTAATTGATGGTGAAGGTAAAGTAATTGATTCTATTGATGATATTGAAGCAATTGGTCATAGAGCAGTTCATGGAGGAGAAGAGTTTGCTTCATCTGTAATAGTTACAGAAAAAGTAATAGAAACTATGAAAAAATTAATTCCACTTGCTCCATTACATAACCCAGCAAATATTATGGGAATGGAAATTTGTCAAGAATTAATGCCTGGAAAACCTAATGTAGCTGTGTTTGATACTGCTTTTCACCAAACTATGCCTGATTATGCTTATATGTATGCTTTACCAAAAGATCAATATACTAAACATGGTATTAGAAAATATGGTTTCCATGGAACTTCTCACTACTTTGTTTCAAATGAAGCAAGAAAAATGTTAGATAAAAAACATAATACTAGAATTATTGTATGTCATTTAGGAAATGGCTCTTCTGTTTCTGCTGTACAAAATGGAGAATGTATTGATACATCTATGGGACTTACACCTGTTCAAGGTTTAATGATGGGAACAAGAGCTGGAGATGTTGGAGCTGGTGCATTACAATACATGATGAGTCAAGAAGGTTTAACAATTGATGAAGCTTTAAATATTATGAATAAAAAATCAGGTATTTTAGGTATTTCTGGAAAATCTTCTGATTTAAGAGAAGTATTAGAAGGTATGCAAGAAGGTGATGATAATTGTAGATTAGCAGTAGATATGGTTGCATATAATATTAAAAAATATGTAGGTGCTTATGTGGCAGCTTTAGATGGAATAGATGCTTTATGTTTCACTGGTGGTATTGGTGAAAATGCTGCATTAATTAGAGAAAAAGTTTGTGCTGGATTAGATGCAATGGGACTAGTTATTGATCCAGTTAAAAATAACAAAAGATCAAGAGAAGCAAGAGATATTGCAACAAATGGCTCTTCTTCAAGAATTTTTGTTATCCCTACTAATGAAGAATACGTTATTGCTAATGATACTTTTAAAATCGTTTCAGGACTTGAAAAATAATTTATTTTTTAAATTTTCTATAAAAAAAGGGATGAAGATAAACTTCATCCCTTTTTTATTTTTAATATACAAATACTATCTAATAAGCTTTTAAAGAGTTTACAAAAGTCATAGAAACTTTTGAAACTGTTTCATTTATAATTTTATCCATAAACTTTTCAAACTTATCTTGCTTTTTCCAAATAGGATAATCAACTTTTGATAATTTCTCTAACTTATCTTTAGCATAAGAAATAGTAGCAACTTCATCTACAAGTCCAACTTCTTTTGCTTGTCTTGATGTAAAAACTCTAGCATCTGCGAATTTTGTATGATTTTCTACTTTTAATCCTCTTGCACTTGCAACATCATTTATAAACATATTATAAGTGTCATCAATTATTGATTGTAATTGTTCTTTTTCATAATCAAACCATTTTCTAGTTGGTGTTCCTGACTCTTTATACTTACCAGCTTTTACAGTTTGTGTTGAAATACCAATTTTAGCCATCAACTCTTCTGTATTTACACCTTGCATAATAACACCAATAGACCCAACCATACTTCCAGGATTGGCAATAATTTCATTTGCCCAAATAGAAGCATAATATGAACCACTAGCAATTACACCACTTGCATAAACAACAACAGGTTTTACTTCTTTTAACTCTTTAATTGCATAAGCTAATTCAACAGAAGGTGCAACAGCTCCTCCAGGGGAATTCACTTCAAGCAATACACCTTTTATATTATCAGACTCTTTTGCTTTTTGTAATTGTTCTAAAGTCTTATTCACATCTAATATTGGTCCAAATAATACTATTTTTTGTAAATTAGCAACTTCATAAGAGCCTTTAGTTTCATTACTACTTCCTGTTCCATAAACTACAAAGTATACAATTGTCAAAAAAACTACTGTTTTAAAATATTTTGTAATAAAATCCAAAACAGCAATTATTGGATAAAAAAGTTTCTTTATAAAATTAAACATCTTCTCCTCCTATAATAGTTTTGTTTACAAATTTAGTATGTAAAATAATATGCATTGCTAAATCATCTTTATCATTAACCTCATCAGGTAAAGAAAATGAAATAATATCAGCATCTGCATCATTTTTTAACACACCTTTATTTAAACCAAGAGCTTTACTTCCACCATATGTAGCTGCTTTTAAAAGTTTATTTGATAATTCGATGATATTTTCATCAACATGAATCATTAAAGCATTTCTTAACTCATCAAACATCGACAAAGAGTTATTGGAACTTAATCCATCAGTACCGATACTAAGATTAATATCATTTAAATTACTTACATCTAGTTTAGTATTATTTAAAACTCTATTTGAAGTAACACAATGATTAATTGTGGCATTTAAATCTTCTATCTTTTTTAAATCATCATTGCTTGCTTCAACACAATGAGTAAAAGAGAGTTTTTCCACACCATTAAATTGATTTAAAAACTCCATTGGTTTTGTAACAGCTTTATCTTGCCCTAAAAAGTTTTTAAAGAAATCAATAAATAAACCTTCATCCCTATGAAGCCATTCAAACTCCTCAGGTGATTCTAAAAAATGAGAACTTACAGCTAAGTTTTCTTCTTTTGCAATATTTAAAGTCTCTCTTATTAAAAAAGGATGAACTGAATAAGGTGAATGAATAGCAATAGCTGGTATTAAACTTTTACTCGCATGTTTTTTAACATTTTTAAGTCTTGATTTAAAATCAGCAAATAAAGTATCAACCATATCAGCTTTACTTCCAATTACCTCACAAAAAAAGACTTTATTTAGTGGTGATTTTAAACATGGCTCTAAATCAAAAGAGTAAGAAGAAATAGCACCAATAGTTGTAGTACCAGTTTTTTTCATCTTTTTTAATTTATCTTCGATTAATTTACTATTTGCTTTTTCAATTAAATTATCTCTATTTTTAATAACAGAGTTTAGCCAATTCATGAAGTTACCATATTTCAAAGTTGTACTATTTGCACTAAACTCTAAATGCACATGAGAGTTTATAAGTCCTGGCATTAAAACAGAGTTTTCTTTTTCTTCTTGGATTTGGATATTTGGATATTTTTTTTGGATATTTTCTTTTGTGTCTATGTCTATGATTTTATCGGAAAAAACAATAGCACCATTTTCTATAATGCTATTGTTTTCATCGCAGGTTACAACCCACTTTGAACTTAAGATTTTCATAAAGTTTTTAATTTATTCAGCGTTTTGAGAAGACTCTTCTACAGCTTTAATCTCTGAGATAATTTGCATTAAAGCTATAAGTCCCATGTGATATCCAAATGGTCCAAATCCAGTAATAACACCAGTTGCTGCACCTGCTGTAATTGATTTTTGTCTAAACTCTTCTCTTTTATAAATATTTGAAATATGAACTTCAACTGTTGGTAATTCTACAGCTGATAATGCATCTTTAATTGCAATTGAAGTATGAGAGAATGCTGCTGGGTTAATCATAATACCATCAACCTCACCTAAACACTCTTGAACTTTATCAACAATCTCACCTTCTAAGTTTGATTGGAAGAATTCTAACTCTACTCCATTTTGAGCTGCTGCATTTTTTAACTGCTCATGAATTTGATCTAAACTCATTGGACCGTAAATATGTTGTTCTCTAATTCCTAACATATTTAAGTTTGGCCCTTGAATTACTGCTATTTTCATATTATATTCCTTTTATAAAATTTAGGTAAGATTATATTTAAATTTATGTTAAATCATACCAAAGAAAGAGAGATTATGAAAAATTTTATTTTATTAAATGAAAACGCTATTTATTTTGAAGCTAATTTTTCATGCGACAATGTAATTTTTATAAATTTAGGTGCAGATAAATACTTTATTACTGATGCAAGATATACTATAGAAGCACAAGAGTACACAAAAAATTGTGAAGTTATAGAATCAAGTGATTTAATTAAAACTGCAAAAGAAATTCTTAAAAAGAATAAAATTAAAAAAATAGTTTTTGATCCAAATGATTTTAAATATTCAACTTATACTAACCTAACAAATGATCTAAAAACACAATTTATTCCAAAAGCTAATTTTTCTAAAGAAAAAAGAATTATTAAAACAGATGAAGAGATAAAATACTTAAAAAAAGCTGCAAAACTAGGAAGAAAAGGCTTTGATAATTTTGCCAAATATATTAGAAAAAATGGTTTTAATCAAACAGAAGAGTTTTTACATTTTAAAGCTATTGAGAAAATGAGTCAAGCAGGAAAACTTGAACTTAGTTTTGACCCTATAGTTGCAATAAATAAAAATGCAGCAAAACCCCATGCTCTTCCTACAAATAAAAAACTAAAATTGAACAATCTACTTTTAGTTGATGCAGGAGTAAAGTATAAAAGATACTGTTCTGATAGGACATGTACTTCAAATGCTAATTTTGAAAATTTCTCTTTTAAAAGAGAGCAAAAATTCAAAAATAAAAAGCATCAAAAAATTTATGATTTAGTATATAAAGCTCAATTAAATGCCATACAAAATGCAAGATCTGGTATGAAGGCAAGTCAAATTGACAAACTTGCTAGAGATGTTATTGAAAAAGCTGGTTACGGTAAATATTTTGTGCATAGTACTGGTCATGGAGTTGGTCTTGATATACATGAATTTCCAAATATCAATACAAGAAGTGATGTGATTATAGAAGATAATATGGTCTTTACAATAGAACCAGGTATCTACTTACCAGATGAATTTGGGGTAAGAATTGAAGATACAGTAGTAATGAAAAATGGTAAAGCCATAATTCTTTAATTTAAATAAACTAAAAAAAATCAAAGTTGATTAAAATAATAAACTTTGATTTTTTGATTTAAAAAGAGATAAATTTGAAAAAAAAATTAAATGAAAATCTAACACTTTATAAAACCTCAAACTTCCCCTTTACTTCAAAAAATAAATCAAATAAAAGATACTATGTAACTATCGGTATTGGCGGAAATATGGGCGATGTAAAAAAGACTTTTGATAAGTTGTTCTTATCTTTAATGAAGAATACAAAATTTGATATTCTTATGACGAGTCCACTTTTAAAGAATCCTCCTTTTGGTTATTTAGAACAAAATGATTTTTTAAATGGTATAATCGCGCTTAAAACTAATCTAGCCCCTAATGATTTTCTTAGAAATATGCAGAGGTTAGAAAAAAGATTTGGAAGAAAGCGATCCTTTCAAGATGCGCCTAGAACTCTAGATATTGATATAATATTTTTTGATAATAAAAAAATAAATACGCAGGACCTTATAGTTCCTCATAAAGATTGGGCCAATAGAGAATCAGTGATTATTCCTTTAGAAGAAATGAAAAGGATAAATAAATGAAGAAAAAAGTAGTTGTAGGTATGTCAGGTGGAGTTGATTCATCTGTTACTGCTCTTCTATTAAAACAACAAGGCTATGATGTAGTAGGCTTATTTATGCGAAATTGGGAATATGGAATTAAAGGTAGCCAATGTCCTAACCGTATAGAATTTGAAGATGCAAAAAAAGTTGGTGAACTTATTGGAATTGAAGTAAAAGGTAAAGACTTTGTTGAAGAGTACAGAACAAAAGTATTTGATGTATTTTTAGAAGGTCTTAAAAAAGGTCTTACTCCTAATCCAGATATTCTATGTAATAGAGAAATAAAATTTAATGTATTTTTAAATGAAGCAAAGAAAATGGGTGCGGATATGATTGCAACTGGTCATTATGCAAAGATAGCAAAATATAAAGACCATTTTGTATTAGATACACCAAAAGATAGCTCAAAAGATCAAAGTTACTTTTTACATGCCTTATCAAGTGAGCAATTAAGTCATGCTATGTTCCCACTTGGAGACTTAACTAAAACAGAAGTAAGAGAGATAGCAAGAGAGCATAACTTACCTGTAAGTGATAAAAAAGACAGTACAGGAATTTGTTTTATTGGTAATCAAAGATTTGATGATTTTATTACACAACACCTAAAAGCAATTCCTGGAGATATGATTGATGAGAATGGAAAAGTTTTAGGACAACACAAAGGTCTTATTTGTTACACATTAGGACAAAGAAAAGGTATTGGTCTTGGTGGTATTAAAGGAAATGAAGGTGAAAACAATACTCATAAATCATGGTATGCTGCTAAAAAAGATGTAGAAAACAACACTTTAACAGTTGTTCAAGATACAAACCATCCTTTGCTAATGAGTGAACACACAGAAGCTAGTCATATGCATTGGGTACTAGAAGAGACACCAAAAGTTGGTGATAAACTAATGGCACAAGTAAGATATAGACAACACAAACAAGCTTGTACTGTAATAGAAGCAAATAATGATAAAGTAATTGTTAAATTTGATGAACCTCAAAGAGCAGTTACTTTAGGTCAGAGTCTTGTTTTATATGATGGTAATTATTGTCTAGGTGGAGGATTTATTAGTAATTACTATTAAATACACCTACTAAATTAACTCTACTAAAATATTGGGGATAAAACTATCCCCAATAACACTAACTCAAATAAAGTAAAAGATATTTTAAAATGAACAAACAGAAAGTAATGGTAGGTATGAGTGGTGGAATTGATTCTTCAGTTACTGCTTATATGCTACAAAAAGAAGGATATGAAGTTGAAGGTTGTTACTTAAAACTTCACAATAGAACAGATGGTTATCACGAAAGTAATTTAAAGTATATTGAAGATGTAGCTAAATTTTTAGGTATAAAATACCATGTGTTAGATTTAGCAGATGATTTCTCAAAAGAAGTTTATGATTATTTTATTGATTCATATTTAGAAGGTACTACTCCAAATCCATGTGTAAAATGTAATAAACAAATAAAATTTGGAGCAATGTTAGATTTTGCAAAAAGTCATGAAGCACAATATTTAGCAACAGGACATTATGCAAAAACTGATGGCAAATATTTCTATGAAGCTGATGATAAATCAAAAGATCAAAGCTACTTCTTATCACAAGTAAGCCCTGAGGCACTTCCTTATATGATGTTTCCATTAAGTACATACAAAAAAGAAGATATTGTTAAATTTGGAGCAGAACTTGATGTGGCTTATAAAAAAATTACAGAAAAAAATGAGTCTCAAGAGATTTGTTTTGTTGAAACTGTTTATACAGATGTAGTAAAAAGACATGCAAATATTGATCAACCTGGCAAAGTATTAGATGAAGAAGGTAATGTTATAGGTGAGCATAAAGGCTATGCTCATTATACAATTGGTAAAAGAAGAGGTTTTACAGTTCACGGTGCACATGAACCTCATTTTGTTACTAAGTTAAATGCAAAAGAAAATACTATAACTGTGGGTAAAAAAGCAGCACTTGAAGTAAATGAAGTGATTGCTAAGAATCTAAATATGTATACAAAAGATAAAGAGTTTACCTCAACTGTAAAATTAAGATATAGATCCAAATCATCACCGTGTAAAGTAAAAATAGAAAATGACATTGCAATAATAAAACTTGAAGAACCAGCATTTGGTGTAGCTTCTGGGCAACTTGCTGTATTCTATGATAATGAAAAAGTAATAGGTAGTGGATGGATTGAAAGTGCAAAATAAGTAAAATAATTAAGTGAAGAATACAATTCTTCTCTTGATTTATATTCCATAATACAAAAAATCTCTAGAAATACATCTAACATTTCATTAAGTACTCTTTAGATAAAATCACACAATACTAACAACAATCATTCAAGGAAAATTATATGTCAACATTTAAACTTTTTAGTGGTTCAGCTAATCCTGAGTTTACAGCAAAAGTTGGGGAATATTTAGGTGTTCCAGTTTCAAGTGCTACTTTAAATAGATTTAGTGATGGAGAAATCTCTGTTCAAATTACAGAAAGTGTAAGAGGTCAAGATGTATTTATTATTCAACCTACTTGTGCTCCTGCTAATGATAACTTAATGGAACTTCTAATTATGGTTGATGCACTAAAAAGATCAAGTGCCAAGTCAATATCAGCGGTTATTCCATACTATGGTTATGCAAGACAAGATAGAAAAGCAGCTCCTAGAGTTCCAATTTCTGCAAAATTAACAGCTGATTTATTAGAAGCTGCTGGTATTCATAGAGTTGTAACTATTGACTTACATGCTGCTCAAATTCAAGGTTTCTTTAATATTCCTGCAGATAACTTATTTGGTTCAATTTTATTTGTAGATTATATTAGATCTAAAAACTTTAAAAACCCAATTATTGCAAGTCCAGATATTGGTGGTGTTGCAAGAGCTAGATCTTATGCTGATAAATTAGGATATGACTTAGTAATTGTTGATAAAAAAAGAGAAAAAGCAAACGTATCAGAAGTTATGAATATCATTGGTGATGTAAAAGATAAAGATGTTATCCTTGTAGATGATATGGTTGATACAGCTGGAACTTTAGTAAAAGCTGCTGAAGTTTTAAAGAAAAAAGGAGCAAATTCTGTTATGGCATGTTGTACACATGGTGTACTTTCTGGGCCTGCTTATGATAGAATTGAAAAAGGTGTTTTAGATGAATTAGTTGTTTCAGACACAATTCCTACACAAAAAAACGCTAAAAAAGTGACTGTATTATCGGCTTCAACTATGATAGGTGAGACTATTAGAAGAATCCATAATAACGAATCAGTAAATTCAATTTTTATTGCTTAATAATAAATCAATAAATTTATTGTTATAATGTTGAAATTATCAAATAAGGATAAACTATGAAAAAAATTATTCTATCTACAATTGCATGTGCATCTGTAATTTTAACTGCAAATGCTACTGAGTATAAGTATGAAATAACTCCAATGTATTCTACAGCTTTTGCTGAGCATAATACAGATTTACCTAAATCATATGGTAATGCTGGTTTAGCTATTGGGTTTAATCAAACAGATTCAATCTTTGACCAAGTAGAAGTTGGTTTCTTAAGATCTATTGAAGATGTAAACTACCAAAATGTAGCAAACAGAGATACAGGTGTAACAAGAATATTCACTAACTTAATTAAAGAGTATGACTTAAATTCTACATATTCTTTATATGCATTAGTTGGTGCTGGTGTTGAGTATTTTAATGATGAATTCGCAGGTAATGAAAGCGGATTATTTGGTAACTATGGTGCTGGTGTTAAAATCAAGTTTTATAAAGATATGGCTGTAAAAGTTGACTTAAGACATGCTATTGAAACTGACCATGGTGATAATACTTTATTATACAATGTTGGATTATCAATTCCATTTGGAAAAGTTGCAGCTCCTGCACCTGCTCCTGTTGTAGAAAAAGTTGTTGAGCCTGCTCCACTTGATTCTGACAATGATGGTGTAATTGATGCCAATGACAAATGTCCAAATACAGTTGCAAATGCAGTTGTAAATGCACAAGGTTGTGAATTAGATGATGATAAAGATGGTGTTGTAAATAGATTAGATCAATGTCCAAATACTATGGCAGATTCAAAAGTTGATACTGTAGGATGTATGACATTAGTTGATTTAAAAATTAACTTTGCTAACAACTCTGCTAAAATCAATGAACAATATACTTCAAAAATTGTTGAATTTGCAAACGTAATGAAAAACAATACAAAATTAAAAGCTACTATTGAAGCTCATACAGATTCAGTAGGAAGCAAAGCATACAACCAAAACTTATCTCAAAGAAGAGCTGCTTCAACTATAAAAGCTTTAACTGAGTTAAATGTAGAGGCTTCTAGATTAAAAGCTATTGGTTATGGTGAAGCAAAACCAGTTGCTAGTAATAAAACTGCAGAAGGTAGAGCAGAAAATAGAAGAGTTACAGCTGTAATATCTAAATAATTTAATATTATTTTTAAATATAAAAAAGGATTAGTTTTTACTAATCCTTTTTTTTTGCTAATTTTTATGCTTATTTTTTATTCGATTTACAATTCTTCAATAAATTCTCTATATTTTTATGATATAATTTGTCAAATTATTTCAAAAGGACTTTTGATGAAAAAACTTATATTAGCATCTGTAATCTCATCTTCTTTATTATTTGCAGCTAGTAACCCAAGTAATGAATATGGTTATGAAGTTACAGGATATG
This sequence comes from Arcobacteraceae bacterium, assembly GCA_048268245.1. GTDB lineage: Bacteria > Campylobacterota > Campylobacteria > Campylobacterales > Arcobacteraceae > Arcobacter_B. The sequence continues at coordinate 60,649 of JBLWVX010000001.1, forward strand.
CAGCAGGAATTTTAAGTGACTCTAGTAATAAACTAAAAGATGACAACTACTTAAATGGTGGGCTTTCAATAGCAAAGAATTTAGATGGCATGATGATTGATCAAATAGAGCTAGGCTTTTTAAGAAGTCAAAGTGTTGAATATAAAGCTGGTTCAAATACTAATATGAACACTCTATTTTTAAATGCAATTAAAAAGTATGGCATTACTGATAAATTATCAGCATATGGATTAGCTGGATTAGGAAATCAAGATGTTTCACAAGAAGTAGGAGAAAATGAAGATTCAATTTTCTTTAACTGGGGTCTTGGTTTAAGATATGACATTCCTTATTACGGTATGGCTGTAAAAGGTGATGTAAGACATTTATATGCTTTTGAAAATGGTAGAAATGATATTATGTATACTTTAGGTTTAGCTATGCCTCTTGGTAAAAAATATATTGAACCAATTGTTGCAAAAGTTCCAGTAATCGAAGAAGAGCCAAAACCTATTGAAGTTGTTGAAGAAGCAGATGATGATAATGATGGTGTTATAAACTCAAAAGATTTATGTCCGAATACATTAGCAGGTGTTAAAGTAAATAAAAATGGATGTGAGTTAGATGATGATAAAGATGGTGTTGCAAATAGACTTGATCAATGTCCTAATACTTCTGCTGGTGTAAAAGTAAATGAAGTTGGATGTGTTGCAACAATTAACTTAAAAATCAATTTTGATTATAATTCAGCTGATGTAAAATCTATATATAATAATCAAATTGCTAAATTTTCAGAAATATTAAAAGAAGATAAAAATCTAAGTGCTACTATTGAAGCTCACACAGACTCAAAAGGTAGTGAAAAATATAATGAAATTCTATCTTTAAGAAGAGCTAATTCTATTGTAAAAGAATTAATTAAAACGGGAATTGAACCTTCTAGACTTACTGCTGTTGGTTATGGTGAAACTAGACCAATTGCTACAAATGATACTGCTGATGGTAGAGCACAAAACAGAAGAGTTACTGGACTTATTAACCAATAATTGCTTCAATTTAGAAGATTTGGATTTTTTCCAAATCTTCTAAAAAACCCTTATTTTTTCTTTTAACTGTAAACTTACATAATTTTAGGTATAATCGCGAATATATAATTAAATAAATAGGATTAGCCTTGCAGAAAAATATTAGAAACTTTAGTATTATTGCTCATATTGACCATGGAAAATCTACATTAGCAGATAGAATTATTCAAGAGTGTGGTTCAGTAGCAGATAGAGATATGTCTGCACAAGTAATGGATACAATGGATATTGAAAAAGAGCGTGGTATTACAATCAAAGCTCAAAGTGTAAGACTTGATTATGTTAAAGATGGAGAAAATTATGTTCTTAATTTAATTGACACTCCAGGTCACGTTGACTTCTCATATGAAGTAAGTAGATCATTAGCATCATCTGAGGGTGCTTTACTTATTGTAGATTCAACTCAAGGAGTTGAAGCTCAAACTATTGCAAATGTTTATATTGCAATGGATAATGACTTAGAACTTTTACCAGTTGTAAATAAAATTGACTTACCTTCAGCAGATCCAGATAGAGTTCTTGAAGAAGTTGAAGATGCTATTGGACTTGACTGTACAGAAAACAATCTAATTTCAGCAAAAACTGGTCTTGGAGTAAAAGATTTAATTGACTCAATTGTTGATAGAGTTCCAGCACCACAAGGTGATGAAAATGCTCCAACTAAAGCTTTAATTTATGATTCTTGGTTTGATAACTATCTTGGTGCACTTGCACTTGTAAGAGTATATGAAGGAAGTATTAAAAAAGGTCAAATGCTTAAAATGATGAATACAAAAGTTGAACATCCAGTTCTTAACTTAATGTATCCACATCCACTGAAAAGACAAAATACAGATGAAATTAAAACGGGTGAAATAGGAATTGTTGTACTTGGGCTTAAAACACTTGATGGTATTGCTGTAGGTGATACTATGACAGATGCAAAAGAGCCAACGGCTATTGCTATTGATGGTTTTGAACCTGCTAAGCCATTTGTATTTGCTGGTCTTTATCCAATTGAAACTGATAAATTTGAAGATTTAAGAGAAGCTTTAACTAAACTTCAATTAAATGACTCTTCTATTTCTTTTGAACCTGAAAGTTCAGCGGCACTTGGTTCTGGATTTAGAACAGGTTTCTTAGGTATGCTTCACATGGAAGTAATCAAAGAAAGACTTGAGAGAGAATTTAATCTTGATTTAATTGCAACAGCACCAACAGTTGTATATGAAGTTTTACAAAAAGATGGTGAGAGAATTGATATTCAAAACCCTTCTGAATTACCAGAACCAAATTATATTGAAACAATTTTTGAACCATATGTAAAAGCTACTATTTTAGTACCTGATGAGTTCTTAGGAAATGTAATTAAACTTTTAAATGATAAAAGAGGTATTCAAATCAAGATGGATTACCTTGGAGCTAGAGTATTACTAGAATATGATATTCCAATGAATGAAATCGTAATGGATTTCTATGATAAACTAAAATCAACTACAAAAGGTTATGCATCATTTGATTATGAACCAGTAGGATTTAGAGAAGGAAATCTTAAAAAACTTGATGTTAGAGTTGCAGGAGATGTAGTAGATGCCTTATCTATTATTGTACCTGAGGACAAAGCTGTAGCAAAAGGTAGAGAGTTTATCAAAGCCTTAAAAGAAATGATACCAAGACAATTATTTGAAGTAGCAATCCAAGCAAGTATTGGTACTACAATTATTGCAAGAGAAACTGTAAAATCAACAGGTAAAAACGTAACTGCAAAATGTTATGGTGGTGATATTACAAGAAAAAGAAAACTTTTAGAGAAACAAAAAGCTGGTAAAAAAAGAATGAAAGCTATTGGTAAAGTAAATGTACCACAAGAAGCATTCATGGCTGTTTTAAAAATCTAATTTCAACTAACTTAACAATATATACTAAAAGCACATATGCTTTTAGTATATATGCTTTAATTTTTCTGTCTTTTTTTAATTTTATACCAAAACAATAAATATCTCTAGTTTACATATAATATTTTATGTTATTATATATCTATGAAATGCATCCTATGTGAAAACCTATCTTTCCAAATAATTTGTACAAAATGTCAAAGTACTTTACTTCAACCCTCTTTTCATAAAAGAGAGATTGAAAAAGATTTTTTTAACTACTCGTTTTATGCTCTAAGTGATATAGAAGAACTTATTAGTTCGAAGTACTATTTTCATGGAGATAGAGTTTTTAACCTTCTAGCTAAGTTGTCTTTTTATAAATTTGCACAAAATTTCACTTATGATAAAAACATTTTTGCTATTGCTATTGATGATCATGTTAGACATGAGTTTTCCCATACAGCAATTCTTACTCGACATTTAAACTCACAAAATATCAAGCCTAAATTCAACTGCTTAAAAGCACAAAATATAGTCAAGTATGCAGGAAAAGACTTAAAATTTAGGCAAAAAAATCCAAGAAAATTTAAATGTACAAAAATATCTAATCAAATGACAATTTTATGTGATGATTTAATCACAACAGGTGCTACAATTAAAGAAGCAAAAAAAGCTTTAGAAAAAAGAAATAATCAAGTACTATTCTCTTTAACCCTAGCTGATGCAAAACTTTAGTATAATAGGCTTTTATTAAAGGGTATATATGATAGGAATTATTGATTATAACATGGGAAATTTAGCAAGTGTTTATAATGCTTGTCATCTAATAGATGCAAAAGCTACAATTGTTAAAGATCCAAATGAATTAAAAAGTTTTGATAGAATAATCTTACCAGGAGTTGGTGCTTTTGCTGATGCAATGGAACACCTAAATGAAACAGGTATGAAAGAAGCAATTTATGAGTTTTCTAAAACTGGAAAACCAATGATTGGTATTTGTTTAGGTATGCAGCTTCTATTTGAGAGTTCTCAAGAGTTTGGTCATACGGAAGGTCTTGGATTAATAGATGGAGAAGTTGTAAAGTTTGATAAATCAAAAATGCATGAGGATATAAAAATACCTCATATGGGATGGAATACAATTATAAATAAAGAGCACTCTTTGTTTGATGGCTTAGAAAATCCATATTTATATTTTGTTCACTCTTATCATGCACAAACTAAAGAAGAAAATATTATAGGTAAAACAGTTTATGGATATGAGTTTGCAAGTGCAGTAAATAAAGATAATGTTTATGGTTTTCAACCACATCCAGAAAAATCTCATGATAATGGTATTAAGATTTTAGAGAACTTTATAAAAATTAAATAGTATTTTTAAAGGAGTCACATATGAAAACAATAGCAATAACAGGATCAAGTGGATTTGTAGGAACAAATCTTAAAAGATATTTTACAGACCTAGGTTATGAAGTATTGCCAATTGCAAGAGGTGACTTATCAAATCAACAAAGACTACAAGAGATTATAAATCAAAGTGATATAGTGATAAATCTTGCAGGAGCGAATATTATCAATAGATGGAGTGAGAGTTATAAGAAGCTACTTTACTCAAGTAGAATTGATACAACAAAAGCAATAGTTGAAGCAATAAAAGCAGTTGAAAATAAACCTTCACAACTTATATCAACTTCAGCTGTTGGTATTTATGATAATAAACAAACATATGATGAGAATGGAATTCATACAAGTGACTTTTTAGGGAAATTAGCTGAAGATTGGGAAGAAGAAGCATTAAAAGCAAGAAGTGAAAGTACAAAAGTATCTATTTTTAGATTTGGTATAGTCTTAGGAAAAGATGGCGGTGCACTAGAAAAAATGATAACACCTTTTAAACTTGGACTTGGCGGTGTTATTGGAAGTGGTAAACAAGCTTTTAGCTTTATTCATATTGAAGACTTATTAAATGCATATAGATTTGTAATTGAGAACAATCATGAAAATATTTTCAATTTAACAGCTCCTACTCCCACAACAAATAGAGGTTTAACTCTTGCTTTAGGAAAAACACTAAAAAGACCTACTATACTTCCATTACCTGAATTTGTTTTAAATATAATATTTAGTGAAGGTGCAAAAGTTCTAACTGATGGACAAAGTGCTATTCCTAAAAACCTTATGGATTTAGGCTTTGAATTTAAATACAAAACTATTGATGAAACAATAGATAATTTATGCTAAAAGAAAAGAAGAATTAAAAACAGGAGACATTAAAAGTATGGATATTTTACCAGCGATTGATTTAAAAGACGGGAAAGCTGTAAGATTAAGTAAAGGACTTATGGATAGTGCAAAAATCTATTCAGATGAGCCTTGGCAAGTTGCAAAAAGATTTGAAGAATTAGGTTCTAAATGGGTTCATGTAGTTGATTTAAATGGTGCATTTGCAGGTGAACCAGCAAACTTAGAGCAGATTAAAAAGATTAAAGAAAATTGTAATTTAAAAATCGAAGTTGGTGGAGGAATCAGAGATGAAGAGACTATCAAAATGTATGTTGAACTTGGGATTGATAGACTTATTTTAGGTTCAATCGCTGTAAAAGATCCACAATTTGTAAAAGATATGGCAGCAAAATACCCTATAGCAGTTGGAATTGATGCTATGAATGGAATGGTTGCTGTTGAAGGTTGGGCAGAAGTTTCAACTATGAAAGCAACTGATTTAGCAAAAGAGTTCGCAAATGCAGGTGTTGAAGCGATTATTTGTACTGACATTTCTAAAGACGGTATGCTTTGTGGAGTAAATGTTGAATTTACAGAATCAATTGCATTAGCTTCAGGAGTTGATACAATTGCAAGTGGTGGAGTAAAAGACATCAATGATATCACAAACTGTCAATCAAATGGAAATATATCTGGTGTAATTGTAGGAAAAGCATTCTATGAAGGTACACTTGATTTAGAAGAGGGATTTAAAGCCCTAAAAAACTAATATACTAATATGTGTTTAGTAATCACCCTACTTTTTTCAGCCTTAGCATATACCTTCTATCAAGATGGAAATATGCAAGGCTTTTATATTAATATAAGTATTGCTTTTTTCTTTGCTATACTACTCATTAGAAATATACTTAAAACAAAAAAAGATAAAAATGACAAAAAAAACTAAAACTGAATCTATCTATGAAAAACTTGTAAATGAAGAAGATGCAAGAGTCTGTAAAGCAATAGATGAAAGTGCTTGTAAAGTAGTTCCTGGAAACTTTTTTATAACCTTGATAAGCTATTTTTTTAATAAAATAGCAGATGCAATAGCTAATGCAAAAGTAGTTCTGCCTTGGTTGATGGAAAGCCTTAGTGTACCAATATATTTAATAAGCTTCTTAGTTCCAATAAAAGAGTCTGGTTCATTAATACCTCAACTATTTATTGCAGCATTTATAAGAAAACTGCCTTTTAGAAAATATATATGGTCACTTGGTACTTTTTTACAAGCAGTTTGTATGATTTCTATTGCTATTGTGGCTTGGAATATGGAAGGTTTAAATGCTGGGTTAACCATAATTGCTTTATTAATTGCAATGAGTTTATCAAGAGGCTTATGCTCAGTTGCAGCAAAAGATGTAGTAGGAAAAACTATACCAAAAACAAGAAGAGGTGCTTTAAATGGCTATTCTGCAATGCTTTCAAGTGTTTTAGTTGTAGCTTTTGGTATATACCTTTTAGTAAATTCACAAAAACCTTTTTCTCCTCAAAACTTTGGAGTTTTATTTTCAATTGCAGGTTTTTTCTGGATATTAGCATCTCTTACATATTTAAGAATAAAAGAGTTTGAAGGAGAAACTGATGGAGGAGGAAATGCTTTTAGCGTGGCAATAAGTAAATTATCAATTTTAAAAACGGATAAACCTTTTAGACTTTTTGTAATCACTAGAGCCTTATTTTTATGTGCGGTTTTAAGTGCACCTTTCTTTGTAGTTATGGCTCAACAAAATAGTGATGCCAATGCCTTTTTATTAGGTCTTTTTATTTTATCAAATGGTTTAGCAGATATGCTTTCAGCAAACTTTTGGGGTAAATTTTCTGATCAATCAAGTAGAAAAGTTATGATACTAGGAGCTAGTATTTCTACATCTATGGGATTTTTAGTTGTAGCTATTGACTTTTTTTATAAAGATTTATTTTCATATATTTGGTTAATGCCTATTATATATTTTATATTAAGTATAGGCTATCAAGGTATTAGAATAGGAAGAAAAACATATATTGTTGATTTAGCTGAGGGGAATAAAAGAACAGATTATGTAGCTGTAAGTAATACACTAATTGGACTTATTCTATTAGTTAGTGGACTTATTGGGGCATTAACTTCATTTATTGGACTTAGTGGCGTTATTTTAGTTTTATCTATTATTGGATTAATAGCAATTATTTTAGCAAATAAACTACCTGAAGTACAAGAAGATTAATACTCTATTTTCTTAATCTTCAAGCATAGTATAATGAAGCTCCAATCCATTTGAAGTTGCTACGAAACCATTTACATTTATAGTACCATCATGTACCATTTTATGATGTTCTTTACAAAGAGGTATTAAATTATATTTATGATTAGCATTTATATGCTCAATAAAGCCATCTTTATTTGCTCTTGCCTGCTCTTTTATGTGGTGAACATCATCACAAGCTTTACCACATATCACACAAGTTGAAGCAAATACATTTTTATTGTATTTAGATGTTTTTCTATGGGTAAGTCTTTCTATTTTATCATAATCATCAGTCAGTCTTTTTCTTATGTCATTTGCTACACTTAAAAATTCTTTGTCCATGTGAAGTGATCTTGCATATTCTAAACCATACATAGATGATCCACTTCCAAAGGCTAGTTTTCTATCAAAAATAAGTTTATCTTCATCATCTTTATACATTACAGATAAGTGCAGTGAGATTATATTTTTAAGCTTTTGAATCTCTTGAATTTCGGGAAGTTGATGTAAGTGAGTAGCAAACACAAAAATAGACTCTAATTTTGCTAATTTTAAAATTGCACTAGCAACTATACTTAATCCACTCATCGTTTCAGTAGAGTGAGAGATTTCATCACCTAAAATAAGTGACTTTTTACTTGCTCTATTGAAAATATTTTTAAGTTCTAGCATTTCAACTGCAAAAGAAGATAAACCTTTTGCAATATTATCAGCTCCACTAATTCTAGTATAAACAGCATCAAAAATTGAGAATCTCATAGACTTTGCAGGTACATAAAATCCTGCTTGGGCTAAGATAACTGCAATTCCTATTGATTTCATAAGAGAGGATTTACCTGAGGAGTTTATACCATAAAGTAAAACCCCATGCATTTTATTATCTTTAATATTAACAGGGTTTGAGTTTTTAATAATCACATTGTCTTTATACTCTTTAGAAGCATAAGATAACTGTCCTAGAATAATATCATTTGGTACATAAATACCTTGTTCTTCATTTGCTTCAATAATAGGATGTCTTAAATCTATAAGCTCAATAAAATTCTCTTCATCTTTTGTTTTTACTATTTTTGGACAAGTATAGTTGTATTTTTTTGCAGTTTTTATATTTGATACTGTTAAATCAACCTCAGCAATAAACTGTACTAATTCTTCCAAAAGTTTTGAAAATTTCTTTTCAAACTCTACTAGTTTTTCTTTAAATACTAATTTATTTAATTCAACAATCTTTTTTAAATTATGAACAAATTTATCACTTACACTTTCAGTTAGCTTACAAAAAATCTTAACTGAATTTGTTTGTACTTTTATCTTAAAATCTTTAAATAGTAGTAAGTCATCATCAATAATTATATGAGAGTTCAATAACTCTTCTTTTATAAGATTGAACCTGTTTTTAGTCATTGTTAAGAAGAAACCTTCTTTATCAAGTCTATTAATACTTACAAAGTTTGAATCATCTTTAGCATTTAAAAACTTTAAAATATGTTTTTTAAGAAGTTCTAACTTTGAATAAAGCTCAATATTTTCATTATTTAACTCATCAATTTGAGTATTTATTCCCTCACAAACCATATTTGCTTCTACATCTTTTAACATATACTTCCCAGATACAGCTAAATCAAATGTTGAATCAATAGATTGTATAAATAGTCCCAACTCAGCACTACTACAAGGGGGCGTTAGAAACTTATAGTTCTCCATAAAAGTAACTACTTCTTTTATACTAAGAAGTGAATCATATAAATAGTTTAATTCAAAAGGATGAAGTCTACTTAGTTTTATTCTTCTTGTAAGTCTTTCAATATCATAAATATTTGCAAGTTCATTCTCAATTGGTCCATGATAATCAAATAACTCTTTTGAAAGATTGAATCTTCTAAGTATCTCTTTTGTATCTTTTACAGGATGAGTTAATCTCTCTTTTAAAAGTCTTTTCCCCATTGCTGTAGAAGTATTATTCATAAGTTTTATCAAACTTGGATTATGAGTTGTCTCTATTATATTTAACTGTTCTAAAGCATTGTTTCCTAAATAGATATACTTTCCAATATCAAGTTTTTGAGGAAGAGATAGTTTTTGAACAATATTAGAATCATGTCCTATAACAAAATCAATTAAAATAGCTAAAGCTTCTGTACTTAAAGGAACTCTTTCCATATCCAAATGTTCAATTGCTGTTAATAAAGATTGAATATCAAATACATTTTTAAATAGTTCATTTTGATAATTAATTTTTGGTCTAAAAGTTCCTATATGAAAAGTTTTTAAATTTAATTCCAAATAATCAATTACTTCTTTTTGATTGATATTTTTATCTGCAAAACTTACAATTACTTCATTTGTTTTATGCATATTCATATAGTTAAATACTTCATCTAAAGCATAAAACTTATCTTCACTAGTTCCATGAACTTCATTATAGTAACACTTACCAGTAGTTACATCTATAGCACTATATCCAACTAAATAAATACCTTTTATTTGCTCAATTACTAGTGATGTAATATTGTTTTCATCTTGGTCAATTACAAAATCAAAATTTGTACCAGGACTTACAACAGTATCAAGATATCTTGATACTTTAGGAGGAACACCCTTTTGTCGTATTACAACAACTGTATATTTTTGCTCACTTATGATTCTTGCTAAATGCTTATCAAAAGATATTGCAGGAACTCCTGCCATAATAGGATTTTCAGCAGAGTTTTCTAAGATAGTTTTGTTTTTTCTTGTTAATTGAATATTTAATAGTTCAGCTATTTCTTTAGCTTTTCCTATTTGCATTTCATCATTATTAACTTCGTAAACTTCAAAGAAAGTTCCAATTTCCATAAGAACTACTGTATTTTCACCATATTTTTTTTCAAAAAGCTCTTGAAGTTTAAAATATGTGATTGTTAATAGTGTTTTTTTATCGGCTAAAAGTTCTGCTACTTCTTCTCTCACGTTACTTTCTAACTCCCGTCCAATCTCTTATTTGTTTTCTTTGCTCTTTTGTAAGATCAGCTTCTTCATGTAACCAAAGATATGAATTTAAAGGCATTACGGAATAAATGGTTCTATAAATACCTTTTAATTTTTTCTTCTTTTCTTCTTCACTATACTTCTCCCATTCAGAGAAATTTAACCATTTTCTTCCATCATCTACATGCTCAGTAATAATCCAAGAAAATGGTGCTACTTTTGAGTACCAAGGCCAGTTAGCTTCATTTGAATGACAATCATAACAAGAAGTTTTAAACATTGTCATTATTTCATCAGGGGCTTGAATCTCTAAAGATTTATCAACAGCAAAGTTTTTTTGTTCTGTTTGTATCGCTTGCATTGCAATAAATACTAAAAGAAAAATTAAAAGTGTTCTTTTCATATATCCTTACTCGCACATTAAAGTATATGGTCTTTTAAGCTCTTCAATAAATAAAGATATAGATATGTTTCTTCCATATCTTTTGAACTCTTTTGTATCAAAATAGACCAGTATTGTAGGTATAGAAAATACCGTAAAATGGCTTGTAAGTTCTTTATACAAATCAGTCTTAACTTCATACATCACAAATCTTGAGAATTCTTTTTTTACACTTTGTTCAATTTTTGGTTTTAAAACTTTACATACTGAACAATTCTCACCGGAAAAATATATTAATACAGGTTCCCCTGTATTAATACTATCTTGAAGCTGAAGTAGTTTTGTGGCTTGTTTCATCATCTTTTTTTACTTCTTCTTTATCATTTTTATCAATTTTAACTTCATAAGCTTTCTCTTTAAAAATATCTTTTTTTGATAAAGAGATACCTTTCATATGAGTTAAGGGGAAGGCAAAAGCAATACCTTTTCCTGTAGTTGTTATATGTAATGAATGAATAATTGATTTTATAACATCATTAACTAAATACTTAGGTAATAAGAATAAAAGCAATGCATCGTTTGCTTCAAAACTTGTTCTATAGAAATTAGCCATTTCTTCAAGACCGATACCATCCGCTCTTAATACAGTAACCCCTGAAGCCCCAGCTTTATGAGCAGCAGAAATTGCATCAAGTTTTTTATCAACAGGAACAATTATAACAACAGCACTGAACTCTAAATCTAAAGAGTGTCTAACAGAGGAACCATCAATATTAACTGTAGCTAAATTCATATTTTCAGCATCAACTAAAGCATCTTTTAATAGCTCTTCTTTTTCAATTTCTGTATCTGATTTTACACCTATTTTTTCAGTTATGATACCATAAAGCATTACAGTAATCATTGGAAATAATGAAGCAAAAGCAATAAGTCCAAAACCATCAATAAGAGGACTTCTTCCCTCAATATTAGTAGCAAGTCCAATACCAAGTGCAGCAACTAATGGAACTGTTACAGTTGAAGTTGTAACCCCACCACTATCATAAGCAATAGGAATAATATACTTAGGTGCAATAAATGTAAGAATAATAACTACCATATATCCAACAATAATATAATAGTGAATATGCCCACCATCTACAATTCTAAATGCACCTAAAGCAATACCAATAGCAACCCCAAAAGCAACAAATATTCTTAATACAAAGTCATTTATTTTACCATCAGAAATATCTTTTGCTTTTTTTGCAATAGCCATCAAAGCTGGTTCTGCCATAGTTGTTGAGAAACCAATAGCAAAAGCAAAGGCATAAATCATCATTACAGAATCAGATTTTGTTAACTGGTAAGCCATTGTTTCACCAAGTGTGAATAGACCCATTTCTAGCCCAAGAATAAATGCATCAAGACCTAAAATAACAAGAAAAAATCCTAAAAATACAGTTTTAATGTTTTCTATTTTTTTCTTTAATACAGCATATTGAAAGAAAAGAATAATTAATAAAATAGGTGCAACATCTTTTACAACATTTACTAATCCCATTAATAATGAAGAAACAGAAATAGTTGTATTTGTTGATACAGCAGCTTCTACAGCAACAGCAGCTACATCTTTTGCATCAACTAAGTTATAAACTGCAATTCCGTAAATTTGCACAAAAATCATAGGAGTTAAAGATGCAAAAGCAATAAGTCCAAAGCCATCAACAACTGGGTTTCTTCCTTTTATAGTTGTTGCAAGACCAATACCAAGTGCAGCAACTAAAGGAACTGTTACAGTTGAAGTTGTAACTCCACCTAAGTCATATGCAAGTCCAATGATCTCTTTTGGAGCAAAGAAAGTAACACTTACAACTAGTAAGTACCCTGCAATAATATAGTAGTGTATAGGATGTCCTTTATAAATCCTATATACACCTAAGAAAATAGCAAAACCAACAGAGCCTGCAACTACAAGTCTTAACATAGTTGCATCAATACGACCACTAGAAATAGAAGCTGCTTTATCTGCAATTACTGCAAGTGCTGGTTCTGCAATTGTTGTACCAAAACCTATTAAAAAAGCAAAAAAGAGTACCCAAAGCATTGTTCCATGCTTTGCAAAATCCCTTGCTAAACCTTCTCCTACTGGGAATATACCAATTTCAAGTCCCTGTAAAAAAATAGCTAATCCAACACCAACAATAGCTAATCCAATCGCAGTGCTAACCCACCCCTCGGGTACAGCTTGGATAATTGCTAGTTGAAAAAATAGAATAACTACAACTATAGGAATTAAATCCCGAAATGACTCTTTTAATAGCTTCAAAAAGAAGTTAAATTGCATCATATATTTTATGTCTCCTACTAATCCTAAAATTATTTCAACTTTAGTTAATATCTCTATTCTACATTGTTTTTACTGAATTATTGGATAAAGTCGAGTATATTAGTTGCGTTATTTTAAATATGTAAGGGATTATTATAAAGTAGAAAATCTACTTTATAATATTAAACTTGGTGTTCGTTTTTCTTAGAAAGTCTTTCTTTTTGAGAAAGATAAGAGTTTACACTTCCTAAATAAGCTTTTGCAGTTGCTAACATAGTATCAATGCTTAATCCATGTCCTACAAATGAAGGTGAATCATCATCAAAACTTACTCTTGTAGTAACTTTAGCAAGTGCATCTTTACCTTCTGTTACAGAAATTACATTATAGCTTTCTAAACTTCCATTAATTCCTGTTAATCTATCAATTGTTTTAAAGATTGCATCCATTGTACCTTCACCAATATTTGCATCTTGCATAACTGAATCATTATGTTTAATTGAAACAGCAGCCATTGGCATACCATTTGAGCAATCAGAGATTTGTAAACCAACTAATTCATAAATTTTACCACTATTTAATGACTCATCAGTAATTAACATTCTTATATCATCATCTGTTACATCTTTTTTCTTATCAGCTAAGATTTTGAATCTTTCAAATGCAGCGTTTAATTCTTCGTCACTTACTTTATCAAAACCTAAATGCTCAATTTTATCTCTAAACGCAGCTCTTCCTGAATGTTTACCTAAAATTAAAGTAGAGTCTTTAAATACTCCAACATCTTCTGGCTTCATAATTTCATATGTTTCTTGGTGTTTTAATACACCATCTTGGTGAATACCACTTTCATGAGCAAAAGCATTTTTACCAACAATTGCTTTATTTTGTTGTGGTTCAACACCTGTAATAGTGGCAACTAATCTTGAAGTTGGGTAGATTTCAGGTGTATTGATACTTGTATATAATTCACCAAAAGCATCTTTTCTAGTTTTAATAGCCATCACAGCTTCTTCTAAAGATGAGTTACCAGCTCTTTCACCTAAACCATTGATTGTTACTTCAATTTGTCTAGCACCATTTGTAACTGCTGCTAAAGTATTTGCTGTTGCTAAACCTAAGTCATTATGATTATGAACAGAGATTCTAGCTCTATCTCCAGCAAATTCAGATAATTCTTTTACCATTGCACCTAATTCATTTGGTAATCTATAACCAACTGTATCAGGTAAGTTAATAGTTGAAGCACCTGCATTTATAACTGCATCCATAACTTCTTTCATAAATGGAATCTCAGATCTTCCAGCATCTTCTAATGAAAATTCAACATCTTCAACAAATGTTCTAGCATATTCTACTGCATGAACTGCTCTTTTTATAACTTCATCAGGACTCATTTTTAACTTATATTGCATATGAATTGGAGAAGTAGCAATAAAAGTATGTATTCTATGTAATGGAGCTTTTGAAACTGCTAAACCAGATTGTTTAATATCATTCTCAATTGCTCTACTTAAAGAACAAATTGAAGAATTTTTAACTTGTTCTGCAATTCTAGAAACTGCATCAAAATCACCAGGACTTGCAGCAGCAAAACCAGCTTCAATAACATCAACACCTAACTTTTCTAACTGTAATGCAACTTTTATTTTCTCTTCTGTATTCATAGAACAACCAGGAGATTGCTCACCATCTCTTAATGTAGTATCAAAAACTATAATTTTATTTTTATCCATTGTGTGTACCCTTTAAAATATACAATATTATATCTTTTTTTATTTTATAAAAAAGAAAACTATAACGATTTATTTTATATTTGATTTAAATATGTAAAGTCTAATTTTAGTAATTAGAGAGAGATTTTAAGTAGAAGAAGAGAGTTAACACTTTTTATAAATTGATTGTTGTAAAAATCAAAAATTTTCATTTTCTCTCCTGAATAAATTAATTAGCTTAAGTATAATTAATAAAATTAAATTTGTCAAGACTATTTTGATTTATTTGATAAATATACTTGATTCCTTCCATTTACTTTTGCTTTATATAGTGCTTTATCAGAAGATTTATATAATTCTTCTTCATTATCTATATATTTTGAGTTTTGAACTATAAGACCTGCTGATATTGTTACATATTCACTAGCAGAATTAGCTGAGTGTTTAATTTTAAGGTTTTCAATATTTTTTATAATTCGTTTTGCATAACTCATTGAATCTTCTATATCTAAAGCTGAAAATATTATACAAAACTCTTCTCCACCAACTCTAAATACATAATCAGTTGCTCTTGATGTTGATTCTTTTAAAGCCTTTGCAACTTGTTTTAATATTTCATCACCTTTTGGATGTCCATAAGTATCATTATACTTTTTAAAGTAATCAATATCTAAAGACAGAAGGCTTAAACTAATACCTTCTCTTTTTACTCTTCTTATTTCTTTTCCAAGAATTTCATTAAAATGTCTTCTATTATAAAGCTTTGTTAAATCATCTTCAATTGATAAAAGTTCTAATTTCTTAGCATTTGTGATATCTTCTCTAATAGCTATAAAATTTACTATTTCACCATCATTAAAAACAGGAGTGATAGTCAAATTTGCCCAGTAAATCTCTCCATCTTTTTTTCTATTTTTAATTTCTGAAGTGAAAACTTTTCCTGAAGATATTTGACTCCACATATTTTTATAAAATTCATCTGGAGTGTCTTCATGTATTAATAATGAATGCTTATTTCCTATAAGTTCTGTTTTATTATAACCTATGAAATTTGTAAATGCTGTACTAGCATCAATAATCACTCCATCTTTATCTGTAATAGATAATAAAACATTTTCATCAACTATTTCTAGTAAATTATCTTTTTCAAAAAGTTGATCTCTTAAATGAGTAGTTAAAAAACAATCTTGTATATCATATATCAACTGCATCAAATCAATAGGTTTTATTACAAATTTATTTACTTGAAGTTCTATTGCTTTTAGAAAATAGTCTAAATCAGAATATGCTGTAGTTACAATAACAGGTACACTCTTTTTGTTAATCTTTTTTAGCATATCAATACCATTCATTTTTGGCATTTGAATATCAGTGATTATTAAATCAGGGTTTATTTCATGAAAAAGTTCATACCCCTCTTCTCCATTTTTAGCAGTATGAAAGTTAGGTATATTTCTACTTAAAAAATATGTTACTTCTTCTCTAATCATATCTTCATCTTCAACATAAAGTACAATAAGGTTTAAAAGTAATTCTTTATTTATTTTTTTCATCTTGTAATTGTTATACCTAGTTATTTTTTTAATTCTAACATTAATAATATTAAAGTTATATATATTTATACTATTTCAAAGCTTAAATGTAAAATATAATATTTACACATAATCCCTTCTTATAATTAAAGGCTTCAATTTTACCCTTCATATTCTTCTCAATGATTGTTTTTACCATATAAAGACCTATTCCTGTG
This sequence comes from Arcobacteraceae bacterium, assembly GCA_048268245.1. Lineage (GTDB taxonomy): Bacteria > Campylobacterota > Campylobacteria > Campylobacterales > Arcobacteraceae > Arcobacter_B. Next base: position 77,181 of record JBLWVX010000001.1, read on the forward strand.
CCTTTACCTTCTTCTTTGGTTGTAAAATAAGGCTCAAATATTTTTGGTAATATTTTATCCTTTACTCCAGTTGCATTATCAATAAAACTAATTACACATTCATTATTTTTTATTTCTGTTTTTATTATTATTTTTTTATCTTCAATTTTTTTCTCTATTAATGCATCTTTTGAATTGTTTAAAATATTTAATACTGATTGCTCAAATTCATTTTTAAATCCATTAATTTTGAAACTGTTGGCATCAAATTTTCTTTCTATTTCTATTTCATTATGCGAAAAAGTTGCCTCAACTAAAGAAATAGCTTCTTCAATTGATTTTTGTAAATTAAAATCTGCTTTTAATTTATTTGGTTTTACAAAATCTCTAAAATCATCTATAGTTTTTGACATATTAGATGTTAAAAGATTAGCTTTACTTACAGACTTATCTAAATAGTCTTTATCTAAATCATCCATTTCATATGCAAACTTTATATTTTGAATTACTAAACTTAATGCATTTAAAGGTTGTCTCCATTGATGTGCTATGTTTGAAATCATTTCACCCATTGAAGCTAGCTTAGATTGATGAATTAATAGCTGTTCTTGTTTTCTTTGTTTTTTTATTTCTTCATCAACTCTACTTTCCAAAGATTTATTTAATTTTTTGTATTTATTTAAAATTTTTTCAAGCTTTGAAGCCATATCATTAAATGAGTGTTCAAGTTTACCTATCTCATCATTTGAAGTAACTTCAATTCGATAAGAAAAATCATTGTTTGAAAACATTTTTGTTCCAAGTAATAAGTTTTCAATTTTTCTACTTATATATGAAGATAAATATAAAGCAACAATTATTACTAATAAAACCATAACGATAGTAACAAATGTCAATTCATTTATTAAAGAATCAATAAATTTAATAATTTCAAATTCATTCTGCTTTACTACTTTTTCCATATTATTAGTTTGCTTAACTAATATCTCTTCAATATTCTTTTTTGCTTGATTAGCTGCTTCATGGAATTCATTTACATTTGCACCAATAGTTACAAAACCAAAACCTCTTTTATTGTCTTTATATTGTCCAGTATAGTATGGAATAGCTGCTGCTGTAGTTAATTTCCAAACTTTACTCCAATAAATTAAAAAAGATCCATAACCACCATTTTGAGTTAATTGCATCCATCCTGTACACTGTGGTGCAAAATTTAAATATCTACAATCTAATCCTACATTTCCATCGTGTAATAATTGTTCGATATTTGGTTTATTTTTTAAAGACTGATTATTAAAAGTTGAATATTGGGCTAAAAACTGCGTAAAGTTCTTACCAGACTTTTGAAGTTCTTCTTCTAAAGCCTTACTTAACCAAGGTTTTTCATACTTACCTGTATCTTTATTAAAACCAACTATAAAGTAATCTCTTGGATGAGAAATACTTCTTCCTTTATTATCCCACATAAAAGCATAATTTCCTACACTCGCATCAGCTATATCTTGAGTAGCTTGATTTGAAGTAGGATTAAGTGTATCAGTAAATTGCATAATGTGTTCATGATCCAATGCTAAAGATAAATAACCTACTTTTTTAGTACCCTTATAAATAGGTGTTATAAATCTAATAATCCCTTCAAACTTTTTACCTAAAGGATTTTCTTTTCCTGCATAAGCATGTTTAGTTGGATCAAAATCTAAATTTTGTTTATTAGCTTTTTGTTTTGTAAATGTTCCAATTACATTACTACTTACATACTCTCCAATAACATTAGAAACATAAATTTCACCTTTTTTTAATGAGTCAAGATCTTTAAAATAATTTTCCGAATTTACATATGTATTTTTCTTTTTTGAAATATTAAGTAGAGTTTTGTTTATTGAAGAAACTTTATATTTTTCTATTCCATTTAAGTCAAAAAAAGAAACCTCTTTATAAATAGGAATTAATTCTTTGTTAAATTCTTTTAAATATGTATAGTTAAACTCTCTTTTATTATCTTCTAATATATTTTCTATTTTAGGTGTTTTTTGTTTACTTACTTCTTTTTGAATCCAAGTATTTGATTTGTCATCATATATATATTCACCATGACTAATGATATATCTATTCTTACTTTCATAAAACTTTTCTAATATATTTTGATTTATATCTAATTTGGATAAGAAAAGTAAATCTTCATCCCTTTCATATAAAAATTGTGCAACTTTTTGTGATATTTCAAGAGATAGTCTCTCTAAAGATAATTGTGATTTCTTATCTAGATTCTTTATACTATCATCAATAGACTGATCTGCTGTTTGCATAATAATCTCTTTACTTTGAGAGAAAACATAATCCGTACTATTTTTAAGATATACATCTAACTTTAAAGCACCATTATAAGCTATATACGATATTAACAATAAAGGTATTATCTTAATTAAAATAAAGATTACAATAAGTTTAATTTTTATACTCAAACTATTCATTAATTTTTAATTCCTTGCTTGAAGTATTAACTATTTCTTCTAGATATGATAAACTTTCATTATCTAATATATTCTTTTTTAAAATCTCTTTTGCAAGGTAGTTAATTTTATTTAATTTTATTTCATTTAGATCATTAAAAATAAAAACACTTTTATTTATTATTTCAAAATGTTTATAATTTACAACAAATTGTTTATTAAAATAGTCTTTAAAAGTAGGATTTTTAAAAGATATAACATGTTGTTCTTTAGAGCTATTTTTTATATACTCAATCCAATTAACATTTTCATCTTCTATTTCTTCAATCTCAAAAAGGTCTTCACAACTTTTAATTTGACTTTGAAATGATTGTATATCATTACAACCTAATAAATCTAAAAAGTAATCATTTGCATGTTCAATTTTTTCACTATGCATAATAAACATAAATGTTGGATTTGAATTTAGAATAAATTCAACATACTCATCGTAATATTCTAAATGTTTTTTCGTTTTTAAATTCAAGGATTTTTGAATAACAGCAAACATTTCTTTTATATTTATTGGCTTTAATATATATTTATCAATACCTAATTCTATAGCTTTTAATATATAGTTCCCTTCACTAAAAGCAGTTGTTAGAGCAATTGGTGTCGATGGACTAATTTTAAGTATCTCTTCACTCATAGTAAGACCATTCATAATAGGCATTTGAACATCAGTTATAACCATATCAGGTCTATATTTTTTAAACAACTCTAATCCCTCTTGTCCATTTTTTGCTACATAGAATTTATTTATATATTTACGAAAGAAAAAAGAAACTTCATCTGATGTTATTGAGTCATCTTCTACATATAATATACTTATATTATTAAACAATTTTTTATCAATTTTTTCCATTTTAATCTTCATACCTCTCTTTTATTTCAAGGAATTCGTCCAAATTACTCATAAATAATTCAATAAATTCTGGATCAAAATGTTTTCCTTTTTGTTCTTCAAAAAGATTTAAAATATCTTTTAAAGGCCAAGCTTGTTTATATACTCTTTTACTTCCTAAAGCATCAAAAACATCTGCTATTGCTGTAATCCTACCAAATATATGAATATCATCACCCTTCAGACCATTTGGGTAACCTGTACCATCCCACTTTTCATGATGAGTTAAAGAAATAATTGCTGCTGCTTGTAAAATTGGTCTAGAAGAACTTTCTAAGATATTATGACCAAGAGAAGCATGAGTTCTCATAATATCCAACTCTTTTTCATCTAATTTATCTGGTTTATTTAAAATACTATCTGGAATTCCAATTTTTCCAATATCATGCATAGGTGAAGCTGTGTAAATTCTATTTACTTCGTCCTCATTTAAACCTAATTTTTTAGCTAAAAGTTTAGAGTATAATGCAACTCTTTTTACGTGGTTACCTGTTTCTTTACTTCTTGTTTCTCCAACTTCTCCAAGTCTATATATAAGTTCTCTTTGAGTATCTTCTAGTTCTTTATGAAGATTCTCAATTTTTGTAATATCATGTCTTATTCCCATATATTCATAAATTTCACCATCCGCATTTTTAAGGGGCACTACATATGTATTACAATGAAAGTTTTTACCATCTTTGCCAATATTAGATACTTTTCCTTTCCATATTTTACCTTTTTGTAAAGTATCAAACATTTCATTAAGGAAACTCTCATACTCTTTTTCACTAGTGTCTGGGCTTTTTAATATAGTATAATCTTTTCCTTCCAAATCACTTTTCTCATATTTACTTACTCTACAAAAAGCTTCATTTACTGATTTTATCTTTCTATCTTTATCAATTTTTATAATCATGTTTGAATTATCAATTGCTTCTTGATAAGTTTTTGCAATACTTATTGATTCTTTTAAACTTTTTGTTGTTTTATAGTTCTCATTTTGAAAGTACTCTTTAGAACGTTCAAGCTCAGTTATATCACTTCTTAAAGCAATAAACTCTTGAATATTCCCATCTAAATCTAAAATAGGTTTTATAATAGTATCAACTATATAATAATCCCCATTTTTCTTTTTATTTTTAATTTTTCCAGTCCAAACTTTTTTATTTAAAATAGTTGCCCATAACTCTTCAAAAAGTTCATCACTAGTATCCGTATGTCTTATAATATTATGAGATTTTCCTAAAACTTCATCTCGAGTAAAGCCTGAAATTTCTTCAAAAGGTTTGTTTACATAAGTGATATTTCCATTGATATCAGCTTTTGAAACTATAGTCTTTTCATCAACTACACTTTTATATTGTTCAAAAGTATTAATCAATTCTTGATTTTTATTCTTTAGATATAAATCATTTGCACTTTCAACCATAATATTTAATAATTTCATTAAATCAAGAGGTTTTGTAAGATAACTTTTTAAATTTAGATTTATTGCTTCAAGTAAATAATCACTATCATTAAATGCTGTAATTACAATAATTCTAGCGTCTTTGTTCATCGCTTTGATTTGCTCACTCATTTTAATACCATCAAGTCTTGGCATTTGTATATCTGTTATGATTAAATCAACTTTATTTTCTTTATAGAGTTCTAATCCCTCTTGACCATCTCGTCCTACGATTAGTTTTTTAACTCGTCGCTCTAGAAAAAAAACTATTTCTTCCCTTATTTTTTCATCATCTTCAACATATAGAACTACAAGCTCTTTTAAATATTCTAATTGCTTTTTAATTTCACTCATTTATCTGCCTTAAATAAAGGTATGCTTATTGTAAAAGTAGCTCCATCATCTTCATTTTTAACTTCTAATTTTCCATCCATATTTTGCTCAACTATAATTTTAGACATATAAAGACCAATACCTGTTCCTTTTCCCTCTTCTTTAGTGGTAAAATATGGATTAAATATTTTTTCAATAATGTCAGTAGAAACACCACCTGCATTATCATGAATAATCACTTTTCCAAACCTATCATCTTTTGATAAAGATATCCTTACTATTCCTTTACTTATATTATTTTCAACAATTGCATCTTTTGCATTATTTAATACATTAAGTATAGTTTGTGAAAATTCATTATCAAAACCATATACATCAATATCAACAAAATCTTCATGTATTATATTAATTTCATGATAACTAAATGCAGACTCAACTAATAAGCTTGATTTTAAAACTAAGTCTTTTAGATTAAATTGTAACTTCTCTTTTGTTGGCTTAAAGAAGTTTCTAAAATCATCAATAGTTTTTGACATACTTTTTGTTAAAGTATTTACCTTATCAATTGATCTTTGCATAAATTCATCATCTAACTCATCTATTTGATAAGAGAATTGTATATTTTGCATTACTAAACCTAAAGCATTTAAAGGCTGTCTCCATTGATGTGCAATATTTCCAATCATTTCACCCATAGCAGCAAGTTTTGATTGTTGTATTAGAATTTGTTCTTGTTCTTTTTGTTTAGAAATTTCTTCTTTAACTCTATCTTCTAAGGTATCATTTAAAGCTCTTAACTCTTTTGTTCTTTCATAAACTCTCAATTCAAGTTCATCATGTGACTTTTTTAATTTATATTGAGATAACTCAAGATTATCAACCATATTATTAAAACTTTTTGCTAATCTTCCTATTTCATCAGATGAATTAACTTCTGCTCTTTTTGTCAAATCTCCATTTGAAATTTCTTCAGATACTGCTTCAAGATTTACTATAGGTCTACTTACCATCTTTGCAATGAAATAAGAAACAAAAAAGGCTACAATAACCATTGTAATAGCTAAGTAAAAAAACTGTGTGTACATAGTATCAAGTTTATTATAATACTCATCAAGTGATAATTCTAAATCAATCCAACCCCATTTTATTCCTGATAATATTACAGGATATCTATAAAAGTATGTCGCTTTTTGAGCATATTTTGAGTAAGTAATTTTTGAGTCACTCTTAAAGTTAAAATCTTTATTTTCTGTTGGTTGCACACTCCATTTAGACTTAGTAATAATTAAACTATTTCCATTTTTTCTACTAATAATAAAAGAATGAAGATTATTTGACGTTTGAATGTAATTGTATGAGAATTCCAAAAGTTTAATTTCATCATCAATTATCATAAAATCAGTATTTACATATGTAATAGAAGAGGCAATACTTTTAGCTTGAGTGTCAAGACTATCTAAAATAGATTTCTTTTGTAGTTCAATAGCTTTATAAGAGAATACTGCTAAAACTGCAAAAATAGAAGTAAATATAAGAATAAATACTTTAGTTATAATACTTTTCATTCATATCTCTTTTTTAATTTTAAGTATTCATTATAATAGTTTTCTAAATCAACTAATGACTCTTCATTTATCTTGATAACCTTTTTAAACTTTAAAAGATCTATAACTTGACTACTTCCTCTTAAATCTTCTAAGTTAGCACTTAACTCAAAAAAAGCATCTATAGATCTTTTGTCTGTATACTTTGAAAAAAAGCCAATAAAAGGAAGATGTTTTTCTTTTGTTTCATCAATTATTTTAATTTTATTCTTAATTGATGGATTTAATTCATTCATTGTATCCCAAGTTCTTTTTGAGATAAGTGCTAAATCTCTTTTTTTAAAAAAAACATTAAGAAGTGCTGTTGACTCTTTCAACACTGGATGTATTTCTTTAAAAACATTTGTATAAGTGGTTTTAAATAGCTTTAAAGCATTTTTATCTAGCCATACATTTCCTACTGTATCATTTGTAGCAAGACTAATTGTTTTACCTTTAACATCTCTAAAGCTATTTATATTGCTATTTTTTGAAGTAATTAAGTAATATTTTACATATCTATCTTCACTCATTGCTATTGACCATAACTCAACAGACTCGTTATCAATCTTTACTTTATTTTCAAAATAGTAAGGTAAATTTAAAACAATCATATCAACTTTTTGATTTTTAAAATCCTCATACAAAGTATCACTATTATCATAGAATTTTAAAGTTAAATCACCTCCATATGATAAGGCAATATCTTCAAGCCATACTTTCACTGCTACTCTAGCATCCTTAAATCTATTTAAAATAGTTCCTGTTTGAAGAAAACCAAAGGTTGAAGAAAATTCATATGTTTTACTATTTGTTTCAGAGCTATTATTTGCTAACAAATTACTATTTAACAATAAAATGACAATAAAAAAGTTTAAGAGTAGTTTCATAAGTTATCCATAATGATATATTATTTGTTATATTATAGTATATATTATAGTATATAAAAAGTAAGCATTCGCTTACTTTTTATTAAAAAAAATTTAGTTATTTATTTTAATCTTTATTCTCAGATGAGTTAGTTTCAGTATCTTCTGTAGTTTTGTTTTCATTTGAGTCTTCATCATTTTTTATTTCAGACTCTTCTGACTCTTTATTATCTTTAATTGGTGCAGAATGTAAGTCTTCTTCTTCAAAAACTTCTCCACCATTTTCTTTGATAATTTCTCTTACTCTTTCTCCTGAAATAACTTCAATTTCAAGTAATTCAGCAGTCATTTGTTCAATTGCTTCTTTATGATCTCTTAATGATTCAAGAACCGCTTTATATCTTTCATTTAATAAAGTTTTTACATGTTCATCAAGGCTTTTTGCCATATCATCAGAGAAATCTTTTTGAGTCTGACCACCTAAGAATTGGTTTTGTCTTTTTTCTAAAACCATAAGTCCTGCAACATCACTCATACCATAAACAGATGCCATTGATTTAATAATATCAGTAGCTCTCTCTAAGTCATTTCCTGCACCAGTAGAAATCTCACCAATAAATACTTCCTCAGCAGCTCGTCCACCTAATAGTGTATCTACTTCTGCAATTAACTCATGTTTTTGCATTAAGTATTTATTCTCTTCAGGAGTATTTAACGTATATCCTAATGCTGCTAAACCTCTTGGTACAATAGATACTTTGTTTACCTTTTTAGCACCTTTTGTAATCTCAGCAATTAAGGCATGACCTGATTCATGGTAAGCTACAATTTCTCTTTCTTTTGGAGAAATTCTTCTTGATTTTTTCTCTAAACCAGCAATTTGTCTTTCAACTGCTTCTTTAAAGTCACTTGGATCTACTTGCTCTTTTTTAGCTCTACCTGCAAGAAGTGCAGCTTCATTAATAATATTTGCTAAGTCTGCACCTGCAAGTCCTGCTGTCATTTTTGCAACTTCTTTTAAATCAACGTTCTCACCTAATTTAACATCTTTAATATGTACTTTAAGAATTTCAATTCTTCCTTCATAATCAGGTTTATCAACAAGTACTTGTCTATCAAATCTTCCTGGTCTTAATAATGCTGGGTCTAAAACTTCAGGTCTATTTGTAGCAGCTAAAACAATAACAGGGGCAGCCTCTGTTGAGAAACCATCCATTTCAGCAAGTAATTGATTTAATGTTTGCTCTCTCTCATCATTTCCACCCATAGGTCCACCAGAAGCTCTACTTTTACCAATTGCGTCAATTTCATCAATAAAGATAATTGCAGGTGCAGCTTTTTTAGCTTGCTCAAATAAGTCTCTAACTCTTGAAGCACCAACACCAACAAACATTTCAATAAATGCAGAACCAGAAACAGATAAAAATTCAACATCTGCTTCACCAGCAACTGCTTTAGCTAGTAATGTTTTACCAGTACCTGGAGGTCCAACTAATAAAACACCTTTAGGAATTTGAGCTCCAAGTTTTACATATCTTTCAGGGTCTGATAAGAAATCAACTACTTCTTGTACTTCTTCTTTAGCTTCTTTATTACCAGCCATATCTTCAAATTTTACATTAGGTTTTTCAGAGTTAATCATTTTTTTAGATGAACCAATTCCAAGAAGGCCACCGCCTCCTCCTCCACCCATTGATTTTTGCATTCTTTTTGCAATAAACATCCAAATAGCAAAGAAAATAAAAATAGGTAATACCCATCCAAATAGAATATCAGCTAAAACATTTTCTTCATTTACTCCACCATAAGCAATTCCATTTTTTTCTAAAGTGGGGATTAATGTATCATCAGGAATTACTCTTCTTGCAGTGTAAGTAATAATTTGATTACCATTTTTTGATACTGCTTTTATTTGAGTATTTCCAATTCCAACATACTCGATTTTTCCAGTTGTTATTAACTGTTTTAAATCAGAGTAAGGAACAGTTTTATTTTGAGACTGTCCAAATGCTGCAACTTGTGAATTGGAAGAACCACCCATTTGATCTTCAGGGAATATTGCCTTAAAAGCGAAAATTGTAACTATTGAAAAAATTACAAATACTAATAATGGATTATTATTAAAAAAATTGTTATTATCTCCACCATTATTGTTATTTTGAGGTTTATTGTTCATAAACTATGACTCCTTATTTTTGTATACTATTGTAACCCATTCATTTTTATGGATTAATTCAATTTGTTCTAAATCTTTAAATCTATTCTGAACTCTAGCAAGGTGCTTATCTAAAATACCTGAAATAATTAAAATACCTTTTTCATTTAAACATTTTTTCAAGTCACCTGCAATCATACTTAAAACATCTGCTACAATATTTGCAATCACTACATCATATTTTGACTGTGCATTGTTAGCAGAACCAATCCATGAAGAGTTAAAACTAACATTGTTTAATTCAAAATTTGATGTTGTATCTTTAATACATACTTCATCTGTATCACAAATATCTACTATACAATCTTTCTTAGCAGCAGCAACAGCTAAAATTCCACTTCCTGTTCCAACATCTAATATAGTTTGTTTACTTTGTACATACTTATCAATAGCTTCAATACAAGAAGATGTTGTTTCGTGATGACCTGAACCAAATGATAAAGCAGGATCAATTATAATATCTATTTTGTCATCTCTTTTTTCTTCCCAAGAAGGTCTTACAAAATAGTTACCAATCTCTACTGATTTTACAGATTCTTGATACTGTTTAATCCAATCAATATTTTCTTTTTCTAAACATGTAGTTTCACACTTGATTTCTAAAGCTTGAGCAAACTTTAAAATACCATTTTCTACATCACTTAAGTCTTCTTCACTTCTTGCTATTAAAGTGCCATCAAGCTCTTCAATAGCTTCATTAGTTAAAGAACTAAGTAAGTCTAAAAAAAGTTCATAATTTTTTTCTGGTTTTATTGTTAATTCATAATAATTATCAGACAAATATATCCTTTATACTTTATACGATTTAGATTATCTTGCGTATAAATAGGATATTTTATCTAAATAATTTTTTGAATATAATTAAGAGTACTAAAAGAAGTTCTCTATCATATCTCTCATTACATTTTTATCTGAAACTCGATTAATGATATCTCTGAATTCATGGGCACCTTTATAGCCTTTTGAATAAGAGTGTAAAAGTTTTCTAAACATTAAAGCTCCATGTTCTCCATGGAATTCTAACACTGAATCAAAGTGTTCAAGTATAATTTCTTTTTTCTTTTCTTCTGATATATCTTCAATACCATGTTTTAATTGATAGAAAATCCAAGGTTTTCCAATAGCACCTCTTCCTATCATTACTCCATTGGCTTTAGTATATTCTAAAACCTCTTTTGCTTTATCATAGTCTTTTATATCACCATTTGCAATAACTGGAATAGAAACAGCTTCTACCATAGCTTTAATTGCATCATAATCAACAGGTGCTTTATATTTACCTGCTCTTGTTCTTCCATGAACAGCTAAATAATCAACTCCACAAGCTTCAACTGCTTTTGCAATTTCAACTGGTATTTTTTCATTTACACCAATTCTTACTTTTGCAGTTGTGTACTGTTTTTTTGAGTATTTCTTAACTGTACCAAGTATCTCTTCTAGTTTTTTTAAATCTCCTAAAAGATTTGAACCTGAACCATGATTAAATACTTTTGGAGCGGGACATCCACAGTTTAAATCAATACCATCAATACCTTCAATATCATTAAGTATTTCAACTGCATCTCTTACTAGTTCAGGTTTATTACCTGCTATTTGAACAATATAAGGATCTTCACTTGGTGATTTTTCAATCATTCTTAGTGTTTTTTCAGATTTGTAAACTAATGCATTTGAAGAAATCATTTCAGAAATTGTAATATCAGCACCAAATTTCTTAACTACTGATCTAAAAGGTAAATCTGTATACCCTGCTAGTGGTGCCAATACCACTAGAGGTTTGCTAAAATCAATTTTTTTCATTATTTGTAAGATATAGACTCTAAATCGTAGTGCTTACCAGCGTCTTTTAACTCTAATAAGGCTTTAAATGCAGTATATTCATCATCATCAGTTGGTGCTATTACATCTCTAATTTTATCAATCATTTCATATTCAAATAAAACATGTAAATAAGCAGGTGTTGCTTCATCTAATTCTGATGAAAGTTTTTCAAATAATGCAATAATTTGATCTGGTTGTAAAATAGATTCATAGTTTTTAGCTAAAGACATATAATCTTCTTTAGTATAATCTAAATCTTTTACAATTTTTAGTATCTCTTCACTAGTAAATCCAAACTCATTATTAGCTGCATCTTTTTCAAAAAGTCTTTTTGCTAAATGCTTATCTAACTTAATATTTTTGTAGATTTTCTTAACAGTTGTCATACTTTTATCTTCAAGTACTTTTTCAAATGCTGCTTTAACTACATTATCAGAATAGTTTTCACTTTTCTTAATAACATCTACTGCAAAATCAGGTTGTTCATTTACTTTATTTATTAAGTTTCTATTTGTAATAGATGAAACTTCACTAAATTTAAGATTTTTGTTAACAACATGCTTACCTGCATTAATATCTCGAATTGCTGCTACTACATTATTTAACTCTTCATCACTAGATGAAAACGTTTTATCTTTTACACTTAATTGGAATTGATTAAGAATATTAGATAAGTTTTTGAAACCTTTTGTTTTAAATCTTTTATTAAAATTAGTTTCTAATAAATTGGACTTAATCATATTTATCATTGTTTCATGATCTTTATCTATAGCTCTTTGTTTGAACACATTTAATAAACCATAAAATACGATATGTCCAATAGTTGCAATAAATAATAGCACTAATGGCACTATTATCCAAACAGCAACTGGTAAAGTAAGAGAAATATCAAGCAGTGTTACTTTATAATTTCCTAACTCTAAACTAAATACATAACCGTATATTGCTATGATAAATATTACAGAAAAAACAACATATTTCTTAAAACCCATCTTTAATCCTTTTTACTATTTTTCTACTTCGTAAATCTCTCTACAAGGTGTACAAAACTTTGCGAATGGTTTTGCCCTTAATCTTCCAATGGCAATTGATTCATCACACATTTCACAAATACCATAAGTTCCTTTTTGAATTCTCTTTAGTGCATCTTCAATTTCTTCAAGCTCTTTAATTTGCTGGTTTGCAATAATACCTTCTTTAAAACTATCACTAGAAACCTCTGCATAATCAAAATCATCATTACACTCAGAATTTTTTAAAGAGTTGATACTTTCTCTACTATCGTTAATACTATTTGTAATTAACTCTTTTCTTTCAAGTAAAGTTTGTTTTAATTCTTCAATCTGTTTTGTGTTTGCCACTTCATATACCCTTATTTTTAAATTTTGAAATTATACAAAAATTCATATAACATATAAATTATTTGTGGTATGGATGATTATGATTTATACTCAATGCCCTAAAAATTTGTTCCCCTAAAACAACATTTGCTACTTTATGTGCCATTGTCAAATCACTTAAGGATATTATACTATCACATTTCTTTAGAAACTCTCTTTGAAAACCATAAGCTCCACCAATGAAGAAATTTATTTCATTTTTACCCTCTAAAAGGTTTGCAAATTTGAAAGAATCAACTTTTTTTCCCAAAACATCTAAAGCAATATTGTAACCTTTTAATAATGGTTCATAAACATCACTATAAGCTTGTTGAGCTTCTTTTTCTCCAATATTTTGAGATTTAGCAATAGTTTTATTAAAAATATAATGTAATTCTACTTTTGCATACTTTGAAGACATTTTATTAAACTCACTTACTAACTTATCAAATTCATCTTTTGAAGGTTTAGCAATAGTATATATATTTATTTTTTGCAAATCATACCTTTATATTGAATAAATAGCAGAACCAACTACATTAAATCTTATATTTTCTATTTTATCTTCTATTTTAACACCACCAATAGCACAAACTGGGTGTTTTGAGATTTTTGCTAAATAGGAAATTTTATCTCCTAAAAGAGTTGATACATCTTTTGTACTAGTGTTTCTATATGCACCTAAACCAATCATATCAAGGTCTAAGTCATTTGCTTCAAGTATTTCTATTTCATTATGTGTAGATAAACCTAAAAGCTTTTTTCCTATTTTTTTTCTAATTAATTTCGTTGCAATTTTTTTGTTATTGTGGATTTTTTCAAAATCCTCTTGACCTAAATGTAAACCATCTGCAAACTCTATTAAATCAATTTTATCATTAATGATAATAGGAATATTAAGATTTTGTTTTAAATACAAAAGATTTTGTTTTTGTATAAAGTTAGAAGATATTTTATCTCTGTATTGAACTACTTTAACATCTAGTTTTTTGCAAATTTGTACAAAATTTTCAAGATTTAAAGATTTTTTTTGAAGTGTTTCGAAATCACACAAAATATAGAGAAGGTTCGAGGCTTTAAGTTCAAAACCTAAAGCCTCTTCAAAGTTACTCATCATTAGTTAGCAATTTTCTCTTTTTTAAACATACTTAATAAATCAGTTAGCGTTTTTTTCATTTCACTTCTATTTACAACCATATCTATTGAACCTTTTTCTAATAAAAATTCAGCTCTTTGGAAGCCTTCTGGTAAATCAGCTCCAATTGTTTGCTTAATTACTCTTTGTCCTGCAAAACCAATTAATGCTCCTGGCTCTGCCATAATAATATCACCTAAAAAGGCAAAAGATGCAGAAACACCACCCATTGTAGGGTCTGTTAAGATTGATATATAAGGAAGCTTAGCATGATCTAATCTTTTTAATGCTGCTGATGTTTTAGCCATTTGCATTAAAGCAAAAGTTGATTCTTGCATTCTAGCACCACCTGATGCTGAAACAATAATTAAACCTTGATGTTTTTCAATTGCTCTATCAACTGCTCTTACAATTTTTTCACCTTCAACTGAACCTAATGAACCACCCATAAATGAGAAGTCAAATACAACCACTTGTACTGGAATCTCATTTATAGTAGCTTCACCGCTTACAACAGAAGAAGTTCTTCCAGTTTTCTTTTCAGCTTGTTCTACTCTTTTTTTATAAGAAGTTTTATCTACAAATTTTAAAGGATCATTTGGTTTTAAATCTGCATCATACTCAACAAAACTATCTTTATCAGTTAGTATTTCAATTCTTCTTTTTGCTCCAACTCTCATATGAAAGTTACATTTTGGACAAATATTATCTTGATTTTCTACCTCTTTAAAAAACATTAAAGAATTACACTCTGGACACTTAACCCAGTGACTTGGTGCATCTTTTTTAGTAGGTTGTTCCTTTGAACTACTATCAAAAGAAATTTTGCTAAATAAATTCTTTAAATCCATATTAACCCTTTGTTTGTAAATTATAAGTTTTTAAATTTGTCTAATTCGTCTAGTTTTTCCCAAGGATAATCACTTTGACCAACTTGACCTCTTGATGCTACATCTGCATAAAGGAAAGTTTGTGCACTTGGTTTATCTAGATTAAATTTTTCAGTTATCCATCTTGGTGTTAAAGCGAAATTCTCCATTACGAAAGAAGATAACTTATCATCATCATATTTTGTATATGTTCCATATGTATCAACAGACACAGAAGTTGGTTTAGCAACTCCAATTGCATATGAAATTTGAACTAAAGCTTTAGTAGCTAATCCTGCTGCTACGATATGTTTTGATAACCATCTAGCTGCATATAATCCACTTCTATCAACTTTAGTATAATCTTTAGAACTTTGAGCCCCTCCACCAATTGGTGCATATCCACCAAATGAATCAACAATAAGTTTTCTTCCTGTTAATCCACTATCATGTAATGATGAATGACTTACATATCTACCTGTTGGGTTGATATGAATAATTGTTTTTTCTTTGTCATACATAGATGTTGGAAGTCCTGTATCATCAATTAAACCTTGAATCAACTCTCTTACTTCTTCTATTGGCATATCTTCAACTGAAGGTGCACTTACAACTATAGTATGAATTTTTTGAGGTTTACAATTCTCAAAATTCTCTTTTGTTCCATAATCAACAGTAACTTGAGTTTTAATATCAACTCCAAGCTTGTGATTATGTTTTAAAGCATAATTATACACTTTATCACATAACATTCTTGCATATGTGATAGCTGCTGGCATATAATCAGCTGTTTCAGTAGATGCAAAACCAAACATAATTCCTTGGTCACCTGCACCGATTTCACCTGTTTCTTGATCAACTCCTTGACCAATATCTGCTGATTGTTGGTTTAATAAAACCTGAACTTTAACATCATCAGGGTGTAAACACTGTTCATTTGTAAATGATGATTTTCCATCATAACCAATTTTAGCTAGTGCTTCTAGTACAATCTTTTCATAATCTTCATTAGTTAATTGACAATTAGATTTTACCTCTCCACCAATAACGATATTTTTCCCTGCTACAAATACTTCCGATGCAACTCTACTGTTTGAATCTTCAATAATTAATTTATCAACGATTGAATCGGCAATAATATCTGCACATTTATCTGGGTGTCCAGGGCTTACAACTTCACTTGTAAATAAATACTGTGTCTTGTTTTCCATTTTTGTTTTCCATCCTTTTGTTTTCCAAAGACCAAAGTCTCATTGTTTTCCATTCTTTTGTTTTCCATTTTTGTTTTCCAACTGCGTTTAAAGTTAAAAAATTTATAAAAATAAAAATAAAAGTTTGAATTTTCTTAATTACAAAATTTGTAAAAAAGTGATAAATTTTATCTAAAATATTCTTTTATATGTGTAAAGTAGAATTTTTTATTCTACTGTTACACTTTTTGCAAGGTTTCTTGGCATATCTACATCATTTCCTAATCTTATAGATATTTCCATAGAAAGAAGTTGTAAAGCAACTAGCATTTCAAAAAACTCTAACATATAATGATCAGTTATTTCAGTCTTTATAAAATCATCTGCTAGTTCAAAATCAAGTGGAGATACAGAACAAATAGTACTATCTCTGGCGCTTAACTCTTCAACATTTGACTTAATCTTGTCATATAGTAAGTTTTGTGGCATTAATGCAATTGTAAATAATTCAGGGTCAGCTAAAGCAATAGGTCCATGTTTCATCTCACCTGCTGGATAACCTTCTGCATGTAAATATGAAATCTCTTTAAGTTTTAATGCACCTTCAAGTGCTAAAGGGAAGAATACATCTCTTCCAATAAAGAAGAACCCATGTCCATGTAAATATCTCTTTGATAATCTTTTTGTCTTTTCATGAATTTTATCATTTACTATAAGTGCCTTCGGAACTTCTCTTAAAGCATGTAATTCACTTTGTAATACATCGTTATCTATTACATTTTTTTCTTTTGCAAAATATAAAGCCAACATCCATAAAACAACTGTTTGTGTTGAAAATGCTTTTGTTGAGGCAACACCTTTTTCAATTCCTGCTCTTGTAAGTATTTTATAATCAGCAACTCTTGTCATAGATGAGTTATCAACATTACATACTACAAGTGATTTTAAACCTGCATTTTTTGCCATTTTTAAAGCTTCTAAAGTATCAGCTGTTTCACCACTTTGCGAGATAACAATAAATAAAGTATCATCAGTTAATAAAGGCTCTTTATATCTAAATTCACTTGCAATTTCTACATTACACTTAACTTTTGAAAGTCTTTCAAATAAATAAGCTGCTGTTAATCCTGCATGATATGATGTACCACAAGCACAAATTTTAATCTCTTTAATTCCTTCAATAATTGAAGCATCTATCTCATCAAAAAAAGTTTCATTATCTTTTACACGTCCAAGCATACAATCACTTACAACATCACTTTGCTCGTAAATTTCTTTTTCCATGAAAAATCTAAAACCATCTTTTTGAGCATACTGTTTAGAACTAGGTAAAGTTCCCCATGAGTAATCATCACAGAAAAATTCAATACCATCTTGTGCACTTGCTACTCCACCTACTCCGTCTTCAAGATATACTACATCATTTGCTAAGCCAATTAAAGGTGCATCAGAAGAAGCAAATAAAACTTCATTTTCTTCATTTCCTTTTGCTACGATTAAAGGACTTCCATGTTTAAAGAAATATACTTTTTTTGGTGCAGCTTTTGAGATTAGAAGAATTGAAAAGGCACCTTCTAATCTTCCAATAGTATTATGAAAGGCTTTTGTTGTATCATTTAATTCATTTTGATAGTTTTCAAAAAGATGTACTATAACTTCTGTATCTGTTTGAGATACAAACTTATGTCCTTTTGCAATTAATTCTTCTTTTAATTCTTTATAGTTTTCAATAATCCCATTATGAACTACATAAGAGTATTCACCTAAATGTGGGTGTGCATTTAATTCTGTTGGTTTACCGTGAGTTGCCCATCTTGTATGACCTATTCCAATTTCATAAGCATTAGTATTGGAATCTACTTTTTCTCTTAAGTTATTCAATTTTCCTAAAGCTTTATAAACATCAATTTTTTCTTGATTTAATAGTGCAATTCCAGCTGAATCATAACCTCTGTATTCTAACTCTTTTAAACCATCTAATAAAATTTCTTTTGTATTTTGTTTACCAATATAACCAACAATTCCGCACATGTAATACCTTTTTAAGTGTAAATATATCCCGTGATTATATTTAAGTCTTACTAAAAAAATGCTTTGGTAACTGAATAACTTATTAAACAATTTAGATATTCATAATTTTTTTTTGATACAATTTGTTCATGAAACAATTTATAGATACAAGCAATAACTATTTTACTTTCTCTTCATGTGAAACTTGTGAAGCAAACTGTTGTGATGGACGAAAAGGAACAGTGTTTTCTCAAATCATATTATCTGATTTTGAAGAGATTTATAAAAACTACCCTATACTTTTTATTTTTGGGGAATTAGGTTATTTAAAACCTGTAATTATTCTTACAAATGGAAAAGATTTTTGTCCACATTTAAAAGATTTCAAATGTGGTATATATGAAAAAAGATCTTCTATTTGTAGAACATACCCATTAAGTGCAAACATAGACAACAAAATTTATATTGATTCACTTTGTCCTGCCGTTGGAAAAAATCAAAATGATTCACTAATAGTAGAGAATTCAAATGTAAATAAAAAGTTTTTTGTTCCTATTTTAGATAATTATCAAGATAAATATATTGATACGTTCCATGAATTTGATAAATTTAATAAAAAAGAAGATTTAGAGCTTTGTATTATCATAAAAGGTATAAAGTTTTATAAATACAATAAAAAGAATACAAATAACTATATGAAGATGCATCAAAACTCTCTGATACATCTTGAAAAACCTTATTTTAAAGATTTAAATTCTTAATTAAATCTTCATGTATATAACTATTTGAAGCTACTATATATTTATCTTCAAATAATGTATACTCATCTCCATCTATATTACTTACTTTTCCACCTGCTTCTTGTAATATTATAAGACCAGCACTTACATCCCAAGCTTTTAAATTCATTTCATAGTAACCTTCATAAGTTCCCTTTGCCACATAACATAAATCAATAGCAGCAGAACCTAGTCTTCTGATATCTTGACATTTAGGTAATATATCTTTTATTTTTTTTATAACATCATTTAAATCATCTTCACATGTGCCACTTGTATATGGGAAACCTGTTGATAAAAGAGCTTTTTGAAAGTCATTCTCTTTTGAAACTTTTAATTTTTCACCATTTAAATATGCCCCATGTCCAACTTGTGCTGTGTAAAGTTCGTCTAAAATTGGATTATAAACAACACCAATAAATGGTTTTTTATCTTTATAAACACCTAAAGATATACAAGTATGAGGTACTTGATTTACAAAATTTGTTGTTCCATCAATAGGGTCAATTATAATTGAATTGTTAAATTCAATATTGCTATTATCTGATTCTTCTGCAATTATATTAAACTGCTTAAACTCCAAAGAAAGCTTTTCTTTCAAAAAGTTCTCAACTGCTACATCATATTTAGTAACTAAATCTTTTTTACCTTTAAAATTTACATCTTTATTTTTAAAATATCCTTCTTTTAAAATTACTGATGCCTCTTTTACTATTTCTACTATTTTATCAATCATTATTACTCTTTTTTAATTTTTTTTATTCTATCTAATCTTCATTAAGTTTCAATTATAGACTTTAACCTAAAAATAATACAATTAAAATTGGCTTCTTTTAATTTGATACTATTTTTTCATAATTTTTTTGTATAATAAAAACTATCAAATAAAAAATAAATTATTGTTAACTTACTTTTTTTAGGAGCTAGTAATAGTAAAGACTTTAAAAGTAACAATAAATAAATTATAATAAAATAATAAGATTAGAAGATGACTAGCATAAGTTTAAATGAAGATGAAAAAGATTGTTTACAAGAATTAATGAATATTGCTTATGGCTCTGCAAGTAGTGCTATTGCTGATATTATTGATGCATTTGCTACTTTAGCAATACCAAATATAAATATTATAAATGTAAATGAGTTAAAACCTTACTTAAATAAACAACTGAAAAATCAAGAACATTTTGTATCATCACAGCTGATAAATGGAGATTTTCAAGGTGAAAACCTTTTTATTATAGATAGACCCTCTGCACTTAATCTTTCAGAAGAGTTTGATTTAATAAATGATGAAAACCTAAGTGATGAGGAGATTTGTGATATTATTTTAGAAATCACAAATATATTATCTTCTACAACTATTAGTTCTCTTATAAAAGAGATGGATTCTTATGCTTCGTTTTCACCTCCAAGTATTACATTAATAAATAGTGCTTCACAACTTGAAGACAATTTAATAAAACAATATCAACAAGTAATCATTATATCCACAGAATTAAACTTCTCTGACCAAAATATCTATGGTAATTTACTAATGCTTGCAACAGATGAGTCTATTTTACATATAAAAAGAACAATCAATAAAATATTAGATGAGTACTAGTCATGTTTGAAAACCAATTTAACCTAATCTGTGAAACTATCAATAGTGGCATTTTGATTTTAGATAAAAACTTAAATGTTAAATTTTGGAATAGATGGATGGAAGTTCAAACTAAAATCAAAGAAGAAGATATAAAAGACAAAAACCTTTTAGATTTTTATGAAAATATAAACTCTAAAATTCTTTCAAGAAAAATAAAAACAACTCTTAGATTAAATTCATCTACATTTTACAATAGTGAACAAATCAGTTACTTATTTGATATAAAACTAAATAAAATTGCAGACTCTGTTTTTTATAATATGCAACAAAGTATTACTATATCACCTTTTGATTTAGAAAAAGAGTTAGTAGTAGTTTATGTATACGATACGACTCTGCTTAGAGAAACAAACTACAAACTAAAAAAATCAAAAAAAGAGCTTGAAGAAAAAAATGATGAATTCAAAAGAATGATAAATGCTTTAACAGAAGGATTAATCATATCAGATGAAGATGGAAACTGTGAAATCATAAATAAATACGGAAAAGATCTTTTAAAACTAGATAAAAATACAAATATTAAAGATAAAAAACTTTTAGATTTTGTATGCCATAAAAGTAAAGGTTTAGTTCAAAGAAACTTAGAATCAGATGATATTAGAACATATGAAGTTTATATAAAAAGAGATGATGACACTTACTTCCCAGCTATTGTAAGTGGTCAAGTAATTCAGCTTGATAATAAAAAGAAAAGAATATCCACAATAATAGATATCAGCAACTTAAAAGAAAAAGATAGACTTATCACAAGACAGGCAAAACTAGCTGATATGGGACAAATGATAGCAAATATTGCTCATCAATGGAGACAACCATTAAGTCTGATTTCTACAACGGCAAGTGGTCTTAAACTATATGAAGAACTTGGAAAACTTGATAAAAATACTTTAAATGAATCACTTGATCAAATCATTTTGACTACAGCTCATTTATCTCAAACAATTGATGATTTTAAAAACTTTATAAAAGATGACAAGAAAAGAACTGTTTTTGATTTAAATGATATTATAAAAAAAGACTTAACACTTCTTGAGGGTATTATAAAAACTTCTCATATCAAAATTGTAATAAATAGAAAAAATGAAGATATTGTTATGAAAGGCTATCCAAATGAACTTACACAAGCTATTGTAAATATTATTACAAATGCAAAAGATGTATTAGAAGAAAGAAATATAGAAAATAGATATATCTTTATAGAATTAGAAAAGATAAATAAATATGGATATCTTAAGATTTATGATAATGCAAATGGTGTTGATGATGATATTATAGATAAGATTTTTGAACCATACTTTACAACTAAACACAAGTCTCAAGGTACAGGATTAGGCCTTTTTATGACGCATAGAATAATCAAAGATAGTATGGATGGAGAAATAGTAGTAAACAATATAAATTATACTCATAAAGGAAAAGAGTTTAAAGGAGCTTGTTTTACAATAGAACTTCCATTACATATACTATAATCATGAAAAAAGGGAACAGATCCCAAAATCTATTCCCTTTTTAATTTATAAATAAATACACTTATTCATATAATCTACTTGATAGCAAATTTAATATTCGATTAGTGTTTAACAATACTAAAAATGTAAAACCTTTGTCATTCACACCTCCGTAATACTGTTCGTATAAATTATTATAACATCATTTTAGATTAAATTAAACTTAAATTACTTTAATATTAATAAATCTAATTAAACAAAAGATAAACCAACAAGAGCAATAACGACTAAAAATATACCTATTATACCTATAGTAGAAGGAAGTAAAACCGTCAGAAATAGTATCTCAAATAACAACGTGAACAATACTTCACCTGATTGTGTAGAATCAATAAGAGCAATTTTTGAAGAACTATTTGCTTTTGCTCTTGCATATAAAAACAATGAAGTTGCCATAATACCAGAAAAAACAGCTACTAGAAATATGGATATATATTGATTATTAGATGGTATACCCACATCAAAAAACATAGATAAAATAAACCAAAAAGGTAAACTACCAAAAGATAATAGAAAGACTTTAGAAAAAGTATTTTTTAATATCATTTCTCTTTTCTTAGATAAAGAGTCATTGTTATTTTGAAGTTCCCAAACTAATTGATTACCAATGGGATATGCAAAACTTGCTATAAGAATCAAGAAAATACTAAAAACTTGTGTTGAAATATTTTCAATATTAATATACGTAAGATTGATTAAGCAAATACCTATAAAAACAAGTCCTACAAAAATCCACGTTGACTTTGATATTTTTTTACCAAAAAAGAATAAGATAAAAAGAGTAGCGACAATTGTAAATTGCCAAGTAGTAGCCACAACCCAAGCAGGAGAACTGTCAGCAACATAACAAATCAAAGCATAAAATACTCCAAATCCTATTGAACCTGCAATACTCCAAAATATATAATGATTAAAAAACTCTTCAAATAAAGACTTTAAATACTCATAGCCTTTAAAAATATAAAATCCAATACATAAAAGCAATAACATATAAATATATCTAAGAGTTGCAGACCAAAACCAATGCCCTCCATCTTGGGCTATAAACTTATTAAAGATAAATGTTGAACTAAAAAATAATGATGCTAATAAGCCATAAACGATAATCTTAAATGTCATATTATTCATTTAAATCCCTTTTTTCTAAAATATATCTTTATATAAATTTTTTCTATAGTAAAATATTGATATCTATTTAATTATTAATATTTTACTATGCCAAGAATTGTTTATATAGTATAATTACAAAAGAAAGCATTAATATGAAAAATATAGAACAGCAATTATCATTTATAAATAATAAATTTAAAAATATTACCTTAGCTAAACACTTTCATGAGGAGTACTCTTTTAGTTTGATATATAAAGGAGAGCACTTATATGAAAATGAAAAGAATAAATTTAATTTAGGTTTAGGAACACTACAAGTTGTAAACCCTTATGAACTACATGCCACTAAAAATAGTAGCTGGTCATACTTGAATGTTATGATTAATAGTGAAATAATAAATAGTATAGCTAAAAACCTAACTCAAGATGATTCTATAGAAAACATTTTATTTAATCCTATAATAAAAGATATAAATGCAGTAAAAATGTTTAATCTTTTATTCAATTTAATAAGCAGTAAAAACTGTAGTAATATAGATATTGAAACTTATATAATTGAATTTATTGAATACATCTTGAAGTATCATACAAATGATAAGCTCCCTTGTATTACAAATATAAGTTGCTCAAAAGAAACAATAAATAAAGCAATAGAATTCATAAATGAATATGATAAGAGAATAGAAATCTCATTGTCAGATATAGCTTTAGAAGTAGGTATCACAAAATATCATTTAATTAAAGAATTTAAACGATATTATGGATATACGCCTTCAAAATTGAATAGTTTATAAATTGTGATTATTTTAAATTAAATATTAGAGGGTGAGTTTCTCGAAAAAGTCGAGATACTCGAGGGTTGTCTTTCGGACTTCGTGGCTTCGCTACGCTTCGACCACTTCGTCTGCGTAAACTAAAAGAGTGAAAATATTCACTCTTTTTTAACGTTTACTTACATTCCCATTCCAGGCATTCCGCCCATTCCACCCATATCAGGCATTGCAGGAGCAGAAGCTTTATCTTCTTTGATATCAGTAACAGTTGCTTCAGTTGTTAATAATAAAGATGCCACAGATACAGCATTTTGCATTGCTACTCTTTCAACTTTTGCAGGGTCTACGATACCAGCTTCAAACATATCTACATACTCACCAGTAGCCGCATTGAATCCATAGTTTTCGCTATCAGCTTTTTCTACTTCATTTACAACAACACCAGCATCAAAACCAGCATTTAATGCAATTTGTTTCATAGGTGCTTTAATAGCTCTTAAAACAATATCAGCACCAATTTGCTCATCACCATCTAACTCTAAAGATACTTTAGAAGCAGCTCTAATTAATGCAGCTCCTCCACCAATTACAATACCTTCTTCAACAGCAGCTCTAGTTGCAGATAAAGCATCATCAACTCTGTCTTTTTTCTCTTTCATTTCAGTTTCAGTAGCAGCACCTACTTTGATTACTGCAACACCACCAGAAAGTTTTGCTAATCTTTCTTGTAATTTTTCTTTATCATATTCAGAAGTTGTATTTTCAATTTCTGCTTTGATTTGATTAACTCTGTTAGCTACCATATCAGCAGAACCAGTACCATCAACGATAGTAGTATTATCTTTATCAATTACAACTCTAGCAGCTGTACCTAAACAAGAGAATTCAGCAGTTTCAAGTTTCATTCCCATTTCTTCAGAAATAACAGTACCGTTTGTTAATACAGCAATATCTTCTAACATTGCTTTTCTTCTATCACCAAAGCCTGGAGCTTTAACAGCAGCTATATTTAAAGAACCTCTTAATCTATTTACAACTAATGTAGCTAATGCTTCACCATCTACATCTTCTGCAATAATTAATAATGGTCTACCAGCTTGATTAACTGATTCTAAGATTGGTAACATCTCTTTTAAGTTAGAGATTTTTTTGTCATATAATAGAATAAATGGATTTTCCATTTCAGTAGTCATTTTTTCAGTATTTGTTACAAAGTAAGGTGATAAATAACCTCTGTCAAACTGCATACCTTCAACTACATCTAACTCATCAGAAATACCCTTAGCTTCTTCAACAGTGATAACACCATCTTTTCCAACTTTATCCATAGCTTCAGCAATCATAGAACCAATAGCTTGGTCAGAGTTTGCTGAAATAGTAGCAACTTGCTCAATCTCAGTTTTATTAGCAACTTCTTTTGATGAAGCTTTTAAGTTAGCAAGAATCGCTTCTGTAGCTTTATCCATACCTCTTTTTAAAGAAATTGGATTTGCACCAGCTGTTACATTTCTAAGACCTTCTTTAAATACTGAGTGAGCTAAAACAGTAGCAGTAGTTGTACCATCACCTGCCTCATCAGCAGTTTTAGAAGCAACTTCTTTTACAAGTTGTGCACCCATATTTTCTAATGTATCTTCAAGTTCAATTTCTCTTGCAACAGATACACCATCTTTAGTAATATTTGGAGCACCAAAAGATTTTTGTAATAATACGTTTCTTCCTCTTGGTCCCATTGTAACTTTAACTGCATCAGCTAACTTTTCAACACCTGTATATAACTTATTTCTTGCATTATCACTAAATGAAATCTCTTTTGCCATCTTACATAACTCCTATAATATTTTCAATATCTAATACTAAATAATCTTCACCATCTAAAGTGAATTCAGTTCCTCTGAACTGTTCAAATACAATAGTATCACCTTCTTTTAATTCAGTTACTTCTGAACCAATTGCTTTAACTATTGCCGTGTTTGGTTTTTCTTTTGCAGAATCAACAAGAATAATTCCGCTTGCTGTTTTCTCTTCAACTTCTGTTCTTTGTACTAAAACTCTTTTACCTAGTGGTTTAAAATTCATAGTATTTCCTTTTATTAAGTTTTATTATAATTATTATTTGTACTTTTAGCACTCTAATTTTTTAAGTGCTAAAATTTTATAAAATTTTTGATTAATTGTCAAGTACTTTGAGTTAAAATGACTAAGAGTTTGAAAAAACTCTTATTTATGTCTATTTATATACTTTAATAGTAGCTCTTCAAGTGAGTTTTTTAGGTTATTGTCTAAAGTTTGAAGTGTGTTCTCACATTTTAATGCCAACTCATCTGCTGCTTTAATAGCACCATCAAGTCCAAGCAAATTTACAAATGAATTCTTAGATTCATCATTTTGTGTAGTTTTTCCTGCTTCTTCTGAAGATTGAGTCTCATCAATAATATCATCTTGAATTTGGAAAAGTAAACCTAAATCAATTCCAAAGTCATAAAGTTTTTCTTGAGTTTCTAAATCATATTCACTTATAATAGCACCCATTTTTAAACTAGCTGCTATTAGTTTAGCGGTTTTATGAATATGCAAAAACTCTAATTGTTTAAGTTCTAATTTTTGGTTTTCAAATTGGCAATCAATTGCTTGTCCAATAATCATACCATTTATACCACCATCACAACTAAGTGTTTTAATTAACTCTATTTTTATATCATTATGAAGTGGTGCATTTGATATTTGTTTAAAAGCTTCTGTATTTAAAGCATCTCCAACTAAAATAGCTGTAACTTCATTATATTTTTTGTGAAGTGTTTGAAAACCTCTTCTTAAATCAGCATCATCCATAGATGGTAAATCATCATGAACTAATGAATAAGTATGTAGCATTTCAAGTCCAAGAGCTACTGGCATACTATTGTCTATTAAAAGTGCTTTGTTTGATTTTACGACAGAAAGTAAAAGCATAGGTCTAAACCTTTTACCACCTGCTTGAAGCATATCCCCTAAAGCTTTTTCAAAATGGGGATGAAATGTATTTGATGAAGGAAGATTACTTAGTAAGTAATCTTCAAATTTTTCTAAAAGTTCTTTCATATCTACTTTTGGCCAAATGGATTCATACCACCCATCATGTTCATAGCCATCATTTTTTTATTTTCATCTGACTGTTTAATTACATCATTCATTGCTGAAATCAGTAAAATTTGAAGTGAATCTTTATCTTCAAGTAGTGAGTCATCAATTTGTAAATCAATTACTTCTGAATTACCATTGATTGAAATCTCAACCATACCACCACCTGCTTTTGCAGTAAAGATTTTATTTGCATTCTCTTCTTTTGCATTATCAGCCATATCCTGAACTTGTTTCATCATAGAGTTTAAATCTAGATTTTTTAAATCAATTCCATCAAACATGGTCAGATCCTACAAGTTCATTTGTAATCATATCAATATTATTTTTTTCATCCACGATTACAACTGTTGGCTTATAAGTTTCTAGCTCTGATTCATCATATGAAGCATATGCAATAACTATAATTTTATCACCAATCTCTACTTTTCTAGCAGCAGCACCATTTAAACACATATCTTTGCTTCCGGCCTTACCTTTAATTACGTAAGTTTGAAATCTTTCTCCATTGTTGATATTTACTATATCAACTTTTTGACCAACTCTTAAATGAGAAGCTTGCATAAGCTCTTCATCAATTGTGATTGATCCAACATAGTTTAAATTAGCATCTGTAACAGTTGCTCTATGAATTTTACTATATAGCATATCAAATGTCATATATTTAATTCCTCTTTTTTAACTTCCTAAATTAACTGGTTTACCCCAGTACTGTTCTGGCATTAAGTACTCTTCAACAGGGCTTCCACCTAGTATATGTTCTTCAACTATTCTATCTATTTTTTCCTTAGATAACTGACAGTACATATGATGTCCTGGTTCTACTAACATAACAGGTCCCATTTGACATCTTCCTAAACATGATGTTCTTACAACCTGTACAGGTCCCATCAATCCTTTTTGCATCATACTTTGAGCAGTATGATTAAATAAATCTCTTGTATTTTCATTTACACATGATGGCTTTGGCATCCCTGGAGGTGATGCTTGCTCACATTTAAATATATAAAATGTCGGTTGTGGAATTGATGGCATTGACATTATTTTTCCTTTTTTGTTTCGCATTCTACAATAAATCAGCGAATTTTAACACTTTTTTTTTAAATTTTACTAAAAATTTAATTTTAATTTTTTTTTAAACCAAACATAATATACTAATTTCCTACAAAATAAAATTATAAGGGTTAAATATGAAAAGAATTTTATTTATTCTTTGCTCAATGGTGTTACTTTTAGAAGCAGCTAATCCAATTGCCGTTTTTAAAACAACAAGTGGTTCTTTTGAAGTTGAATTAAGACCAGACCTAGCTCCAAAAGCTGTTGAAAACTTTGTAACTCATGCAAAAAATGGTTACTACAATGGCTTAATTTTTCATAGAGTTATAAAAAACTTTATGATTCAAGGTGGAGATCCAACAGGAACAGGAAGAGGTGGAGAATCTATTTGGGGAAAACCTTTTAAAGATGAGTTTTCACCAAAAGCTTTATTTGATAAACCTGGTATTTTAGCTATGGCAAATGCAGGTAGAAACACAAACGGTAGTCAGTTTTTTGTTACAACTGTTCCGACTTATTGGTTAAATGGAAGACACACAATCTTTGGTTATGTTACAAAAGGTTTTGACATTGTTAAAAAAATTGAAAATGTTCCAACTCAAAGAGGAAATAAACCTCTAGTTGACCAAAAAATAGAATCAATTACTATAAAATAGAAGCTTTAAGCTTCTATTTAAAAACTCTACTCATAAACTCTTTATCGCCATATGCAACTATTTGTTTTTCTAAACTCTCAATTCTTGAAATCTCACTTTTCGCTTTTTCTTTCCAGTATTCTAGTTTTTGAACTAAAACATCATCTATTTCAATAGCTTCATATTTTTGGGTGATATCGTTTAAACTATCTTCTAAATCATCTATTTCTAATTGATGATTTAATTTCATTTGATGTATTTGTTTTTCATATTTTGAAGTTAATTCATCTACTTTTTCATTTAATTTTTTTACTCTATATTCTAGTTGAGCATTTTCATTTGAAAGTTTTATTATATTTGAGTGTTCACTTGCTTTCTTTTTATAGCTAGCTAGTTCTGTTTTAAGGTGTTTATTTTGAAGACTATATTTTTCTAAAGAGTAAATATATTTTTCTATATCTCTTTGAGCTTTTTCAAAATCATTTTTTATAACTACAAGCTCTTTTTTTAGATTGTTTATAATCATATTTTGTTCAATAGAACCTTCTTTACTTCTAATAAATATTTCACTTTTATCTTTCATTAAAGATAGTTGTATATTTCTTTTTTTATTTATTTCATCAGTAATATCTCTTTGAATAGAAATAGCCCCTGTAATTTTGCCTATATCATTTAACACAGGAATAATATAACAATCAGTAGTAAAAGTTTTATGTTCTTTTGTAAGATTCTTTAATACACCATGCCATGAGTTATTATTTAAAACTTGACTATACATCTTTGTGTAAACTTCAGCACTCATATCAGGATGCTTTATGATCTTAAAATCTTGCCCCAATAATTCAGTCTCACTAAATCCTGTAATCTGACAAAAAAGTTCATTAACATAAGAAATTTTCATATATTCATCACATTTAACTACGATACTACTTGCATCAATTACTCTTTTGTATTCTTCAAGCTCTTTATTTTGCTTTCTTAATAAACTATCTTGATATAACACATTTGCTAATTCATTCATTTCATTTAACAAATATCTTACATCTACAGGTTTTATTATATATTCATATACTTTTAATTTAATAGCTTTTGCTAGTAAGTCATTGTCAGAGTGTGCTGTAGTGATAAAAACAGGTATTTTTTTAGAATCTTTTCTAATTTTTTTTAACATATCTATACCATTTAGATGAGGCATATTTATGTCTGTTAGAATTACATCAATTTCATCTTTATTTTCATTGTAGGTATCAAGACCTTCTTGTCCATCTTTAGCTACAAATACTTTATCAAAGAAATCAGACAATAACTCTTGTAATTCATTTCTTACAACAGCATCATCTTCTACATAAAGTAATCTTAATTTCTTTAAAAGTTTCTTGTTCATTTATGTATTTTATTTAATATCCATATTTGAAATTAACTTTATGAAGTTTATAAAATCAAATGGTTTACATAAGTAATCTTTTACACCTAAATTTTTAGCTTCAGTGATATACTCAGATTCAGTATGAGCAGACATAACAACTATAGGAGTATCAAAATTTTCTTCTTTTTTTAATGTTTTTATTAATTCAATCCCGTCCATTTGAGGCATATTTATATCTGTTGCTATGATATTTATATCAGGATTCTTATTGAAAACATCTAGTGCTTCTACACCATTTGTAGCAGTATAATACTCAACTTCTAGACTATCTAATGCATTTGTTATTATTTCTAATAAATCAGCCTCATCTTCAACAAAAAGAACTTTCAGTTCTCTTAATCTATCGATCATATCTGTCATATTAGTCTTTTAACTCTTCTTTCGCAACTACTTTTTCAATATCCATGATTACAAGCATTTCATTGTTATCTAATCTTACATAACCTTTTAAGTATTTAGCAGGAATTGCAGAACCCATTTCAGAAACAGGTGCTAAGGTACTTGTATCTAATCTTTGTACATCATCAACTAAGTCAACAACAATACCAATCATTCTACTATCTTCAGTTATTACTGCAATTACAGAAGTGTTTTCATCATAAACTGGGTTTTCATTTGTATTAAACTTGATTCTTACATCCAAAATAGGTACAACTTCACCTCTTAAGTTAATAAGACCTTTTACCCAACTAGAAGTATTTGGTAAAACTGTGATATTTTCTGGGTAAGTTAAAATTTCTCTAATTTTAGGTAATTCAATTGCATATTTCATTGCACCAAGTTCAAAAGTCATAAACTCACTTGTATTAGCATAATCAACAACTTCTACATTCTCTTTTTCATTAGTTTCCATAAAGTTTCCTTTTAAAGGCTATATTACTAGTTAATTATAAATTATATGTATTGCAATAAATACAAAGATTACATGTTATACTAGAAGTTATGCTTATTTTATCTTTTCTAAACTTAAAAAATTATTGTTTTTGTATCTCATCAATTGTACAACTTGCAATATACGCGGGTGTTTGAAGAGATATTTTATCAGATTTTTTCAAATCCTCCAATGAAATCACTTTATTATTTTTAGTAATTTGAACAAATCCTTTCTTATCTTTTTTATTAGGATGGTTTTGTTCATAACTATTTTTAAGCATAGTAACTTGACTTTGCATTTGTGAATGTCTTTGCTCAATTCTATTTGAAAAACTAGTTTTTAAGAAATTCAAGTCATTGTTTGCAACAACAATTTTTTGAGAAATTTCTGCTTGAAAAGATGATTTTAAAAGTTTTATTTGAGATTCAATAAAATTAAACTTTGAATCAAGAGAATTTTGCTCAAACAATCTTCTTAAATTTGTAAGGTTTTGCTGCTTTATTTCTACAACTCTTTTTATTTTTGATATATATTCATTTGCTAAACTATCTAAATATATTCTATGTTCATTAACATCAGGAAGTGCAATTTCTATTGCATTTGAAGGAGTTGCAGCTCTTACATCAGCTACGAAATCAGAAATCAAATAATCAACTTCATGACCAACTGCTGAAATAATAGGAGTTTTAGCTTCATAAATAGCATTGGCAACAATCTCTTCATTAAAAGACCATAAATCTTCAATACTTCCACCACCACGACCTACAATCATAATATCACAGTTTAAGCTATCTGCATATTTTATACTTTGAGATATATCATAAGCAGAACCTTCACCTTGAACTAATGCAGGTATTAAAATAAACTCAACTAAAGGCCATCTATGATGAGCTACTTTTTTCATATCTTCAATTGCAGCACCAGTAGGTGAAGTAACTAAAGCTATTTTTTTAGGGTATTTTGGTAATTGCTTTTTTACTTCAGGAGTAAAATAACCTTTTTGTTCTAGCTTATTTTTTAATTGCTCAAAGGCAAGAGCAAGTGCCCCTTGTCCTGATGGCTCAATTTTACTACATAAAAGTTGATAGTTCCCTCTTGGTGCATATACAGTAATATTTCCTGTGATTACTACTTTCTGCCCTACTTCAAGTTGGAACTTTAGATATTTTGCATTTCCTCTGAACATTACACATGAAATAGTAGAACTACTATCTTTTACAGAAAAATAGACATGTCCAGAGTTATGATAAGTTAAGTTTGAGATTTCACCTTCAACATAAACTTTTATAAAAGTTGTTTCAAGTAGTGATTTTATTTGAGCGTTTAAAGAGCTTACACTAATAGGGTTATTCAATTATAATCCTTACAACAAGAAAACTAAAGTTTTCTTGCGATGATTAAAGTAGAAATATTCATAGAAAAAGATTTTACATGAACAGGCTCTAATCCAGCTTGTTTTAACTCTTTGCATAAATTATCTTTTGTTAAAAACTCATCAATTGAGTTTGGTAAATAAGTATATGCTTCTTTATTTCTTGAAATTAATCCACCTAAAGTAGGTAAAATCTTATTCATATAAAAATCAGTTAAATAATCTAAAGGGTTTGTTTTTTCATTTTTTGTAAACTCAGAAATTACAACAAGACCACCTTTTTTTAGTGCTCTTGCAAATTCGTCAAAAGCTTCTTGTCTTTCAACTACATTTCTAATCCCATAAGAAATTGAAATAATATCAGTGCTCTCATCCTCAAGTGGCATATCCGTAGCAAAAGCTTCAATAAACTGTACATCAGGAAGTTTTTTCTTTCCTACTTCCATCATACCAACACTAGGATCAATACCTATAATATTTTTTAAAGTAATATTATTCTCTTTTGCAATTTGCTTCCAAAACATTATCATATCACCAGTACCACAAGCAACATCAACTATCTTTTCAATCTCTTTTTTGTCGTAAAGTTCAAATGTTTTATTACAAGCTTTATTTCTCCAAGATTTATCAATGCCCATTGATAAAACTCTATTAGCCACATCATAAGTTCCTGCAATGTCGTTAAACATTGATACGATTTTTTCTTGTTTACCCATAATTTATAAAATCCTATTCATATTTTTTAAAAAATAAATTTGCCAACTAAAAGACCTAAAATAAATCCAATATTTACAGCTAAAGCAAGATATAAAATTGAGATTTTTTTATCTGCTTTTGGTACCATAGTTAATATATCTTCTTGCTTTTTTAATGTTTCATTAAAATATAAGTTTGATTCTTCAAAAGCTTTAGATGATTTTTCTAAATTCTTAGTTGCCTTCCTTAAAGAAAGTTCTGAAAATTCCATTCGTTCAACAAGCTCTTTTGCTTGTTTAAAACTCATATCACTCATTTCTTAATATCAATCCACTGATCTAAATCACAAAAAATTCTATTTAATACATTGATTACATAATCTTTTGCTTCTGTTTGGATTCTTCTAAAGAAAAGATACTTTCTAGCACTTTCAATATCACCCATCTCTTTTGCTTGTATAGCCTTTGCTCCAAAGTCTGTATTGTTATAAGCCATTTCCCAAACTGTTGAACCTAAGTATCTACTCATTGTAATTACTTTATCATTTTGTACAGGGAAATACTTTGGATCTTTTACAAAATCACAAATAACAGAATTTGAGTCTAAATATTTGTGACCAAAAAAGTTAATAAACTGTTCTTGATAATAATCTTCTTCCATAGAAATAGCTCTATTTAAACCAAAGATAATATTCTCTTCTGGATTTCTTTCAATCTTTCTGATTTTTTTCATAGTAGCTATAGCATTTTTACCATCTAGTTCCCCATCACCTAAAGGAATTATCCATTTTACATTTCCAAATGAACCTACTTTTTTAATCTCATCAAGAACTAATGTTGAAGTTTTATTTCCACCAACATCTACAATAACCTCATGGTTATCATCCATTAAAATTAACTCATCTAAATCAGTTATTCTATTTGTTCCAAGCATTCTTTTATTTACGATTTCTGTTCTCGTAAAAGACTTACTATCATTATTCTCATCATCAACTTCAATGTATGTTATTTTTTTTCCATGTTTTTTATATAAATATGGAGCAATAACTTGCATAGCAACTGTAGACTTACCTACACCACCTTTTGTTTGTGGAATTATAATCATCAATTAACCCTTTGGATTGCGTTTCATAAACTCGACAATTTTGCCATGAAACCGTGCGTAAAGTTTGTTTAAACTAATCTCATAGCCATAAAGTTTGGCTATTTTATCGTAATTTTCATTAATTCCGTATACTATCCATGTCTGTATATCGCAATATGAGTCAAACTCATATCCAAATCTTTTTAGCAATCTATTTGTATATGAATCTACTACCATATATTCTTGATGACATGAATAACACAAAATTGCATCCGCTGTTTCTTGTCCTATACCCTTTTGAGATAGAAGCCAATCTCTAGTAACTCTATTTTTAAAGTTTTCAAAAGAACCAAACTCTTCTAAAATATTTTTACTTAATTGTATTAATCTTTTTGATTTTTGATTTTTGAAACCACTTGGAGTTATAGCATGAACTAAAACAGGAAGCTGTACTTCACTTAAGTTCTCTAAATTTAGTAAGTCAAGTTCTCTTAAATTCTCTAGTGATTTTTCTACGTTCTGCCATTTTGTATTTTGTGTAAGTATTGATCCTAGCAAGATTTCAAAATCATTACTATTAGGCCACCAATACTCTAAATGCGAAGGAATTAAGTCTTGATTTTTTAAATAAACTAATAAATCATAAGAGCTATTAATCTCAGTCAATCATAGCCCTTGTAATTATGTGCTCATCTTTATCACATAATTTTTTAATCTTAAAAGAATCAACTGCTTTTCCATCTTTTATATCAACTACCATGATTTGTAATATAGTTTTACAAGAATTAGGTATTTGAAAATGCCCTCCAAGTCCAGTAGTAGCTTTTTGAATAGGTACATGAGCATCCATTCCTATTACATTGTCTCTACATCCAGTAAGTCCAATATCTGTTAAATATGCAGTATTTTCAAAAATTTGTAAATCGTCTGTTCCTACATGTGTATGAGTTCCACAAATAGCACTTACTTGATTTTTGAACATCATAAGCATAACTCTTTTTTCACTTGTAGCTTCACCATGAAAATCTATAAATATATTTTTTACACCTTGCTCATGCAGGTTTGACACTATTTTTTTTGCCCAGTTAAAAGGGTTTTCAACTGTTGGCATTGAAAATTGCCCCATTAAATTTACAACTGCAATTTTCTCTAAACCTTCACTAGTTTCAATCTCACAGATTCTCACTCCACTTCCAGGAATACCCTCCGGATAGTTATCAGGTCTTAATACAGGTTTTGTCTCAAGAAGAGTAAACATCTCTTTTTTCTTATCAAAAGAGTGATTGCCTCCTGTGATTACATCAATACCAGTTTTTAATAACTCATCACAGTTTTTAATAGTCAACCCAAAACCATGACTTGCATTTTCTGCATTTGCAATCACAAAATCTATATTATACTCTTCTTTTATCTTTGCTAAATTCTCTTTTATTATCTTTCTTCCAGGTCTACCTACTATATCACCTATAAATGCTAATCTCAAATTTTTCCTTGTAGATTTTAAATTGGCAAATTGTATCAAGTAAAAGTTTTAGTTTAGCTTTTTATCGTTTACGGTAATTACACCCTTATTTATTTTTAGATCAAACAAAATATCGTTTTTTTGCTCTTTTGCATATACACTTAAAAGCATTCCAATAGTAGGATCAACTAATCTTAAAAAATTTATAAAATCATCTTTTGGTAAAACTAAAACTATATTTCCATCAACATTTGATAAAAGTTCCTTTTTATCTAAAGTCTGAAAAGAAAGAGTATTTTTATTTAAAACTAAATCAATATCTAAATCAATATTTTTAAATGATACATTTGTTTGTTGTAAATCTTTTAGATCAAGTTTTGTTTTTAGTGTAGCCCCATTATTTAGAACCTCATCAATAGATAGTATTAGATTATCAATTGCCGAAGTTAATTTTAATGATTTTTCATTTTTAGTTAAAGTATTGTCAAGAGTAATTAGTTCCATATTGATATAAGCACTATTTAAATTTTTTAAATCATTATATAAAATATCATTAAGTTTTAAATCAAAAATTACTGAATTAATTGATAATTTATCTTTTCTTGATGAAAATTCAACATTATTAGTTTTTAAATCTAAATATGTTTGATATAAACCACTTTTTACTTCACCTTTTGACTTTAAATCAATTCCATTTATAGCTAAATCAATATCATTAACAGCAAATATAAAGTTTTCTAATTTTAGTTTTGAACTATTTATATACTCATCTAAATAAGTAAAGTCATATACTAAAGAGTTTAAATCTATGATTGACTCTTTATTTGACGTAACTGTTTTTATCAAAAACCTATCAAGATTGATTTTAGCTTTCAATAAATCTTTTTCAGAATAGTTATTAACAAAATAAGATAAAACTTTTAAATCAGTAGTTGATGTTTGCCCTATACTATTTGTAGAAACTATATTTTCATCAATATCTTTTAAAGTAAGTTTTTTAAGAACTGCATTTTTACTTAATACGATATCAAAAGCTAAAGCTTTTTTTTCCAGTAAAGATAACATCTCTTGATTTTTATCTTTATTTTCATTTAGCTTTTTCATGATTTTATCTGAAAACTTATGAAGATATATATTTACATTTATATCACTATTATAATTGATATTTGAATTGTTAATATTACCTCTAAAAACAATACCTCTTAAAAACTCATCAAGTTCTTTACTATCTTCTTTTAATAAAGAATCAATTAACTCTTCATAAGTTGGGTATTTTTTAACAAAAGAAGCTTTTATAAACTCCTTAAATTCCTTTTCATCTTTTATTGTTAATTCAAACTCTCTTTTTGTTTTAAGATAACCACTAGAATTTAGGACATCAACTTTTACACCCTTTTGTTCTAATAAAACTGTCTGTATTTGTACTTGCTCATCAATTATATTCTTAACCCCAAGTGGTGCTAACGCTAATAGTATAAATACAACTATTAATAATGCGATTTTTTTCATTTTTTTATCCTAATTCTTTTTTTAATTTTATTTCAAAAACTGCACCATTATCTTCATTAAATGCTACAATTTCCCCTTCTTGTTGTTCAATAATTTTTTTTGCAATATTTAAACCAACACCCATTCCACTATGTTCCTTTGAAGAGATAAAAGGTTGAAAAATATTATCAATGATATCTTTGTTGATACCACCTGCATTATCAATAAACCTAACTGTGATATTATTTTCATCTTCAAAAAGATTTATCTTTAACAACCTATTTTCATAAGATTCAATCTTTACCAATTCATCAAAGGCATTATTTAAAATAATAATCCAAACTTGCTCTAATCTTTGTTTTTGTGCAAGGCTTTTATAAACATATCTATTTTTGTCTATTTTATCTAAATTAAACTCTTCTTCGTTTATAAAGATAGGACATATTTGTTTTGATCTATTATATGCCATTGTCAATGCTGTTATTAAAGTAGAGTAAATATTAACACTCTCTTTTTTTTCATTTGAACTTTGTGAAATTTCTCTCATTGATTCTACAATATTTGCAATTCTATTAATACCATCATTTATTTTAACACTATCTTCAAGCATTCTTTCTTTTAACTCACTAGGAGGTAAATCTTCAATATCATACCCCATCATTTCAAAATTACCTTTTATGTAAGTTAATGGAGTGTTTATTTCATGGGTAATTCCAGCTGCTAATGCTCCAATTGAACTTAATTTGGCATTTTTTATTTGTTCTTGTTGATGTATTTTATCTTTTTGTCTACTTTTCTCAACCTCATCATTAATCTTTTGTTCAAGGTTTTGATTTAACTCTTGAAGTTTTCTTTTATCTTCTAGTGAATTTACAACTAAAACTAAATGCTTCCTATCAGACAATAAGCTTAATGAAAGTTCAAGATGAATATCTTCACCATTTTTATTTATAAAAACCTTTTCAATACTTTTTATAGCACCAACTTGTAAAGTTTCTTCAAATATTTTCTTTAAAAACTCTTTTGATTCTTTTTCAATAAATTCAAAAAAACTCATTGATAATAGTTCATGATGATTATATAAAAGTAATTCACTTAACATCTTATTTACTTTTTTGAATTTCCCATTTAAGTCTATTAAAGCTATTCCACTATTTACATTCTCAAAAATTGTATTATATTGATTTACTTGTGTATTTAAATCATCATAAAGTTTTTGTATTGTTTTTTTATCTGTTATATCATTTCTAATTACAGTAAAACCTACAAGAGTATTTTTAATATCATAGTTTGGTTCTATAAAAGATTCTGACCAAAAGTAACTACCATCTTTTTTAAGACACTTTAATTCTATTTTATAAAAGTTTCCTTTTTTTATATAATCCCAAACTTTTTCATAAGTCTCTTTATCCATTTGTG
Source organism: Arcobacteraceae bacterium (assembly GCA_048268245.1). Classification (GTDB taxonomy): domain Bacteria; phylum Campylobacterota; class Campylobacteria; order Campylobacterales; family Arcobacteraceae; genus Arcobacter_B. Next base: position 115,832 of record JBLWVX010000001.1, read on the forward strand.
GATGAATAAGTATTTTATGAGGATGTCCTATTAATTCACCTTTTGAAAAACCAGACACTTCACAAAAAGCATTACTTACATCTAAAATTATTCCATTTTTATCAAGTCTTATTGACATAATATGATTGTCAATTGTTTTTAAACTATCACTTAACTCTAAATAACTTTTTTTAACACTTAAGTTTAAATCTTTATTCTTTTCTACAATATTTTTATTTAATCTTGCAATTGGTTTAGTTAAAATAATAGTTAAAATGATACACAGTAAAAAAGCAACTATTATTACAGATTCAAAATAATCTTTAAATATATCTAAGCTATTTTTTATAAATGATTCATCTATTTTTACAATTACTATAATATATTTATCACTTGCTATATATATTTTTTTTGAGATAAACTCACTAGATATCAACTCTTCTTTATTTAAAATTTGTTCTGAATAATTTGAATAGATGTTTTTTAAAGTATAAGTAGGTATGAAATATTTAGACCAATCATATTTACTATTTTCATGTAATAAAAAGTTTCCTTCTTCATCTAAAATATAAGAATAAGAAATTGACCTTTTTTGTATTTTTTCAAATACTTTTCTTATATCAATATCTAAAATTATAAACAAGTCATTTACTCGTAATATATAGCTTTGTAAAGATACCAAAGGAAAGTTTATTTCATTGTTTTTTCTTAAAAGATATAAATTTGAATAATAAACATCTTTTTTATTAGAAGCTAATATCTCTTTAAATAAATGAGTTCTTTTTATATTGTTCAACTCAAAATCTTCTTTTAAATTATTGTATTTATCAAAATATATTTTTATTTTTTCATTTGCATTAAAGTCAACAATTCTAAAGCTAAAAAGTTCTGATTTAGTAGTTTTTATACTTTGAATAAACTCTTTTAAGAATTTACTATTGCCTTTTTCTAAATATGTTTTTAAAGCACTACTGTTTTTGATATCAACTAAAATTCTATTACTTGTATTTTTATATTCATCAACTATTTTTTGTGTTTCTTGTAGATTCGAAAAAATAGTATTTATATTTTTATCTTGAATATCATTTGTATAAAATTTTTCAAAAGTAAATAATGAAAATATAAGCAGGAAAGCTGCAAATAAAATAAAAGTAAAGAAGAGTTTTGTATAAAAGTTTATTTTCATCATTTACCTTTTTATTTTTCTTCTATCTTTTGATACAAGTTTTATGTATAAATTTAAACTATTATTAGTTTGTTCAAACCAAACTTTTGCACCTGCTTTTTCAATTAAAAGTTTAGTAATATAAATACTAATATCTTCTTCTTTAATATTTTGATTATTCTCTTCTTCAAAAATATATTTTATAGCTCTATTTTGATTTTCTAAGTTATCACAATATTTTACTACTATCTCGTCCTTATCATTAATAATTGAAATATCAATAGTTGGATTTTTGAGTTTTTCATTTGAGATTTCATTCAAAGAGTTTTTTATTAAATTCTCAATAATATGTTTGAATTCATTATGAACTCCATAACATAAAATATTCTCTTTAGAGTTTAAAGAAACTGTAATATTCAATTTAGAAATATCATCCTTTAAAGAAGAAACTGCTTCTTTTATAACTTCATTTATATTATATTTATCATTACTACTTGTTTTTATAAAATATGATTTAAACTCATTTAAACTTAAAGATAAAGACTTTAGCTCTTTCTCAATATTTTCACTTAAATTAAAGATTTCTTCTTTTTGTATTTTTGAACTATTTATCTTTGCTTTTAGATTTGCCAAATTTATTGAGATATTAGAAATTGGCATCTTCCATTGATGAGCTACTGCATCTAAGACCTTACTCATTAATGCAACTTTTGTATTATCTAAAAGATTCTTATCTTTCATTTTTATTTCATTTAATCTATTTGACAAGTCTTCTTTTAATAAGCTATTTATTTTCTTTAGCTGCTTTGAGTCTGTAGTATTTACCCTAATTGACATATAGCCTATTACTTCATTATTACTATTATATTTTGCAGTAATAGTCCCTTTTACCCAGTATGAATTTGCAAACTTATTTAAGTTTTTTATTTCACCTTCCCATTTATGATTTTCTTTTAACTGCTTCCACAAAGCTTCAAAGAATATAGGGGAAACATCTGGATGTCTTAATACATTTATATTCTTAGAAATAAGCTCTTCTTTTGAATAACCACATATATCACAGAATGCTTGAGTTACATAAGTTATAATACCTTTAGTATCAGTTTCAACCATCACAACATATTTATCAATAGCATTTAGAAAGTCTTTATGTTTTTTCTCTAAACTACTTTTAATACTACTTACATTTAAAAATTTATAAACTAAAAATAAAAGCAATATATATAAAAACATTACAAACAGTAAAAATAAATTATAGTTTATCTCTATTTGATTATATAAAGACTCTTTTTTATCCAAATAAGCAAAAAGATAAATATCATTATCTGATTCTTCTTTTATTGGTATAAAAAAAGCTGGATTTAAAATACTACTATTCTTAAATAACAAACTAAAAGCCGTATTGTTTTTCATTTTTATATTTATGTCATTTTTAGAATATTTTTTTATATTTAGAAGAACATCTTTTTGAAGTCTTTTACTTGTATGATTATCATTTTGAATTAAATAATTCTCACTTAATATAAAAGTTTTATAAGATTTAGAATCTATGTTTTTATTCTTTAAAAGAAAAAAACTATTAAACTCTATATTTTGCATAATTGTTTTGATTAAACTATTAAGAGAAAACTCTAATTGCATAGTTCCTATAAACTCTAAATCATTGTTAAAAATTGGCTTAGTAAAACTTAGAACACTCTCTTCTTTTAATACTTTAAATCTAACTTGCTCTTTTTTAACTTCTTCTTTAGTTAATAAAAGATTGCTTGAAATAAATTTATTCATTCTCAATAAATTATGATTGTTTTTATCATAAAAACTAAGTTGTTTTAATCCCTTAGATTTTAAGTAGAAGAAATCATCTTTTAAATATTCATAAAGTTTTTCTTTTTGAGTATTTATGAAAAAAGTTTTAATTTGCTCATCGTATAAATTATTATAAAAGATTAAATCTGCTTTTTCATAAAATACATTTAAAGCGTTTGTATAAGAGTTTTTAAGTTTTTCTTTTTCTAAAAGAAGAGTATTATTTAAACTCTCTTCTTTTTTATTTTGAACTATTAATATAGTGAGTGCTGAAACTGTAATAAAACCTATAAGTAACCTAAACAATAGGTTTTTATTAATCATCTTTTATGACTTTAAAACTTCTAAAACTTTTTTCTCTAATGCACCTAAAGAATCAAAAGGTTTCATAACATAATGAGTTGCACCATGTTTATGAGATTTTAAAACTTTATCTAATGTTGAGTATGCAGTCATCATAATAACTTTTTGATTACTATTTATGTTCATTATTTTTTCTAATGTATCTAAACCATTCATTTGAGGCATCATAATATCAAGTAATATAATATCATACGAAACATTATTTAATTTATCTATTGCTAAAACTGGGTTTGATTGAGTTGTAACATCAAATTTTCCACTTCTATTTAAATATCTACTTAACATAGAAAGAATTTCTCTTTCATCATCTACTATTAGAACTCTATATTTTTCATCCATTATAAATCCTTGTTAATTAAAAAGCTTCTTAGCTGCTTCTTTCATTATTGCATCACTTTTCTCTTCTAAAATTTTATCTAAGTAAATAAATACATTTTCACTTGCATTTTCAACTAATTCAATTTTATCTTCAATTAATTGTTTAGAACAAGATACAGAATGTCCTGAACACTCTTTTGCAAGTAAATTTGCTTCATCATGAACAACAGCGTGATATTTTTCTAAGTGTCTATATGATGGAACAAAACTAAACTCTTCTTTACCAAGTCCTGAATCATACCACTTACCAAGTCTACAATTATGATGATCAACTGCTTTAAAGCTATGTTCACCACCAAAGATTAATTGATATAAATTATTTTTATAAATCACATGGTCTAATTTTGCAAGATTGATAAAGATTTTATTTGAAATATTCTCTACTTCATAAACTGATCTATTTGAATTTTTTTGGAATGAAACCATAAGTTCACTTAGTGTATCAACTCTCTCTTTTGTTTCAACCACACCTTTACCTACAACTTCTGAACTATTTTTGATTTTTGCTGTATCTGCTTGAATTGAATCTACTACATTTTTAATTTGTGTTGCTGCATCTGCACTTCTACTTGCAAGATTTCTCACTTCTTGAGCAACAACTGCAAACCCTTTTCCAGCTTCACCAGCTGTTGCTGCTTCAACTGCTGCGTTTAATGATAATATATTTGTTTGGAATGCGATTTCTTGAATTAAAGTAATTACTTCTGAAATATCTTTACTTTTTGAAACTAGTGAATTTACAATATCATTTTCTTTTTGGATTTCTTCCCTTAAATATTGTGTATCTTCAACTATTTCTTTAGTTAGATTTAATCCCTTAGTTGAACCAGTTGCAGTATCTCTTGACTCTTTAATCATACCTTGTAAATCTTCAAGAAGTGACATATAAGTATTTTGAGTAGAAGATAAAGAGTTAGTCATATTTTTATTATGTCTTTCTAATAAACCACCCTCTTTATTATCATGAATTGAAGTTCTTCTTAGTGAAGCAATTTTATAACCATTAAATTCTTTTACAAGAACACTTGCTTCACAATCATCCATAATTAATCTATTACTATTTCTTTTAACTGCATCTAAAACAACAGAAAAATCAGTAATATTTGCTTTTGCAATATTATTTACAAAATAAACTTCATCATTAGGAGAAAAAACAACTAAACCCTCTTCTTGAGAAAGCATTGCTGTTTCTTTAAAAAGCTCTAGTTGATTTTTACATTTATTATAATCCTCTTCGTAAGGATTATTATTTAATTGTGTATTCAACTGCTCAATATTTTTTTCTTTTTGAGCAAGTTGTGCCTTTAGTTCTTCTATTTCTGATTTAAGAGAAACAACTTCATTTTCTAATTTTCTATTTCCAAAAAGCATTAATTAACCTTAATAAGTACTTATAAGCAAGAATAATATCTGATTTTTGATAAATGATATATAAAAAATAATAAAAAAACTTGGTTATTTTATATATTTCTAGCACACCTTATTGCTTCACTAAATGATATTTGAAAGTTGAAACCACCTAATTCTCCAGTAATATCAAGACACTCACCTATAAAATATAGATTTTTTTGCTTTTTGCTTTCAAAATTATTATGTTGAATTTCATCTGTATTTATTCCACCTTTTGTTACTTCTGCTTTTGTATATCCAAAATTACCAGCAGGTGAAAATTCATAATATTTTAAAAGCTCTAATTTTTCTTTTTCTTCTTTATTTAATTCACTTACAGGTTTATCTTTTAAACCAATAGAGTTTAAAAATTCACTTGTAAATCTTTTTGCAAAAGGAAGAACTGAAGAGATTTTTTTATTACCTTTTAATAATTTAGATAACTCTGTTTTAGGAAGAAAATCTATAGCTAATTTCCCTTTTTTCCAATATAAAGAACTAGTTAAAATTACAGGTCCAGAACAGCCTTTATGTGCGAATAAAAAAGAGCCTTCAAATTTTTTACCATCAACATAGCTATTTACATAAGTTGAAACACCTGATAAGTTTTTAAACCAAAATTGATCTTTTTGAACAGTAAACCCTACAAGTGCAGGTTCTAACTTTTCAATCGTATGACCAAATTTCTTAGCAATATCAAAAGCAATAGAACTAGCTCCTAAACTAGCATATGATAAACCACCACTAGCAACTACAACTTTTTTTGCTTCAATTATTTTATGATTTGTTTTTATTTTAAAAATATCATTTTCATATGAAATATCTAAAACCTTAGTATTTAGATACTTTTTTATGTGCGAAGTTAATTTTGTAAACATGTCTATAACATCTTGTGAAGATTTACAAAAGTAAGTTCCTTTTACAATTTTTGGATTAAGATTAGGTTTAACACCATTTTTATTTAAAAACTCTAAAGTCTCATCTTTTGAGAAATCATTTAATAAACTTTTTACAAGTTCTCTATCACCTAAATAATTCTTCTGAGTTACTAACTCATTTGTGATATTACATTTAGCTCCACCTGAGACTTTAATCTTTGCACCAATTTTTGCATTTGATTCAATCATACAAACATTTTTAAATACTTTTTTATTTAAATTAGAAGCAAACATCAAACCACTTGCTCCTGCACCAATAACTGCTATATCGTAGATACTTCATCCTTTTTACAAATAAATCTATTTGTTTTATTTTCATATTTATACTCTAAAGTATAATTGTTTGCTTTTAAAATATTGAAAATTATATAAAGACCTAATCCAAAAGAGTTTTTATTATTTACTTCTGAACTAAAAAATGGTTCAAAATATTTTTCTAAATCAAATTTTAAAGGTTCACCCTCATTCTCAAAAATTAAGTCTTCACCCTCACTTTTGATAATAACTTTTTGATTTGGTGAATATTTTAAAGCATTATCAATTAGGTTTTTAACTGCTATAGAAAATAACTTGAAATTTACTTCTATTTTTTTATTTTCATACTTTTTAATAACATCATCATCCTCAACCATCAAAATATCTTTTGCATTATCAACAATATCATCAATAAAATATACTTTTTTCTCTACATTTTTAGTAGAGGAAATCAACTCTTCAATTGAGGCAAATTCATTTATTAAAGATTCAAGTCTGTTAAAAACTTCTTTTAACTTTTCATCATTTTTATCATTTCTTTCAAGCTCTGCTAAAAACTTTCCTTTTGTAATTGGTGTTTTTAGTTCATGCATTATATTTCTAATAAATACATTTCTTGATTCTTTTACATCTTTTAGTTTTTTAGCTGCATTTTTAAACTCCACTGCTAAAAGTGAAACTTCATCTTTTCCATCAAGATTACAACACTCAAAATCAAAGTTTTCATCCCCTAAAGTTTTTACTTTATCTTTTAAAATTTTCAGTGGCATTAGTTTTCTAAGTGTGATTAGATACATCAAAATAATAGTTATAATGACTATAGCAAATACTAAAATTATGTAAATATTTGAATTATGAGAACTTAAAGTATTATCTTTTACAAGAATAGTCTCACCTCTTTTTTTCATGTAAATATAATTAAAATCATTTAGTTTTAAAACTCTGAAAATCGTATCTCTTTTTGTTGATTCTCTTTGAATTAGAACTTGTGTTTCAGGATTGTATGTAATAGCATTTATTTTGCCTTTATTTGTAAAAAGCTCATAGTTATACTCTTTTAAACCTTTAGCAAACTTCATATCTAAACCACCTTTATGGTGCTTTGTCATTACTCTTTTTACGATTGGAATATACCTATCTATTAACTCTTTTTCTTGAGTTTTATAATTGTGTGTCATTAATAAAAAGAAACTTACAATTACTAAAATAATTGAAATAATGAAACTAACTGTTATTGTGAAAAATATTGATGATCTATTCATTGCGTAAATTTATACCCCATTCCTCTTATTGTTTGAAGATATTTTGGCTCTTTTGGATTATCTTCAATTTTTTGTCTAATTCTGTTAATTATTACAGCCAATGATCCTGAACTTTCATAATCTTGATTTAACAAATCAGAATTTTCAAATATCTCTTCCCTTGAAATTACAAAATTTTCTCTTTTAATCATAAGAGATAAAACTTCATATTCTGCTGCTGTAAGTTTAACATAATTTTCATTTTTACTTATTTGTTTTTTTTCTTCATCTAGTATAAATTTTTTTACAACTTTAGATTCATTCTCTTTTGTGTGGTTAAATCTTCTTAAAATAGTTTTTATTCGAACTTCAAGTTCTCTTGGGTCATAAGGTTTTGGTAAGTAGTCATCTGCACCAAGTTGTAAAGCAGTTACTTTATCAGTAATATCACTTCTTGCACTTGAAATGATAATAGGAATATCAAAGTTTTTTACAATCTCTTTACAAACATCTAAGCCATCCATTCCTGGAAGTGTTAAATCTAAAATTACTAAATCAAATTTATTTAACTTCAAAGATGAAAGAGCCATAAATGGCTCTTCATAGTTTGTAACTTCTATATTAAACTTTTTTAGGTATTGAGTTAAAACATCAGCAAGTTCTAAATCATCCTCTACCATTGCAATTTTTATCAAAATTCATACCTTTTTTATGTCTCTTTTCATTTTTTAAATCAAGTAATGCTTTAAATTGTTCTTTTTGTTTAGCATCTAAAATAGCATATATTTTCTCTATTTTTAAAGCTTTTGATTTTATCATATTCTCTCTTTTTTCACTCATAATCTTGATATATTTTTCTTTATCAAATGAAGTTTTTGTAAAAGCTTCATTTACAGATGTAGTTTTTTTAGACTCCATCATTATCTTTTTTACTTCTTGCTTTTGAGTATCATTTAAGTTTAGTTTTTTAAGTGTTGAAAAAATTGAACTATGAGCTTTTTTATGTCCCATATGTTTATTCATCATTTTATGACTTTTATTCATATCACATTCACTTTTGTTTCCATAAGAAGCAAAAACTCCTGTAGCTAATGTTGTACTTAAAACTAGTGCTGTTAAGATTTTTGTTTTCTTTGTCATTTTCTATCCTTTTATTTTTTATACTAGAATTATGACATTAGCTTTTAAATGCTATTTAAATAGTAGTTTAATGTAAGTTTAACGAATAAAGAAGAATTAAAGTATAGACTTTAAAACTTCTTTTAATTGTTCAGGGTTTGAGAAATGGTCAACTTTTTTTATAAAGTTACCATTTTTATCAAAAAAGTAAATATATGAAGTATGAGCAACTGAGTAACCCATAGATGAGTTTTCTAATTCTACTTTTTTATAGTAAGTGCCATATCTTTTTACAATATCATCAATGTTTTCTTTATTTGAAGTTGCACCTTTAAAAGTTGGGTGAAAATATTTAGCATATGAAGCTAAATCTTCTAGTTTATCTCTGTTGGGGTCTACTGATATAAAAAGACCTTCAAAGTTTTGTTCAACTTTTTGTTTATCAAAACTATTTAAAGCATGAGCCAGTGAACTTAAAGAAGTAGGACAAACATCAGGACAAAAAGTGTATCCAAAATAAATAGCTAAAACTTTACCCTTATAGCTATCTAAACTTATTTTTCCATCTTTTGATTCTACCTCAAATGAGTATTTATTTTTTTCTTTTGTTTCATTTACATATGGTTCAATTAAAACAATAATACCTACTGCGATAATAGCTGAAATTAAATATGATAGTTTTTTCATTTGTTACCTTGTTGTTTGAAACTGAAATCTAGCTCCAGTTCTTTCATTCATTTTTTCTAAACTTATATCTGCATTCCACTTCATATTACCTACAGGACAAGTAGGAAGAGTACCTGATGCTTCATAAATTCCGTTTCCTAAGTTTTGAAGTTTTAAATCAAAATATCCCATAAACATATTTGTTGCATAAATATTTAAAGAGATGTTTTCTAAATTTTTTTCATTACTGATTAGTTTGAATTTCAAATTTTTCATTAGAGGAATATCTTTAGGAAAAACCTCTAAAGTAAACTCTTTTCCATCTTCTAGTACTACTTTACAAGCACTTTTGTGTAAATCACAGTTAGTGTCTTGAACTGTGTATTTTACTTCCCCTTGAAAGTATTTATAAACTTTATTAAAATCAATAAGAAAATATGCTGCTACAATTGAAACAATTACAGCAAGTTGAATAAATAGAGTTTTATTCATTATCTATTGACCACATTTTCCTGCACCACAAGACATTTTTTGTTTATTATTCATTCCGTGGTTTTTCATCATCATTCCAGCCATTACTTTTTTAACAGGTGCAAAAACTTTTATATTTTGTCCATTTGAGAAGCTTAAATCAACTTCAACTTGCATCTCTTCTTTTAAAGGCTTAGTTTTTAAATCAATTAACATAATATGAAAACCACCTGGTTTTAAAACAGTACTTGAGTTAGCTTTTATTTCAATTTTTGGAACTTGATACATTTTCATAACACCATCTTTCATATCGTGAGTATGTAACTCTACAATATTTGATGCACTTGAAGTTGCACTTACTAAAGATATGTCTTCATTTGAACTATTTGTAATTTCCAAAAAAGCTGCACTATTTGGAAGACTTGGTGGAGTTGCTCTTACATAAGCATTTTTTACACTTAAAGATGAAGCAAAAAGTGTACTTGCACTTAAAAATAGTAATGAGAATAATTTTCTTTTCATTGGAATTTCCTTTTTCCATAATATATCATTTATGTGTTAATTATATATTAATTATAAACTCTTAACACACTCTTTACATAGAAATAGTATAAATTTAATAGTATCACACTATACTAGGCATAAAAAACTATATGGAAAAAAAATGCAGTTAACAAACATTACAACTAGAACAAATCTTTTAATAGCATTTATCTCTATATCTTTTACTTTTATTATTTCTGTTTATTTTCAATATAAAAACTTTGAAGAAGAAATAAAACATGTAAAAGAAGATTTTATTGAACTAAAAAAAATTGAAATAAAAACTGAAGTTTTAAGAGTTTATAAAAGTATAGAAAAAAAAGAAAAAGAAATTAATAATAAAATAAAAGAAAACCTAAAAAAAAGAGTAGCTCTTGCTCATACCATAGCTACTTCGATATATGAAGATAATAAAAACATTAAAAGTGATGAAGAAATTAAATATTTAATTGTTACAGCCTTAAAAAATATTTCTTTTACAAATAAAAGATCTTACTTTTTTATAAATAAAAATGATGGTAAAGCAATACTTTTTAATACAAAATCAATGCTAAATAAAAATATAAATAATTGGAACTTAAAAGATAAAAAAGGTAAAGCCTTTATTCAAGAACAATCAAAAATAGCATTAACTAAAAAAGAAGGTTTTTTAAAAACTCACTTTGTTAAACCTGATTTAAAAGATAATATTCAATATCCAAAACTAAGTTATGTAAAATTATTTTCCCCTTACAATTGGCATATTGGAACAGGTGAATATATAGATGATGTAGTCAAAGATACACAAGATACTATTTTAACTGATATTGCTAATATTAGATATGGAAAAGAAGGATATATTTTTGTAAATAGAATTGATAAAAAATCTTTAATTTTTAATGGAGTAAAACTTGACAAACCCAAAGATTATACAAATACAAAACTATTTAATATTCAATTAGAAAGTATGCAAAAAGGTGATTTTTTTCAATATAATTTTAGAAAACTAAATACAAAAAAAGAATTTCCTAAAATATCTTTTGTAAAACAATATCATAAATGGGGTTGGATTATTGGAACTGGCTTATATATAGATGAAGTTAATAGCCATATTGAGCTAAGACAAAAAGAAGTAAAAAATAGTATTGTATTACAAATTATTAGTTTAATATTAGTTTCTATTAGTCTATTTTTATTAGTTTATTTTATCTCAAAAAATATATCTGAAAAAATAAAAAAGAATATTGAAAACCTTGTAAGTTCCTTTAAAGTAGCATCAAAAAATAGTAAAAAAATAAATACATCTTTACTAACTTATGATGAGTTTGAAGACTTAGCAAATAGTTTAAATCTGACTCTAAAATCAAGAAATAAAGCTATTCTTAAACAAAAAAACTATTTAGATATCATAGATGAAAATGTTATAACCTCTTCTACAGATAAAGAAGGGATAATAACAAATGCTAGTAATGCTTTTTGTAATATTTCTAAATATTCAAAAAAAGAACTTATAGGTTCTTCACATAATATAATCCGTCATCCAGATGTTCCCAAAAAGTTTTATGAACAGATGTGGGAAACTTTAAATAGTGGTAAAGTATGGAAAGGTGAAATAAAAAATCTAAGAAAAGATGGAAAAGAGTATTGGGTAGATGCAATAATCCAACCTATATATAAAAATAAAGAAATAGTTGGATATACAGCTATAAGACATGATATTACAGATAAAAAGAAAGTTGAATACTTATCAATAACAGATGAATTGACAGGATTAAGAAATAGAAGATTCTTTAATGAAGTAATTAAAAAGGAATTATCAATAGCTAAAAGAAATAAATCTTTTCTTACATTTATGATGTTAGATATTGATTACTTTAAAAAATATAATGATACTTATGGACATCAAAAAGGAGATGAAGCTTTAAAAAAAGTGGCAAAAGCTTTAAAAAGTTCATGTAAAAGAGGTGGAGATTATTCTTTTAGACTAGGAGGAGAAGAATTTGGTGTTTTATTTATAAGTGAAAATACCCAAGGTTCAGAAACCTTTGCAAATAATTTTTTAAAAGAAGTTGAAACATTAAATATAGAGCATAAAGAAAGTTTAGTATCAAAAAATATCACTGTCTCAATTGGCTTAGTTACGAAACAAGCTAATACACTTAAAAATGAAGACGAATTATACAAACTAGCTGATGATGCTTTATATGAAGCAAAAGAAAATGGAAAGAATCAAGTAGTAGTAAAAGAGTAAACTCTTATTACTACTTATTTAAATGTCCAGATAAATATCCACTAGAAAAAGACCATTGAAGGTTATATCCTCCACATGGTCCATCTAAATCCATAACTTCACCACAAAAATATAAACCTTCAACTATTTTACTTTGCATAGTATTTGGATTTATCTCTTTTAGGCTCACGCCACCTCTTGTAATCATAGCTTTTTTAAAACCAACTGAGTCTGTAACTGTAAATGGTGTATTTGCAACAATCTTTACTAAATCATTTCTTGTTTGTCCATCTTGATCTTTGAACTTTTTATCAAGATTTGCACCAACTTGTATACATAATTCTTTAGATACAGAAAGAGGAAGCAAAGAACCTAAAAGCTCAACCACATTTGCATCAGGTTTTAAAGAAGCCTGCTTTTTTAAGTGCTGAAAAATCTCATCTTCACTTTTACCTTTAACCATATTTATTAAAAGTGGAACTTCTTTATATTTTTCAAGTAAAGGAGTAATTTCCCTTGAAAAATCTAAAATTACTGGTCCTCTTAAACCTTTTGATGTAAAAATTAAATCTCCTACAGCTTTTAACTTTTTAGCTTTTTTTAAATCAATTCGCACAATTGCTTTTGCAATAGTATCAGCTGTACAGTTTGCTACCCAAGTCTCTTTTGTATATACAGGAAGCATTGCCGGATATAAATCAGTTACTTTATGTCCTACTTCCTTTGCAAACTCATAACCATCACCATTAGCTCCAAGCATAGGAAAACCAAGTCCTCCTGTTGCAACTATTACATGTGGTGATTCAAAGTTTCCTTTTTGAGTTTGAACTCCTGTGATTTTTGTGTTATCACATAAAAGTCTATCTACTTTACAATCACATAAAACTTCTATTTCTAATCTTTCTAACTCTTTTTGTAAAGCATTTATAATTGTAGATGAGTTGTGAGTAACAGGAAAAATTCTAAATCCATCTTTTGTATCTGTTTGAACTCCTATACTTGAAAAAAACTCTCTTAAATCATTTTTATCAAGCATATTAATAGCTGTCATCATAAACTTACCATTTTTTCCAAAAGAGTTCATGAAATCCTCTTTACTTAAAGTATTAGTAAGGTTACATTTTCCTCCACCAGTTGCTTTTAGTTTTGCTCCAAGTGAACTTAGCTTTTCTAAAAGTAAAACATCAAATCCTAATTTTTTTGCAGTTATTGCTGCAATCATTCCAGCTCCGCCAGAACCAACTACTATTACATCATATTGTTTTTTCATGGCGTAATCATAACCAAAGATTGTTGAAAAGTTTGATATACTTTCATCATGAAAATTAGAGTTGGAACATTTAACCTATTCCAGTTTGTAGAACCCCCTTACAGCTGGTATGAAAAAAAAGATAAATTTACACAAGAACAATGGATTGAAAAAAAAGCTTGGATAAAAGAACAAATCACCCTAATGAACTGTGATGTTATTGGCTTTCAAGAAGTATTTTCCCAAGAAGCTTTAAAAGACTTATGTAAAGAGTTAGGGTTTGAATACTTTGTAACAGTTGACACACCAAAAGTTCATGAAAAAAATGAATTAATTTATGTAAGTACTACAGTTGCCCTTGCTTCAAAACACCCAATATCAAATATCAAAACTGTAAAAAAACATACTCCAAGTTTAAAAAAACATCACTTTAAAAGTGATTTTAAATTTGCTAGAACTCCTATAAAAGCTGATATTACACTTCCAAATGAACAAGATATTACAATATATGTTTGTCATTTAAAATCAAATAGAGAAAATGAATTTGAATATATTTTTAAAGAAGAGCATACTTTAGAACAAAAAAATGAGCAGGTTCAAAAAGCTTTAAAACAAAATTTTAGTAAATCTTTAAAACAAAGACTTTGTGAAGCTTCATCACTATTTTTTGATATGAAAAAATTAAAAGATAAACCTTATATTTTAGTTTGTGATTTAAATGATAGATTACACTCTATTACTATAGATGCTCTATCAAACAATAAATACCATGATGAAAATAGAAAAGAAACACTTATCTTAAAAGATGCATATTATGAACATGAAAGGAAAATATATAATCCTCACCCTGAACAAAAAGAGATAAAAAGAGAAGCTACAAGCTATTTTGTTGGAAAAGGAAATGTTTTAGATTTTATTTTTATAAGTAATGCTTTTAGTAAAAAAAATAAAAATTCCATTGCAAATGTAGAAAACTATGAAATATTTAATAAACATATTGAAGAAAACCATGATGGCTCAATATTAAAAAGCGACCATGCTCAAGTAGTTTGTCAATTAAATTTCAAAAAAAATTGACATTTATATAAAAATACACTTTTTATACATGAATTCTCATTATAATACTTTAAGAAATAAATTAAACCCATTAATTTATTTCTAGAGTAGGCAGTAGTATTTGCTTCCTTAAAACTCCTCCTTATTCAAAAAAGAGAAAAGTTTTGTGCTTACTTTTCTCTTTTTTCATTAACTAACAATTTTTTCCTATTAAAACATACAAACATAACATATTATATATTTTCTTACTTTCGTAAATACTTTAAAGTAGTTGCTATGATATCATCATCGTCTTTTGATGGAGATTTTATAGTCTCTTTTGAATCATCATCTTTTACAAATATTATATTCATTTCATAAGATGAAATAGTTTTAATTTTCTTAGATAAACTTAATATCTTTATCATAATAAGCTCTAAAAACTGTTTTGTAGGAAGGTCTGGTTTACCAAATCTATCTTCCATTTCTTCTTCAATTGCATAAACTGCTTCTTTATCATGACATTTAGAAAGTCTTCTATAAAGCTCTAACCTTACTCTATCTTCTGTAATATACTCATCTGATAAGTAAGCGGAAATAGCAAGTTTTATATCAACTGTTTTATTTTCTTCTTTTGTTTCACCACTTAAACTAGCAAGAGCTTCTTCTAACATCTTAAGATATAAGCCATACCCTATTTGCTTGATATGACCACTTTGAGCTTCACCTATGATATTTCCACCACCTCTTATTTCTAAGTCTTGATGAGCAAGAGCTGTACCACTTCCTAAATATGAGTTTGATTCTAAAGCAACAAGTCTTTTTACTGCATCATTTGTGATTTGTTTTTTATCTTCAACCACATAATAACAGAAACCTTCCTTATCACTTCTACCAACTCTTCCTCTTAACTGATGTAAATCAGCAATACCGAATCTATCAGCTCCATCAATAATAATAGAGTTTGCATTTGGTAAATGAAGACCTGATTCCACAATAGATGTAGCAAGTAAAATATCAAACTCTTTGTTTTCAAAAGCATCAATAATCTTTTCAGCTTGTGCAGGTTTTATCTTAGAGTGAATAACTTCAACTTTGATATTTGGAATAATCTCTTCAATATCACCTTTTTTAGCTTCAATTGAAGCAATGTTATTATGAACATAGAAAAGCTGTCCACCTCTTCTTTTTTCTCTTAAGATTATCTCTTTTATAAGCTTATCACTGTACTCTTTTACATAAGTTCTAACCCCTAATCTCTCACTTGGAGGAGTAAGTAAAGCACTCATACCTTTAAGTTTTGATAAGGCAAGATTTAAAGTTCTTGGAATTGGAGTAGCACTCATTGAGAAAATATGAACATCTTCTCTTAAAGCTTTTAATTTCTCTTTTTGTTTTACACCAAATTTATGCTCTTCATCAATAACAACTAAAGCTAAATCATTTGTTTTAACACCAAGTAATGAGTGAGTTCCCACAACTAGTTTAATCTCACCTGACTCAAGTCCTTTTTTGATATGATTTTTTTCTTTAGTTGTAGTTTTCCCATCCAACTTAGCCATAGCAAAACCATACTGCTCAAATCTTTTTTTCATTCCATGGAAATGTTGTGTAGCAAGTAGTGTTGTAGGACAGACAAATAATGCTTGTTTTCCATCTAAGATAACGGCTAAAAGTGCATTCATTGCAACTTCTGTTTTACCAAAACCAACATCACCTGACAAAAGTCTATCCATAACTCTACCACTGCTTAAATCAGTAAAAATATCTCTCACTGCTTTAGCTTGATCTTTTGTATATTCAAAGCCTGCATTTTTTTGGAAATCAAGTAAAGCTTGTTTATCAGTATTTATTTTAACACCATTTATAAGCTCTCTTGCAGCTGCAATTTTGATAATATCATTTGCAATTGCAAATAGTTTGTCTTTTACTTTATCTTTAAGTTTAGCAAAACTTCCTTTTCCAAGCTTATCAACAGTTGCATAAGAGCTTCCATCAGCTATATATCTATCAATTAAATCAATATTTTCAACAGGAATTAAAAGCTTATCATCCCCTGCATACATAACAATAACAAAGTCTCGTTTAGCTCCCATAACTGTAACAGGCTCTATACCTTTGTATTGACCAATACCGTGTTTTTCATGAACAACAAAATCATTTTCCTGAAGTTCATCAAGTACAAGTTTTACTCTTTTCTTTCTTCTTGTTTTTATCTCTTTGTTTAAAGATATAATAATTTCATCATCACCAATAATATTTAAGATATATGGTTCAATAATATAGTTAATATTTGTATCACTAAGTTCTAAATCAAAAGCTTTTACTTTAGCTTCTGATGAAGAGATAATATTCACTTTTTTATCTTTATGAAAAGAGATAAACTCTTTTATATTTGCAGGAGCTATTTCTTGGTATGTTTTTGCTTTATAGATTTGAGGGGTTGCTAAAAACTTGTCTTTATTTAATCTTTTTTCTTCAAATACATAAACTTCATCTAACTCTTCTAAAGCTTCTTGTGTGATGAAGCTATTCATATTTTGAGGTAGATACTCACCTAAATCATTTAAATACCAAAAACCTAGTGAGTGAATATCTTTTACAAAAGTATCAGATTCTACACTTTGAACTTGTTCATTTATTCCCTCAAAAGTCTCTTCATCAAGGGCTAAAAAAGCAGGTGTGATTGTAAAGTTTTCAATCTCTTCTTTAAAAGATTTTTGATCTTCAATATCAAACTTTCTTATACTTTCAACTTCATCATCGAAAAAAGAGACTCTATATCCAAACTCACTTCCTAAAGGACAAATATCTAAAATATCACCTCTTATAGAAACTTCTGCTTCTGAAGTTACAATATCTACAAAATAGTAACCCCAATTGTAAAGTTTTGATTTTAATTCTTCAAGATTTATAGTGTCAGCAAAAGCTATTTCATAGTTATCAAAACATTTTGCTTTTGGCATAGCATATGATATAGTTCTAATGGGGGAGATTAAAATTTTGTTTTGTTTTTTGTAGTTATAAAAACCATTTAAAGCTCTTGTAATATCTTGTAACTCTTCACTAAATGAAAGTAAGTCATCTCCAAAATTAGCTCTAAAATCAGATAAGACAAAAGGAGTAAATCCTAAGTAAGAGACAATATCATTTGCTATTTGAGCTTGTTTATCATCATTTACAATTAAAAGTTCACACTCTTTTAATCTTTTTTCATCTTTTAAATTTTTTAAGAATTCGTAAATACTTTTCACTATTTTTCTTCTTTTAACTCTTCAAAAAAACCAGTTTCTTTATCAAAATAGTGGGGTGGATAAGGTGTTTCATTTAATAAAAATACTAAATTTGCATTTTCAAAACCTGCTTTTTGAAGACCTTCTTTAAAAATCTCTAAAATAAAAGCTTTTGTTGTAACTAATGTTGTAGTAGAAAATGAAGTATAAACATGTTTTTCACCTTCAACTGCTTTAAAACTCTTTCTTTTTAAGAACTTTTCTAACTTCTCTTCATCTTGAAGTCCACCAACATCAAGTAAAACTAATACATCAATTTGCTCTTGAGCCATAAATTTTCCTTTTTGCTTTTTCTTAGTGCGTATTGTATTTAAAATATCATTAATTTGGAATTTTAAAGAATTTATTAAAAAATAATCTTCTATCTATGTAGTACCTACTATTTTAGTTATAATATAATTTTAAGGAGTAATAAATATGAAACGTAGGGATTTTATAAAAAAAAGTGCAACTGCTACTACAGCTATATTAGGTTTTCCTGCAATTTTAAGTGCAAAAAACAAATATCCAACAATAAAAGTATTAGGTACTCATGTTACTTTACAAGAACAAATAAGATTAAGAGCGCAAAAAGAATTAAAAATTAATATTGAGTTTTTTCCAGGAGGAAGTGCTGAGGTTCTAACAAAAGCTATTGCTGATCCAAGTTCATTTGATTTATATGAACAGTGGTCAAATAGTACAAGACTTCTTTGGAATTCAGGAAGTATTCAAGCTATAGATACAAAAAAGTTAACCTATTGGAATGAAATAAATAGTTTAGCTAAAACAGGTAAAATCACTCCTTCTTCTACTATTGCACCAGGTGATTCTCCAAATAAGATTTTATATATTCAAAATGATAAAACTTTAGGTTCAACTCCTAGTGAACAAATCTCTTTTATGCCCTATGTACATAATGTAGATTCATTTGGCTATAACTCAAATATCATTAAACAAGGTACTCCTTACGAAAGTGAGAGTTGGGGATGGTTGCTTGATAAAAAGTATAATGGAAAAGTAGCTATTGTAAATGAACCATCTATTGGATTATTTGACTTAATACTAGCTACAAAGGCTCAAGGTTTAGTTGATTATAAAGATATAGGAAATCTTACTATTAAAGAAATTGACGCTTTATTTGATGTATTATTTGAATATAAAAAAGAAAATCATTTTAGAGGTTTTTGGAATTCTGTACCTCACTCTATTGAACTTATGAAAAATAACGAAGTGAATATACAAAGTATGTTCTCTCCAGGGGTTAGTGCTTTAAATGAAATGGGTATTCCATGTATTTATGCAGCACCTAAAGAAGGATTTAGAGCTTGGTATGGAGTTATGTGTTTATCATCTGAATCAAAAGGAGAAAAACAAGAAGCTGCTTATTCTTACATGAATTGGTGGTTATCTGGGTGGCCTGGTGCTTTTATAGCAAGACAAGGTTATTACATTTCAAACCCCCAACGATCAAAACCATTAATGAGTCAAGAAGAATGGAACTATTGGTACAAAGGGGAAAAAGCAAAAACTCATTTATATGGAACTAATGGAAAAATATCAGTGAAAAAAGGTATGCAAAGAAGTGGAGGATCTTACATAAATAGATTTAATAATATTGCCGTTTGGAATACAGTAATGCCTAACTTTGATTACACTTTATACAAATGGAATAAACTTGTTAGAAGAGCATACTAGATAGGATAAAATATGATATTTAAAAATATAAAATTTCAATACAAAATCTATATAATTACCTTTATATTAATAATATTTTTTATCTTTATAACTTATATTTCAAATTTAAATAATAAACATATATTTGAAAATTTAGAAAACTTAAAAAATACTAATTATTCACTACAATCAACTTTGATTTTATTATCTGATGTTGAACATTTACAAAGGTTAATAATAGAATACACAATGTCCTCAGATAAAGGTTTAATTGAGCCAATAGAAAAATATTTTGATAAAGTTTCAAATCATTCTATACCAAATATTTCTAAAAACAATAATTTCTCTTATATCTATAAAAAGCTTTTAGATAATATAAAACAGTATAAGAAAAATTATGAGATAGCTAAAAAACAAATACCTTTAAATTTCACTTTAAGAGAAAACTTAAGAAATAATAGTAAAAAACTAGAAAATCAACTTGAACAAATTTATAAATTTACGGAGAAAAAAGACTCATTAATAAAAGTAATTTTAATAAGAAAAACTTCTTTAGAAATAGAACGTTCTGTTATAAGATATTTAGAAACAGATAATAGAGTACATATAAAATTTATGAAAAATAATTTTAGTATTATAGAAAATAACTTTAAGTTGTTAGAAAAATCAATCAAAATTGATAAAAAGATAATTAATCAAATATCTAATACAATTAAAGAATTCAAAAAAAATGTAAATCAAACAATTGAACATTATAGAACATATTCAATGCTTACAAAAGTAGTAATACCAGGAGATGTTTATGAGATTTATTTTTATGCAGAAAAATTAAAAACATTAACTCTTACAAAAATTGATTCTGTTCAAGAAATGATTAAATACTATTCAGAATTGAATAAGAAATTTAATTTTTATGGAAGTATAATTTATATATCATTAGTTATATTAAGCTTTATTCTTATTATTCGTATGTTACAAAAGCCTTTAGAAGATCTTACAATAATGTTTCAAAAACTTTCTAAAGGGGAGGATGATGTATCTATTCCTGCTTATACTTATGATGATAATATAGGTAAATTAATCCAATCAGCTGATATGTATAAACAAAGAAATAAAGAGACTAAAGAACTTTTAAAACAAACTCAAGATTACAAAAATAATCTTGAAATAAAAGTAGAAAATGAAATAAATATAAGAAGAGAACAAGAAAAAGTTTTATTACACCAAGCTAAACTAGCTTCAATGGGTGAAATGATAGGTGCAATAGCACATCAATGGAGACAACCTTTAAATGAATTAAGTATACGTATTCAAAAAATTAAATATACTTATGCAAAAGGTAAAATAGATGATGAATATATTCAAGAGTTTATTTATAAAAATAAAAAAACGATAGATTTTATGAGTAAAACTATCGATGATTTTAGAAACTTTTTTAGAATTGATAAAGAAAAAATACAATTCAAAGTGAAAAAAGCCATTGAAGATATTATAGAAATTCAAACATCTCAACTCAAAAACTATAATATCAAAGTAGAAATTTTAGGACAAGAGTTAGTAATAAATGGATTTAAAAGAGAATTTCAACAAGTAATTGTAAATCTTCTTAGTAATTCAAAAGATTCATTTATATCAAAACAAATCAAAGAACCTGTAATTAAAATTATCATTGATAAAAATAAAATTCTTTTCCAAGATAATGCAGGAGGTTTTTCAGAAGATATTATAGAAAGAGTTTTTGAACCTTACTTTACTACAAAAGAACAAGGTGAAGGAACTGGAATTGGTTTATATATGTGTAAGATGATTATAGAAGATAACATGAATGGAAAAATATCTGCATCAAATGAAAATGATGGTGCAGTAATTATGATTGAATTTAATAAAGAGGAAGTTAAAAATGCAACAAATTAACTCTATATTATATGTAGAAGATGAAAAAAATGTACAAGAGGAATTAGCAGAAGTATTAGAATTTTACTGTAAAAATCTATATTTTGCAGATGATGGGAAACAAGGATTAAAACAGTTTATACAATACAAGCCTGACATTATTATAACTGACATTAAAATGCCAATTATGGATGGAATTGAAATGTCTAAGGAAATAAAAGAGATAAATAAAGAGCAACATATTATATTCACAACTGCTTTTAGTGATATAGATTTTTTTCAAGAAGCAATTGAACTACAAGTTGATGGATATATAATAAAACCTATTGATTTAACTCTATTAGAAAATAAAATCGAAAGTGTTATAAAAAATATAAAGTTAAAAGAAGAATTGTTTGAAAAAGAACAAATGTTATTACAAACTTCAAAACTAGCTTCAATGGGAGAAATGATTGGTAATATTGCTCACCAATGGAAACAACCTTTATCAATAATTTCTACTTGTGCAAGTAGTCTAATAATAGAACATGACCTTGACCAAATAAATAAAGAAAGTGTTCTTGCACGTTCTGAAAATATAATGTCTCAAACAGAGTATTTAAATAATACAATTAATGACTTTACAAATTTTTTTAAACCCAATGAACATAATAATAACTATAATGTAAAAAAGTTTTTAGATAAATGTATAGATTTAGTTCATAGTTCTTTTGAAGCAAATACTATTGAAACAATGAAAAAAGTAGATGATAGAATCAATTCTTATGGAGATCCAAGCCAATTAACACAAGCAATAATTAATATTTTAAATAATGCAAAAGATGCTCTAAAAGCAGCTGAAAAACTACAAAAAAAACTTGTCTTTATAGTTACAGCAAAAGAAGATAATCATAACAATATTGAATTAATTATTAAAGATAATGCAGGTGGTATTCCTGAAAATATAATAGAAAATGTATTTAATCCTTATTTTACTACAAAATCAAAAGATGAAGGTACAGGATTAGGTTTATATATTACTAAAACTATTATTACTAAAAAACTTAAAGGCAATATAAAAGTAGAAAATGAAGTATTTGACTTTGAAGGTATAACATACAAGGGTGCAAAATTTACTATAACACTACCACTTGCTGTTCATAATTAGCAAGTGGTATAAAATAGTATTTTTATAAAAAAGTAGAAAGTAAACCAATTAATCCACCAAAAACAGCACCCCAAACAACTAACCATCCTAGATGTTCTCTTATGATTTTTTGAATCATTTCTTTTACCATTTTAGGTGTTAATTCATCTAATCTTTTATTTACAATTGAACTTAATTTATTGTAAATATCATCACTTAAATCATCTGATTTTAAAGCCTCATTTAAAACAGCTTGAAAAGAATCACTTTTTGAAATATCAACTATTGAACTTCTTAGTTTTTTTGTAAAAGGTTCTTTTAGAGGCTCTAAAGCTTGCTCTCCTCCAAACATTCCAAGCATTCCACCAAAAGATGACTCCATAACTGCACTTTTTAGTGAGTCATAAGCAGGTGTAAAATCTGTTTTATTTAAAATCTTTTCAAAATCAACAGTGTTTTTAGCACTATTTACCTCATCTTCAAAAAATCTTTTTAGATGTTCTTTTGTAAAGAACTGATTCATAAGTAAATCATGAATTGACTTTTTAAATTGTGAAAATTTATTTTCAATAACACCCGAACCATAAAGATATGGAACTTTTTCAAAAAGCATATGAATTGCAAGTGTATTTGTAAGTGAACCACTTAAAGCAAAAAGTCCTATTGTAAAAATAGTGTCATAGCCATTTGAATAACCATAAGCCATAAGTAACAAAGCAGCTAAATTTGTAATATCAGATTTATTCATTTGTAAAATCCCCCTAATTAAAAGGGGATTTTAACATAAGTTTTGTAAGAAAAGTTTTTAAGCAGTTTTATTTTATTTCATAAATAGCAGTAGAACCACTTACTTCATAAGCAACCATAAGTAATGCACTTCCAGTTGGACTATTTTCAGCTTTTACAAACTTCATACCCTCTGGTGAAATATTTTCATTTTTATTTGATTTAATATATTTAACAAATTTAGAGTTTTGAGCATCTGTAATATCATAGATTACAATTGCATTTTGTCTTTCTAACCCAACAAAAGCATATGTTCTATCATTTACTTCACCAACAGCTAAAGCTTCTGGTTCAACTCCTTTATTACCACTTCTTCTATCTTTTTCTCCATCATCTTGATTAAATAAATTTGGCATAAATTTTGCAGTTAATTTTGATAATTCATTTTTACTATCAAATACTAAAGTACCTTCTTCATCCCAAATAGAGAATGATCTAGCACCAAAAGTATATAACTTTTCATAATCACCTGAACTATTTTTACCTAATTCATTATTCACTTTTAAATCATTTTCATTTTCATAAGCAAATGCAATTGAAGAGTCTAAAGATAATTTACTAATCTTTGTTTCATTTGCATAGTCACCATACTCTCTTCCATCACCCTCATTTGCTGTTACTAAATATGTTTTTGAACCTATCTTATAAGAAGCTATTGAATCTGGTTGATACATACCATATAAACCTTTATAAGTTTTAAGCATTGGAATACCTTCTTCTTCAATATCTATAGCATTCTCTTCTTTTGAATGGTCTTTAAATCCTAAAGCAACAACTGAGTCAATCTTTTTAGAAGTAATATCAACAATAGCTAATGCATTGTTTTCTTGAAGAATTACATAAGCTTTATTTCCTGAAACAGTTACATATTCAGGTTCTAAGTCTAAAGAAGCATCAACACCATCTTTTAATACTACATCACTTGGAATTTCAATACCATCAAAAGTTAAATCAGTATATGAGTAGTTACTGTTAACCTCAATTATTCCTACTGAACCTTTTGGATCATATGAGTAGTCACTATTTGGCTCACCCTCATTTGCTACAATGATTTTTGAACCATCTTCATTAAATGTAACCATATCTGGTAAATATCCAACCTCTATAGTCTTCATATGTGTTCCATTTGTATCAAATACAACAACAAAACCTTTCATTTGTTTTGATGAATCCTGTGAATCTACTTTTTCAACTGCTACTGCAACTTTTCCATTTGCTACTGCAACTGAGTTTACACTATTTCCGTAAGTTGATAAGTTAACTGATTTATAAGATGTTAAACTCATAGTTGTTTTATCTTTATCATAAAAAACTGTATTAATATCTAAAGCATTATTAGCTCCATTTGTAGTAAACATTCTATTTGTATCACTATCAAAAGCTACAATCTCGCTTCCACCTTCTATTGAAGTTTCTAATACAGCAAGCTTTTCAAAAGAGTTTAACTTTGGTGTTTCTTTTAACTCATCTAAGTTTTTAAATGGTCCTATATATCCAATAGTTGATTCTTTTTGAGCAAGAGTAGAAGATTGAGACTTCATAGGGTGTTGTGTTACAACAGATAAATATCCATATCCATTTGCTAAATTACTATACCAAAATGGTGAAGTCGTTTCAGAATCAAGAGGAGTTGTAAATGTTCTAGTTAACTCTTTAGTTTTAACATTATAAGCCCAAACAACATTATTCTCATGTTTACCTGTATCTTCACCAATCATTAGAATGTCAGAGTTCTCTAAGAAAGTAACATTGTCAGGATTTGAAATACCATTTATGTCACAACTATTATTTGCATAAACAGAACCACTATCATAAGTAGTTGGTATTCCACTTATTACTGCATTCATGTTTTTTACTACATACTCAGAGTCAATTGTAGTATCAGCAGTATCTTTTGCTGTTTGAGTATTTACATCTAAAGAGTAAACAGCCCCACATTGATTATATGCTACTTTAATATCATTATTTCCACCAATGTCATATTTTGTGTTAGTTGTTCCACTTTTTTTATTATCTTCCATTCCTCTTTCAACTGAACTCATTGATACATATAATTTTCCTGAGTTTTTATCAAAAGTAATACCCTCTTCTTTTCTAAACTCAGTTGTAGCTCCCATATAAGCAGCGTATCTTCTAGACTCTAATCTTGAAGCAGCTTTTTGCATTCCTTCTTTTAGGTTTAAACACTCAAACCCAACACTTGTATTAGTTGCAGTATAACCTGTAGGACAAGTACCATCACTATTTCCAGCTACTGTATCAAAAATATCTGAGAATTTAATTGCATCATTTGTTGCAATATTTCCATCTTTATCTAAATATTCTCTAATTTCACTATCTGTTGCATGACCTAAGTTAACCCATGTAATATCAGCTTCGCCAGCACCAACTCCAACTTGTGAAGTCTGATTCCACTTAGCAGCATATAATGTACCTGCACTTAAATCTTTTGCTTTATCAGCAACAAACATAAATAGTCCAACATTTGTTCCATCATCTGATAAATATACAGTTTTATTATCAGGCATTACATATGCTAACTCATGCGACATTCTTCCCATTGAGTAGTGTTTTGTATATTCTGGTTTACCATCTTTGATTTTTACTTCTGGATTCCAACCATAGTAGTATGGTGACATTTTAGTAGCATCACCTTTCCAGAATTTTGCAACCTCATCATAATACTTATTCCCTGTTAATCCAGTATTTGAATCGGCACCTTGCTCCACAGCTTTAGCATCTGGTTCATACTCTTCTGAACCTAAGTGAGATTCCCAAGGTGTTTTTTGACCTGCACAGTGAACAAAGCCACCAAATTCATCTTTTTGAGAGATAAACTTCATACTATTTTCTTTTGGACTTAATTCACCAGTTTGCTCATTTTGCTCTAACTCTACCATGTACATAGAGCCAACTTGACACTCAAACTGAGATACCATATATAAATTTCCATCTTTATTTAAAAATGATGTATAATCAAGTCCCGAACCAACTCCACTATTTGTACCATTACAAATATATGGTGAACCATCATCTATAGCTCCTCTACTAAAAGTAATTACATCATCCATATAATCTTTTGATAAACCAAATACTTCACCATTATTACTATCACCAGTAGCCATAATTGTTTTATATGAAATATTTTGAGTTTTACCATTTATTACAACTTCTGAAGATGCTTGTCTAGTTGTTTTAGTAGCATCAGTTGTAGGTGTTTGTATTTCTTTGAATTTTACATCTACTTTATTTGCAAACTTTTTACTTACATCAATCTTGATTTTTTTGATTTTTTCTTTTATATCTGCATCATCTAATTTCTCAGATAGTTTATCAATAGATGAAAAATCTAAAGCAGAAGAAGAACTTCCTTCGATATCTTCAGGTAATTCAAAAGTTTCTGGAAGGTTATTTATATCATAATCAATTCCAGTTTTTTTACTCATTTTTGCAATAATAAATGCAGATAAGGCTGCACTTGAAACATTTTCATTTTGCTCAGCAATTGCAGCAATTGTAAGTTTTGAGCTAGGAGTTGCTTTTAATTCTTTTCCACCTATCACAAACTTACAAGTTTCACCCTCATTATATTTGTATTCCCCATTACTATTTGTAGTACCATTAGTATCTCCACATGTATAATCGATATTTGCTAAATTTGGATTTAGATTCAATGTTCCTGTCGAACTTTGTGAATTGGATGTTTGTGAATAAGAACTTCCACATCCTATAAAAGTAATTGAAGCTAAAATAGCTGAAGCAACAAAACTCATTCTCAAATAATTTCTTTTCATAATTTTCCTTTATTATACATAATATGTAAACTTTCATGTTATTTGTGCGGAAATTTTAATAAAGAAAAATTACAAGAAAGTTACAAAAAAACAATGGTTACCAAGAAGGTTAAAGCTTTAAAGAAATTATCTTATCTTAGATAGTTCTTTCTTTTTTAAAGCTTAAATAGATTTTATTTAAACAATTTTACATAATTATGTTCAGGAGTCTTTCGTAAGAAAAAAACAAGCTTAAAGGGCTTCTTTTCAAGCTTTACGAAAGAGTGTTTCTTTAAAAATGGGTATCTCTTAGTAACCATGATTTTATCATTTTCATCTAGTATATTATAGTTATATAAACCACATTTATTTTTACTGTTACTTTTACAAATAACTTTTGCTTTTTGTGTATTTATATCATAAGAAACATCTAAATTTATTGTATAACTAACAGGATGAGCGATACCAAAACTAAATAAAAAACTCAATATTAATAAAACTTTATTCACTTGAAACTCCTAAACAAAAATCATACTCGCTTTTTTGAACATCCAATTTAGTATGAGAACTAACTTCATTTAATTTATATGCCATATAAATTTTCTCATCCATTGTACACATTGTAAACACTTCATCTAGTTTTATATCAATATCAAAAGTAAGAGAAACTCTTCGTTTCTCAAACTTAACATCAATGTTAGAAGGGTTTATTTTGTACTCTTCATTATCAGCTAAGAATATATTATAGTTATTATTCTCAAGTGTTTTAAAATGTACCTTTATAAACTCTTCTTTTTCATTTAAGTCAAATTTTTTATTAGAGTTTTTATCAAAATCAAAAAGTAAAACCCTTGAATTAAGCTTATCAAACAACCATTCATTTTTTATTTTTCCATCTTCAAAAAAGATATTTGAATCTATAAAAAAATGAGGGTGTGCCTTTAAACTAACAGTAGCTATAAATAAAATAACTAAAATCTTTTTCATACTAATAAAAATACTCCTAATCCTAATAATAAAACAATTGCCCCGTAAGTTAAAATATTCATAAACATCTTGTAGCTATTAAACTTTTTATTTTTAACCTGAGTAGCAAGTATAGCTGCTAATGAAATAGTAAGACCCATACCAATACTCATAGTTATAGCACTTAGAATACCTAAGTTTATATACCCTAGAATCATTGAAAATAGTACTATTGTCATAACTCCTGGGCAAGGTACTATTCCTATTGATAAACTAACAGCAAAAAGATTTTTATTCTTTAACTTTTGAGTTTTTTCTTCTTCATTTCTGTCTTTAATTACTTCATATAATAAATACAAAGCAATTAAGATTATAAATACAGCAGAAACCTTATACATATTGGCATTTATCTCTTGAAAATGTTTTGTAACTGACCTTTGAAAAAAAAGATATAAGACCCCAGTTATTAAAAGGGCTGATACTGTATGAATAATTGAAGTTAAAAAACCTGCTTTAAAAGCCTCTTTTATTTTTGCTTCTTTTGCCAAAAAGTAACTAGCAATTACCATCTTACCATGACCTGGTCCTAAAGCATGAACTAAACCATAAAGAAATGACACAAATAAAATAGAGAAAAAAATCATACTTTCACCACTTTCTAGCCTATCAAAATAATCAGAAATCAGTAGGTTTAACTCTTGTTGTTTTGAAACTATAAAACTTAAAAAACTTGCATAAAACTCTATCATTTTTGAACCTTTTGTAAATGTGTCATTTGAGCATCTTTTATTTTTTTATGAACATTTTTTGTAGGTTTAATATGAGTGTCTCTACCATAAATATAACTTTGTTCATCAACTATTACTTTATATGCTTTATTTAATTTTAGAGCTCTTTGTTTACTTGGTATTATAAGATGAGTGATATCTTCTTTTAATTTTTCTATTTCATTCTTTTTTAATTTCCAATTTTGTTTTAAAACAAGTTCAGGATTTTCTAGTTTAGATATCAAATCTCTTTCAATATTTTCACTATCTTTTTCCCACTCTTTTACAAAAAACTTATTTATTACTTCTTCATTGGATCTAAACTCATCTCCTGAACTATTTAACCTTAAATATCTAACATATTCAGTTTGTCCATCATCTAAAACTCTATCTTTTACACCTTTTAAATTTTTTTGACTCCAATGATACCAACCATATGACATATCTACTCCTTCAAACTTCCTTTGAAATACAAAAGTAGAATCAGCAGTTGCTCCTATATTACTATGACACCCCATACAAAAAAGTGTCTCCTCATATGTTTGAGGTCTTAACTCACCTTTTTTATCTTCAATAAACCCTTGATATAACCAACCTCTTTTATTACTTAATCCAGTTTCCATATTTCCTAAATATACATCAACTCTTTCTGGGAAATCATGTTTTTCTTTTATTTCTGCATAACCTAGATTTAAAAGTTGAGTATAGTTATTCCAGTGATGTTTCTTTGCATATCTAAACTCTTTTATTCTTGATGCCATTTGTACTTCATTATTTTTAATATCTAAATATCTTACAGTATGAGCAAACTCAGTACCAATAGGATATAAACCAGGTGCAATATTTTGCTTTCCATCTTCTAAAAGCTTTTTTGCTTCTCCTACATAAGACATAGAAAAATCTTTTAACTTTCTTGTTTTCAAATCATATTTAGGTGTCATCCAGTTAAAAACAACTGTTGTTGCTAAATCTAATTTATTATTTTGGTTTAAATCAACTCCATATTTTCTTTCATCTACTTCTTTAATCAAAATATCTTTTTGTTTTATTAAAGATTCAATTACAGCTAAATTTATAGAATATAACTCTTTATCAAATACGCCTTTTTCATTTAAATAAAAACTCTTAGAAAGTCTAATCAACACATCATCAAAACTTCCATTTGTAGGCCAAAAAGTTCCTAAAAAAGGATAGTATGCAAAAGCCCTCCAGCCTGTATATTCACCTTTTTTATCTATATCAAAGCCATCTTTATCAAAAGAAAAAGCTACATCTGGTATGTAACCATCCCATTTACCATTGTTATTAAAATCCCAAGATTTTGAAATATTTTCAAGTTTATCTTTTAAAATTACTTTTCCAAATTCATTTTTATAATTGTCCTTTTTTACATAAGCTAATATTTCTTCATCAGAAATATTTTTTATTTCATTAGTTCTATCTTTAAAAAGATTAGTCCATGGGTTTTTAAAAGCAGAAGATGGAAAATCATATGCTTCTTGTAAATCTGCATCTTCTAAAGTAAAATTAGGTTCTTTATTTTTTGTATGACAGCTAAAACAGGGATTATGTAAAATATTTTCATTCAAAGCATTTACTGTTTTTGTATAACATTGACTTGAAATATATGCTGTTTTATTATATAAACTTTTACTTTTTAAATCTTGTGCAAAACTATAATTTGCAAATAAAAATAGAGTTGTAAAAAGTATATTTTTCTTATTCATTATTTGTCCTCATCTAAAATTTTGTGATTATAAAGAGATAAAATTACAATTTAGTAACAATTTTATTTATGGTCACTAAAAAAGGTTACTGTTACCTTTTTGTAATCAAAGAAAACTACAATTACATCAAGGAGAATATATGATTGATGTACAAAAAGAAATAGAAAAAAAGTTTCCAAATATAAATAAAAAACAGAACTTTTTGAAAAAGTCTTTATTTAAAATAGCTAGAAAGATAGTACATGAAGACTCTATAAACCAATTTTTATCACAAAATTCCCACTTAAAAGGTTTTGAGTTTGTAGATGCTGTTTTAGACTATTTTGACTTTGACTATACTGTTTCAAGTAATGACTTGCAAAATATTCCTAGTTCAGGAAAAGTTGTGATTATTGCGAACCATCCTTTAGGTGGCTTAGATGCTTTATGTTTACTTAGATTAATCTCACAAGTAAGAAAAGATGTAAAAATTGTAGCAAATGATTTTCTAGTTGGATTTGAAGCTTTAAACTCACTTTTGATTCCAATAGATAACTATAAAATTAGACAATCAAAAAAAGATATTAAAAATATCTATGAAGCACTAAACAATGAGGAAGCAATTATTATCTTCCCAGCAGGTGAAGTAAGCCGAGCTACTTCAAAAGGAATAAAAGATCCCGTTTGGAATAAAGGTTTTTTAAACTTTGCACAAAATACAGGAGCTTCTATACTTCCTATATATTTAGATGCAAAGAATTCTAAGACTTTTTATACAGTATCTGTTTTAAATAAAACCTTTTCAACATTACTTTTATCAAATGAAATGTTTAAAAAGAAATCAAAAAGAATTAATATTAAAATTGGAGAGATTATTCCAAATGAGAATATCTTACCAAAAGGTATAAATAAAAAGTTTTTAGTAAACATTTATAGAAAACATTTATATGCATTAAAAAAAGGAAAAAAATCTTTTTTTCAAACACAATCAGCAATTGCCCATCCACAAAGAAGAGCAGATATATTATCAGAGCTTAAAAATTCACAATTAATTGGTGAAACAAAAGATGGTAAAGAAATATATCTTTATGATTATACAGAAGACTCTGTAGTACTAAAAGAACTTGGAAGATTAAGAGAAATATCTTTTAGAAAAGTTGGTGAGGGTATCAATAAAAAAAGAGATACAGACAAGTTTGACATATATTATCAACACATTATTTTATGGGATAAAAATGATTTAGAAATAGTTGGCTCTTATAGAATTGGCAATTCTGATTTTATCTATAAAAATATTGGAGTTAAAGGTTTTTATTCAAACAAACTATTTGATTTTAATGAAGATATGACTCCTTATTTAAAAAATTCACTTGAACTCGGAAGAAGTTTTGTTCAGCCTAAATATTGGGGGACAAGAGCTTTAGATTACCTATGGTATGGAATTGGAGCTTATCTTAAGAAAAACCCACATATAAAATATATGTTTGGACCTGTATCAATGAGTGCATCTTTTCCAAAAGCTGCAAAAGATATGATGGTTTATTACTATTCCCATTACTTTAAAACAAAAGCCAATTTAGTAACTGCTAAAACTCCGTACCAATATGCAAATAGTATAAATGAAGTAAAAGAAATTTTTAACCTAGAAGATAAAAAAGCAGATTTCAAATTTTTAAAATCAACACTTTCAAATATGAACTGTGCTGTACCAACACTTTATAAACAGTATTCAGATATTACAGAAGAGGGTGGTGTTAAATTTTGTGATTTCAATATTGACCCTGAGTTTGCAGATTGTGTAGATGGATTTATCTTAGTTGAAGTTGACAAGATAAAAGAAAGCGCTAGAAAAAGATATATAGATAAGGATTAGTCCTTATCTATATAAAATTAATCCAATCTACAATACATAACTTCATCAACAACTGATTTAGCTATTTGATCAGTTTCTACAATAATATGCTCTAAGTGTAAACCTTCAAGTAGTTTTTTATCTTGTTCACTTGTAACAGTTATAATAGTTTTCGCATTATGAGTTAACTCATCTACAGCATGACATATAAGCTGCAAGGCTTCTGGGTTATTAACAGCAACAATAACAGCTGAAGCTTTTTTAATATTTACAGAGTTTAAGATGTGTCTATGAGCAGCATTTCCAAATACAATTGGCTCACCTCTTTGCTCACCTAA
Source organism: Arcobacteraceae bacterium (assembly GCA_048268245.1). Classification (GTDB taxonomy): domain Bacteria; phylum Campylobacterota; class Campylobacteria; order Campylobacterales; family Arcobacteraceae; genus Arcobacter_B. The sequence goes on from JBLWVX010000001.1 coordinate 148,794, forward strand.
CTGATAAAACTTCATATTATGCTCAATTACAACATAATCTTGTCCTAACATTTTTAATTCTTTTACAATTGATTGTCCAAATCTTCCATATCCAAGAACTACAACGTGATTTTTCTTATCTTCATCTACATGGTGAGTAGAGTTAATCATCATAACATCATCAGGTACAAGTTTAGCTGCAGCTCTTGATAAATTCTTTAGAATAATTGGTGTTAAAACCATAGATATTACAATAGTAACAATTAACACTTGAGAATATGTAGGATCTATTAAATCTTTACTTCTTGCAAGTTCTAAGATTGCAAGTGAAAACTCACCAATTTGAATTAAAGATAATGCTGTTTTAAATGCAACTCTTTTATTATCTTCAAACTTTACAATTGTATAAATAATTGCATACTTTACTCCCATTAAAAGAGGAAGTAAAAGAAGAATTATCCAAATATACTCAGCAATAACTGTAAAGTTAATTTGCATACCAACTGTAATAAAGAATACACCTAATAAAATATTTCTAAATGGTATTAAATCAGCTTCAACTTGATGTTTAAATTTTGTCTCACTAATCATCATACCTGCAACAAATGCCCCAAGAGAATATGTAAACCCAAAATAGTGAGCCATATAAGATGAACCAATTGCAAGTAAAAGTACTGAACCTACAAAAAGTTCATCAGTTTTAGTTTTAGAAACAATTGTTAAGAATGGTTCAAGTAAATACTTTCCTGAAACATAAAGTAATGTTAATAAAATAAACGCAGCAACTAATGTCTCAAATATCATATAACCTACACTTTTATCATCTCCCATAGTAAAGAAAGAAATCATTAAAAGAATAGGAATTACAGCGATATCTTGCATAATTAAAATACCTAAAACTCTTCTACCATGAGGTCTATTTATTTCTTTTGTTTCATTAAAAGTTTTAAGTACAATGGCTGTTGAGGACAAGGCAAGTGCAGCACCTATAATAACAGATGTTTCAGTTGGAAGTCCAATTGCAAAATAACATACTAAAAATACAAAGGTAGCAGTAACTAAAATTTGTAAACTACCTGTTACAAATACTTCCCTTTTCATCTTTTTTAGATGCTCTATGGAAAACTCTAATCCAATAGTAAACATTAAAAAAACAACACCAAATTCAGCTATTTCTTTTAATGTATAGTTATTTACAGCATCATGTAATTCAAAAGCATATGCTATAATTGTTCCTGTAAAAATATACCCAATAATAGTAGGTAAGTGAAACTTTTTTAGGATTAAATTTACAATTAATGCAATTGCAATTGTTGAGACAATAATCCCTAACATCAATATTCTCCTTTATTTATAGTGCATCTGCTTATAGCCTTCAAGCCTTTTTTTGTAAGCAGAGTTTAGCATGGGGTTTTTTGAATCTAAAAAATCAATAGCTAAACACTCTTGATTTCCTCGACCAATTCTTCCTAAATATTGGACAAGTCTACCATAATATGAAATTGGTGTAGCAAACATTATCGTATTTAGGTGAGGAAAATCTATTCCCTCTCCAAAATAAGAAGTTGTTGCTAAAATTAAAGATGATTCTCTAACCTTATTCATATTTTCAACTTGCTCTTTTTTATTCATACTTCCATGAATACTCACATACTCTATTTTTTCTTCAAATAAAAGATTTTCCAAAATATTTATATGCTCAATTCTATCTGTTAGAATTAAAATCTTTCTAGATATATTATCTTTTATTTGCTGAATTATTAAGTTATTTCTAGCTTCATCAATACAAAGTTCATTAATTATAGTTGCATAATTATCAGCTTCACTTGTAAATTCAGTTCTTATTATCTTTAGCTTATTAGTATGAGTTCTTTTCTTTTTATACTCATATGCAACTTCACCTAATTGTTGAAATAAAATAGGTTGTAATCCATCTTTTCTATTTGGAGTTGCACTTAAACCTAGAATATATTTTCCCTTGAAATTTTTAATAATTTGCTCAAAAGTAACTGCTGGAATATGATGGCATTCATCAACTATCACAAAAGAGTATTTGTTGATAATCTCAGGAGCATTTTTTAAACTTTGCATTGTTGCAATATCAATTATTCCATTTAATTTATTTTTTCCTTTACCTAAGTAACCTACATCTTTTTTATTGTAATCAAAGTAATCAACAAATCTTTCAATCCACTGGTTTAAAAGCATATTTTTATTTACAACTATCATTGTACTAACAGCTCTTTGTTCAAACATCTTAGCACCAATCAATGTTTTCCCAAAACCAGGAGGAGCTACACAAATAGAAAAATCTGTTTTTAAAATCTGTTTTATTGCTTCATCTTGTTCAGGTCTTAAAGTAAATTTCACTTTTTTTGTATGTATTTGCTCAAAGTGTCTTTTATCATCAATGGTAAACTTAACACCATTTTCATTAAAAAAATCACATACTTTTGTTTTAAGCCCTCTTGGAAGCATAAGATGATTCTCATCTTCTTCAAAACCTTGAATAACCCTTGGAGTATTATATAAGGGCTTTCTAAGACTTAATAAGACTTTGATTTGAGGGTTCTCAAAAGAAGCAAAGGATTTAAGCTTATTTATTAATGACTTTGATAAATTTGCAGTTGGAATATAAATAAAATCAAATAAAACCATCTCTATCATATCAAGTGGAAAATCAATATTTCCAAAATCTTTTTCATCATTTGCAGAACTGCTTACTTGAGAAAACTTATAAATAGTCTCTTTATTTATTTTTGAGACATTATTTAAAACCATCCATTGGTCTTCATAAATCTTATTTGTATTAGTATCAATAAAAACAGTTTTATTCTTTTTTCTATAATTTAAATGTAGTGGTAACTCTATACTATTTCCAAGACTAGCTTTTGTAGCAAACTCTTTATTTGGATAAAGTTTTGCAGAAATATTTGCTTTTTTCATTACAAACTTACCAAAATTGTGTACTATTTTAGAACTAACTGGCTCCTCAAAAAAAATCCATGCAATTAAACTATTATAAGAGTTCAACTCATAATATGCTCTAATATTTAAAGAGTTTAAAGCAATTTGCAATTTAAATTTATCTTCATCAAGTATTTCAAAAGCTATAAATTTTGAATTATTATTTGAGTCAATACAATAAGTTGCTAAGTGAACTAAACCTCTTAAATGTGACTCTATGTCATGATTTGTAATAGGAAGGAAATCTTCCCCTTTGAAAGTTTGAGTTACAGGATAAAAGCCTTGTTTATTTCCATCTTTACTAATCCATTTTTTTGCATAAATATCACTTCTTGCAAGAAATAGAGATTTAAAAATCTCTATCTTTTCATCTTTTGTAAAGTTTTTCTTTAACTTAGCTTCTTCTTGTATTTGAAACTCTAAGGCTTTAATCTCCTCTTCTATTTGTTTCTTTTGAGAATAAAGTGCTTCTAGTTTTATCTTAAGATTTTTCATGAGCAATTGCGGATGGACCAACTACAATATTATTGATTTTTTGTTCAATCTCATTATATCTACTTTTTAGCTCAGAATTTTTTCGAATTCCTCTTCCTTCAAATTTTCCCTTAGGGTCAATTATAAGTTCGTTATATCGCATTTCACCTATAACTCTACCCTCTTCTAAAATCTGAACTTCATTACAATCAATTTTACCATCAAAAAGGCCATTTACTACTAGATTATTAGCTTTTATATCGCCAATAACCTCACCTTCTGTTCCAATTGATATAACATCAGCTTCTAAAATAACACCTTCAAACTTTCCATCAATATGTACAGTACCTTTTGTACTAATACCACCTATTATACAAGTGCCTGCAGCAACTACTGTTGCTCCATTTGATGTTGATCTCTTATTAGACTTATTAAAGACTCCCATTGCACTCTCCTCTCATTTTTAAAGATGTAATCATAATTGTTTAAGTTCCATTTGATAAACTTTTTCGGATTTAAAACTTTGTTCGCATATCTTACTTCATAGTGTAAGTGAGGTCCCGAACTTCGACCTGAGTTTCCACTAAGACCAACAATTTCACCTTTTTTTACAACTTGACCTACTTTAACCATAGTTTTATTTAAATGAGCAAATACCGTTTTAAAGCCAAAGTTATGACTTATTCTAATAACTCTACCATAAGAGCCTATATTTCTTGATTGTACATATTCTATAACACCATCAGCAGTAGCTCTAACTGGTGTTTTTTTATTTGCTGGTATATCTAAACCTCTATGAAATTGCCTTTTTTTAGTTATTGGATGAATTCGATAACCAAAACCCGAAGAAGTTGTAATTTTATCTAAAGGTTTTCCATTTGGAATAACTCTTAAAGTATATCTTTTTTTATTGATATTCATAGCTTCAAGAGTTTTTTTAGTAATCTCTTCTGTTGTAGCATCTTTATCAACACCAATGATAGTATGAATTTCATCAAGTTTTGAACTTAACTCATCAATATCTTTTATTTTACTTTTTATTTGCATTGAATAAAATTTATTTTGAGCTACTAGTTTTTCCTCTTTTTGAATTAAAACTTTTAATTCATTTTCTTTATCTTTTCTAACTTCATCTACTTCATTGCTCAAATAAGATATAAAAGCAAAACTTCCTGCAATTATAACTAACACACCTATAATAACAAATAAAAGTATTTTCTTTATAAACTGATGTAAATTATAGGACTTTGTACCTTTTATATCTGAAACAGTAATTATTAATCTATTTTTCATTAAAACCAATCATTGATAAAAATTTCTCTACAACTAAGAAAGAACCAAATACTAAATACTCTTCATTATCGTTTATTTCTATATTCGGAATAATTATTATATTTAAATCTTTTATAATTTTCAATAAGTTATTTTTTTCGACCATTCTATTATCATCAATATCTATTATAATTATTTTTTTAATTATAGGTTTTAAAATTTTTAAAACTTCTTCATAATCTTTATCAGCATAAGAATTATAGATTAAAGTGATTTTTTTATTTTTAAACTCTTCTTTTATAACCCTAGCTGCAAGGGGATTATGACCAACATCAACTGTAATATTTGAAGCTACTTTTTGACATCTCCCAAAAAGTTTCACATCATCAAATAAAGATAAATCAATATCTATTTGTAACTCTTCTAAACACTTTATAACTAAATGTAAATTTCTTTTTAAATATGATGCGAAGCTCTCTTTTAAATTATATTTGTTGAATTCTTCAACAAACTCTATAGTTATATCTTTATTTCTTTCATCTTTTATTTGCTTTTTAACTTCAAAAGCGCTTTGTTTTACACTATCATGAATTTGATAACCAACTAGCATTTTAGTATCAACTGAACGCATTTTTGTAATAGCTATTTTCTCAACAGTATTACCTAAAAAACTTTGATGGTCTAAATCAATAGTAGTAATCAAAGATAAATCATTTGGCACTACATTTGTAGCATCAAACTCTCCTCCAAGTCCAGCTTCTAATACTAAATAATCCATATCTTTTGATAGATAAATAGCAAGTAATGTTGTATATTCAAAATAAGTAAGTTTTGAAAGCAGTTCTAAATCATATATTTCTTGTAAAAACCTATGAGCTTTAGTTAGTTCTTTATCACTTACATCACTTCCATTTATCCAAATTCGCTCATTAAACTTTATGATATGAGGTGAGCTGTAATGTAGTGTTTTATAATTCTTTTTGTATAGATAGTGAGATAAAAACCTTCCTGTACTTCCTTTTCCATTTGTTCCTACAATATGTATTACAAAAGGAAGTTTTATTTTTTGGCTTAAAATATCCCAAGAAGTTTTTACTGTACTAAAATCAATTTTGTCATAATAAAGAGTTTTGTATTTCAAAAACTCTTCAAGGTTAGCTTTTTTTAAATCTGTAGTCATAAAAACTACTTATCAAAAGAGTGTACTGCTAACTTTGATAAAAACTCATCTAAAGCATCATTTGCAGCACTTTTAATAGCTTCAAATCTTTTTGTATCTGTAATAGTTGTACCATCATCAATAGAGAAGTTATGTTCCCCTTCTAAAGAAATGTTTTTTACTTGTTCATTTACTTTATTGTATTGAATATTAAGTGTAACAAGGGCTCTATAAAGCTTGTTGTACCCTTCTTTATCATACTGTAACTCTTGCATATTAACTGAACCAATTTTTATTTTCATAATAGTATCAGCTAAAGCTTCATCATAAACTAAATTTGTATTTAACTTTTGAAGTAATACTTGATTTAGAGAATCTTTGATAATTACAGCATTTCTAGGGTCTTTTAAATCTACAAATAACTTTACAAAAACCTTTTGACCTAACTCTTTTTTAGCATAATATGTTGAGGGTTTGTATCCACATCCATTTAAAATAAAAGATGTTGATAATAAAGTGAAAAGTACGAATAGTACTTTCCTTACATTATTCATACTTTTCATTATTCTTTATCCCTTTATAACTAAGTTTACTAATTTATTTGGTACTACAATCTCTTTGATTATATCTTTACCTTCAAGCCATTTAGAAGCAACTTCTTTTGCTTGAGCTAAGATATCCTCTTTTGAAGTATCAGGTGTTACTTCAATTTCTGCTCTTTTCTTACCATTGATTGTAACAGCAAGTGCAATAGAATCTAAAGCAAATACTTCTTCTTTTACTTCTAAAGAGTTATTGAAGTTTTCTCTTTTAAATAAGCCGTTTGCTAAATCCCAACAAGCATGAGGGATAACAGGCTCTAAAATATTTGTAAGAATATAATATCCTTCTGCCCATACAGCTTCATTTTTTTGTGCTTGAAGTGCATTCATAGCTTCCATTGAAGCTGCAATTAAAGTATTGAAAGCATAAGTTTTTTCAAATACATCATTTGATTTTTGAAGTGCCTCATATACTTTTCTTCTAGCTTCTTTTTCTTCTTTTGATAAAGATGAGTGGTCAATATTTTTAAACTCTTCAATACCTTTAGCAGTTACATTAGAAGCTCTTTCATAGAACTTTTTGATAAATTTGAAAGAACCTTCAACAGCAGAATCATTCCACTCAAGCTCTTTTGTAGGAGGTGCAGCAAATAAAATAAACATTCTAGCTGTATCAGCTCCATATTTTTCTACAATTAAATCAGGATCTACTACATTACCTTTAGATTTTGACATTTTAGCACCATCTTTAAGTACCATACCTTGAGTAAGTAATCTTTTAAATGGTTCTCTTGAGTTTGTAAATCCTAAATCATTTAATACTTTTGTAAAGAATCTTGCATATAAAAGGTGTAAAATTGCATGTTCAATTCCACCAATATACTGATCAACATCCATCCAATAATCAGAATCAGCTTTAGAAATACCTTCTTCATTCCATGATTTTGGATTTGTTGCATATCTTAAGAAATACCAAGAAGATTGTACAAATGTATCTAAAGTATCAGTTTCTCTTACTGCTGGTTTTCCACAACAAGGACAAGTTGTATGTTTCCACGTTGGATGTGTATCAAGTGGGTTTCCTTCACCTGTAATTTCAACATCTTCAGGTAAAGCAATTGGTAAGTTTTCTGATTTTTCAGGAACTAATCCACAGTCATCACAGTGAACAAAAGGAATTGGTGCTCCCCAATATCTCTGTCTTGAAACTCCCCAATCTCTAAGTTTATAATTTACTTTTTTACTACCAATTGAGTTTTGTTCAAAGTGGTAAATAATAGCTTTTTTAGCTTTTGTATTTTTAAGACCTGTAAAGCTTTCAGAATTTATAAGTTCACCCTCACCTGTAAAGGCTTCTGATGGTTTTTCAATAAGACCTTCACTTCCTATAATAACTTGTTTGATAGGTAAGTCATACTGACTTGCAAACTCAAAGTCTCTTTGGTCATGAGCTGGTACTGCCATAACTGCACCACCACCATAAGAAGCTAATACAAAGTTAGCAACCCATACAGGAATATTTTCACCTGTTAATGGATGAATTACATCTATCTCTAAAGAAACACCTTCTTTATCTTGAGTAGCTCTATCTCTTTCACTTACTTTTTGCATTGCTTTAATAGCATTGATTTTATTATCAGGAAGTAATTTATTGTCAACTATATATTTTACAATTGGGTGTTCAGGTGCTAAAGCTGAGTATGAAACTCCGTAAATAGTATCTGGTCTAGTTGTAAATACAGAGTATTTTTTAAATTGTCTATCAAGTTTATATCTAGAATCTTTTGATAGTTCAAATTCAAACTCTAAACCTTCACTTCTACCAATCCAGTTTTCTTGCATAGTTAAAACTTGAGAAGGCCAAGTATCTTCTAAAGAAGATAAATCATCAAGTAACTCTTGAGCATATTTAGTAATACCTACATAATATCCAGGCATCTCTTTTTGAACAACTTCAGTTCCACATCTCCAACAACAACCCTCTTCTAGTTGTTCATTTGCCAGAACTGTTAAGTCATGAGGACACCAGTTTACTGTAGTAGACTTTCTATATAAAAGTCCTTCTTCAAACATCTTGATAATAAACTCTTGTTCCCATCTTGTGTATAATTCATCAGATGTAGCAAACTCTCTTGTTTCACTAAAAGATAATCCAAGTGCTCTAAGTTCATCTCTCATGTAATCAATATTTTCATAAGTCCATTTCTTTGGGTGAAGCTTATGTTTAATAGCTGCATTTTCTGCTGGCATACCAAAACTATCCCATCCAATTGGATGTAAAACATTATAGTTTTCTTTTCTGTAAAATCTAGCAAATGCATCACCTAGACAGTAATTTCTTACGTGTCCCATGTGGATTCTACCACTTGGGTATGGAAACATACTTAAGATATATTTTTTGTCTTTTGTTTGCTCATCACTTGGTTCAAATGATTTATTTTCTGACCAAAAATTTTGCCACTTTTGCTCTACTTGTTTTGAATTATACTCCATTAAAAGTCGTCCTTCTCTTGAATTTTTGCACTCTCAATTAAAGCTAAAGCTATTGAGAAAACATTTGCTACTACTGCACCAATTGCAAGTGAAATAGCAAGTGGTAAGTCGTGCATGAAAGTTAATACCATAAATGCTGGAATTAGGTGTAAGTCAGCAACTAATGAACTTGCCAACAACTCTGCTGCAAGTAGATTTCTAACCCCAATTTTTAGAATCGTTGATATTACATTTACTCCTGCTGCTATGAATAATGCAATTGCATTTGGCTCATATAAGAAGCCAGCAGTTGTAGTAAGTGACATTAGTGAAAAGAAAATATAAGTTACTTTACCCCAATCCATTTTTATCCTTTTATAGTTTCTACTATTTTAATTTTAAGCAAATATAGTATCTAAAAAAAGGTAAAAAATGGCTTTGGTAAAGCTTTTTAAGTTATTTTAAAAACTTGTGTTTTAAGCCTTTAAACATCTGTACTAAAAGATAAAGCATAATTATTTTTATAAATATCTGAACTACTGTATATGCTGTAAACCCATTTATTTCATACTCAAAAGGATTTATAATATTGCGAAATAAAAGATTAAAAGTCATATCATTTGTTATAATAAAATAAGTAATAAGTGCAACATACATAGCTAAAAAGTAAAACTGATTTTTTTGCATTTCAATAATACTATAAACAAAATGCCATACAAAAAAAGACACAAAAACAGCTATTAAAAGCTCTTTGAAAACACCATCTTGAATATGAATAACATAAGTTCTTGAATAATCCAAAAATTTATACTCAATTATAGAAGATATAATCTCAAATATAAAAATCCAAGTAAGAGCTAAAAACCAATCTGTACCATGTTTTGAAGTAAATTCATTAAATTGATACAAAAATCCTTGTTTGCTTTTTTCCATAATTAACTCCGGTTAATAATATATAAATATTTCAATAGTATTTTATATAAAATAAGTTTAAAGCCCAATATCATGGGCTTCGTGACTTTTGATATTATTGACTATTTTCTTCTTGTGTTTTGTCTTATAGAGATAATAAACTGGTAGATTAAAAAAGCAATAATAATTTTAAAAAGCAATTCAGTAAATGTAAGTTTATCTGCACTAGTCATAATAGAAAATGGATTAATATTTGTTGCAAAATCATCTAAAGGTGATTTGTCTAAGGATTTCATAAAAATAAAATAGAATCCATAAAAAAGTAAGAACATATATTTTTCAATTTTTGCATAAAGAAAAGGAATTAAACAAAAGACTACGTTTATATCAAAAGATAAATTAACTTTAAAAACAGTAAGTAGCATTCCAAAAAGTATAATCCAACCTAAAGATAAAGTCCAATCTTGAGAATGATTTGAAGCTAAGCCATGGGTTTTAAAAACAAGCCATTCAAAAAAGTTTTTTGAAGGTTTTAATTCTTCTTCTCTTTTTTGCATTTCAATTGCATAAAATTTATTTGCTTCAATGATATTGTTTTGCTGTTCAAAAGAGTCTTTTATAATTCTTGCAGTTTCACGATTTTTAATATTTACATTAATTTTTAAAAAGTTTGATTGTCCTTCAAAAACTGTATTAGATAAATCTAATTCATCTTTAGAATGGAATAATAAAAAGTTCACATTTCCTATAAAATTTGTTTCACGAAAATCAACTGTTGAACAAAATCTTGATTGAAAAAAAGAACAATTTTTAGAAAATTTTGTAAACTGAAAGTCTGAATAGTTTTTAATCGTAAGAGAACTTAATACTACATCCTCTTTAAAAACAACGCTATTACAATTTATTTCACTAATCTCATCGCTTCCAATAAATGATAATTTTTTTGAGAAAATTCCACTTAAATCTATTGATTTATTATCAAATTGACAGGAATTAACAAATTTAAATTCACTATCTATATCTTCAGAGAAACTAACTCCTTCATAAAAAAAACAATTATCTAGAAAGAAGCAATTTTCTGTATGATAATTACAAAAACTAAAGGTATCATAAAAATAACATTGTTTAAAAAAAAACTTTCTATTTTCAAATTCTTCTAATAAATTAAAAGTTTCATAAAAATGAAACTCTTTTATCTCACCATCTTCTGAATTATGACAATAATTTAAAAACTCTTCATTAAACTTTTGCTTTTTAGTTTCTTTTTCTTCATCATTAAGTTTTTTCCAATCACTTTTCTCACAATGTAATATACATTTTCCATTTTCATATTCATCTAATTTACAATCTTTTACATTACACATTTTTTTACTTTCATATTTAAATAATTAGTTATATTTTATCTTTTTACTCTTATTAGTAGTTTTCTTTATATTCTTTTTTTAGAAAAAAGAAACAAAAAATCGTGAGCAGTGTTTCTAAATAGCTAAAAAATATATCGAAATTCTAAAATTTGAAAACTCGGCTCGTTCCTCACCTCAGACAGTTCAAATTTCTTTACGAATTTAGATAGATTTTTCTTAACACTATTTTCAAAATGCTCACACTTTAGTTTTAACATCCCTATACTCAATGAGATATAGAAAGTTAGCGAATAAAAAAAGTATCGCTTTGGATTTTTAGGATAAGATTTTGTGATTGATGAGCGTAAAGAAATTTAAACTATTTGAGCGACAGCGAGTTTTTAAATTTTAGCGAAGAGTGAGCAAAATCCCCAAAAGTACAACTGGCGATTCGATTTCTTTTTCCTAGTTTTTCTTATAAAAGAAAAAGTAGAAAGCATCCTTACAAACAAATATAAAAAAAGTAAGGAAAAACTTCCTTTAAATTACAAGTTTTCAAAAACTAAAAAGAAAACCCCAATTTCCAAACAAAAACAAAATAAGCTATTATAAACAACATATAACTAATTAAATTCATGCTCTTTTCCTTTCACATCTTTTCTTCTATTTTGAACTAAAGCACATACTTTAAAGGCTGCTGTTTCAATACTGTCATATTGAGCTTTACTTATATGATGTACTCTTTTATCTTCTACAATATTTTCTTTCATATGATATTCATCAATAATCTGTTTTACTTTTTTATTTGAGTTTAAAATAGCAATATGCTCTACTTTTAAACTAAGAGCTGTTTCTATATACTCTTTATTTGAGTTTGCGTTTATCACAACTACTGCATTAAACTCTTTTTCTTTTAGTTTATATGCACTCTCATATGAATCAAGGATTAGAAGTTCATCAGCTAGTTTATAGTTTTTAAAGATTTTCCTTCTTATATCACAAACTATTGTGTGCCATCCAAGATAATTTGATACTTTCACTAACTCTTCACTTTGCTTTGATACTCCAAATATAAAAAGTTTTAAAGGAGTTTCTATTCTTTGATAAAATAGATTTTTATTTTTATCAAAATGGTTATCTTTTTCATCAAAATTTGGGAAAAAACAATAAGCATTTTTATATTTAAGTGACCTAACTAAAGTGTTGTTTATTCCACTTTGTACATTTTGTAAAGCTTGTCCTATACATCCATAATCATCTTCATTGTAAAAAGGCTCAATCCAACACTTCACATAACTATCATTTAAAAAGTCTTTTTCCCAAGTATGAACAACGTTACTTTCACTTTTTAAATCGAAGATTATATATCTTCCTTCTTTTTGTTTTAGTACATCATCAACTAAAATTAAAATATAGTTTTCTAATCTCTTTAGATTATCAAAACCTATAGTTTCAAAGTCACTGTTTACAAACATTGAGTATTCACTTTTTTGATGTGTACTATTTTTGTAATCTAAGATATTGATACAAACTATGTCTTTTCTATTTTGTTTTGACTTTTGTAAAAATTTTATATATTGTTTGTTGCTAAACATTTTATAATTACCCTATTTATTTTCTTAGTAATTATAAAATAAGTTTATAGCTTTGTTATAGCCCATAAATAGCTTTAATGTAGCCATAAAAAAAGGGAAGAGTAAAAACTCTTCCCTTTTTAAAATCAAAACCAAACTATACTAAACTGTACCTTGCTCGTACATAGCTCTTAATTTATCTTTTTCTTTTTGTTTTTTTAATTTTTCTGCTTCTTTAGCTCTAAAATCATTTATTGAGAACTTTAACTGAACTAAGAAAGATGCAGCAATAAATATAGATGAATAAGTACCAACTACTACACCAATAAGCATTGTAAATGCGAATCCATTGATAATTTCTCCACCAAATAAGTATAAAGTGATAACAACAAAGAATGTTGTTAATGAAGTAAGAGTTGTTCTTGAAAGTGTTCTACTTACTGACTCATTTACAACCTTATCAAGAACTGTTTCTTTAGATGTTTGTACACCCTCTCTAATTCTATCAAATACAATAATGGTATCATTTAGTGAATAACCAAGAATTGTAAGAATTGCTGCTAAGATGTCTAAGTTTACCTCTACACCCACAAGTGCAATAGCTCCTAATGCAATAGTAACATCATGTGCTAATGCTAAAATAGAAGCTACAGCAAATCTCCACTCAAATCTGAATGATACATATATTAAGATAACAATAAGAGATAAGCCTAAAGCCATTAAACCTTTTTCTCTTAATTCATTACCTACTTTAGGTCCAACCATGTCAACTCTTCTTACTTCAAAGTTTCCAGTTGAATCTAAGATTTTATGCATCTCATCACCAATATCATTTGCTAAGTTAGAAGAAGTACCTGTAATTCTAATCACTACTTCTTGAGGACTACCAAACTCAGTAATAGATGAACCTTTATATTTAGTTTCATTTAATACATTTCTGATTTTATCAATAGGAGCTTTTTGCTCATATTGAACTTGAACTAAAGTACCACCAGCAAAGTCAATACCAAAATTAAGCCCTTTAGTAAATAGTATTACAAGTGAAGCAATAACAAGAATTGAAGAAATCCCTAAAAAAGGAAGTCTTTTAGCCATAAAATTATGTATTTTATCTGATTTAAAAAATTCCATTATTTAACTCCAAACCATTTTTTTAAGTCTTTATCTTTTGAGATTTTATTAGCTAAGGCTTCATAAATACCATGTGTACCTAAAATAGCTGTTAACATTGAAGCTAAAATACCAATAGAAATAGTAATAGCAAATCCTTTAATAGGACCTGTACCATAAGCATATAAGATTACAGCAACTAATAAAGTAGTAATATTTGCATCTAAAATAGCTCTCATTGCATTTGCATAACCATCTTCAATTGCTTTAGCTACTGATACACCTTGTTTTAATAGTTCTCTAATTCTTTCACCAATAATTACATTGGCATCAACTGCCATACCTACAGTTAATACAATACCTGCCATACCAGGAAGAGTAAGAGTTGCTCCAAACATCGCCATTACTGAAATGATAATAAATATATTTGTTACAAGTGCAATATTAGCAATAATACCAGCTCTTCTATAGTAAACAATCATAAAAATAAATACGATTATAAAACCAGAAACTAATGCAATAGTTGAAGCTTTAATAGAATCAGCACCTAAAGATGGGCCAACACTTCTTTTTTCAAGTAATTTTACAGTTGCAGGTAAAGCACCACTTCTTAAAGCAATAGCTACATTCCCCGCTTCTTGAACAGTAAAACCACCAGAAATTTGACCACTTCCTCCACCAATTCTTTCTCTAATATTCGGAGCTGAATAAACTTTTCCATCTAAAACAACAGCTAATCTTTTTCCTACATTTTTACCTGTAAAATCACCAAAAATTCTAGCTCCACTTGAATTAAGTGTGAAATTAATAATTGCTTGATTAGATTGATCGAAAGCAACTTGTGCGTCTATTACTTGGCTACCATTTAAAATTGGTATTTCTTTTACTAGATATTTAACAGCTGCATTTTTAGTATCTTCTAAAATAATATCACCATATTCAGCTGCTTGTGCATCACTCATAGTATATACTTGATCTGCTCTTTGTTCATCAACTGCCATAAGTTCTAAGTTTGCAGGTTTTGAGATAAGTTCTCTTGCCGCTTTTTCATCTTCTGCTGTTTTAATACCTGGTAACTGAACAACAATATCAGTAGCACCTTGTCTTACAACAGTAGGCTCTGCTAATCCAAACTGGTCAAGTCTATTTCTAATAGTTTCTACTGCTTGAGATACTGATAAGTCTTTTGTTCTTTCAATTTCTTCACTTGTTAGTTTTACAGTATAATCTGTATTTACTTTTGAAATTTGTAAACCTTTTATTTTGGCTAACATTTCATCCATTCTCGGTAGTTCATCAGGGTCTAAAACTGTAAATTTAACAGATTCAGTATCAAGAGATAAGCCATCAATTAATAAATCTTCATCTTCTGCAAAGTATTTAATTGATGTTGCAATTGTTTTTATTTTTGATGTTACTGCTTCATGTGTATTAACACCTAAAAGCATGTGCAATCCACCTTGTAAATCAAGTCCTAATGAGATTTTTTTACCGCTGTCTGTTTGCATAAGTGAAGGAATTGAAAAAACAACACCAAAAATAATACTTAAAGCAAATATAATAAGTCTATAATTAAAGATTTTCAATCTTAATCCTTAGTAAGGTTTTTTTGATTTTAAAGATAAAACATGTAAGAAACTTACATGTCTTAAAAAAAAGATTTTTAGTCTTCTATAAGTTTAGCTACGAACTCTCTGATTAATTTCATTTCAGTTCCATCGCTATTTTTTACTACAAAGTAGTCATCTTCTACTTTAGTAACTTCTACCATTAAGCCTCCATTTGTTACAATCTTATCACCTTTTTTAAGATTATTAACCATTTCCTTATGCTGTTTAGCTTGTTTTTGTTGTGGTCTTATAATCAAAAAGTAAAAAATTGCAAATAATGCAACAAGGGGTAGTAATGAGCTTATTAAATCAGCACTTGAACCTTCCATCAAAATTCCTTTTCAAAAGTAGTTTAGTATGTTTTTAGTAAAACGCGATAATTCTAACAAAAACTTTATAATAAAAGGCTTCATTACGTCCATATTATTGAGCGCTTTTATATACTTAAGTCATTTTAATATTGAATATTTACTTTTAAATACAGTTTTAGGGCTTTTAGCTATTTATTTTTTAGTTACAATTCCTAGAAAATCACTTTTTATTACAGGTTTTACAACAGGTATATTTTGGTTTTATTGGATTGGTATATCCCTCAAATACTATGAGCTTACATACTTAATACCAGTGCTTTTGATTGGTATTGGGATAGTATATGGTTTATTATTTTTACTATTAGGACTAATAAATAATATAATTTATAGAGTAATTGCCATATTTGTATTTACTTTTATTGCACCATTTGGTTTTAATTGGATGAAATTTGAACTTTTATTTGTAGATTCATATTTTAGTACTACAAAAGAGAGTTTTGCATTAATTTTAGCTGCTGCTTTTATGGTTTCACAACTAAAAAGATTAAAATTTTTAGCTTTAATCCCACTTTTTATTGCTTATCAATCTCCACAAGGAGAAATAATTGATAATCCTAATCTTGATATTCATTTAACACAATTTAATATTCCTCAAGATATAAAGTGGAAAAAAGAGAATAGAAATAAGCTAATAAATAAAAATTTAGATGAAATAGATAAAGCAATATCTTTAAATAAAGACCTTATAGTTTTACCTGAGACTTCAATACCAACGATTTTAAACAAGCAAAAAGATTTATTTGATTATCTAAAAGAAAAGTCTTATGAAATTACTATTTTTACAGGTGGTTTATACCTAGAGAATCAAAAAATCTATAATGCAACATATCTTTTCTCAAAAGGAGAAGTGCAAATAGCAAAAAAGGTGGTATTAGTTCCTTTTGGAGAAGAAATACCACTTCCAAAGTTCTTTGTTGATTTAATCAATAATACTTTTTATGGTGGAGCTTCAGACTATGCAAAAGCTTCAATACCAACTGATCTTATAATAGGTGATACAAAAATAAGAAATGCTATTTGCTATGAAGCAACAACAGATAAGATATTTGAAAATTTAGCTGATACAAAATACATGATAGCTATCTCAAACAATGCTTGGTTTACACCATCTATTGAACCAACACTTCAAAAATTACTTATGAAATACTATTCTAAAAAGTATGGAGTAACTATCTTTCATGTTGTAAATGGAAGCCAAAATTATATTATAAGACCATGATTTAAATAAAAGATTAAAGATATTTTTCTTTAATCTTTTCTAAAATTTTCTCTTTTTCTAGATTCTCATCTATTTGTAAATCCATAGTATAATCCAAAATTCTTTTAAACTCTTTTGAGGGTTTTAGTCCTAAAGCTATTAAATCTCTTCCTTGAACTAAAGGTTTTAAAGCTTCATTTTCTATATTTAACTCTTTAGCTTTTTCTAAAAGCCAAGAAGTAGCTTTTGGACACTTCTCCTTATCTTTTATATCTCTTCCTAAACAATCAGCTAAACATACTAAACATAAATCTTCAATGTTTACTTTTAATGATAACCTTTTTACAGCTTTTAATGATGATTCTGCAAGATATAATTGAAAAGGAGCTAAATGGTTCTTCACTAGTGGTGTAATTAAATCTATGAACTTTTTTTCATTAGTAAGTCTTGATAAAAAACTAATAGTTGGCTCTATACCTAAAGCTTCGTGTTTATGAGAAGTTACTCTTCCCTCATCTGTAATTTGAGTACAAAATGGCTTTCCTAAATCATGACAAAGTATCGCATAAAATAGATATAATTTTCTGTATTCATCTTCTATATTAGATTCTTCTAAAATTTTAGCTAACTCATCTACAGTCATTAATGTATGAATCCACACGTCACCCTCTGGATGATACTCATTATCTTGTATACATCCCTTTAAAGCTTCTAGTTCTGGAAAATGTTTTAGACAACCCAAACTATCTAAAAGCTCTAGTCCAATTGAAGGCTTTGAAGATTTTAAAAATAGTTTTTTAAACTCTTCATAGACTCTTTCTTTAGGTAACTCTTCTAAATCACCTCTTTGAACCATTTGTTTACATAGTTGTGAACTCTTTTTATCTAAGCTTAAATCAAACCTAGCACAAAACTGAATAGCCCTATATACTCTTAATGGATCTTCAATAAAAGTGTCATCTTTAATATGTCTTAGAACTTTATTTTCTAAATCTTTTATTCCATTGTTTGGGTCTATTAATCTTTTTTCAAAAAAATCATAGGCAATTGAGTTTATAGTAAAATCTCTTCTTAAACTAGCTTTATCATATTTTAAATTTTTATCATTAGTAACTTCAAAACCTCTATGTCCAGAAGCTACTTTTTTCTCTATCCTTGCAAGTGCAAAGTCAAAATCATATGAATCAATTTTTAAAGTTAGTACTCCAAAAGATTTACCAACTTGCTTTATATTTCCAAAACGCTTTAGTATTAACTCTACGTCATTTAAAGTTTCAATACCAAAAAGTTCTACATCATAATCTTTACAGGGAATTTCTAAAAGGGAGTCTCTAACACAACCACCAACAAGAAGAGGCTTTATATTCTCTTCTTGTAGGGCTATAAGAATTTGTTTTAATACCTTAGGTATATTAATCGTTGTTGTAGTGGTGAACATCTTGTTGTGGATAAGGAATAGAAATTCCTTCTTCATCAAATCTTAATTTAACAGTTTCTGTTAAATCAAATTTAACTGCCCAGTAATCAGGTGTTTTAACCCACGCTCTAACTACAAAGTTTACAGAAGAGTCAGCAAGTTCTGAAACAGCAACTGTTACACCTTTGTCTAATAAAACTTTTTCATTTGATTTGATAATGTCATTTAAAACATTTTTTGCTTTTTTAATATCATCATCATAACCAATACCTACAACTAAATCAACTCTTCTTGTATCATGAGCATTTACATTTGTGATAGAATCACTTGTAATAGCACCATTTGGAACAATAATACTTTGATTATCAGGAGTTGTAAATACTGAATTAAAAATTCCAACTTCTGTTACAGTTCCAGATACACCAGCAGCACTTACAAAATCACCAACTCTAAAAGGCTTGAATAAAATAATCATAACACCTGATGCGAAGTTTCCTAAAGAGTCTTTTAATGCAAGACCAATAGCTAAACCAGCTGCACCTAAGATTGCTAAGAATGAAGTTGTTTCAACACCAACTTCAGATAATGCTGTTAAAATAACAACAATCATTAAAACATAGTAAACGATATTTTCTAAAAACTTAACTAAAGTTTCATCCATACCCTTTACTTTTCTTAATAGTTTGCCTAAAACTGCTGTAATTCTATTTACAAACCATTTACCAATTACAAAAATTAATATAGCCATTAGTAATGAGAAAGCGTAAGAACCTACAATTTCTACAATATTATCTGGAAGATATGAACTAAATTTATCAGCTATTTCATTTACTTTGTTTTCCAAATTGTTCCTTTAAATAATTTATGAAATTATAACATAAATAAGTTTAAAAATTATTCTATAATTTCTAAAAGTTGTGAAACAGCATTTTCTATTTCAACTTCTGTTTTTTCTAAAGTTTTTCTATTAACAAGTTCTACTTTACCTTCTTTTAGTTTCTTTCCAATTACAATTGCATAAGGGAAACCAATAAGCTCAAAATCACCCATTTTGAAACCAAATCTAGCATTTTTTCTATCATCTAAAATAGTATCAATTCCATTTGCTTTTAACTCTTCATAGATTTTCTCACCTACTTCAAGTTCTTCTTCTTTTTTAGCATTTGAAACAATTACATCAACTAAAAATGGTGCAGTCTCTTTAGTCCAGATACAACCTTTTTCATCATGATTTTGTTCAATTACAGCTGCAACTAATCTTGAAACACCAATACCATAACATCCCATTTCAAAAGCTTGAGCTTTACCATTTGCATCTAAGAACTTAGCATCCATAGCTTCACTATACTTAGAACCTAACTGGAATATATGCCCAGCTTCAATCCCTTTTGTATACTCTAATCTTCCACCACAACAAGAACAAGTATCTCCTTCTTGAACAGCTACTAAATCATCAAAAGTTAAACCTTCCATAGAAGTTAAATCTACACCTTTATAATGGTAGTTTTCTTCATTTGCTCCACAAACAAGGTTATTATCTTCTTTTAATTCATTGTCGATTATAACTTGAATATTTTCTGGAAGTCCAACTATTCCACAGTAACCAGCAACTAAACCAGCTTTTTCTAAATCTTCATCATTAGCATCTTCTAACTCTAAAGCACCAACTGCATTACAAGCTTTTGTTTCTTCAAGTTCATCTACACCTCTTACAAAGAAAAGTACTACTTCTGTTCTATCTTCATAAACTGCTTTTTTCATTACAGCTTTCATAGAATAATAAGCATCTGCATTTAAAAATTCACTTACTTCTTCAATAGTTTTACAATTAGGAGTTTCAACTTTCTCAAGAGCAATAGTTTCTAATGCTTCCTTTTTATTTGGCTTTCTAACTGCTGCTTCAATATTTGCACCATATTCACAATCAGGACAAACAACTATAGTATCTTCACCTGAGTTTGCTAATACATGGAACTCTTTTGAACCACTTCCACCAATAGCACCACTATCAGCTTCAACAACTCTAAAATCTAAACCTAATCTATTATAAACATTTTTATATGTTTCTTCCATAAGATTAAATTCTCTTACTAAATCCTCTTTTGAAGCATGGAAAGAGTAAGCATCTTTCATCAAGAATTCTCTACCTCTCATAAGACCAAATCTTGGTCTTGCTTCATCTCTAAATTTAGTATTTATTTGATATAAATTTACAGGTAAATCTTTGTAAGAAGTAATTCTATTTTTTATCATATTTACAACAGCTTCTTCATTTGTAGGAGATAAAACATAATCAGCATTTTTTCTATCTTTGAACTTTAAAAGTTCATTACCCATAGTAGCTGATCTTCCTGATTCATCCCAGTAAGATAAAGGTGTTACAAAACCAAACTGAACTTCATTTGCTCCACTTTTATCCATTTCTTCTTTTACAACTGCTCTTATTTTTTCTAAAACAATTTTTCCAAGAGGCATAAAGTCATAAATACCAGCACCTGTTTGAGCTACAAAAGCACCTCTTACTAAATATTGGTGAGATGCTAAAGTTGCATCTTTTGGAGCTTCTTTTGTTGTTGGAATAAACATATTACTAAATTTCATTAACTGTTCCCTATCTTTTATTTTTTATCTAAATGTTCACATTTAAAACTATCAAATACTTCTGAATCATTATTTAATCCAAACATATTTTGAATTGTTCCTACTACTACATCACACTCCATATTTCTAGAAATATCTTTTAACTGTTTTGAAGGAGTGTGTAAATACTCAGTAATTACTGTTTGACAAAGTTTTCTAATATTCTCTTCATCTTCTGGATTAATAAAACCTTTTTTAATGGCATTATCAACTTTTTTATTAATTACTTCATTCCCTTTTAAATAAAGGTTTTTAATAATTGGTTCTATCTCTAATGATTTTAACCAATCAAAAAATTCAATAGACATTTTACTTACAATTGAGTATGCAGTTTTTGCTTGTTCAGCTCTTAAACTCATATTTTCATTTACAATATCTTGTAAATCATCAACAGCATAAATCTCTAAATTTGACATTTCAATATCATCAATATCTCTTGGTACTGCTATATCAAACCAATATCGTTCATATGATGTAGGACTTACAATATCTTCTGTTATAATAGGATATGGGGCAGCTGTTGCTGTAACCATTACCTTTGTTTCTTTTAAAAGTTGTGAAAGCTGTGAATAGTCTTGAACATCAATATTTGCATCAAAAGTATCTGCTAATATTTGAGCTTTTTTCTTATCTCTACTTGTTAAAATAACATCAAATCCTGAAGAAATTAAGTGTTTTATTGTAAGTTCACTCATCTCCCCTGCACCAATAACTAAAGCTTTAACACCACTAGTATCACCTACAAGCTCTTTTGCTTTTGCAACTGCTGTTGAAGCAACTGATACAGAACCTGTTCCTAAACTTGTGGCATTTCTAACTGCTGCTGCACATTTAAAAGCAAAATGCATCGCTCTAGTTACATTTGAAGAACAGTACTGTTTTGATTGAGAAAATCTAAAAGCATCTTTTAATTGACCTACAATTTGTGTTTCACCAATTACTAAAGAATCTAAAGCAGAAGCAACAGAGAAAAGGTGATGTATTGCACCATTATTATCATAGATATCTGCTCTATCATATAATTCATCAAAATCTAAAGAAGAGTATTTTGCAAGTTTTGAAAGAATATCTTTTGAACTTCCATTAATATTTGAAGACCTTGTAATAATCTCAACCCTATTACATGTAGATAAAACTACTGCTTCTTTAGTGTTTTCATAATCTAAAAGTGATCTTAAAAATCTATCTTTATCTTCATCACTTCCAAAAGCTAGTTTTTCTCTCATAGAAATATCAGTGTTTTTATGGGAAAAACTAATTATTAAATAACTCATCTAAAACTCTCTTTCAATCATCGCTTTCATTATAAAAATAAGTGTTTCGCTATCTTTTTCATCTTTTACAGCTTCAATAGCTTCATTACCTAAATCTTTAGCTAATTTTATAGAGTCAGCAAGAGCATTTGTTTCTTCCATCATCTGCTTTATCCAAGAACTCTCTTCGTGTGTTAACTCTTTTTTGTATAATGACTCTAACTTTGACTTATCTTCTAATCTCTCATGAAGTAATAAATAAGGAATAGTAACCTTACCTTCAACAAAATCAAGCATTGCAGGCTTTCCTAAAGTATCACTATCTTGTGTAATATCTAAAATATCATCTATCATTTGAAAAGCAAGACCAAGGTTTTTACCATATAAAGCATAATTTTCTTTTGGAAGTCCTGCTAAAATAGCTGCACTTTTTGCACTAGCTTCTATTAAAGAAGCCGTTTTTTTATAAATCATGTCATTATATTTTTCATATGAAGAGTTAAAACTATTTGTTAAATCTACATCTAACATTTCACCAATACTTAAAAGCGTAACTGCACTTGAAACAGTATGAGCTATTTCATGTGGCATTGAAGTTAGTTCTGTAAAGCCTTTTGAATATAAAATATCTCCAAACATAATAGATGTTTTATTATCATATAGAGCATTTACAGAAGGTTGACCTCTTCTAGTATCAGCTTCATCAATCACATCATCATGTAAAAGTGATGCTGCATGAATCATCTCAATTATTGCACATAGTTTAACTGACTGTTCAGTAACTCCTGCAATTTTTAAAACTAGTTTAGATCTTAACATCTTTCCCGTTGCTAATTTATCTAAAAGAACTAAACTCTTTTCATCATTACACTCTTTTACAAATGTTTTTATTTGATCTTTAACTTGTTGTAACTCTTCCACAAATATTACCTTATGAGTCTAATCTACAAATGATCTCACCTGTAAATTCTACATAAAGACCTTTTTTCATAGCTTCTAACTCTTTTTCATTATTCATTTTAAACTCTTTGATCTCTTCATTAATATCAAAGTTTTCATCTTTTCCTTGAGATAACATCATCTCTAAAGCTGCTATTTTTTCAACAATTTTATCCCATTCTTCTTCTACGATATCTTGTGAAGCTTCTCTACTTACATCAAAAAATTTTGATTTTGGACTTCCCATAAAAATATCATCTTCGTCTTCTGTAAACCATTCACCGAACATTGACATATTATTTCCTTTTATTTCTTTTTATTAATTTTTAATTCTAACTCTAACAGATTCTGCGTGTGCTGTTAAACCTTCTGTATCAGCAAGTAATGCACAAGCTTCACCTAACTCGTCAATTGCATTTTTTGAGAAGTTAATAATAGAGCTTTTTTTCATAAAGTTTTCTACATTTAAAGGACTGTAGAATTTAGCCGTACTTCCTGTAGGAAGAGTATGATTTGGTCCTGCTATATAATCACCAATTGGTTCAGGAGTATTCTCACCTAAGAAAATTGCACCTGCATGCTTAATATATGGTAATAATTCAAATGCGTTTTTTGTCATAACTTCTAAGTGTTCAGGAGCTATTTCATTCATAAGTTCTAAGGCTTCTTCCATTGTCGAAGTTACAATAATTGCACCTCTATCTTCAATTGATTTTCTAGCTATTTCTTCTCTACTTAAAGTTTTTAAGTAGTTTTCAACTTCAACAGATGTTTCATTTGCAATATTTTCATCAGTTGTAATCATAATAGAACTAGCCATTTCATCATGCTCTGCTTGAGATAATAAATCAATTGCTAAATATTTAGGTTTTGCAGTTTCATCAGCTAAAATCCCAATTTCAGAAGGTCCCGCAATCATATCAATATTTACTTCACCAAAAACTAACTTTTTAGCAGTAGCAACAAAAATATTCCCAGGCCCTGTAATAACATCTACTTTTGGAATAGTAGCAGTTCCATAAGCCATTGCAGCAACAGCAGAAGCTCCACCTACTTTATAAGCTTTTGAAATACCACATAAGTGACAAGCTGCAAGTAATAATTCATTTACTTCATTATCAGGAGTTGGAGTACATACAACAATCTCTTCAACACCTGCAACTATTGCAGGAACTGCGTTCATTAAAAGTGAGCTTGGATATGCAGCTTTTCCACCAGGGATATAAAGGCCTGCTCTATCAACTGCACTTACTTTTTGACCTAAAATAGTTCCATTTGATTCAAAATCTAACCATGATTTAGGAAGTTGCTTTTCATGATAAGCTTTGATTCTGTCATATGCTGTATGTAATGCAGCTTTTAATTTATCATCAATGCTATCATAAGCTTTTTTCATCTCATCTTGAGAAATCATTAAGTCAGAATCTTCTTTTACTTCCCACTTATCAAACTTCTCAATATGTCTTTTTAAAGCTTCATTTCCCTCTTCAATAATCTCATCAATAATTCCTGTAACTATTGAAGATACGCCTTTAATATCACTTTTTGCTCTAGCTAGTATCCCATCAAACTCTTCTTTAAAGTTTGAGTCTTTTGTATTTATAATTTTCATTAAATTTGTCCTAATATCTCTTCTACAATATTTTCTAAAGGCTTTTTCTCAACATCTACAACGATATCAGCAACTTCTTCGTACTGAGGTACTCTTGAATCGTAAAGCTTTGTTGCTTCATCTAAATTTTGTAGTAGTGGTCTTTTTTTAAGTTTATTAGCAGCATTTGGAGCAGTATTTATTCTGTCTAAAATCCCTTGAAATGAAGATTTCAAATAAACTACTGTACCAATATTTTTAATATTCTCTTGCTTATAAAAGCCACCACCAGTTGAAATAATAGTGTTATTCACACTTTGCTCTAACCATAATGCAGTTTTCTTTTCTAATGCTCTAAAGTATGGCTCTCCCTCTTGGGCAAAAATCTTTTTAATTTTTCTATTTTCCATACTCTCAATCAAGTCATCTGTATCAATAGCAAACATATCCGAAGATTTAACTAATCCTCTTGCTACTGTACCCTTACCAACACCCATAAAACCTATTAATATAATATTCTTCTTTTTCATAGTCAAAGATTATATCTAAAAGTTTGTAATTTTCTCATAAAGAAAAATTCTTTAAGATTGTTAGTTTAAAACATGCACCTTTATAGCTCACATCTTTATATTTAAAGCTTTCATTTAAAGCTTCAATATCACCCTTTGCAAATCGTTTTAAAATCTGTCTTGACATGTAAAGTCCAATACCTGTACCGTTAGATTTTTCTTTTGTTGTAAAGTGTGATTTAAATATATCTTTTATAATTTCTTGAGGAATTCCTGAAGCATTATCTTTTATTTTTATAACTACATTCTCATTTTCTTGTTTTGCTTGAACAAAAATATATCTTTTTTCTATACCTTTTCTTTCAAACTCATCTTTTGCATTATTGAAAATATTTATTATTACTTGTAAAAGTTCATTTTCATATCCAGAAACTTGAATATCATCAATATCTTTGATAATTTCAATACCTTTATTTTTAAAATGAACACCTAAAAGTTTTTCAACTTTTACAAATAGTTCCTCAACTGTAAAATTTACATATTGTTTGTTTGGATTAAAAAAATCTTTAAAATCATCAATTGTGTTAGATAAATACTCTACTGTATGAATAATATTTTCCATACTTTCATCTATTTCTTTTTTATCAATTGAACTAAACTCATTTTTAAATTTTAAACCTGAGGATTGTGTTGTGATTGCATTTAAAGGTTGTCTCCATTGATGAGCAATATTACCTATCATTTCACCCATTGCTGCCATTTTTGCTTGTTGAGATAAAATTAAATCTTTTTCATTATTTTTATTGATTTGGCTGATTAACTCTTTTTTATGTTTCAGAAATTTTAATCTTAATTGTCTTGATAAAAAAAGTGAAATTAAAATAAAAATAGAACTTAATAAAATTCCAAATATAAGAATAGTATATAAGCCATCTTGTTTTCTAAGTTTGGCTTCTCTCTCAATATTTTCTAAATTTGATTCTAATTCATCCATATAAAAACCAGTTCCAACTGCCCACTGCCAATAATCAAAACCTTTTACATATGTAGTTTTTTTATAACTTTTACCTGTTTTTGGTTTTACTGTAGAGTTATAGTTTAAATAACCATCACCATTTTTTGCAGTTTTTATTATCTCTTTTGTAATATAAAAAGAGTTGCTATCTTTTAAATCAAGTCTATTTAAACCTACATAGTTTTTATTTATATGAGATAAATAATTACCTTTATAATCAATTACAAATACATAGTTTTTATTAGTGTAATTTATTTTTTGAATATAATCTAAAATCTTTTTCTTTAAAGTTTTTTCAAAATCATCCACATACTCACCAGTACCAATAAACCAATCATAAGGTTTAAACTTATAATTGTAAGTGATTTTTTTAAACTGTATATCAAAAATTTTTGGCTTATTCCAATATAGCTCATAAAAGAACTCATCACTTTTACTTAAACCTTTTAAGATATCTTTAGAAATAAAGTTTCCTCTTTTATCTTGAAATTCTAAAAGACTTTTTCCCTCAAGTTCAGGCTTCAATGGATGTAAAATATTCACAGCATTTAAATTATATATATAAAAATATCCTCTTCCTTTATTGAAAGTGTGTTTTCTTAAAGCATCTTTTATTTTTGTTACTATCTGTTCTTTTGTATGAGTGTCTTTATATTTGTTATAGATATGCATCATAATTCTATGAGCTTGTTGCACTTCTTTTTTAAGACTTTTTTTTAAGTTTTCTGTACTACTTAGCTTTTCATAGTTTATGTATTCATAAACTATATCCACTTGATTTTTTATATCTTGTTTACTTTTTTCAATAAAACGCTCTTTTAATTTTTTTATGTCTTCTTTGTTTTGAGCATCTTTTTCTAAAAAATACAAGTAGCTAACTATTGTAATTAAAACAATTACAATTAATGTTGGTGCATATTTTATTAAATTTAGTATATTTTTTTCACTTGTTTGTAACATGAAAACATTTTAACATAAGTTTCATAACTCTTTGTACTTGTTTTTATACCTTTGTAGCATTGATTCATTTCCTATTAATCCACCTTGGTGAATATAAAGGTAATTATTATATGCTTTATTATCATTATTTATATATCTTTCAAAAAGCTTCATTCCTAAAGAATCGTATAATAGGTCAAACTTTATGTTTGTCTGTTTTAAAAGCTCTAAATAAATTTCATAAAATTCTTTGTATAACTTTCCAAAATGATATTTCTTTACTTTTGGCAGAATTGCTGGATGATTAGATTTTTCTAATTCAAAAAATTGTTTTTTTAAATACTCTTCATCTCCTACACATGCACAAGTGATTACTTCATAAGGTAAGTACTTTTGTAAATATAATGCTGTTGTTCCTGTACCACTTGGTAAAAATACCTTTAGGTTTTCTATACTATTTTCTTTGGCCCAAAGTTTTATCTCTTCTGCAAGGATTTTTAAGCCAAATTGAGCTTCTTTTAAAGCTCCCCCTTCTTTTATAAATAATTCATCATCATTAAAACTTTCTGGTATTTCTTTTTCATAAATATTCATACCATTTTTAAGAGCATACTTATAGTTTCCAACAGGATTATCTTTTAAAAAAGAAGCAATATGATCTACATAATAATCAAACTCTAAGCCTTTTAATTTTGATAAAACGGATAAAGAGTACATTGCATTTGATTGAGCAGAGCCGTGGGATACTATTTTTTTTATGCCTGTTAAATCTTTTTGTAAAAAATAGTAAAATTTTCTTGCTTTATTTCCAGAAAAATCTTTATGGAGTAAGTCATCTCTTTTTATATAAAAACTATTATTGTTGTATTTGATTTTTTCAATTGGAGAGTTTGTATATTTCATTTTAAAATTGTACCATTTATTAATAAAATTTATGTACAATAACAAAAAAACTTACAAGAGGATAAACATGGATATACTTTTTTATATACAAAAAGGTGGTCTTATTGTCTATATACTAATAGCTTTAAATATTATTGGATTTACTATAATTCTATGGAAACTATTTACCCTTCCAAGAAAAAATGCCATGATAAAAAAAATAGATGCTAAACTAGATAAAAACTCTACAAATTCAGTTTTTTCACAAATAGAGTACGAAGTAAAAAAACTAGAAAGTGGGCTTACATATATAAAAAATATTGCAACTATTGCACCCCTTTTAGGATTACTTGGAACTGTAATTGGAGTTTATCAATCTTTTGATGTAATCACAAAAAATGGCTTAGGTGATCCTAGTGTTTTCTCAAATGGTATTTCAATAGCTTTAATTACAACAATTGCAGGTTTAATCGTAGCAATACCTCATCATATTGCTTACAATCATTTTATCTCACAAATTGACTCTATTGAGTTAAAAGCAAAAAGTACAATTAAATAGTATGAAAAGAAGAGAACCTTTAGGTTTAGACTTAACCCCAATCATAGATGTAGTTTTTATACTACTTTTATTTTTTATAGTAAGTTCTGTATTTAAAAAAGATGAACTGGCTTTGATACTTGATTTGCCAAACTCAAATGCTAAAGAGTTAAAAGTAGATGAAGAACAAGTTTTTATAGAACTTAGTTCAAATAAACTTGCAATAAAAGGAATAGAAGTATCTTTTCAATCACTAGAAGATAATCTAAAAGCTATTGAAAATAAACATAAAGCTGTATTAGTTAGAATTGATAAAAAAGTTGAATATCAACGAGTTGTGAAAGTTTTAGATTTACTTCAAAAATATGATTTAACAAATCTAGCACTTGTTACAAGTCAAGAAGAAAAAAAGGATTAATTTCCCTCTTCTTCTTTTTTTAATTGCTCATACTCTTCATCTGTAAAAATTCTAGACTTAGTTATAAACTGATAACCCATATCTATTTCAAGAGAAAAAGAGTTACCAAAAGCTGATTTTTCTTCTCTTACATCAATTGTAATAAAAGAGTGTCTAAAATATTCGAATTGGTCTTTATCTATAAAAAACTCACATCCACATATTTCACCAAGCTTTACATTTCTACTTGGCACATAAAAATCATCTTTTGCATAACACATAGGAGCTGTTCCATCACAACAACCACCACTTTGGTTAAATACTAATTCACCATGTTCTTCTTGAAGTTTTTTGATTACGTCACAAGCTTCTTTTGTAACGTCTACTCTTTTTATTGCCATAATTTATCCTTTTTATATATAAAACAAAAAAGGTACAGAAGGAAAAGGGAGAGAGAACCTTCTGTACCACAATAAGGGGTTTAATTAAGTTTAAAACTATCTATTAAAAGAATCCTAAAGCATCTTTGCTGTAAGAAGTTAAGATATTTTTAGTGTGTCTGTAAGAGTTTAACATCATCATGTGAGTTTCTCTACCGATACCTGATTTTTTGTATCCACCAAATGATGCATGTGATGGGTATAAGTGGTAACAATTCACCCATACTCTACCAGCTTCAATTCCTCTTGAGAATTTATGTAATTGGTGAGCATCTCTTGACCATACACCTGAACCTAATCCGTAGATAGTGTCATTTGCGATTTCTAATGCTTCTTCTTCAGTTTTAAATGTAGTTACAGATAATACAGGTCCAAAGATTTCTTCTTGGAAGATTCTCATTTTATTGTGACCTTTGAAGATTGTTGGTTGAATATAGAATCCATTTGGATATTTTTCAGACTCTAAGATATCTCCACCAATTAAACACTCAGCACCCTCTTCTTTACCAATTTTAATGTACTCAGTAATTTTCTCTTTTTGGCTTAATGAACATTGGGCACCCATCATGTTTTCAGTATCTAAAGGATCACCTAATTTAATAGCTTTAACTCTCTCTAATACTCTTGCCATAAATGGCTCATAGATATCTTCATGGATTAATGCTCTTGATGGACAAGTACAAACTTCACCAGAGTTAAATGCGAATAATACTAAACCTTCAATTGCTTTATCAAAGAACTCATCATCAGCATCCATAATTGAAGGCATAAAGATATTTGGAGATTTACCACCTAATTCTAATGTTGATGGAATAATGTTTTCAGTTGCATATTGCATAATTAACTGACCAGTTGTAGTTTCACCTGTAAATCCAACTTTTTTGATGTCTGGGTGAGTTGATAAGTGTTTACCAATTTTTCCACCTGCACCATTAATAATGTTGATTGTACCTGCTGGTAATACCTCTGCAATTGTTTCCATTAATACTAAGATTGACATTGGAGTAGCTGATGCTGGTTTCATAACTACACAGTTACCTGCTGCTAATGCAGGAGCTAATTTCCAAGCTGCCATTAATAATGGGAAGTTCCAAGGAATAATTTGAGCTACAACTCCGTATGGCTCATATACTTCTTGAGAAATAGTGTTTTCATCTAAATCTGAAACAGTTCCAGACTCAGCTCTAATTACAGATGCAAAGTATCTGAAGTGATCTACAACTAAAGGAACATCAGCATTTAATGTTTCTCTAATAGTTTTACCATTATCTAAAGTTTCAGCAATTGCTAATGCTTCTAAGTTACCTTCAATAGCATCTGCTATTTTGTTTAATAAATTACTTCTTTCTACTACAGAAGTATGCTTAAATGATTCAAAAGCTTTCATAGCAGCTGCAACTGCTGCATCAACATCTTCTTCATTTGATCTAGGAATTCTTGTTAAAGTTTCTCCATCTACAGGTGAAATATTTTCAAAATACTCTCCACTTTTTGGAGCAAGCCATTCTCCACCAATAAAGTTCTCATATTGAGCTTTGTACTGCGGTTTACTATAAATCATTTTTCATCCTTTTTATTATTTTAATTATTTTGAGAAAATTATTTGCTATGCCATAATTTTTCTGCTTGATGAAAGTTTACACGAGAAATATAGCGTGAATTTAGCCTAAGTATAGCCTGAATATAGCAATGTAGTTTTTTGACACAAAATCCCTAAAAATGGTGCTTTTATTACCTTTTTTTTCTTTGTTTTTTTTGATTTATTTGCTACAATTTTTTTATGAAAACATATAACTATACAATTAAAGACGAATCTTTAGAACTGTTAATAGACTTTGACACTTTAAAAAAAGAAAAAAACATATTAATACAAATTTTTTGTGGTCAATCAAAAGAAATTATGAAAACTATTCTAAATAAATTGAAAAAAGAACTTCCTCAAGCAATTTGTATTGGCTCATCTACTGATGGAGAGATAGACAATGCAAATATTTCTACAAAAAGAACAGTAATATCTATATCAGTATTTGAAAAAACTCAATTAAAAGTAGCCTATGTACAAAATGACAACTCTTATATAAATGGTCAAAAACTAGCAAAGCAGTTATGTAATGAAGATACAAAACTACTTATTACATTTACTGATGGTGAAACTACAAATGGGGAAGAGTTTTTAAAAGGTATAAGCTCTATTAATAGTAAAGTAGTTGTAAGTGGTGGAATGGCAGCAGATAATGCAACCTTTAAAGAAACATTTATTTTATGTCAAGATAAGATTATTACAAAAGGTGCAGTTGCTGTATCTCTTAACTCTAAAGATTTAAAAATTTGTAATGCTTATAACTTTAACTGGTCACCAATAGGAATAGATCATGAAATAGAAGAAGTTAAAGATAATAGGGTTTATAAAATCTCAGGATTAACACCTTTAGACTTTTATGAAAAATATTTAGGTGAATATGTTGCAAAAGCCTTACCTGCAACAGGAATAGAGTTTCCTTTAATTGTACAAAAGAATGGAATGCCACTAGCTAGAGCTGTAATTCAAAAACATAGTGATGGAAGCTTAAGTTTTGCAGGTAATTTAAATAAAGGGGATATTGTAAAGTTAGGCTTTGGTAATGTTGAGCTTATAATGAACAACCCTTTACAATCTTTATTTAATAAGTGTTCAGTAACAGGTGTTGAGTCATTTTTTATCTATACTTGTATGGCAAGAAGAAGATATATTCCTGATTTAATTGATATTGAAATTAAGCCATTTTCAGAAATTGCAAATACATCAGGATTTTTTACATATGGAGAGTTTTATCATAATGATGGGCACAATGAGTTATTAAACCAAACATTAACAGTTGTTGGACTTAGTGAAAATAGTGAAATAACTTATGAAGAAAAAGAAGAAGTAGAAGAAAAAAATGACAATGATGATATAAGTGAACAAGCAAGAAGCTTACAAGCTTTAACACATCTAATTGAACAATCTTCAAAAGATTATAGTAATCAATCTAAGAAGTTAGAAGAAGGAAATAGATACGCTCAAAATTTGCTTGAGTCACAAAAACAGTTTTTAAAATATACAATTCATGAAACAAATACTCCCCTTTCAATTATTATGGGGAATATTGACATGTATGAAATTGAGCATGGAAAAAACAAATATTTATCTAATATTGAAGTTGCTATGAAAAATGTTTTTAGTATTTACGATGATTTAAGTTACTTAGTAAAAAAAGATCATGTAAATAAAGCAACACATGAAATAAACTTAGTTGATTTTGTAAGAAGTAGAATTGAGTTTTTTACTCAAACTGCCCTAAAATTTAAATCAACACTAAATTTTATTCATAATATTGATGAAATAAATATAAGTTTCAATGAGATTAAACTTCAAAGAATAGTTGATAACAATCTTACAAATGCAATTAAATATACATTACCAAATGAAACTATATATGTAAAGCTTATATATAGAAATAATGAGTGTGACTTTATAATTGAGAGTCGTTCAGTTCAAATACTAGAACCTCAAAAGATTTTTGAAGAGTATTATCGAGAAGAAGAATCAAAAGATGGTTTTGGACTTGGACTAAATCTTGTAAAAAGAATTTGTAGTGAAGAAAATGTTGGAATAAAACTAGAGTCTGGTGAAAACTGGGCTTCATTTACTTATACATTTAAAGGAATTGAAAAATGAAAATATTACTTTTAGAAGATGATATTATGTTAAATGAGATGATTACAGAATATTTAACTTCAACTGGTCATTCTATTACTAATACAACAAAAGGTGACGAGTGTCTAAATATTTTAGAAGAAGAAAAGTTTGATTTATTAATACTTGATATAAATGTACCAAATATTGATGGATTAACTGTTTTAGAGCAATTACATGAAAAGAAAAGAATGATACCAACTATATTTATATCAGCACTTATTGATATTGAAGATATTGATAGAGCCTTTAATATAGGTTGTCATGATTATCTAAAAAAACCTTTTCACTTAAGAGAGCTAACACTTAGAATAAATAAAATTCTAAAAACAAATATTGCTCCACAAAAACATAAAAGGTTATCAAAAAACTATAGTTTTGATGCAGAGACTATGACTTTATATTTTAATAATGAGCCTCATATCTTACCTAAAAGACAACTTCAAATTATTGAATTACTAGCTCATAATAGAAGCTTAGTTGTACAATACGATATGTTTAGAACCTATGTTTGGAATGATGATTTTATAGACAATGCGACAATTAGAGCAGAAGTAAATAGAGTAAAAAAAGTTTTAAAAGAAGACTTTATTAAAAATATTAGAGGAAGTGGTTATATGGTTGAAAGACCAAACTAACCCTTACTTCTAAAACTTAATAGATACATAAAAGCTTAAATCAAACTCATTATCATCACTTAGAAAGTTGTTTTTTCTATACTCCACATAAGATGGTTTTGTTGTTGTTTCAAACTCACTTCTAGGTAACCATTCATGATAAACCCAATGAATAAACTTTAAAACATCCCCATGTACTCCTTGCAAATCAAATCTAGCATAAACTCCATCAGCTATTTTAAAGTCAGGAAGTCTATCACTTTTTACCTCTTCCTTTGTTTCAAGACAAGCAATATATTGACAATCATTTAAAGGAGTTATTGAAGGGTTATCATGAAAAAGCGCAATCTCTTTATACTCTTTTATATCATTTGATAATCTCCAAACTTGCATTTTCTGCCACGCTTGTTTTATATTTATGTTATAACCCCTATTTCTAATATAGTATGCTTTTCTAAAAGGCATCTTTACAATGGTTGGTGTTATTTCATTAAAATTAGCTTTTGACTCCATGGCTTTGGGTGACTGTTGTAAAATATTGTTAGAGTATTCTTTATATCCACCCTTTTTCCATTGTTTTGGAGTCATTTCAAATCTCTCTTTAAAAGTTTTAATAAAAGATGATTGAGAGGAGTATCCACACTCATTTGCAATTTCAGATATTGTTGAATATTTATTTGTAAGAAGTAAATTAGATGCTTTTTGTAATCTAATAGATTTGATACTCTCATAAATATTTTTTCCAAATGCTTCTTTGAATATTCTATGCATATGAAATTTACTAATATCTAAATCAATACTAAGCTCTTCTATATCGATGTTTGTTTCAATATGAGTATAAATATAAAACATTATATCATTGGCTATTTTTGTTCTTTTTTGTAGTGTCTCTTTTTTCATAAGATAGATTATAGCACAAATAAAATATAAAAGTAGCACTAACAAACAATTTTAACAGCACTTAAAAAGAAGAATTATTTCTGAATTTTTCATACAATAACTACAATTCAAATATAAGTAAGTATTTTAGGAAGAAAATTATGGACTTAAATAAACAAATGAATTTAGTTTTGCAACAATGTGAATCTATTAATTTACAAAAATTAAAATTAGATACACTACTAATTATTGTTCATCATCTACTAAGTGATTATAAAAAAATGCAATTACCAAAAGATGAAAAAGAAACAAAGTTTATTCATGACAATGTAAAAAATCTAAAAAATTATTTAGACAATAATATTGTAACAAGTGAAACACTTTCATATGTTTTCCAGAACCAAAATAAGTCTTCAACACTTAAAAAAATATCAACTAATTTAGAACCAATGAGGGCTTATTATAAATTCCTAACCTCAATCTTTTCTTCCCAACTAAAGAAGGGTTCGTATTGGATTCCTGAACTACTTGCTTTTAGTTTGATTTACAGTTATAAAAAAGAGTTCGAAAAATCTTTTTGTTCATATACGTTCATTGAAAGCTTCCCTATTGAAAAGATACTAAATATCTACAATGAAAACAATATAGCAGTAAAGAAAAATATATCTCAAAAAGAGAATATTCCAACTTGGAAAGTTAAGACAAGTTTGGATGAGATGTATGATTTATCTGAATATATGATAAAAAAGTATCTGACATACAATTTCAAAATAAATACAAAAAGAGTTTCAAAAACTAGAAAAAAAAGAAGAAGATAGATTTAAATCTATCAAGCTTCTAAAAATGAAATAGAATTTTTTCTATTTCTGTAAAAAATCTTTTGATCGCTATAAGTTATACTATCTTGGATTTTTTGCGTAACAACTGCATGGTCAGGTGATTTAGAACACACAGGATCTGCAGCATTCATCTCTCCTGTTAGAGCAAAGGCTTGGCATCTGCAACCGCCAAAGTCTTTGTCTCTTTCATCACAAGTACGACAAGGCTCTTTCATCCAACTATCACCTCTAAAATAATTAAAGGCTTTTGAATCATACCATACTTCTTTTACAGAGTTTTCTTTTACATTTGGAAAATCTAAAGGTAAAGTATTTGCTGTATTACATGGAAGTGCAACCCCATCAGGATTGATAGTTAAAAAAGTAGTACCCCATCCATTCATACAAGCTTTTGGTCTATCAGCAAAATAATCAGGTACAACTAAAAATACTTTCATAGCATCATCTTTTTGTCTATACTCATTTACTTTTGCTTTTGCTTCATCTAATTGCTCTTTTGAAGGAAGCAATGCATTTATATTTTTTAATGCCCAACCATAATATTGAATATTTGCAATTTCTAAATAATTTGCCCCAAGAGTTTCAGCAAATTCAATAATCTGCCCTACTTGATGAATATTTTGTCTAGTAATACAAGTATTAACTATAAGTTGAAGTCCTGCTTCTTTTACTTCTTTAGCAAAAGCAATTTTTTCTTTATATGAATTTTTATTGTTAGTAATTAAAGTCATAGTATTTTCATCATGAGATTGAATACCTAACTGTACTGTTTTAAGGCCTGCATCTTTTAGTTTTTTTACTATTCCTTTTGGAGCACCAACACCTGATGTGATTAAATTAGTATAAAACTTTAAATCATTTGCTTTTTGAACTATATCAACTATATCTTTATTTAATAAAGGCTCTCCACCTGAAATACCAAGTTGAACAGCACCAAGTTCTCTAACCTCATCCATTACTCTAAACCAATCATCTTTGCTCATAGCATCTTTTGTATTTACAAAATCAAGTTGATTATAACAATATGAACACTCTAAAGGACACTTATGAGTTAATTCTAAAAGTACCCATAAAGGGGGCTTTATATCTAGTTTCTCATTATTGTTTTTATCATTAATCGACATACTGCACCCACTTTCTTTCAAATGCTTCATTAAAAAACGCTTCTATATCTTTTTCTAAACCAGACATTTCAAACTTTTTTTCTAAAGTTTCTACTATCTCATTAAAACTTTTTGTTCCATCACACTGGTTCATAATTTCACCAGCACTTTGATTTAACTGAACCATACCTTCAGGATACAATAATACAAAACAGTCTTGTGCTTTTTCAAATTGTAATTGAAAGTGATTATTCACTACAATTAATTTTTCTTTGTGCATCTTCTACCCCTTCTATATTAAAGTATGGAGGTTGTTTTAATTCATATGCTAGATATAAAGCATCACACATAGTCCATAAAATATCTAATTTAAATTGTAATATTTCACAAGCTTTACTTTGTAGTTCAACTGTATTAAACTCTTCTAAAGTTAATGATAATCCATGTTGGACATCTCTTCTTGCTTCACTTAATCTTTTTTGGAAATATCTTAAACCTTTTGGTTCAATCCAAGGATAATTATCAGGCCAAGTATTAAGTCTTTGTTGATGAATTTCAGGAGCAAACATCTCAGTTAAAGATGACATTGCAGCCTCTTTCCAAGGTCTTTGTTTTGCAAAATTTATATATGCTTCAACTGCAAACTTAACAGATGGTAAAACATATTTATGAGAAATTAAGTCCTGCTTATTTAATCCAACAGCTTCACCTAATTCAAGCCAAGCTTCAATTCCTCCACCAACACTATCATGGTCAATAATTCTATCTATCCACTTTCTTCTATCTTCTAAAGGAGGATTATTTGACATGATTGCAGCATCTTTAATAGGAATTGCTGTTTGATAATAAAATCTATTTGCTACCCATCCTTGAATCTCTTCTTTTGTACATTCACCTTTATACATTCTAATATGAAATGGATGATGTATATGATACATCTTACCCATAGCTCTTAATTTTTGTTCAAACTCATCTTTTGAAAGTAATTGGTCAATTTTTTTAGTCATAATATTCTCTCCTTTATTATATTTCTATACTCATACCATCATAAGAAACTTCAATTCCATGTGAAATAAGCTCCTTATACTCATCACTACTCTCATCTAAGATAGGATTTGTATTATTTATATGAATTAGTATTTTTCTTGGTTTTTCTAAACTATCTAAAACTTTGATAAGTCCCTCTTCTCCACTTAATGGAATATGTCCCATATCAGTTCCAAGCTTATTTGAAAAGTTTCCTTTTATCATTTCATCATTTGTCCATAATGTTCCTTCTATTAAAAGAACATCTGCATTTCTCATTTCTTCAAATACATGGTCTTCCATAACACCAAGTCCAGGTAAATAAAATAGTCTTTTTCCTGTATTTTTATTTACAACAGTTATTCCTATATTATCACCCTTTCTAGGTTTATCTCTATACTCTGAGTATGGAGGTGCATTTGAAATTAATGCATGGGCATAAAACTCATAACTAGGCATTACAGGAATTTCAAATTTTGTAGTTGAATCTGGTAAGATTTCATGCCAGGCAGTTCCTCCACCATCCCAATGTTTTAGCATTTTCATAGTAGGAAATGATGTGTTTAATTCTTCATTTACTTCTTTTGTACAGTAAATTTGATGAGGACATCCCTCTCTTAACATAAGTAGACCTGTTGTATGGTCAATTTGTGCATCATTGAAAACAATAGCTTTTATTTTTGTTTCTCTTTTTTTAGTTGGGTGTAAAAAAGGGGAATTATGAATTTGCTCTAAAATATCTGGTGAAGTGTTAAATAAAACCCAGTTTTCACCATCTTCACTTATAGTAATAGAACTTTGTGTTCTTCTTTTAATAGTTTCTTTACCTTCTCTGTAACCCTTACAGTTATCACAGTTACAGTTAAACTGAGGAAGTCCTCCTCCTGCACCTGATCCTAAAACTTCTATTCTCATAATCTTCCCTTAACTCTTTTTATAATTAAGTCTATTTTAGACTTAATTATAAAAAGAGCAAACTAGCCGAAACTAGTTTACTCAAATTAGGTTCTACTCGTTACAAATATACATTGTTACTTCAAAACCAAATCTATTATCTACAAACATAGGTGTTTCCCATTTCATAACAATTACCTCCTTTGTAAGATTTTTGTGTTCAAACTACTTATGTAATTTGAACACGTGTACTGAACCACCTTGGTTTAAAAGCTTAACAGCTTTTGCAACTTCACCACCCCATAAAGGAACGGCTCCACCCCAACCAGATACTACAGCAATATATTGCTCACCATTTTGCTCCCAAGTAATAGGAGAAGAAACGATTCCAGATCCAACATTAAATGAGTATAACTCTTTACCCGTTTCATCATCTAATGCTAAAAGTTTACCTTCTGGATTACCTGTAATTACTAAACCACCAGCAGTAGTTAAAACTCCACCCCATAATGGTGCTTTGTTTTTATAAATCCACTTAATTTTTCCAGTTACAGGATCAACAGCTTTGATAGCACCAATGTGATCTTCGTAAATAGGTTTAATAGTAAATCCAGCACCTAAGTATGCTGCACCTTTTTTATAAGAAACAGGTTGATTCCAAATATCCATTCCCCACTCATTTGCAGGAACATAGAATAATCCAGTTTTTTGTGAGTATGCCATTGGATTCCAGTTTTTCCCACCTAAGAATGAAGGTACTGAGAATACAGATTTACCTTTTTTCCCATTTACAGGAGCTCCAGGTCTATTATCTTCATTTACTATAGGTCTACCATTTTCATCAATTCCTTTAGCCCATGTGATTTTATCAACAAAAGGAGTAGATCTGATGTATTTACCATTAACTCTATCTAAAACATAGAAGAATCCATTTTTATCAGCAGTAGCACCGGCTTTTACAACATTTCCATTTTCATCTTTGTAATCAAATGGTATAAATTCAGCCATACCATCGTAATCCCATCCATCATTTGGAGTAGTTTGGTAATGCCATACAACTTTACCAGTATCAGGATTTACAGCAACTCTTGAAGCAGTGTATAAGTTATCACCTTTTCTTAAGTGAGAATTCCAAGGTGCAGGGTTTCCAGTTGGAACATAAATTAAGTCTGTTTCAGGATCGTAAGTTACACCATTCCATGGAGCACCACCACCATGTTTCCAAGTATCACCTTCCCAAGTAGCATTTAAAGTACCAGTAATACCATTTTCTTTACCATTTAAGTATCCCATATGTCCTTCAACCATTGGTCTAGTCCATATTAATTTACCTGTATTTGGGTTTCTAGCCTCTACTTTACCAACAACACCAAATTCACCACCAGATACACCAGTAATTAACATATCTTTTACGATAAGCGGAGCAGCTGTAAATGAGTACCCATCTTTATACTTAGCAATTCTTTTTTTCCATTTAACTTTACCAGTCTTTCTATCAAGAGCAACTAGTTTTGCATCAAGTGTTCCAAAAATAACTAAATCACCATATAATGCAGCACCTCTGTTAATAACATCACAACAAGGTAAAATTGCATCAGGAAGTCTTGCATCATATTGCCATAACTCTTCACCAGTTAAAATATCAATAGCAAAAAGTCTAGAGTAAGAAGCAGTTACATACATAACTCCATCTTTAACTACAGGTTGAGACTCTTGTCCTCTTTGTTTTTCCCCACCAAAACTAAAGTTCCATACTGGAACTAAATCTTTAATTGTGTCTTTGTTGATTTGAGTTAATGTTGAGTATCTTTGACCTTTTGGTCCTAAACCATAACTAACTACATCACCAGGTGTTTTTGCATCATTTACGATTTCATCATATGTAACTGGTGCAAATGATGGTTTTGTAACTTTTGTTATGCTATTATTTTCTGTGTTGCTAGACATAGCACATCCACTAATTAGTGCAGCTAGTGTAACGGCAACTGCACTAGTTAGCAATCTATTCTTATTCATCTTCTCTCCTTCTTAATTTTGATAACAAACCTGAAAAATTTGTCTGAAAAGAAGTATACATAAGAAATATAGCCTCAGTTTAGCTATGATTTACTTTTTTAGATTTAAAACCTACAAAGGCCATTATTAGGGTTATTACTAAAGAAATTAGCACAATTATTAAAGAGTTTGCATCAATTTTTAGATATAAAGTAAATCTTATAGACTCAACTATATAAGTAAATGGATTATAAGATGATATATTAAATAAAATAAGTGATGAATCTTTTATTTTCCATAAAGGATATAAGGCACTACTTAAGAAGAACATCGGAAAAATCACAAAGTTCATTACTGTAGCAAAGTTCTCTAACTGTTTAATTACAGAAGAAATAAACAGTGCAAATGCATTTAGTATTATTGAAGAAATCATAATAATTGGAATTGTTGCTAAAATAGCTAAAAAAGATATATCAACCCCATAAACTTTTGCAATGAGTAAAAAAGTTACCGCTTGTATTGTAGATACAATTGCTGTTGCAAACATCTTACAAAAAAGTAAATAGTTTCTATTGATATAAGAAGATAGTAAAATTTTCATACTTCCCATTTCTCTATCAAATATCATAGTAAGACTACTTTGCATACCATTGAAAAGTAAAACCATTCCAACAAGTCCTGGGACTATGTATGTTTCATAAGTGATATATGTTTCATATGGAGGAATAATAGCTAAACCTAAAGCCGTTTTAAAACCCACTGAGAAAATAAATAACCATAATAAAGGTCGCACTAGAGCTGAAAAAAATCTACTTTTTTGTTTTACAAATCGAATTAACTCTTTATAGATAATTCCTTTCATACAATTTATATAAATATTCATCTTTTACCTTACTATTTGATTGAATGTATCAACCAAGTTATCTTTTTCATACTTTTTAACAATATCTTTTACAATTCCAGACTCTACTATCTCACCTTTTTTAATAAATGATATATCATCATCTTCTTTTACTTCATCAAAAAGATGTGTAATCCATAAAACACTTAAGTTTTCTCTTTTTACTAAATCTCTAACATAATCTAAAATATCAAATCTACTTTTTAAATCAAGCCCAACTGTAGGCTCATCTAAAAGTAATAGCTTTGGTTTATTTATCAAAGCTCTCAAAATTTCAACTCTTCTTCTATGACCACCATTTAATTTTCTAGCAGTAATATCTAGTGAATCCTGTAATTCAAGCCTTACTATTTCATTTTCTACAGATTTTATAGTATCTTTAAAACCTAAACCTTTAAGTGAACCATAATAATAAAGATTTTGTCGTACGGTTAAATCTAAATCCAAAGTTGGTTCTTGAAAAACAATACCTATATCTTTTAAGGATTTTGAATAATTTTTTATTGAGTGTTGATTTATATTTATAGTTCCAACTTCAAGTTTTAGAAGTCTAGTAATTAGTGAGAATACTGTAGATTTTCCAGCTCCATTTAGTCCTAGCAGAACAGAAAAACTGCCCTGCTTTATACTAAAAGATATATTATTTAATACCTTTTTAGATCCATAAGAAAAATCTACATCTTTTAATTCTAAGATATTTTTTTCCATGATTATTTACTTGGGATTACTGCTAAGCCCCAAGGGTATCTTCCAACTTGAATAGTTTTCTTAACTTTTAAAGATTCTACATCAATAACAGAAACATCACCACTTACACCATTTGTAGTATAAAGTTTCTTTTCATTATTTGCAAAATCAAGCATCCAAACTCTACTTCCAACTAATAAGTATTTGATTACTTTATATGTCTTTGCATCAATTACAGCTACATGATTTGCAGGTCCTAAACCAACAAAAGCATATTTACCATCACTTGTTAATTTAATACCAACTGGTTGAATTAAATCTTTAAAGATTCCAGGAATTTTAAAAGAAATCTTTGAAAGTGGCTCTTTAGTTTTTGTATCTATAACCATTACAGTTCCACCAATTTCACTTGATGCCCAAATTTTATCACCACTTTTTGTAAATTCAATATGTCTTGGTCTTTGATCTACTAAAGTATTATGAACAATCTTTTTAGTTTTTGTATCAATCCAATGTAAAAAGTTTGATGTTTCTGATGTATTAATAGCTATTGATCCATCT
Organism: Arcobacteraceae bacterium; assembly: GCA_048268245.1. Lineage (GTDB taxonomy): Bacteria > Campylobacterota > Campylobacteria > Campylobacterales > Arcobacteraceae > Arcobacter_B. Next base: position 191,554 of record JBLWVX010000001.1, read on the forward strand.
GGACTTACAGCCATACCCTCAGGCTCAATACCAACTTCTATTTGAGCAACTACATCTTTTTTTTGAACATCTACAACTGTTACAATTCCATCATCTTCATTTGATATGTAAAGTTCTTTACCATCTGGATGTAAAGCAAATTGTTCTGGATCTTCACCTGATGGAAGGCTATATAAAATTTCACCAGTTTTTGTATCCATAGCTTGAACTGTATCATCATCACTTGCACAAATATATAGTTTTGAATAATCTTTTGTAAGTAGAATTCCTCTAGGTCTTTGACCAACCTCATAAGTTTTTATAACTTTATCTGTGTTTGAATCTATAACAGTAATAGTATTATCTTTCTCATTTGAAACAAAAATAGTATCTGCTAGTAAACTTGTTGATAATAATGCAGATGCTAATAATAATCTCTTCATAATAACTTCTCCTAAATTTTAGTTGAAGCATTGTATAAGATGTTTATAGCCTGAGTTTAGCAAAGTATTTATTTTGATTTTGTCATTTTAAATAGTAGAATTTATAGGAAGTAAAGATTGTAAAAACAATTAGTATAAAACAGAAATTGCTTTATACTATATATTTAAACTATTATTTATTTTACAATAAAAGTAGCTCTTTCTCTATCACTTTTAGCTGATGGAAGACCTAATGTATAAGTACCTGGTTTAATAGGGATAAAAGTAAGTTCAATTTCACCCTCATCATCAAATTCAAAACTATCAATTCCTAATGGTCTTACTTCAATATCATTGATAGATACTTGATTAACCCAAATATTTCTAAAAAATTCAGGACCTACAATAGGCACTTCTCTTGAACCATCACTTTTTAATACTAATTTATAGTATTTACCTGCTTTTAAATTATAAGGTTTATCTGCCAAAGTTTTACCTGCACCAATTGTAATAGGCTCTAAAGTTGTTCTTGAATGTAATAAGCCCTTTATATTTGCAAAAGCAAACTCAGCTGTTAAAATTAACATAATTGCAACTGTTAAAAATCTTTTCATTTTTTCTCCTAAATTTTAAGTTTCGACATTGTAATTAATAATTATAGCCTGAGTTTAGCGATGTTTTTTTTGCTAAACTTAGGCTATAAATCTTATGTATACTCTTAAAAAATTAAGAAGGAAAATATATGAGACTATTACCATTATTACTTATATTTGCAACTTTTCTAAATGCAAATATACTAGAAGTAAATATTTTATACCTAGAGCAGAAGATCAAAAAGCCACCAGTATTATCAAATGTTATAGAAGACCCAGATGATTTAGGACTAAAAGGTGCCCAAATAGCCATAAAAGACAGCAATAAAAGCGCAAGGTTCTTAAATCAAAAATACAATTTAGTAGAGGCTATTTCTTATAAAAAAGAAGAGCTTATTAGTGCCTATGAGAAGTTTATAAATGAAAACAATAGCTATGTTATTTTAAATGTAGAAGATGATTTATTAAAAGAACTTTTAACAAATAAACTTGCTTCAAAGACTCTTTTTATTAATGCAAAAAGTCAAAACTCAAATCTTAGAAAGAACTATTGTCAAGATAATCTTTTACATACTATAGCAAGTAATGCTATGTTATATGATGGATTGGTACAATTTTTAGTAAAAAGAGACTTTAAAGACATCTTTTTAATTAGTGGAGAACATGAAAAAGATTTACTTATTAAAGAAGATATTAAAAGATCTATTAAAAAATTTGGTGCAAAAATTGTAGAAGAGAAAGTTTGGGATAATAATAGTGATATTAGAAGAAAAGCAAGTACTGAATTTCCATCATTCACACAAGCTTCAAAATATGATTTAATATTACTTGCAGATTATCATGGAGACTTCGGTGAATTTATGTATTTTAATACTTGGCTTCCAAGACCTGTTGCTGGAACACAAGGTTTAACACCTGTTACATGGCATAAAGTTATTGAGGCTTGGGGAGCTGCGCAAATGCAAAGTAGATTTGAGAAGTTCTCAAATAGATGGATGCAATCTCTTGACTACTCAAACTGGGTTGCAGTTAGGTCAATTGTAAATGCACTAACTCATACAAAAACAGCAGATTTAAAAACAAATATTAAATATATTTATTCAAAAGAGTTTGAACTTGCAGCATATAAAGGAAGAAAACTTACTTTTAGAGACTATAATGGACAATTAAGAATGCCTGTAGCATTAATTCAACCAAGAGCCTTAGTTTCAACTTCTCCACAAGTTGGATTTTTACATCCAAAAACTGACTTAGATACTTTAGGTATTGCACCATTTGAAATGGAGTGTAAAAAGTAATGAAAAAGCTAATACTTCTTTGTACAATGATTTGTTTTTTAAATGCAAACTACAAGATTGTCGAAAATGAAAATCTTTTTAGTGTAAAAATAGAAAATGAAAATTTCCAAGAAGTATTAGTAAACCTAAAAGATGAGATAGGTTTTCAAGGTTTTGTGATTGTACATGAACTAAATCTTGCAAAATCCACATCAAATGTAGCAAAAGCTTTAAAACAAAATGCTGTTTTAACAAATGGAGTGAATCTACTTATGTGTAAAAGTAGTTTTACTTTAGAAATGATTCAAGAAAACCCTTCAAATATTACTTATTGTCCTTTAGGTATCTCTGTTTATGAAGTTAAAAATGAAGTTTTTATATCTTATAAGAAATATCATAAATTAAACTTTGATGATAAGATTTTTGAAGAAGTAAATGAGAAGTTAAAAAATCTAATATTAAAGAGTTTGGATTAATATTTCCCAAACTCTTTGTAAGTACCATTATCTAAAAGTAAATATACTGTTTTTACTTCTTTATCATTTTCATATGAAGGAAGTGAAAGTCCCATTGAACCTTTAGGGATATTTCCTAGAAACTCTTTCATAGCTTTTGCTGGAACATTTCCTTCAAATACATAATCTTTAAAAATTGTTGTATTACATGATTGAACCTCTCTTGGAACACCAACACTATATTTTAAACCTTTTACATTTACCATTTGTACTATTTCAACTTCATCGGCTATTTTTTTCATATCATCTAACCAAGATTTAGGACAAGTACTTGTCATAGGTTGGAAAATCTGCATTTTACTCTCACTTGCAAATACTGCAAGAGCTAGCATTAAACTTAAAACTATTTTTTTCATATTTCTCCTTTTAATATATTTGGGTATATCTCAAACATTTCATTTTTTACCTCATCAACTCTTCGTTGATTGGCTTTTCTGTTTGTATTATTGTCGAATTCTAAAATTGTAGTTGCAGGATTTTTTGATAAAAAGAAAATCCTATTTGAAAAGTATATTGCTTCACTTAAATCATGAGTTACTAAAACAACTTTTGGAGTAAACTTTTCACACAGTTTTAAAAACTCCTCTTTTAACTGCATAGCCGTTGGATAATCTAGTGAAATAAAAGGTTCATCTAAAAGTATAAGTTTAGGTTCATTTATAAAAGCTCTTATTAAAGCCACTCTTCTTTTCATTCCCCCTGATAAAGAGTTAGGATAGAAATCTAAAACTTCTTCTAAATTTATAAGCTTTAAAAACTCTTTGATTTTATTTTCATCTTTATTTTTTGAAACTAATAAAAGATTTTCTTTTATAGTTAACCATGGTATTAATCTATCATCTTGAAACATAAAAGATATTTCATCACTATCTTTTTTTACTTCTCCAATATAATTATCATCTAATGATGCTAAAATATTTAAAAGTGTTGTTTTACCACATCCTGATGGACCTATTATAGATATAAACTCACTTTTTTTTAGACTTATATTTATATCTTTTAAAACAGTTTTTTCTTTATAACTTTTGTTTTCAATACAAATTTCTAACATACTATTTCCATTTATTTATATATAAATCTATTGGTTTTAAAAATAGTTTTTCGATTAAAAGTATTACTAATACAAAAGCAAATGAATAAGCTAATATTGAAGTAATATCAAAAAACTGAAAAAACATAGAAATCTTAAAACCTATTCCATCACTTCTTCCAAGAAGCTCAACCACTAATACAATTTTCCAAATCAAAGATAAACACAGTCTTGTAGAAGCCATAATATAAGGATAAATTTGAGGTAAAAAAACTTTGAAAAAAGTCTCTTTATTTGAAACTTTATATACTTTTGCTAATTGCATATATTTTCTATCAATTGCTTTTGTACCTTCTCTTACATTTACTATTACTATTGGAAGTTTATTTAATATTACGGCTAAAAGTGCAGCAAAATCTGTAAGTCCAAACCAAATATAACAAATAACAATTGTTACAAGTGCTGGAATATTTAATCCAAGAATTAAAATAAAATCAAAAATATCATCTATTTTTTTAGACACTCCCATTAAAATACCAAAAACGATACCAAGTAACATAACTACAAAAAAACAAACAAATACTCTATATAAAGTAATTCCTAAATTATAAAGTAAATCTGAATTTATAGTATGATCATATAAACTAGTACCTATTTGAGTAATAGATGGAAAAGTCAAGCTTGATATAAAAAAAGCTGTTACTTCCCAAATACCTAAAAAAGCTATTATTGATATGATTCTAATATTTTTATTTAGCACTTTTTACTCTTCTTACTTTTCAAAATTCCAAAAAGTTTTTTCATCTAAGCTTTTAGCATTTGAAAGCAAGTTTTTTCCACCCTCATTTAAAAGTATTTCAAATACTTTTTTTGAATCTTCTATATTTTTAGATGAAAACTCTTTTATTATTCCTTCTTTAAAGCCTTCCTTCAATGATAAGAAAACTTTTTCATCTTTTGCTTTCATAAGAGGTCTTATTCTATCCCACTCTTTTTCATCTGATAAAAGGATATCTTTTGCCTCATGACTAGCTTTTATAAATGAGTTATAAAGCTTTTTATTTTTTAAAGCAACATCTCTTCTAAATGTCCATCCAATTAATGAAATATCTTCTTTTACACCTAATTGTTCTAAAATATCACTCATTTGTATTAGTGCTTTTGCATCTTTTGCTTTTAGTTTTGCATTAAAATGCCAAAAATTAATAGCACTATTTAATGAACCATCTAATATCTTTTTATACAAGATAACTGGACTTGCAAATACAGGAGTTATTAAATCTTTTAAATCTTTTCCATGCTTATATTTACTGTATGCTCTTAAAAGTAACCAACTTTTATCATAAGGTCCACCTGCAACTCCAAGCTTTTGACCCTTTAAGTCTAAAAGTGTTTTGGCATTTTGCTTTGTATATATTGTACCTGTAGCTTTTGAATATGGATAAAAAGTAAAATCTTTTCCATTTGCCCTTTGAGTATTTACCCAAAGCCAATCAGTAACTATCATATCTACAGAGTCAGCTTGTATTGCAACAGATGAAGCATTTTTTGAAGCAAGTTTTAAAACTTCTAAATCAAAACCATACTTTTTATCAAGTTTATTATATTTGATTACATCAAGTTCCCAGTTAACTGTTCCATAAGCTAAAACACCTACTTTTAATTTATCTTCTGCATTAACATTTATAATACTTATTATTGTTATTAATAGTGCTACTAAAAATTTAATCATGTATTTTTTCTCCAAAGCTTAAATATCAAGTATTGTATAGGAGTTTTATAGCATGAATTTAGCGAAAAAAGCTCTATTTTTAATCGCTATAATCAGGCTATAAAAAGTGTTTATAATTTCAAAATCTAAAATATACAAAAGGAAGAAAAATGAATAAAATACAAAAATTAGGATTAGCTACACTATTTTCAGCAGTAGTTGCATTTGGTCATGGGAGTGTTACTCCTCAAGAAGTTGATACAAAAGGTTTAGAGCCATTAGGTGAAGAGTGGTTAGATGAAAATCCATATAAAACAGATAATAAAAAAGCTGTAGAAATTGGAGCATATGCTTATAGTGAAAACTGTGCGAGATGTCACGGTTTAAATGCAATTTCAGGTGGTATTGCACCAGATTTAAGAGCTTTAGAAGCTGGTTTTGATGGTGATGAGTGGTTTATGGAAAGAATAAGACATGGTGCTGTTAGAAATGGTAATGTTTATATGCCTCCATTTGAAGGTGTATTAAACCAAGAAGCTATGTGGGCTATTAGAACATATATCTTATCTTTACCAAAAGAGTAAGAAATGAATCTGCTTAAATCAACAGTACTTATACTTTTACTTACTTTATTTGCCAATGCAAGAAGTATTGAGCATATACAAGAAAGTGGAAATGTCGTAATTGCAGTTTATGAAAATTTTCCACCTTACTCTTATGAACAGAATGGAAAACTAAAAGGTATAGATATAGAACTTGGAAAGATTATTGCAAAATCTCTTAATGTAAAACCTATTTGGTATGTTACAGGTTCTGATGAAAACTTATCTGATGATTTAAGAAATACAATTTGGAAAGGAAATCTAATTCATAAAACAAAAGCAGATATTATGTTTAGAATTCCTTATGATTATGACTATTTAAGAATGAGAGATAAATCTACTGGTGAACTTGAAAACGAAATGGTTACAATCAAAGGACCTTACCAAAGTGAAAAATGGGTTATTGCAACTCATAAAGATATAATTCCTGAGTTTGAAACACTTGCAACTTTTGCTTATCATACAATTGGTGTTGAGTTAGATACTCTACCTGATACACACATTACAGGTTTTGCAAGAGGTTTAATTAGTAAAAATGTTAAGCACTATTTTAAATTTGATAAAGCAATCAATGATTTTAAAAATAGAAAAATAGATGCAATTGCAGGTTTAAAATCACAATTAGAACACCTTTTAGATTATCAAAATAATAAGGATAAGTACTATATTAGTGAAGCCTTACCAAATGTTAAATCACATTGGGATTTAGCCACAGCAGTTTCTAGTATGTATAGACCATTAAGTTATCATATAGATGGAGTACTTCATAAAGCTTATAAAGATGGTTCTATCAAAAAAATATTTGAAAAATATGGGGTTGAATATATGCCTCCAATTTCAAAAACTCAATAAGGATTTATTATGAGATTATTACTTCTATTTATTTCTACTTTGTTAATAAGTTCAAGCCTTTTTGCTAAAAACCCTATTGAATCTCCTACTTTTGGAGATTTAATAAAACAAATCATTGGTGATGAAAAGTATGTTTTTGATGATAAAAATATACAAATTAAAGTTCCGAACTTTGCAGATAATCCTGTACAAGTTCCTATTTATGTTAATGCCTCAAAAATAGAAGATGCCCAAAGAATGATTTTATTTGCAGACTTAAATCCGATTCCTAGAATTATAGATATGCAAACAACAAAAATCCTTCCTGTGATTTCTACAAATATTAAAGTTGCTCAAGAAACCCCTCTTAGAGCCTTGGTATTAGATAGCAAAGGTACTTGGCATATTGGAAGTAAAAATATTAGAAGTAATGGTGGAGGTTGTGATGTTTCAAGTCAAGCCTCTACAAATAGTGATTTTGCAAAATTTCTAGGTAAAACAAAGGGTAAAGTTTTTGAAAAGAAAGATAGAAATAGAATCAAAGCTTCTATTTTCCATCCAATGGAAACTGGCCTAATATTTGGAAATGTTGAATTTTACATAAACACTATTACTATAAAAAATGATAATAAACTTATTTCAACTATAAAAACTAGTTCTGCTATTAGTGAAAACCCAAGATTTATTTTTGAAGTAAAGGACAATAGTAAATTATATAAAATAAACTTTCTTGATAATGATGGAAATAATTTTGAACTGGAACTGTGATGAAAACTTTACTATTTATCATCACAGCTTTTATTTTTAGTTTTGCAAATGATTTTGACTATGAAATCAAACCCATAAAACTAAATGAGAACAGCTATTATGTATATGGAAAAGAAGAGTACTTTTCTAAAGAAAATGGTGGAGATATTGCAAATAGTGCTTTTATAATCACTAAAAACTCTGTCATTTTAATAGACACAGGTTCAAGTGTTGAATATGCAAAACAGTTAAAAGAGCAAATAAGAAAAATTACAAATAAACCTATAAAATTTATTTTTAATACACATCATCATCCAGATCATTTTTTGGGTAATTATGCATTTGAAGATGCTAAAATCTTTGCTACAGAACATACAAAAGAAGATATAAAAAACAATGGTGAATTATATATAAGTAATATGGTAAATCTTATTGGAAAAGCTGCTTATACAACAAAAGTAAAAGTTCCAAACAGTTTACTAAAAGAAAAAGAGATTATTTTAGATGGATATAAACTAAAACTTTTATATCTAGATGGACATACAAAAAGTGATGTAGCTATTTTTGATGAAAAGACAAAAATACTTTATGCTTCTGATTTAGTTTTCAACAAAAGAGCATTAGCAACTCCCCATGCAAACCTTCAAGATTGGATAAAAGCTTTAGAAAAACTAAAAACTATTGATTTTCAAATCTTAGTTGCTGGTCATGGAAAAGCATCTTTTGACAAAAAAGTCTTAGATGAAAATATCTTTTATTTAAATTATTTGGATAAAACACTAAAAAATGCAGTAAATGAAGGCCTAGATACTTTTGAGATTTTAGAACTAGAACATCCAAAAGAACTTCAAGATTATTCTATGTTTAAAGAAGAGTTTGAAAGAAGTATAGTAAATCTATATCCTAAGTATGAGAATCAATAATTTATTGATTCTTCACACTTAACTGCTTTAAAAATTCAACTACAAGTCTAACTCCTGCACCTGTTGCACCATAAGGATTATAACCCCAATTAGTCTTTCTATATGAAGGCCCTGCTATATCAAAGTGTAACCATTTCTTTTTATACTTTTTCTCAATAAAATTATCTAAAAACATACTTCCTATAATAGCTGCACCATTTTTATTTGCACTTGAGTTTAAAATATCAGCAACACCACTTTTTAAAATATCTTCCATATAAATATTATAAGGCATAAAACCTACTAGCTCACCACTTTTATTTGAAGCTTTTGATATTTGTTTTTTAAGTTTTTTACTATGTCCTAATACAGCACTAGTATACCCACCAAATGCTCCAATACTAGAACCAGTAAGTGTTGCTAAATCAAAAATATAATCTATATCATTTATATTTTTTTGAGCATAAACTAAACAATCAGCAAGAACTAGTCTACCTTCTGCATCAGTATTTGTAATCTCAACAGTTTTATTTCCTATTTTAATCACATCATCAGGCTTATAAGCATTTGAATCTATCATATTCTCAACTGCTCCTAAAATAGCATGAACTTCAATATCTAAATTTGATTGACTTAAATACTTCATAACTCCTAAAATTGATATAGCTCCTGATTTATCAATCTTCATAGAAACCATTCCATCACCTCTTTTAAGACTCAAACCTCCGGTATCATAAGTAACACCTTTACCAACTAAGACCATTTTTGCTTTTGCCTTTTTGGGTTTATAACTTAAATGGATTAATTGACTTTCATGTCTTGAAGCTCTTCCTACAGCATACATCGCATTTAAAGAGTTTTCTTGCATATAATCTTCACCATAGACCTTACAGTTCATATTATCTCTTTGTGCTAACTCTAAAGCTTCTTTTGCCATGCTTTTAGGATAAAAATCTTGGGCAGGAGTATTTACAATATCTCTTACAAAGTTTACACTTTCACATAAAGATAAAACATCTTCTAGTCTTTGTTGTAAGTTCTTAGTTTGCTCTTTAGAGTTTTTGATATTTACATAAAGCCTTTTTTGTTTTTTATCTTTCTTTTTATAATTTAAAAACTCATATGAACCTAATATAAAGCCTTGAACTAAGTCTTCTATATTTAACTCTTTGTTTAAACTATTTATATTTATATAAAAATTAGGATATTTTTTTAAAGCATTTGCAGCTTTACTAATTGCTATTTTTATAGATTCACTATCTTTATTTTTTATATAAACAAAAATCTTTTTAGAACTTATCTCAAAATATGTATTAAAGTTTGAGCTTTTAAAGTTTATATTATTTAGAATTGTTTTTGTTTTTTTGGGTAGTTTTTCTGTGTTTTTAAGTAAGATGATTTCTATTTCATCATCTTTTTTTTCTCGTGTTTTTAAAACTATATTCATTTGTTTTCCTTTGGAAAATATTATATAGTTTTAATATAAAATTAGATTTTAATTTATAAGCTAAAACCAGCAAAAAGCTGGTTTTTAGTTTTGTTAGTTTTTATTTAAAGAACAAAGATCAGAGTATGCTACTTCTAATCTTGCAATCATAGATTCTTGTCCAGCTCTTAACCATTTTCTTGGATCATAGTAAGATTTATTTGGCTTATCTTCACCATCTGGATTTCCAATTTGTCCTTGTAAATAATCATGGTTTTTAGCTTCAAAAGCTCTTACACCATCCCAGAATGCCCATTGAGTATCTGTATCAATATTCATTTTAATAACACCATACTCAATAGCTTCTCTAATCTCTTCTAAAGCAGACCCTGAACCACCATGGAATACAAAGTCAACTGCTTTTTCTTCAGTTGAGTGTTTTTCTTTGATAAACTTTTGAGAATTATCTAAGATTTTTGGAGAAAGTACAACATTTCCTGGCTTATAAACACCATGAACATTTCCAAAAGATGCTGCAATTGTAAAGTTAGGTCCAACTTCTCCTAACTTTTCATAAGCATAACAAACTTCTTCAGGTTGAGTATACAATAAAGCATTATCTACATCTGTATTATCAACACCATCTTCTTCTCCACCTGTAATACCAAGCTCGATTTCAATCATCATATCTAATTCATTCATTACTTTAAAGTAATCAACACATGTAGAAATATTTTC
>JBLWVX010000002.1:0-175682 GCA_048268245.1 Arcobacteraceae bacterium
AAAAAAGACTTATATTATAAGTTTATCTTATATTCATTTTATATATTTTTAATATTTATTCCTTTATTATTTCAATATATAAGTTTGAATTATAGAAAGGCAATTAGTTTATGTTATTAAAAAACTTTTTAAATATGTATATTGAAGGTTTTAAAAACCTAAAATTAGGTAAGACTCTTTGGAAACTAATACTTATAAAACTTGTAATTATTCTAGTATTTCTTAAATATCTTGTTTATGATGAGAACTTTAAAAACACATACAAAACTGAAGAAACAAAAATAGATTTTGTATATAAAAATATTACAAAGGATAAATAATGGAAGAGCATTTAGTAGACTGGTCTAGAGCTCAATTTGCATTAACTGCAATATATCACTGGTTATTTGTGCCACTTACACTTGGACTTGGTTTTATTATTGCAATTATGGAAACAATCTATGTAAAAACAAATAGTGAATTTTGGAAAAAAACTACAAAATTTTGGATGACACTTTTTGCCATAAATTTTGCTATTGGAGTTGCTACTGGAATTATTATGGAGTTTGAGTTTGGGACTAACTGGGCAAACTACTCTTGGTTTGTAGGAGATATATTTGGAGCACCTTTAGCAGTTGAGGGAATTTTGGCTTTTTTTATGGAGTCAACTTTTTTTGCTGTGATGTTTTTTGGTTGGGATAAAGTATCTAAAGGTTTTCATTTACTATCAACTTGGTTAGTTGCAATTGGCTCAAATCTTAGTGCCTTATGGATTTTAGTTGCAAATGGTTGGATGCAATATCCAGTAGGAATGACTTTTAATCCAGATACAGTAAGAAATGAAATGAATAACTTTTGGGAAGTTCTATTTTCCCCTGTTGCAATCTCAAAGTTTTTACATACAATTTCTAGTGGCTATATAGTTGCATCACTATTTGTTGTTGGTATTTCTGCTTGGTATTTACTAAAAAAAAGAGAAATAGAATTTGCTAAAAAATCTATGATTATAGGAGCTACTTTTGGTTTGATTTCATCTATTTTTATTATAGTAAATGGAGATGAATCAGCTCATCAAGTAGCCCTTAAGCAACCAGTAAAACTAGCAGCAATGGAAGGACTTTATGAAGGAAAAAAAGATGCTGGAATAGTTGCAGTTGGTATTTTAAATCCTAAGAAAACCCTTACAAATGATGAAGATACTTTTCTTCTTGAAATAGAAGCTCCTTATGCCCTATCACTTCTTGGATACCATAATATTCATGCTTTTGTTCCAGGACTTAAAGACTTAGTTTATGGAAATGAAAAGTATAATCTTATACCCACTTCACAAAAAATGGCTCAAGGTAAAATAGCTATTCAAGCTTTAAAAAACTATAAAGAAGCAAAAAAGAATGATGACTTAATTGCTATGGCAAAATATGAAAAAATTCTAAATGAAAATATAAAATACTTTGGTTATGGTCACCTTGACAAACCAGAAGACATTGTACCTCCTGTGGGTATTACTTTTTATGCTTTCCATATTATGGTAGCTCTTGGATCATGGTTTTTAGCACTATTTGCTTTACTATTATTCTTTGTTCTTAAAAAAGAGATTATAGAGTATAGATGGCTTTTAATAAGTGCAGTAGTTTCAATTCCTTTAGGATATATAGCAAGTGAAGCAGGATGGATTGTAGCTGAAGTTGGACGACAACCTTGGGCAATTCAAGACTTAATGCCTGTGGGAATTGCAGCAACTGATATTTCATCTACAAATGTAAAGATTACATTTTATATGTTTGCATTTTTATTTACTGCACTTTTAATAGCAGAGATAAAAATCATGCTGAGACAAATTTCAATTGGTCCAAATGGAGGTCATTAACATGTTTGAAGAATTAACACTACTACAATTACAACAATACTGGTGGATTATAATCTCACTACTTGGTGGTATTTTTGGATTTATTATGTTTGTACAAGGTGGACAAACTTTATTTGGAACTATTTCAAAAGGGGATGAAACTCTAAAAACTATGCTTGTAAATTCACTTGGTAGAAAATGGGAACTTGGTTTTACAACTTTAGTTTTATTTGGAGGGGCTTTATTTGCAGCATTTCCTTTATTTTATTCTACTAGTTTTGGTGGGGCTTATTGGGTTTGGATGTCGATTTTATTTTGTTTTATTATTCAAGCTGTTTCTTATGAATATAGAAAAAAACCTCAAAACTTCTTAGGACAAATAGTATATGAAAGCTTTTTATATATAAATGGAAGTTTAGGTGTTATTTTACTAGGTGTTGCTATTGCTACATTTTTTTCTGGTTCATCTTTTAGTGTAGATGAAAACAACTTTTCCCATTGGCATACAAATCTAAGGGGTCTTGAAGCTTTAACAGACCCATTTAATCTAAGTCTTGGCTTTGCCCTATTCTTTTTAGTTAGAATCTCAGGAGCTTTATATTTTATCAACAATATAGACCATGAAATTATTAAACAAAGAGCTATAAAAAGTATAAAAATTAATATGCCTATCTTTTTAGTTTTCTTTTCTATTTTTCTTTTTTTACTATTTACAAAAGAAGGTTTTGCTTATGATAGTGAGGGTTTTGTTTATTTAGCAAAATACAAATATTTACATAACTTTTTAGAAATGCCTATAGTTTTTACTCTTTTTATTTTAGGAATTATTATGGTTGTAATAGCCGTTGTTGCAACTATTCACTTTAATATGACATGTTGTATTAAAACTGGGGGATTAGGGATTGTTTTAACTGTAATGGCACTATTTTTAAATGTAGGTTTTAACAATACAGCCTATTATCCATCTATTTATGACTTACAAAGCTCTCTAACTATAGAGAATAGCTCAGGTAGTCACTATACACTTACAACTATGTCTTATGTATCTTTGATGGTGCCTTTTGTAATAGCATATATTACTTATGTTTGGTATCAAATGGATAAAGTAAAAATTACAAAAGAGGAAATAGAAGATCCTCATGCACACAATTATTAGGAGATTATTATGGAGTATCTAAGTTCAATTATTTGGCTTTGTTCATGGCCTATAGTTATATATATAGCTTATAAATTATCATTAAGAAATATAAAGGAAAACTAAATGATAAAGGCTATGAAAAAAGGATTTGTTTATTTCCTTTTTATAATTATAGTAATAAATGTAGTTCAGGATTTAAATAAAGAAAATATAAAGGAGAAAACAAATGATAGTATTTCCACTAAAAACAAATAAAAAAGATAGTGCTATTTCCCCTCTATTTGGGAAAGCAAAATATTTTGCTTTTTATGATGGCATAAATTTACAAATTGAAAAAAATGAGTTAAATTCAGGTTCAAAGCTTATTGATTGGTTTGTATCAAAAAATGTAGATAAAATAGTTATAAAAGAGATGGGAAGTTCACCTTACGAAAAAATCAAAAAGACTAATATAGAGATTTTTTATGCAGGAGATGAAAGAATCACAAGTGAAGAACTAATAAATAAAATAAATGCCCAATCACTACAAAAACTTAAAGAAGAACAAATAAAAGAGATTATCAAAAAGCATAAAAACTCTCACAAACATTCTTCACATTAAAGACTAGAGTTTATCTAGTCTTTGTTGTAAAAAGTTTTTCACTTCTTCATAATGTATTGTTTCTTTAAAAGTATCAAACTTAGCACCAGAAGCATTTACATGACCTCCACCATTTGCTAATTTTTGAGCCATAAGCGAAACATCTACTTTTCCATCTGCTCTAAATGAAGCATTTCCTTTTCTTCCAATATCAATGAAAAAATCATAATCAGGATTTGCTTTCAAAAAAGCATTTGCTGGTATTGAAATTGAACCTAAACAATAAGTTAATAAACCTTTATGTCCATTGTAAGTAACTGTAAGTTGTTCTTTTATATCTGCAAGTGTTTTGACTAAATATTTTGCACTTAAGTTATCTAAAGTATCATCTTTTTTATCAAGCATTAAAAACTCTTTTTTGAAAGAGTGGACTTGATTATCAAGCTTAATATTTCCATCTTTTTCATTTATGAAATCAATCGCTTTTTTAAGTAAAAAGATTCTGTATTCTCTATTTAAGTCTGCAAAAAGAACATTGTTTATTTCTCTTGCTTTACTAACCATTGACATTAAAACTTTTCCAAATTCAAAGTTTTTATGCTGGTCTTCTAGCCAAATATCAATAGCATTTATTGCATCAACTAAAGGCTTCATCCAAGCACTTGTATCACATACAAAACCATCATACTCTTCAAACATATAATCATATACTATTTTTGTAGCACATCTACTTGTGTCTAAATAGTACCAATGAAATTTATCAGCACTTTTTTGACCAGTAGCATGATGGTCTAAAAGTTGAAGCTTAATATTATATCCATCTTTTATTAGTTTATCTACATCTTTATCTAAGTCTTTAGATTCTTGAAATGTTAGGTTTAAATCACTAATTAAAAATAGAATCTCTTCATCTTTATACTCTTGTATTTGGTCTAGTACTTTTTTTATACATAACTTTACTTCTAAACCATAATTAGCATTATAGAAAAAACCTTCTTTAAAATACTCTTTTGTAACTAAATGACAGCCATAACCATCTAAATCATTATGAGAAATATGAAATAGCATCATGAAGCAATATCTTTTAATGTAAGTTCTTCAAGGAAACCATTTATTTTTGATTGAAGATTATTTAGAAGAGGCCATATTGTACATAGCATACCTTTTTGACTTGGGCAACTATTTATTGAAGGTGCACACTCAAAAACTGATGGTATTTTTTCCTCTGCTGCAGTTGTGATTTCTAATATTGTAATCTCATCCCATGATTTTTTAAGAGCAAAACCACCATTTACACCCCTATGTGATATTACTAAGTCATGTTTTGCAAGGTTTTGCATAATTTTTGCTAAAAATGATTTTGAAATGTCTAATTCTTTTGATAATACATCTACATTCTTTGGGTTTTCACTTTTTGCAATTGAAATCAAAGAAAGTAAAGCATATTCACTTTTTTTTGTTAATAACATTTTTATCCTGATATTTTTTATTATTTGTATTTTACTAGAAGTATGGTTAAGATAAGTTATTATGAAGTGTTAAAAATGATAATTAGTATTTGTTTTAGTTTTAAAAAGACCAAAAAAAAGGTCACAAGCTAAGTTGTGACCTTTTTTAAAATTTATTAAATAGACTAATTACTTAGCTCTAATTCCTAATGAAGCTACTAATTCAGTAAATTCAGTGTAAGATTTAGCTTTTAAGTATTTTAATAATCTTTTTCTTTTTCCAACCATTTTTAAAAGACCTAATCTTGAAGAGTGATCTTTCTTATTGATTTTTAAGTGCTCAGTTAATACTTTGATTTGCTCTGTTAAAATTGCAATTTGAACTTGCGCTGAACCTGTATCACCTTCTTTTTTTGCATACTTTGCTACAATACTTGCTTTTACGTCCTGATCTAAAGCCATCATGACCTCCTAATAGGTATATTTATTTTCACTTCCAAATTAAAGTGGTCGCGAATTATACTAAGTTTAAATTAAACTTAGTTTAACTTTTTAAAAGAATTGGGTTTATTTTCCCATTTCTTTTAAATATTTTTCATATTTAATATCTTCAAGCTTAACAGCTTTAGTTTCAACTTCTTTTCTCATTTGTTTTTTGTACTCAGAGATTTTCTTTCTAACTTCTTTAGATTTTACTCCAATAGTTTGTGCTGCTAAAATTCCAGCATTTTTAGAATTGTTTATAGCAACTGTTGATACAGGAACTCCTCCTGGCATTTGAACAATAGATAATAGTGAATCTAATCCACTTAAAGAAGAAGTTTTTACAGGAACTCCAATAACAGGTAAAGCTGTTAATGATGCAACCATTCCAGGTAAGTGAGCAGCCCCACCAGCTCCTGCAATAATAGCTCTTAATCCTCTTTTTTCAGCTTTTTTAGAATACTCAAAAAGTTTCTCAGGTGTTCTGTGTGCAGAAACAATTGTTAATTCATACTCAATCCCAAAAAATTCTAACATTTTTGCTGCATCTTGCATTACAGGTAAGTCTGAATCACTCCCCATAATAATTCCAACTAATGGTTTTTTACTCATACTTTTTTGCTCCCTTTAATTTTTAAAATTTCTTTTGCTTTCTCAACTTTTTCTAAAGCCCCATCTACACAATCATCTAAAACTGTTATGTGTCCCATTTTTCTAAATGGTTTTGTCTCTTTCTTAGAGTAGAAGTGGAAAGATAAACCATCAATTTCTAAGGCATCATGAATACCTTCAATTACAGGTTCACCTCTAAACCCTTCTTCTCCAAGTAAATTCACCATTGCAGCAGGCGAAATTAATTTTGTTGAACCTAATGGTAGGTTTGTTACAGCTCTAATAATTTGTTCAAACTGTGAAGTAGCACATGCTTCAACTGTATAATGTCCTGAGTTATGAGGTCTTGGAGCAATTTCATTTACTAAAAGCTCATCATTATTTGTTAAGAATAATTCAACACCAAAAATACCAACACCATCTAAAGCTTCGATAGAATCAATAGCCATTTGTCTTGATTCTTCTTCAATTTTAGTATCAATTTTTGCAGGTGCGATTACAATATCACAAATATTTACTCTATCATCAAATAGCATTTCAACTACTGGATAACATGCAATTTGACCTTCAATATTTCTTGAAACCATAACAGCTAATTCTTTTTTGATATCAACTAATTCTTCAATAAAAGTCTCACCTGGTAGTGCATTTTTTAAATCTTCTTTATCTTTTAATAATGTAACACCTTTACCATCATATCCACCTTTTCTAGCTTTTTGAATGATTGGTAAACCAAAGCTTTCTAAATCTGCAGGAGTTTCTACATTTTTATATTTTGGAACAGGAATGCCTTTTTTATCTAAAAATTCTTTTTGTTTAAATTTATCTTGAATTAATTCGATTAAATAAGGTGATGGATGGATATTATTATCCTCATCATAAAGTTTTTTTAATACAGATGTATCAACATGTTCTAGCTCAAATGTAGTTACATCACTATCTTTTACAATTTGTTCAAGTTTTTCTTTATCAAAAAAACCTCCAACTATTTGTTTATCAGAAACTTGAGCTGCTGGACAGTCAAGTGTAGGATCAAGTATAGTTACATGAAACCCCATCTTTTTAGCTTTAACTGCCATGATTTTACCAAGTTGTCCACCACCAATAATTCCTAATTTTAAATTAGAATAGTTAAAATCTTTAGTCATTCTTCCCTCTTTTATGTCTGTAAAACTCTAAATATTATAAATAAAGCCTTCATATATAGTCGTGATTATATCTAGTTTTTTCTATATTTCTTCTTTGGTACACAAGTACTTGAAATCATAAAAAACAGTTAATGTCTGATTTACCATATCTTGAAAATCCTACATAAATATTTTTACAAATCGCAAACTATGATCTTTTCAAAGAGTTTTATTCAGAAACTTTAATACATACTTTAGAGTTTGAGTTTAAACAAGTAATCTTAAACTATTTCCCTTATGATTTTAATCTAAAAAAATTTACAATTTAAATAACAATCTTTTTGTATTTCTAAAAAATGAAAAATTAAAACAGTAGCTTAAGTTTGTAGGAAAAGATGATGTATTACAAAAAATAAAAGAATTAGGAATAGACTATTCTCAAGGATACTTCTTAGGAGAGCCTAAAAGACTCTTCTAAACTTATCCACCTGTTTGATAAAAAGCTCTTGATGACACTTCATTATCATCTTTAACAGACCATTTGTTTTTTTCAGGTTTATTCTCTAAAACTTTTTTTAGTATTGCTGCAGCTTCATCAATTTTATTAGCTCTTACTGCATCTTTTATACTCATAGCATCCTCAAAATATAAACATGGAATTAAATACCCCTCAGCAGTTAATCTAATTCTATTACATGCTGAACAGAAATCATCTTTGTGTGGTTCAATAATACCAAACTCATATCCATCTTCAAGTTTATAATATTGTGCTGGAGAACTTGTATCTCTTGGTACTATCTCAAAATTTTCATATTTTTTTGATATTCTGGCTTTAATTTCATCTGAGTTTAAACCTTTTGCACCATCTTTTGCATGATGATTTTCCATAAATTCTATAAATCTTACAGTATAACCTTTTTCTTTACAGAACTCCAATACTTCAAGAACATCATCATCATTTATCCCCTTAATAGGAACACAATTTATTTTTATTTTTAAGTCTGCATCATCTGCTGCTTGAATTCCTTTTAAAACTGTTTCAAGAACATTTTTTTGTGCAATTTTAGAAGCGACATCAGGTTTTAAAGAGTCTAGTGAAACATTAATTCTTTTTAAACCTGCATCTTTTAACTTTTGTGCTACTTTTGGAAGTAGAAAACCATTTGTAGTTAAAGCTAGATCTATATCCTTTTTATAATCATAAACCATTTTTATAAATTCATCTAAACCCTCTCTAAGAAGAGGTTCACCACCTGTGATTCTTACTTTCTTTATTCCTTCGTCAATTGCAACTTTTATAAATTTAAATAAATCTTCATACGAAAGTAAATTCTCTTTTGGAACCCAAGAAAAAGGTTTTTCTGGCATACAATATTGACATCTAAAATTACATCTTTCTGTAACTGAGACTCTTAAATAATCTACTTTTCTTCCAAATCCATCAATTAACATTTTCTTATCCTAAAATTTCTATGGTTGAAGCATAATATAATTTCCCTTAAAAGGTAAAATTAATTTAACCTTTCCCAAGCCTCATCTAAAGTTTTTACTCTATTTGAGAATACTAAATATAAAGCAACGTTAAACTTTGCTAACTTTAATATTTCTTCATCTGGGTTCTTAACTATATTTAAAGCTTCATTTAAAGTGATTTTGTCAAATTCTTTCTCATAAAAAACACCATAATTTTTTAAATCAAAAGATGTTTCTACAATTTCATTTTCAACTTTTCTCCAAAACTTCCCATTTTTAAATACCTCAGGACTACCTTCACTTGCTTTTACTACAATAACTTCTTTAAAATCCTCTTCAAAAATATCTAAATATTTTTGAACATATGGTTTATGAAATGCTGTTGTCACACCATATTCACTTAGACCTGGATTTAAAAGCTTTTCAACTGTATTAAAAGCTGTTCTAAGTCCTAATTCATGTCTCAAAGTTGTCAAATCACTCAACTTATTTAAGTATTCTACCCTATTAAAGTAGAATAAAAATCGACCTAGGTCAAGATTTTCAAATATTTCTTTAGTTGTCAATCCATTTTTTGCAGGTTGTACAAAATCTCCCGAAATAACTAGGTTTAATTTTCTTATATCTTTGTTCTTTTGATAAAACTCTTCAAGAATATTTTCAAATAATGGAAATAAAAATGGGTTTTTAACTCTACCATCAAATGAATACCCAAGTTCCATTGAGTCCTCAACTTTTTTTGGAGTCATAAAAGACTTAAGAGCTTTTACAGTTCCTTTTAACTCACCTATAGTTTCAAACTTTGTTCTCCATGCTACTAAGAAAGCTCCTATTTGAGCATCTGTAACATCCCTATTTAATATTAATTTAATTGCATCAATAATTTCATCTTGTTCAAGTTCTCTATTACCTTTAGGGCCTGTTCCAACTGCTTTTATATATTTTTTAAAACTCATTTTATACCTTATAAATATCTCATTTAATTTATTTTTTTTGTAGGATAATATACAATAGCTTAAATCTAACAAATTAAAAGGTCTAACTTGAGAATACAAGAAACCATCTCAAAAATAAGTTTTTTTAATAGTTTAAATGATGAACAAATAGATGAAATGTCATCTATTTCAAATGTAATAAACTACCCTAAAGACTCCATTTTATACTATGAAAGTGATTCTTTAAACAATTTACTTTTTTTAGTAAAAGGTTTAATCAAAATATATAAAGTTGATAAATTTGATAATGAGATTTTTTTATATCATATCTATGAAAACTCAATGATTTCAGAACTAACTTCATTAAGAAATGATCAAATCTACTGTTTTTCAAATGCAGAGTTTATTGAAGATTCAGCTATTTTATCTATTGATTTTAAAAAGTTTCAAGAACTTTTTTTATCAAAGAATATTTTAACTATGAACTTAATGGAAACCCTTCTAGAAAAAACACATCAATTACAATGTATAGTAAATAGAGAACTGGTATTTGATGCAACTGCAAAAGTTGCATTTATGTTAAACCAAGACCTTGAAATGTTTAACAAACTAAAAAGACAAGAAGTTTCATTTATGTTACATATTCAACCTGAAACACTATCTAGAGTATTAAAAAGATTAGTTAGAAATGAAACTATAGAAATAGAAAGTGGAAAAGTGAAAATCATAAATAAAGAAGAATTAATATCTACTTTTAGAGGAGTAGGAGTATGAATCAAAATACAATTGGACGAAAAATAAGAATTATAGGTGTTTTATTTACTATATTAATGACTATAATTATTGCAACTACTGTTTACTTAAGCAACAAAAATAAAAAAGATGCCCTAGTAATTAATATTGCAGGTAAAGAAAGAATGTTGACACAAAAGATTTCTAAAAATATTTTTTACTTATATCATAATAATGGCTATTCTTTTACAGAATTAGATAGTGCAACACTAGAGTTCATTTATAATCTAAATTCATTAAAAGGTGGTAATAACTTAATTGGTATTCTTAAAGCTCCTACAGATGAAATTGCTTCACAAATTTCAAAAGTTGAGATTTTATGGAATAACTTTTATAACAATATAAACAGATTTAAAGAGTTGTCTTTAAAAAGAGACTTAATAAATGAGAAAGAATTAAAAAGTATTGTTACTACTATTTATAAAACAAATAATCATCTTTTAGAAGAAGTTGATAAACTTGTGTCTATGTATACTGTTTATACTGAAGGGAAATCTCAATACATACAATATATGCAATATGTCTTTGCTTTAATCATAATATTTCTAATCATATATAGTTTCTCTCAACTAAAAAAGATGGAGGAAAATGCTAAGAAATTCTTAGAATATTCAAAAAAAGTTGTTGAAAGTGAAGGAAATGAACCTTTAGTTCCAATAAAAATAGAGGCTGAAAAAGAGATTATTGAAGCAACAGATACAATTAACTGCTTTATAAACAAAGTAAATGCAGCAGTCGAATACTCAAGTAGTGCTTCAAAAAAACTAGAAGAAATTACAACTGAATTTGATGAAATACTTGATGAACTTAACAATAATACAAATATCTCTTCTCAGCAATTAAATAAAAGTGAAGATATGGTTATTGAATCACAAGAAGAGCTAATCAATTCATCAAAAAAACTTCAAGAATTAAAAAAACAATTAGATTCTTTAATAGACAACTGTAAAACTCATTAATAATGGGTTTTACAGAAAAACACTTCATTAATCTATACTAATTTAATATACTATAATTTTATAAGGTATAATTTAGTATACTTTTAAAAATTTAAACTAAGGTATGAAATGGCGAAGGTATATTTAACAGGAGCAGGTCCTGGAGATATAGAACTTATGACAATAAAAGCATTAAAAGTTGTACAAAATGCAGATGTTATTATATATGATAGATTAGCAAATAGTGAAATATTAAAAGAAGCAAAAAAAGATGTAAAACTTATTTTTGTGGGAAAAGAAAAAGGAAATCATAGAGTTCCACAAGATGAAATAAATGAACTTATCTATCAAAATGCTTTAAAATATGAAAATGTTGTAAGACTAAAAGGTGGTGATCCTTTTGTATTTGGTAGAGGTGGAGAAGAAGCTTTATATTTAAAACAAAGAGATATTGAGTTTGAAATTATTCCAGGAGTTACCTCAGCTATTTCAGTACCTGCCTATGCTGGTATTCCTATTACTCACAGAGGAGTTACTCCTTCTTTTAGAGTTGTTACAGGACATAGAAAAAGTAGTGATAATATTGCAAAAATAAATTGGGATAGTTTTATAGAAGATGAAACTATTGTATTTTTAATGGGCTTACATAATATTGAACTAATAGTAAGTAAACTTTTAGAAGTAGGAAAAAAAGAAGATTATCCTTGTGCAATAATCTCAAATGGTACAACTAAAGACCAAAAAGTAATAACTGGAACATTAAATAATATTGTTTCAAAATCAAAAGAAGCTCAAAGTCCTGCAATTATAATCGTAGGTGAAGTAGTAAACTTAAGAAATGAATTAAAATGGTTTAATTAAGCCATTTTTTTCTTCAAAATCATAAACCCCCCAAAAAATAGAACTATTTACTCATTTACCTATTTTTATTAAACACTTTATTTCTTTTTAATTTTTTTATACATTATTAGTTTTAGCAAAGTTTCAAAAAATTTCAAAATTGTCTATTTTATATATACAATTGCTACCTAAATGCTATATTTACCTAATATACTGAATTACAAGTTAAATTCAATTAATTACAAAATCTAGAATTTACAAAATAAACTTTAAGGATGAGAAATGAGATTTTTAAAAACTGCTTCATTAAGTATAGCATCGGTAGCTTTATTAGCAAGTGTTTCTACAGCAGATACATTAGATTCTGTTAAGAAAAAAGGTGTTTTAAATTGTGGTGTATCTACTGGTATTGCTGGTTTTTCTGCAACTGATTCTAGTGGACAATGGAAAGGTTTAGATGTAGATATGTGTAAAGCTGTTGCATCTGCTGTTTTTGGTGATCCATCAAAGGTTAAGTATGTAGCTTTAACTGCAAAAGAAAGATTTACTGCATTACAAAGTGGTGAAATCGATTTATTATCTAGATCAACTACATGGACTAATACTAGAGATACATCACTAGGGCTTAACTTTGCTGGTGTAAACTACTATGATGGACAAGGTTTCTTAATCAATAAGGATATTGGTGTAAATTCTGCAAAAGAGTTAGATGGAGCAACAGTTTGTATTCAAGCAGGTACTACAACTGAACTTAACCTAACTGACTACTTCAAAGCTAATAAGATGACTTATAAACCAATCACTTACGATACATCAGGTCAAACAATTGAAGGATTTAAATCTGGAAGATGTGATGTTGTAACTTCAGATGCTTCACAACTTTATGGTTTAGTATTAAAAGTAAAAGATCCAAATTCTGTAAAAGTACTACCTGAGATTATCTCAAAAGAGCCATTGGGTCCTGTTGTAAGACAAGGTGATGATAAATGGTTTAATATCGTAAAATGGACTCACATTGCAATGCTAAATGCAGAAGAGTTTGGAATCACTCAAGCTAATGTAGATTCAATGTTAAAATCTAAAAACCCTGGTATTAAAAGAATCTTAGGAGAATCAGGAAAAGCTGGTGAAAATCTAGGACTAGATGCAAAATGGGCATATAATATTATTAAAAATGTTGGAAACTATGGAGAATCATTTGAAAGAAATGTAGGTAAAGACTCTCCACTTAAAATTGATAGAGGTTTAAATAAACTTTGGACTGATGGTGGTTTACAGTATGGAGCACCAATTAGATAGTTCTATCAAATCAAGGGGGAATAATCCCCCTTTTTTATAAGGTATAAAAATGAATAAAAAAAATAAGCCCCCAATGCTTTCAAGTGCATTTTATAACAATCCTGAAAATAGAGCAATTATTTATCAAGCAATAGCACTTGCAGCAATATTTTTATTTACATATTTTGTTTTAAACAATATGTTTATAAATATAGAAAAACGTGGAATTAATACAGGTTTTGATTTCTTAAGTAGTGAAGCTGGTTTTGGAATCTTACAATCATTAATTGCATATGATGAATCAGATACACATGGAAAAGTATTTATAGTTGGTTTATTAAATACAATTTTAGTTTCAGCTATTGGTATTATCTTTGCAACTATTATTGGTTTACTAGTTGGTATTGGAAGACTTTCAAAAAACTGGATGGTTTCAAAACTATCAATGGTATATGTTGAGACATTTAGAAATATCCCTATTCTTTTACAAATTCTATTTTGGTACAACGTTGTATTAGCAGCTCTACCAAGTCCAAGACAAAGTATTTCTTTTTTTGACTCTATTTTTTTTAATAATCGTGGGTTATATATTCCTAAACCTATTTTAGAAAGTGGTTTTATTGCAGTTGTCATTGCTTTTATCTTAGCTATTATAGCTGTCATTTTCCTATCAAATTGGGCCAAAAAAAGACATGATGAAACAGGAGAAGAGTTTCCTTTGATTCCTACTTCTTTAGCTATTTTAATAGGTGCACCTATATTAGTTTATTTCTTAAGTGGTACACCTGCCTCATTAGAGTATGCACAATTAAAAGGTTTTAACTTTAGAGGTGGATGGACACTAATCCCAGAGTTACTAGCACTAGCCTTTGCACTTAGTATTTACACGGCTACTTATATAGCTGAAGCTGTAAGAGCTGGTATTGAAGCTGTTCCTAAGGGACAAAAAGAAGCAGCTCATGCTTTAGGATTAAAAGACTATGTTATTCTTAAAAAAGTTGTTTTACCTCAAGCATTAAGAGTTATTATTCCACCTGTTATAAATCAATATCTAAATCTAGTAAAAAACTCATCTTTAGCGACAGCTATTGGATATCCAGAGTTAGTAACTATTTTCTCAGGTACTTCTCTAAATCAAGTGGGACAAGCAATTGAAATTATATTAATGACAATGGCTGTTTATTTAACACTAAGTATTCTTATTTCAGTACTTATGAACTATGCAAATAAAAAAATGCAAATAAAGGAGAGATAATGGCTATTTATGAAAAATTAGAAGCAAGACCAGCTCCTTCAAGTACAAAAGGTATTATTCACTGGTTTAAAGAGAATTTATTTAATTCTATTCTTAGTACAGTTTTAACACTAGTATCATTTTATTTTCTTTATCTAGTTATTCCTCCTTTATTAGACTGGATGATTTTTGATGCTACATGGAGTGGAACAAAAGAAGAAATTACAAAAGATGGTGCTAGATGGATTTTTATTTTTGAAAAATTCAACCAGTTTATTTATGGTTTCTATCCAGAAGAGTTATACTGGAGACCTAACTTAGCTTTATTTATTTTTGTTGTTTATGTAATTGCTTTTAAAAAGATTGACAATATTAAAGTAAGAGCATTTATCATTCTTTCATTTCCTGTATTTACTTATACTTTAGTTGCAGGTGGTTTTGGTTTAGAAGTAGTTGAAACTGAAAAATGGGGTGGATTATTACTTACTATTATTGTAGCTTCTGTTGGTATTATTGCTTCTTTTCCTATAGGTATTCTTTTTGCACTAGGAAGACAATCTAATATGCCAATTATTAGAACAATATCTATTATATATATTGAATTTATTAGAGGGGTTCCTTTAATTACTATTCTTTTCATGGCATCAGTAATTTTACCTTTATTTTTCCCTGAGGGTATGGATTTTGATAAATTACTAAGAGCATTAATTGGTATTACTTTATTTCAAGCTGCCTATATAGCAGAAGTTATTAGAGGTGGTTTACAAGCTATTCCAAAAGGACAATATGAAGCAGCAGATGCTTTAGGTTTAACTTATTGGAAAAAGATGGGATTAGTTATCTTACCACAAGCATTAAAAATTTCTATTCCAAATATTGTTGGTTCATTTATTTCATTATTCAAAGATACTACGCTTATCTTAATTATTGGACTATTTGATGTTCTTGCAATGGTAACACTTACAAATAGTGATACAAACTGGTTAGGGTTTGAAACTGAAGGTTATGTTTTCGTAACAATGATATATTGGGTTATTTGTTTTAGTATGTCTAAATATGCTAAATCAATTGAAAATAGATTTAATACAAATCATAGATAATATAAAAAGATAGGATTACAAAATGAGTGAATTAGAATATATGATACAACTAAAAGAAGTTAATAAATGGTACGGGGATTTCCACGTATTAAAAAATGTTAATTTAAATGTAAAAAAAGGTGAAAGAGTTGTTATTTGTGGACCCTCAGGGTCTGGTAAATCTACAACTATTAGATGTATGAATAGACTTGAAGCTTTCCAAGAAGGTCAAATTATTATTAATGGTTTAGAATTAACAGAAGATGTAAAAAGAATTAGAGAGATTAGAACACATGTTGGAATGGTATTTCAACACTTCAACCTATTCCCTCATCTTTCAATCTTAGAAAACCTAATCTTAGCTCCTACTTGGGTTGGTAAAAAACCAAGAAAAGAAGCAATAAAAACTGCAATGCACTATTTAGAGCGAGTTAAAATTGCAGATCAAGCAGATAAATATCCAAATCAACTATCAGGAGGACAACAACAAAGAGTTGCTATTGCTAGATGTTTATGTTCAAACCCAGATATTATGTTATTTGATGAACCAACAGCAGCACTAGATCCGGAAATGATTGGGGAAGTATTAGATGTAATGACAGAACTTGCTAATGATGGAATTACTATGGTTTGTGTAACTCATGAGATGGGATTTGCAAAAAAAGTTGCTGATAGAGTTATCTTTATGGATGCAGGACAAATTGTAGAAGAAAATACTCCTCATGAGTTCTTTGACAATCCTCAATCAGATAGATTAAAACTATTCTTACAACAAATTTTAGATCACTAAAATGACTATCTTTAAGCTTTTTAAAATAGGTGTTGGGCCTTCAAGTTCACACACCGTAGGACCAATGCTTATTGCAAAAAGGTTTGTAGAGTTAATAAAAGAACAAAATCACTTTTCATATCTTGATAGAATCAAAGTAGAGTTATTTGGCTCACTAGGAGCTACAGGAATTGGACATCATAGCAATAGTGCTGTTTTATTAGGTCTAATGGGAAATGAACCTAAAACTGTAGATACAAATACAATTCAAGAAAAAATAGATGAAATAAAAAACTCTTCATTACTAAAACTATTTAATGAAAAAGAGATTACATTCTCATATAAAGAGGATTTAATTTTATATCAAAACAAAACTCTAGCCTTTCATCCAAATGCAATTAAATTAAGTATTTATAAAAATAAAAATGAGTTATTTTCAAAAATATATTATTCTATTGGAGGAGGAGAAGTAATAAGTGAAGATGAAATTAATGCTAAAAAAACAGATGAAAAAACTCTTCCCTATAATTTTACTTCTGCAAAAGAGTTACTACAAAAAGCAAAAGATAATAACCTAAGTATCGCTCAACTTATTTTGGAAAATGAAAAAGTCTATAGAAGCGAATTTGAAATAAAAAAAGGTTTACTTGAAATATGGTCTGTTATGAAAGAGTGTGTTCAAAATGGTTTAACAACGAAAGGCATTCTTCCTGGAGGTTTAAATGTACACAAAAGAGCCTATAATATTCATCAAAAACTAAAAGAAAAAATACCAAATGACCCATTAGCGATTGTTGACTGGATTAACCTTTATGCACTAGCTGTAAATGAAGAGAATGCTAGTGGGAAAAGAGTTGTAACAGCTCCAACAAATGGTGCTTCAGGAATTATTCCTGCTGTTTTACATTATATTGTGGGCTTCTTAATTGCAAAAAAAGATGAAGAAGAAGTTGTAATTGATTTTTTACTAACTTCAGGAGCAATAGGACTTTTATATCAAAAAAATGCCTCTATTTCAGGAGCTGATGTTGGATGTCAAGGTGAAGTTGGAGTTGCATGCTCTATGGCTGCTGCTGGAATGGCTTCATTTCTAGAAGCAAGTAATGAACAAATTGAAAATGCTGCTGAAATTGCAATGGAACATAATCTTGGTCTAACTTGTGATCCAATAGGTGGACTTGTACAGATTCCTTGTATTGAAAGAAATGCAATGGCAGCTATGAACGCTGTTAATGCTGCACGAATGGCTATAAATGAAGATGGAAAGCATTATGTATCTTTGGACTCGGTTATAAAAACAATGTTTGAAACAGGGAAAGATATGAAAAATAAATATAAAGAGACTTCAAAAGGCGGTTTAGCCGTTAATTATATTGAATGTTAAGTCAAGACTTAACCAAAAGCTAACCATACCCCTATTCCCATCATCATACTTCCTGCAACTTTATTTATCAATCTTACATTCGAGCTATTCTGTAGTAATTTACGTAAAGTTTTTCCACCTGTTGCATAAATAATTAAACAAGAAAACTCTAAAAGTAAAATCATAAAAATCAATATTGTTAACTGTGAAAACATAGGTAAACTTTGATCTATAAAAGGAGGAAGAAGTGCTATAAAAAATGCCCACCCTTTTGGATTTGCAATAGCAGTTATAAAACCTTGCATCATTAAATTTTTCTTTGAAATACTATATTTACACTCATCAAGATTAATAGCCATTTTTCCACGTGAAAGCCACATTTGAATACCAAGATAAAATAAGTAAGCTCCACCACCATATTTAAGAACTAAAAAAATTGTTGGATACTTAAGCATTATGGTAGCAACCCCTATAACAGAGGATGTTGCCACTAAACTAACACCAACTAATTCTCCATACATCATATAAAGAGTTCTTTTTAATCCTATACTCATTCCCATACTAAGAGCAAGAGTCATACACATACCAGGAGTAATAGAAACAACAAAAAAAGTAGGAATAAATACAGCTAACAAAGATAAATTAATAAAGTCCAAAATAATCCTTTTGTAAAGATAATATTATATTTAAAAATACATAAGTTACTATTGATTTTTTAACAAACTTTTGGAAATAGGACATTTTTTATCTTAATTAAAACTTAAGCAAATTGACATGGGTCAATTTCTTTAGCTTACATTATTGTTACAATTATCCTACAAAACTTAATTATTCAAAGGAGAAGTTATGTCGCTTTCAAGAAGAGATTTCCTAAAAAGCTCTGCAGCAGCATCAGCAGCAGCTGCAGTTGGTATGAGTGTACCAAAGGAATTACAAGCAAAGGCAGATGCAGCACAAGGTGGCTGGAGATGGGATAAAGCAGCTTGTAGATTTTGTGGTACTGGTTGTGGGATTATGCTTGCAACTAAAAATGGTAAAATTGTTGCAGTAAAAGGGGATCCTGCAGCTCCTGTAAATAGAGGTCTTAATTGTATTAAGGGATACTTTAATGCCAAAATTATGTATGGTGCTGACAGATTAAAACAACCTTTATTAAGAGTTAATGCTAAAGGTGAGTTTGATAAAAATGGAAACTTCGCTCCTATTTCTTGGAAAAGAGCATTTGATGAGATGGAAGTTCACATCAGAAAAGCTTTAAAAGAAAAAGGTCCTGAAGGTGTTGGTGTATTTGCTTCTGGACAATATACAGTTCAAGAAGGTTATGCTGCACAAAAAATGATGAAAGCTGGATTTAGATCAAATGCTATTGATCCAAATGCAAGACACTGTATGGCTTCTGCTGTTGTTGGTTTTTATCAAACTTTTGGTATTGATGAGCCATCTGGATGTTATGATGATATTGAACTTACAGATACTGTTGTAACTTGGGGTTCAAACATGGCAGAAATGCACCCTATTTTATGGTCAAGAGTTACTGATAGAAAACTATCTGATCCTAAAAAAGTAAAAATTGTAAACTTATCTACTTATAGACATAGAACTTCTGATATAGCTGATATTGAAATAATTTTCAAACCTAATTCAGACTTAGCTTTATGGAACTATATTGCAAGAGAAATCGTATATAACCATCCTGAATCAATTGATTGGGATTTTGTTAAAGAACATATTGTATTTGCAGCAAGTCCTGTTAATATGGGTTATGGTATGAGAAGATCTGATGAAAAATCAATCAAAGAAGGTAAATATACAGATAAAGAAATGGAAACTATTTCTAAAGAAATGGAAAAAATCGTTTCTGAAGATGAAGCTCCTGCACTTAAACCTTATGGTTACAAAGCTGGAGATAAAATGGTAAATAAACCAGCTGGATTAAAACACTGGGAAATTTCTTTTGAAGAGTACAAAAAATTCTTAGAACCATATACAGCTGAATATACAACACAAGTTTCAAAAGGTAATCCTGATGAATCTGATGAAGTGTTTATGAAAAAAATCAAAGAATTAGCAGACTTATATATTGAAAAAAATAGAAAAGTAGTATCATTCTGGACAATGGGTATGAACCAACATACAAGAGGTACATGGGTAAATACTTTAGCATACAATGTTCACTTCTTATTAAATAAACAAGCAAAACCAGGTTCTGGTGCATTCTCATTAACAGGTCAACCATCAGCTTGTGGTACAGCAAGAGAAGTAGGTACATTTACTCATAGACTTCCTGCAGATATGATGGTAAAAAATCCTAAGCATAGAAAAATTGCAGAAAAATCTTGGAAAATTCCTGGTGGAACATTAAACCCTGTTGGAAATCAACATATTATGAAAATCCATAGAGATATTGAAGATGGTGTTGTTAAATTTGCATGGGTAAATGTTTGTAATCCTTATCAAGATTCAGCAAGTGCATCTCACTGGATTAAAGCAGCAAGAAAAATGGATAACTTTATTGTAACTTCTGATGGATACCCTGGTATCTCAGCAAAAGTTTCTGACCTTATCTTACCATCAGCGATGATGTATGAAAAATGGGGAGCTTATGGAAATGCTGAAAGAAGAACACAACATTGGAGACAACAAGTATTACCTGTAGGTGATTCTATGTCTGATACATGGCAATGGGTTGAGCTTTCAAAAAGATTTACAGTAAAAGATTTATGGGGTGAGTATACTCTTAGAAATGGTAAAAAATTAGTAGATGTAACAGCTGAAGCTAAAAAAATGGGATACGATGAGAATACTACTATGTATGACATCTTATTTGCAAATGAAAAAGCAAGATCTTACAAACTATCACAAGAGGATGAAATTCAAGCAGGATATGATAATACTGATGGATTTGGTGATTCAAGAAATGTAATAGGTTCAGATGGTAAACCATGGAAAGGTTATGGATTCTTTATTCAAAAATATCTATTTGAAGAATACGCGGAATTTGGTAGAGGTCATGCACATGATTTAGCTGACTTTGATACTTACCACAGAGTAAGAGGACTTAAATGGCCAGTTGTTGATGGAAAAGAAACACAATGGAGATTTAATACTAAATATGACCCTTATGCAAAAAAAGCAAATCCAAATAGTGATTTTGCCTTCTATGGTAAATTAGCAAAAGCCTTACCAAAAGGTGATTTAAAAGGTGTTACAGATAAAAATAAAACATCACTTAAAAATAAAGCAAAAATCTTTGCACGACCTTATATGGATGCACCAGAAATGCCAGATACTGAATATCCAGTATGGTTAAGTACAGGTAGAGTTTTAGAGCACTGGCATAGTGGAACAATGACTATGAGAGTTCCTGAACTATACAGAGCAGTACCTGAAGCACTATGTTATATGCACCCTGAAGATGCTAAGAAATATGGTGTTAAACAAGGTGGTTTATGTTGGGTTGAGTCAAGAAGAGGAAGAGTTAAAGCTAGAGTTGAAACAAGAGGTAGAAATAGACCATCTAAAGGTTTAGTATTTGTTCCTTGGTTTGATGAGAAAGTATTTATCAACAAAGTTTGTGCTGATTATACTTGTCCTCAATCAAAACAAACGGACTTTAAAAAATGTGCGGTAAAAATTTATAAAGCATAAATAAGGAGGGTGTATTGTTTTGAGCAATATTAATCCTTCAATTAAAAAGAGTCAAAAATGAAAGCTAGTAAAAAAGAGCCAATTAGTGAGAGAAGAAGATTTTTTCTAAATATTGCAAGAGCAACAGGTCTTGCAATATTAGGAGGTCTTACTTGGAGTGCCTATGTTGATGAAGTAAAAGCTTCAAAGCTTATACTAAGACCTCCTGGGGCTTTAAAGGAAGAAGATTTTCTTGCTACTTGTATTAAATGTGGTATGTGTGTTGAAGCATGTCCTTTTGATACTTTAAAACTAGCAAAACCAGGTGATAACAAGCCTCTTGGAACACCTTACTTTGAACCAAGAGATATTCCTTGTTATATGTGTACAGATATTCCTTGTGTACCTGTTTGTCCTACAGATGCACTTAATTTAAATTCTGTAAAAAATGAGAAAAATGAACTAGATATTAATAAAGCTAGAATGGGTGTTGCAGTTATCGATGATAATAGTTGTATAGCATTTTGGGGTATTCAATGTGATGCTTGTTATAGAGCTTGCCCTTTGCTTGGTGAAGCCATAAGTGTTGAATATACAAAAAATGAAAGAACAGGAAAGCATGCATTTTTAAAGCCAGTTGTTCATGCAGATGTATGTACAGGTTGTGGCTTATGTGAAAAAGCTTGTGTTACCCAAAAAGCAGCAATATTTGTTCTTCCTAGAGAAACAGCTTTAGGAAAAGCAGGTGATTATTACATCAAAGGCTGGGATAAGAATGATGAGAAAAGACTTGAAAATGCTACAAGTAAAAAAAATACAACAGGCATAAATGAAAAGTCAGCACTTGATTCTTTAAATAGTGGTATGGAGGATTTATATTAATGAAAACTTTAATAAAAAAATATAGATTTCTTATTGCTAGAAGAATCACACAAATTACAATAATGGTTTTATATATTATTGCTAATGTATATGGAATAAATATTTTAATGGGGAATTTAAGTAGTTCACTTGTTTTAGAATTAGTTCCTTTAAGTGATCCTTATGCAGTAATGCAAATGTTTGTGGCTGGTGCCACTATTTCATTTGACATTATTTTAGGAGCTTTCTTAATCATTTTATTTTATATGATAATTGGAGGAAGAGCTTTTTGTTCTTGGGTTTGTCCTGTAAATATGATTACAGACTTAGCTAATTTTCTTAGAAGAAAATTAGGTTTCAATCAAATCCAAAAAAAGCAACCTGCTTCAAGAAATATAAGATATTGGCTTATTGTAATTAGTTTGATAATTTCATTTTTTATGGGTGTAGCAGCATTTGAATTGATTTCTCCTATTTCAATGGTACATAGAGGAATTATCTTTAGTCTTGGTTTTGGTTGGGCAACTATATTAGTAATATTTCTTTTTGACTTATTCGTTTTAAAAAATGGATGGTGTGGACATATTTGTCCTTTAGGTGGTGTTTATTCACAAATAGGAAGGTTTAGTTTTTTTAAAGTTCATCATAATCATGAGACTTGTACAGCTTGTATGAAATGTAAAGAGGTTTGTCCTGAAAGCCATGTTTTACATATTATTACAAAAAAATCAGCACCTATAATGGGAGCTGAATGTACAAACTGTGGAAGATGTGTTGAAGTGTGTGATGATGATTCACTAAACTTTTCCATAAGAAAATTAATAAAGGAAAGAGAAAATGAAGTTCAGTAAAGTAACAATAGCAATCATAGCTGCTGCAGCAATATTTACTGTAGGGTGTGCAACAGCAAATAAAACAGTAAGTGAAGAGTCTTTAGGTTTAAGAAAAACAGATTTATACACAGAATCTAATACAACAGGTGATAAAACAAAGTATTCTGACAAACCAGCAGGAACAAGTACTAAAATTGAAAGAGCCTATGAGAATGCTCCACCGATGATTCCTCATAGTGTAGAAGGAATGTTACCTATTACTATAAATAATAATCAATGTACAGCTTGTCATGAACCAGCAATTGCTGAATCTATGGGAGCAACTCCAATTCCAAAGTCTCACTTTACAGACTTTAGACCAGAAACATCTTTAGCAAAAGATGGTAGAATAGTAAAAGAAGGTAAAAAAATTCAAAATACTATTGATATAAAAACAGTAAGTAAAAACCTACATACACTAGCAGGTGCAAGATTTAACTGTTCTCAGTGTCATGCTCCTCAATCAGAAGGGAATTTAGTTCCTAAAAATGATTTTAAAGCTGAATTTAGAAGCGAAGGGCTTAACAAAAAATCTAACTTAATTGATACAATTAATGAAGGTGTAAAATAATATGGAAAGAAGAGAACTTTTTAGTTCTCTTGCTTCATCTTTTACAAAAAAAGAAAAGCAAGAGAAAATTATAAGACCTCCTTATTTCAAAAATGAAGAGATTTTTTTGACAAACTGTATTGAGTGTAGCGATAAAAAGTGCAGTATTGTTTGTGAAGAAAATATAATTTTAATATTAAAAAATGGAACACCAGCTATTAGCTTTGAAAATAATGGTTGTAGCTATTGTGATGAGTGTGCAAATGCATGCGAGCATGAAGTTTTGAATCTTGAAGATAAAAAAAATATAAATACTAAAATTGAAATTGATCCATTATCTTGTTTAAGCTGGAACCAAACTATGTGTTTTTCATGTAAAGACCCTTGTTTAGATGATGCAATTGATTTTTTAGCTATGTTTAGACCTGAAATAAATGAAAACTGTACTTCATGTGGTTACTGCATAAAATATTGCCCCACAAGTGCAATTAAAATAATATAAAAAAGGGTTGTATATGAATATGAATAAGTTTTTTTTCTTTTTAACTTTTCTATTTACTACTTTAAATGCAAATGAAATAAAACCTTTATTTCAATATGAAGCAAGTGGAGCTGTAACTGAACTTATAGTTAAAGAAAATAAGCTTTATGCTTCTACTGATGCCTCAAGCATAGATATATTTAATATACAAACAAAACAAAAAGTTTCAACTATTCTATTCCCTAAAATTAAAGACTTTATGGGAGATATAGTTAATTCAAAAATATATAGTATAGATATATTGAAAGATAAAATTCTAAGTGTTTCACAAGGTGAAAAAGGTGGCAGAAATTTAACTATTTATGAGAATGGTAAATTTAATACTATTATCTCAGATAAAAAAAGAATGTTCATTGCAAAAGCAAAGTTTTTAGATGAAAATAGAATAATTTTTTCATTACTATCAAATGAACTTTATATGTATGATATAAAATCAAAGAAAAAAGTTCTAAAAGTAGACGTATCTTTATCAAAGTTTTCTGATTTTGTTTTAAATGAAAATAAAAAAAGTGTTATTATTGCTGATGAAAGTGGTATTTTAAAAATGCTAAACACAGATAACCTTCAAGTAATTAAAGAATTTAAAAATCAGAACCTAGATAATGTTTTTCAAGTTGACACAAAAAACAATATTATAGCAACAGCAGGACAAGATAGAAGAGCTGTTATTTATAATGAGTTAAACAATAATGCACAATATATAAATGCACCATTTTTGATTTATAGTGTAGGACTAAGCCCAAGTGGTAAAAAAGTAGGCATAGCTTATGACGAAGAAAACAATGTTTTAATTTTTGATACTAAAAGTAAAATAAAAAAATTTATGCTAGTTGAAAATCTAGCAATTATTTCAAAAATTCTTTTTATTAATGAAAAAGAGCTTTTTATATCAAGTGATGACAAAAAAATAAACTATTATAAAATTAAGGAGTAAGATATGAATATTTCAAGTATCGTAGTACAAACATTACCAAAGTATATAGATGAAGTTGTGGAATCACTAAAAAAATGTGAAGCATGTGATTATCATATGCATGATGAATCAGGAAAAGTAATTATCACAATTGAAGGTGAAAATGTTGAAGAGGAACTAAAAAAGTTAAAAGTTATTGAAAGTATTCCTCATATAGCAAGTGCTGATATGCAAATGGCCTACAGTGAAGAAGAGTTAAGTTCTCACCTAGAAGTACTTGATAATGCAGAAGCTGTTCCAAAAATTCTAAATGAGAAAGACATTGATCCAAAAGATATAGTTTATAATGGTGACTTAAAAAGAAAAGACTTAATAGGGTTTACAAAAGCATTTGATAATACAGGAGAATAATATGCAATATAACTCAAGTCATTTTTTATGTGAAACTATTGTTCCTAAAGATGAAATTATTGTATCAAGAACAGATTTAAAAGGTATTATTACTTATGTAAATGATACCTTTGCTCAAATCTCAGGTTATGAAGCTGATGAATTAATTGGAGAGCATCACAATATAGTAAGACATCCTGATATGCCTAAAACGGTATTTAAAGAATTATGGGAAAGTCTACAAAAAAATGCTAAATGGAGTGGATATATAAAAAACCTTAGAAAAGATCAAGGATTTTATTGGGTTTATGCAGAAATATCTGGTGTATATAAAGAAAATAAATTAGTTGAATATAAATCACTTAGAACTCCTATTACTTTTGAAAAAAAACTAGAATACCAAATTAAATATGATAAATTAAGACTAAACACAAATGACTATGTAAGAAAAGTAATTTATGAAAAGATAAACTAATTTATATTTTGTTCACAATTCTATTGTATTATTAAATATGAAAAAGATACTATTAATAATATCCTTAACAATACAACTTTTCGCCACACCAAATATCAAAGCCTATGCTATTGGAATTTTTGATAGAAATGGTGATGGTGAAAATATTCAACATCTAAGAAAAACAAAAAATGATTATGAAGGATTATGTTATTCAAAAGTAGTTGTTTTCTCAAAATCAAATGTAAGTACTCCTCAAGTAAATATAGGTAATTCAAGAGGTCATTTTTTGAAATCTATTCCCATTTATAATAAGTATAAAATCAAAATAGCTCAAGAGTTTACATTTAAACATTTTAATATTACTAAGGGATATTTTGAAGTAAGAATTGATAGTAAACTATATGATAGTAAAGTATTTGTAAAATAGATTTAATAACAAAATTCAACTTAAGCTTAATAATATTTTTCATAATAGTTACATATTAATTACAAATCATTAAAGTAAATAACTTTTTACCAAATTTAGATTATATTAAATTAGTTTTCTTTAATATAAAAAAACATTATACTTGCATAGCATCAAAAGCCTATTTTTAGGATTTTTCAACACAAACAACATAATTAGATATTTATTTTC
The DNA here is from genome assembly GCA_048268245.1 of Arcobacteraceae bacterium. Lineage (GTDB taxonomy): Bacteria > Campylobacterota > Campylobacteria > Campylobacterales > Arcobacteraceae > Arcobacter_B. Next base: position 26,763 of record JBLWVX010000002.1, read on the forward strand.
AATAGAAGTAAAATCAAAAATACTTATTAAAAATGAATACCTATTCATATTCTTGATCTAAATCAAGATTTTAAAAAAATATAAATTTTATAATTACGATGTAACTTAAAGGATTATTGATGAAAAAAAATCAGAAAGTTGTAATTTATGGCTCAATTTTAAGTCTTCTTATTGCCACTTCTCTTTTTGTTTACACTGTTTATGCATCAAATATGCTGTCATATTTATCAAGTGACCCCAAAGCCTGTATTAATTGTCACACAATGAATTCAGCTTATGCTACTTGGGAAAAAAGTTCACATAAAAATGTTGCAGGATGTATTGATTGTCACCTACCTGTAGGGGATGCTATAGCTAAATATCAAGCTAAAGCAATAGATGGGTGGAATCACTCCGTTGCATTCACTCTAAATACCTATAAGAATAATATTCAAATAGGTGAAGATGGAGCAAGCCGTGTGCAAGCAAATTGTGTTAGATGTCATGCAAGTGAAAATGCAACACTAAAAATGAATGCTGAGAAATATCACAATATAGAAGAAGGAAGTCTTGAAAATAGTAGAAAATGTTGGGAGTGTCACAAATACGTGCCACATGGAAAAGTTAGAAGTTTAATTTCAACTCCATACAATCTTGGAATTAAAGAACAAATGAAATAGAGGTTCGTTATGAAAAAATACAAAATACTACTTGTTATAAGTATAATAGCAATTGGTTTAATGTCTGCGTTAATAGCTTCAATTAATGAGAAAAAAGTAGAACAAGCACAATTAAAAGAAGTACCCAAAATTGATAGATGGGAAACAAAAAATGAAGAGTTTAGAAAACACTATCCAAGACAATTTGATTCTTGGAAAGAAACAAAATACTCTGATAAAATAGAAGATATGCTGAAAAAATATCCTGAACTCGTAGTTTTATGGGCAGGATATGGTTTTGCGAAAGATTACAATGCTCCAAGAGGGCACTTCTATGCCATAGAAGATAATAGAAACACATTAAGAACAGGTGCTCCTGTTGATGAAAAAACAGGACCTATGCCAACAGCATGTTGGACTTGTAAATCTCCTGATGTTCCAAGAATAATGGATAAAGAAGGGGATATGGAGTACTTCACTGGCAAGTGGTCTAAATATGGTTCTGATATTATAAATCCTATTGGGTGTGTTGACTGTCACAATCCAAAAACAATGGAGTTACAAGTAAATAGAGAATATTTAAATACAGGTCTTAAAGCAGCAGGGAAAAAACCTTTAGAGGATGCAACTCAACAAGATATGAGATCAATGGTTTGTGCTCAATGTCATGTTGAATACTACTTCAAAAAAACACCTCTTGCTGATGGCAAAAAAGCTGCGGTCGTTACTTTACCATGGGGAGAAGGAACTTCAGTAGAGTCAATGGAAAAATATTATGATAATTTAGAGTTTAAAGATTGGACTCATAAAATATCTAAAGCACCAATGTTAAAAGCACAACATCCTGGTTGGGAAATGTGGGAAACTGGAGCACATGGAAGAAATAATGTTTCTTGCGCAGATTGTCATATGCCTTACACTCAAGAAGGTGGTATAAAATATACAGACCATAATATTGGTAATCCACTTGAAAATATGGATAAGTCTTGTATGAATTGTCATAGAACAAGTGAAAAATCTCTTTTAGATAATATTAATAAAAAGAGAGAAAGAAAAGATAATTTACATAAAAAAGCTATGACAGCTATTGCAAATGCTCACTTAGAAGCTGGAAAAGCTTGGGAAATTGGAGCAACAAAAGAAGAGATGGCACCTATACTAAAAGACATAAGACATGCTCAATGGAGATGGGACTATGCAGTAGCTTCACACCCTGCTTTCTTCCATGCACCAGAAGAAACATTAAAGATATTAGGTACATCTATAGAAAAAGCAGGAAATGCTAGAATAAAATTAGCTAAAGTATTAGCTAAATATGGAGCTAGTGATTATGTAGCACCTGAAATTAAAGATAAAAAACAAGCACAAGAAATCATTGGTTTACCATTTGAAAAACTTGTTGAGGATAAGAAAAAATTCCAAAAAGGTTTAATGCAAGAGTGGAAAAAAGAAGCTGAAGAAAAAGGTTTATATAATCCAGAGTCAACTAAAAATTTAGAAGATAAAACTTCTTATAACTAAGAATAAAAAAGAGGCTATCCCTCTTTTTTATTTTTTATTTCTTTTTAATATAAGAACTAATACAACTACAAACAATTATATATGGATCAATTATGAAAAAAATACTCAAATCTTTATTTAGTATGCAAGTAATGATAGTTTTACTATTTTTTATGGCTGTTTCTTGTGCATTAGCAACTTTTGTTGAAAATGATTTTGGACCTTTAGGAGCAAAATCTTTTGTATATGGACAAACATGGTTTGAACTAATAATGTTTATTTTAGTAGTTGGTGTTGTATTTAATATTGTTTGGTTTAAAATGTATAAAAAAGATAAATTTTTTATCTTTTTTATACATATTTCATTTGTATTTATACTTTTAGGTGCTGCTTTAACAAGATATATGGGATATGAAGCATATATGACTATTCCTGAAGGAAGTTTAGAAAATAAAATGTATTCAAATGATGAATATATACAAATAAAAAATAGTGATAAACTTATATATGACAAAAAAGTTTTAATGACACCTTTATCTCAAAGCTCAGTTAATTTTAATACTTTTATAAATAAAAATGAGTTAACCATAAAATTTAATAGATATATAGAAAATGCTGTCGAAAAAATTGTTCCATCAAATGATGGCAAGCCACTTATTAATATTATAGTATCAGAACAAATGGGTACAAAAAGTATTGATTTAGAAAACAATGATACTATAGAAACCAACTTTTTAGTATTTGCTTTAAATAAACAGATAAAAACCTCAAAACCTACAATCATATTTGAAACTGAAGATAAAAATATTTTTATAAAAACAAATATTGAAGCAAAAGTTTACACAAAAGATTTTAAGAAAGTAAAGACTTTACAAGCTAATACAAATACACCTTTAATTTTAGAGCAAATATATAGAGTTGGACAAACTCAATTTATGGTAAATGAGGCAACTACTAAAGGTGTTTTAAAAACAGTGAGTGCTAACAAAAACATACCAAAAGAAATGCAACTAAATGCAGTAGTTTTAGATTTAGAATATAAAGGTAAAAAGCAACAGGTATCATTATTCGGGAAAGGTGGTTCAACAAAGGGACTTACAAAAAATGTACAACTTGATAAGGAAACTATATCTTTATCATGGGGTGCTAAAATTTTAGAGCTTCCATTTTCAATCCTATTAAATGACTTTAGATTAAAAAGATATCCCGGTTCAAATTCTCCTTCAACATATGAAAGTGATATAAAAATTTATGATAAGTATAGTAAAGATACTTTAGAATATACTATCTTCATGAACAATGTCTTAGACTACAAAAGTTATAGATTTTTTCAATCTTCATATAAACAAGATGAATCAGCTACAATTCTTTCAGTAAATAAAGACCCAGGGAAACTGCCTACATATATAGGTTATTTTTTACTTTTTACAGGATTGCTATTAAGTTTATTTATTAAAAAAAGTAGATTTAAGAAATTAGCTAGAAAAAAATATACACTTGAAGAGATAAAAAAAACTTACCATACAAAAAAAGCTCTTGGTTTAGTTTTCTTGGCACTAGTATTTTTTTATACTCCTATCACAACTTATGCAAATAACTTGATTTTAAATAAAAATCCTCATGTTTTAAATATAGATAAAAATCACTCAGAACTATTTGGAAGTTTATTAGTACAAGACTATCAAGGAAGAATAAAACCTATAAACTCTTTAGCTATTGAAATTATCAACAAAATCAGTAGGAAAAACCAACTATATGGATTAGATGCAAATCAATTTTTCTTAAGTATGATGCTTTATCCTAAAATTTGGCAGGAAGTTAGTTTTATAAAAATAAAAGACTCTAAACTAAAAAAACTTATAGGAGTTAATAAAAAAAGTAAAACAATTAGCTTTAATGATATTTATAACCAACAAGGAAATTATAAACTTCAAATAGCCCTAGAAGAAGCAAATGCAAAAAAACCAGCTCTTAGAAATAGTTTTGATAAAGACTTAATAAAAATAGATGAAAGACTTAATATCGCTTACACTTTATTTACAGGAGACTTTTTAAGAGTTTTTCCTAAAATTAATGACAAAAATGATAAATGGTTAAATATAAATGAAGCTATAAAACTTCTTATAGCACAAGACTCTAAATATATTAAAAATCTAATGGAAGACTATTATTTTTCGTTAAGTGATGCAAGTCAAAATAAAACTTCTTGGAATAATGTAAATAAAGCACTATTAGCTTTAAAAGCTTATCAAGAAAAAAATGCACAACATATTATTCCAAATGAGTTTAAAATAAAAGCTGAGCTAATTTTTAATAAATATAACATATTTGAAAGATTGACTCCTTTTTATTTACTTTTAGGTTTTTTTCTACTTATTTTAATATTTGTTAATATTTTTAAATCAAATATTGAACTTAATAAAATCATCAAAGTAGTTCTTGTTTTATTAGTACTTGCATTTAGTATTCACACACTAGGACTTGCTCTTAGGTGGTATGTAAGTGGTCATGCACCATGGTCTAATAGTTATGAATCAATGATTTATATTGCATGGGCTATTATCTTATCAGGAATATTTTTCTCAAAACAATCTCATTTAGCATTAGCTACTACAACTATATTAAGTGGAGTAACTCTATTTGTAGCTCATTTATCTTGGATAGAGCCACAAATAACTACTCTTACTCCCGTTTTAAAATCATATTGGCTAACTATTCATGTTAGTGTAATTACTGCAAGTTATGGTTTCTTAGGGCTAAGTGCATTATTAGGCTTTATTTGTTTATGTTTATTTATTCTTGCAAATCCTAAAAAAGAAGATGAAAAGTTTTTTAATATTCTGCTAAGTATAAAAGAAGCAAATAGAATAAATGAAATGTCTATATTAATTGGTCTGGTATTACTTGTAATAGGAAACTTTTTAGGTGGTATATGGGCTAATGAATCATGGGGAAGATACTGGGGCTGGGATCCTAAAGAGACTTGGACTTTAGTTTCTATAATTATTTATGCCATAATTATTCATCTTAGATATATAAAAGGTTTATTTAACGATTTTAGCTTAGCAGTACTCTCAACAATAAGTTATTCATCTATTATAATGACTTATTTTGGTGTAAATTATTATTTAGCGGGAAAACATTCGTATGCAGCAGGAGATCCAATACCAATACCCATATTTATTCCTATAATACTAGTGGTAATAAGTATAGTAATTATGTTTGGATACAAAAATAGAAAGATTTTATAGATAATAACTAAATTATATATCCATTTAATACATAAAAATTACAAATTAATTACAAATTCTAAAAAATTTTTAATAAACATAGCATTAGAGTAGCATTTTTATTTTTTTTATGATATAATCCTATTCATAAAACAAGAAGTTTTATCTTAATTATCTCTCCTTAGTTAAAAATTACGTAGCTGTAACAATTTTTTTCGAAGATGAAGCTTCTTTTTTATAGACACAATCGAAACAATCAGTTTAATTAAATTTCCCAAGTTTTATCTTTTTATATATTAAAACCTCTTTTGATAAAACTTGGAATTTTATCCTCAAATAAAAATATCACTTAATAATTATATAATCTTTTTATAATAATAAAAAGAGATTAAATGATTAAGAATTCACAGTTTAATGAACTAGTAGAAAAAGCTCATTATATCAAAGTTTTATATGCTGAAGATGAACATCTTACAAGAGATACAATAGAAAACTTACTTAATATTATTTTCCAAGAAGTAATAGTTGCAAAAGACGGAGAAGATGCTTTAAAACTTTTTGAGAAGCATCAAGATATTGACTTACTTATTACAGACATAAATATGCCTAAAATTAATGGTATTCAACTAGTAAAAAAAATAAATCCTGATCTTGCTACTATAATTGTTTCAGCACATTCTGAAAGTAAATTTATGCTTGAAGCAATAAAACTTAATGTTGATAATTTTATATTAAAACCTTTTAAAGCACAACAACTTTTTGAAGTGGTAAAAAAAGCTATTGATAAAACATCTCTAAAAAGACAAAATGAAAGAAATCTACTTATACTTAAACAATATCAAGAAATAACAAATAAAAGCTCTATTATTTCGAAAACTGATGCATCAGGAGTTATAACATTTGTAAATGAAAACTTTTGTGAAATTTCTGGTTACTCAAAAGAAGAACTTATAGGTAAAAGTCATAATGTTGTAAGACATCCGGATAATTCAAAAGAACTTTTTAAAGAACTTTGGCACACAATCAAAATAAAAAAAGAGCCATGGAGTGGGATTATAAAAAATCTTGCAAAAGATGGAAAGAGTTATTTTGTAAAATCAACTATAAAGCCACTTTTAGATCAAAACAATGAAGTTATAGAATACATGGCATTAAGAAATGATGTAACAGAAATCATGAGTGAGAAAAAACAACTAATTGCTTCTTTAGAATCTTATGAAAACTCTTTTTTAGCACTATTACAAATTGAGAATTTTGATATTTTAGATAAGTTTTATGATACTGCAACTGTTTATAAAATAGAAGAAGTATTTGAGGATTTAATAATAAGCCTTTTCCCAAAAAATAGTGAGCTATACGAAAAAATCTTTAAACTAGGTGATGGGCTTTTTGCTATTAGTAATAGTATGAAAAATATTGAAAAACAAAATATAAATATAGAACTTGAACTATTAACACTTATAAAAAACACTAAAAATTCAACTATTAAATTTGATAATATTGAATATGATGTATCAATTGCAGTGAGTTATTGTTATGGAAATAAAAATGTATATGAAAATGCAAAATATGGAATAGAAAAGGCTTCAGAAGATAATAAAAGCTTAATATTTGCAAATAATTTAGTTGAAGAAGCTCATGAAAGAGCACAAAAAAATATAGAAACAATCCATATGGTAAAAAAAGCCCTGGATAACTATAATATAGTATCTTACTTTCAACCAATTATTGAAAATAAAACAAAAAAGATTGCTAAATATGAGTCTTTAGTAAGACTTATTGATGAGAATGGCAAAACAATATCTCCTTACTTTTTCTTAGATGTTTCAAAAAAAGGAACATACTATACAAAAATTACAAATCGAGTAATTGAGAGTTCTTTTAAAGTTTTAGACCATATAGAAAATAGTGTAAGTATCAATCTATCTGTTTTAGATATGGAGAATGAGGATATTAAAAATAAACTAATCGAGCTTACTTCAAGATCTCAATATAAAGGTAGAGTGATTTTTGAGATTCTAGAAAATGAAAATATAAAAGATTTTGATAGAGTGAAAAAATTTATTGCAAAAGTAAAAAAACTAGGTGATGTAAAAATTGCCATTGATGACTTTGGAAGTGGTTACTCAAACTTTGAGCGACTTTTAGAGTATACACCTGATATTTTAAAAATTGATGGAAGCCTAATAAAAAATATCGAAACTGATTCATATTGTAGAAATGTAGTAGAAACTATCGTAACTTTTGCAAAAAAACAAAATATTGAAACTATTGCAGAGTTTGTGGAAAATGAAAATATTTATAATATATTAAATGAAATGGGGATTACATACTCTCAAGGTTACTACTTTGGTAAACCTGAGAAATTGATATAAGAAGTAGACTTTCGTCTAATTCTTATAAATACTTTTTAAGAACCTCAGGAATAGCTACTGTTCCATCTTCTCTTTGATAGTTTTCCATAATAGCTAATAGTGTTCTTCCTACTGCTAATGATGAACCATTTAATGTATGAGCTAATACATTTTTCTTTCCATCTTTATATCTGATTTTTGCTCTTCTTGCTTGGAATTCTCTTGTATTAGAAATTGAAGAAATTTCTCTATATTTGTTTTGACCTGGTAACCAAACTTCTAAATCGATTGTTGTTGCTGCACTAAATCCTAGGTCACCAGTACAAAGCTGTACTTTTTGGTGTGCAAGACCAAGAGATGTTAATAAATCTGATGCACAATCTACCATTTTTTCGAATACTTCTTGAGATTCTTCTTGTTTTGTGATAGCAACCATTTCAACCTTATCAAACTGGTGTTGTCTAATAAGTCCTCTTGTATCTCTACCTGCACTTCCTGCTTCTTTTCTAAAACAAGGAGTATATGATGTAAGCATAAGTGGTAACTCTTCAGCTGGAACTATTTCATCATTATAAAGGTTTGTAAGAGATACTTCTGCTGTAGGAATTAAGTATAAATCTTCACCTTCAATTTTAAATAAATCATCTTCAAACTTTGGTAACTGACCAGTTCCTTGAAGTGTATTTGTATTTGCCATAAATGGAACATACCACTCTTCAAAACCTCTTTGTCTATTAAAATCCAGCATATAGTTAATTAAAGCTCTCTCTAATCTTGCGCCCTCACCTCTAATAGCTGAAAATCTTGATTTTGCAAGTTTTACACCTCTTTCAAAATCTAACCAACCGTTATCTAAGTCCCAGTGCTCTTTTGGCTCAAAATCAAAAGATGGCTTTTCACCAATTGTTTCTAAAACAACATTATCATCTTCACTTTCACCATTTGGAACATTTTCATCTGGAAGATTTGGAACACCTAAAGCAATTGAAGTTAACTTTTCTTCTAAATCTCTAACTTCATCTTCCATTGTTTGTTTTTTTGCTTTTAGCTCATTGATACTTGCTTGAAGTGGTGCAATATCAAGACCTTCTTTTTTATATCTTCCAAACTCACGTGAGAGTTTATTTTGTTCAGCTGTTACATTTTCCATATCTTGTCTCTTAAGCTTTGCTTCTTCTGAAATAGCTTTTAAATTATCAAGAATGTCTGCATCAACACCTTTTCTTGTAAGTGCGGCAGCTACGTTTTCAAAATCTCTTTGTAGTAATCTTACATCAATCATTTTAATCTTTCATTGTAAATTTTTGGCAATTATATCTAATTTTTTCTATATGAAGGCTTTTAAAAAAGAAACTATTTCTTGTCATGAAGAATTAGCACTAAGAAACTTTTTATATCAATTTGATTATGATTCTCAAAATGTATTATAAATGATATTGAAAATCAATTCTGTGATTTTATTGTGATTTTTAAATGGCATAATCACAAATATTGATTGTACACAAAAGGGTTATAATGAAAAGAATATACAAAGCTATTCTATTTTTATCAAGTTTAAGTATGCTACTACATGCAAATACTATTGATAAATCTATTAGTATATTAGAAAATACAAATAGCAAACTAAAGTCTTATCAAAAAAGTATTGATAAAAATGAGAGTATAAAAGAAGAGTTATTAAATGAGTACAAATACACAACAAGTGCCATAAAAAGTACAACTATTTATAATAATCAACTATCTAAGATTATAAACTCACAAGAAGAAGAAATAAAGAGTTTAAATCAACAAATTATTGATATTGAACAAACACAAAAAAATATTTTCCCATTAATGATTGATATGATTAAATCACTTAAAATTTTAGTACAAGAAGACACACCTTTCTTGCTAGAAGAGCGAACAAACAGAGTTAAAAGACTTGAAAGTATTTTAGATAAAGCAGATATTAAAACACATGAAAAATATAGACTTATACTAGAAGCTTTTAAAGTAGAGTATGACTATGCAAAAACAATTGAAAGTTATCAAGAAAAACTAAATGACAAAACATATAACTTTTTAAGACTTGGTAGAGTTGCTTTATACTATCAAAGTTTAGATTTAAAAGAGTATGGATATTACAATAAACAAACAAAATCATGGGAAAAAATAGAAAACTCAAAATCTAAATCAAATATCAGAAAAGCAATAAAAATAGCTAAGAAACAACAAAATGTTGACTTCTTAAACTTACCATTTTTAGCTTTAAAGGATAAATAATGATGAAATATATATTAACTTTAGCTTTATTTTTTAACTTTGCTTTTTCTCTTGATTTAGATAATATCTTACAAAATATCAAAAATGATTCATCACAAGAAATTAAGGAAGAACAAAAAAGATTACAAGAGTTTATAAAAGATAAAAACAGACAAGCTGTTTTAGTAAAAGAAAAAAAAGCTTTATTAAATACAATTGAGAAAAAGAGCCAAGAACTAAAAACAAAAATTGACGAGAATGAACTTCTTTTAGAAGAAAAAGAGACTGAACTTAAAAATAAATCTGCAAACTTAGGTGAGATGTTTGGTAGTGTAAGACAAATATCTGCTGACTTTTTAACAAACTATCAAAACTCACTTACAGCTTCACAAAATCCTTTAAGACAAGAAAAGTTTTCAAAACTTGCAAACTCTAAAAAGCTTCCTAATTTAGATGAACTTAAAGGCTTTTGGCACAATATGTTAGATGAGATTGTTCAATCAGGAAACATCTCAAAGTATGAAGCCTCTGTTATTTTAAATAGTGGAGAAAAAACTACAAAAGAGGTTACAAGAATTGGTCTTTTTGCAGCAGTTTCACAAGGAAAATACTTAACATATTCAAATGATATGAAAGCTTTGATTGAATTAGCAGTTCAACCAAGTAAGCAAGTTTCAAAAGAAGCAAAAGAGTTTGAAAACAGTCATACAATCTCAAATATTACAATTGATCCTACAAGAGGAACACTTTTTGAGATGCTTGAAAACAATCCTACTATCATCGATAGAGTAAATCAAGGAGGTATTGTAGGATATATAATTCTTGCTCTTGGAGGTCTTGGTTTACTTTTTGCTTTATATAAAATCATTGTTTTAAATATCGTTTCAATCAAAATCAAATCACAAATAAAAAACTTAGACAAGCCTAAAGATAATAACTCTTTAGGAAAAATTGCAGATATTTTCTATAAAAATCTAAATGACTCTATAAATGATTTAGAGATTAAAATCGGTGAAGCGATTTTAAAAGAAACAAATAAAATCAAAAAAGGTCAAAGCTTTGTAAAACTTCTAGCAGCTGTTACTCCTCTTTTAGGACTATTAGGAACAGTTACAGGAATGATTGCAACTTTCCAAGCTATTACTTTATTTGGAACAGGTGACCCAAAACTAATGGCAGGAGGTATTTCAACTGCACTTATTACGACTGTTTTAGGTTTAATCACAGCAATACCACTTCTTTTTGCATATACATATATATCTTCAAAAGCTGAAGAGTTAGTATCTATACTAGAAGAGCAAAGTATTGGACTACTTGCAAAAATGTTGAAGTAATATGATTGAAATATATTTAGATGATTTACTAGTTTTCTTTAATAAAGGAGGCTTTGTATTATATATTGTATTTACCATTGCTTTGTTTTTATGGACACTTTTAATTGAAAGATATATCTATATAACTTTTGAATACAAAAAATATAGAAAAAAAGTATTTGAAGAATTAAAAAATCTAAATGAAAAAAATAGATTTAAAGATGAGATTAAAAGATATATTGTTGAAGAAGCTAACTTTAAACTAAAAAATGGTCTTGATTTTATAAAAACATTGATTATTGTATGTCCTTTAGTTGGTTTATTAGGAACTGTAACGGGAATGATCGAAGTATTTGATGTAATGGCAATATTGGGTACTAGTAATGTTAAATCAATGGCAAATGGTGTTTCAATGGCAACTATCCCAACAATGGCTGGAATGGTTGTAGCCTTAAGTGGAATACTTTTTGAAAAAAGATTAGAACTATCTATAAAGTGTCAAACACAAAAATTAGAACTTGAACTTTCAAAGGTTATATAAATGAGAAGATTTTCACAGAAACATCATAAAGAAGAAACGGAAATCAACCTAACACCTATGCTAGATGTTGTTTTTATTATGCTTATATTTTTTATTGTTACAACATCCTTTGTAAAAGAAGCAGGTATTGAAGTAAATAGACCAAGTGCAGCATCAACAAAACAAAAAGGAGCTGCAAATATTCTAATAGCAATTAAAAATAACAATGAAATCTGGATTGATAAAAGAATGGTTGACATTAGATCAGTTAGAGCAAATATAGAAAGACTAAAAGCTTTAAATACTCAAAACTCTATTGTTATTCAATCAGATAGTGAGTCAAAAACAGGAATTTTAGTTCAAGTTATGGATCAAATTAGACTTGCTGGTATTTTTAATATCTCAATATCAACACTAAAAGAGAACTAAAATGAGACTATTTATAGCTCTTATTTTATCAGTTGTTATAAGTTTAGGTATATTTTTTGGTATGCACTTGATGACTGATAGTAAAAACTCTCATATTCAAGAGAAATCGGAAGCTAGGCATATAGTTTATTTAAGAGAAAAAAATGAAACAAAAGTTGAAAGAAAAAAAAGAGTAAAGCCTGAAAAACCGCCAAAGAAAAAACCACCAAAAAAAATAAAAGTTGAAACGAGAATAAACACACAGATTGATAAAAACGTAAAGATTAAACCCTTTAAAGTTCAATCAAAACAAGTAGATGTTTCTACAATTTCTTCTTTAAGTGGTGCAAAAATTGAAATGGGTGTAGGATTAGTAGATGCAAATAGCCTAACAGCTATTTCAAAAGTAAATCCAAGGTTTCCTAGACGTGCAAAAATAAGAAAACAAAGTGGATATGTAAAACTAGGTTTCTTAATAGACAAAGAAGGTAATGTAAGTGATGTAAAAGTACTTGAATCAAATCCTGCAGGTGTATTTGAAAAAAACTCAATTCATGCCATAAAAAGATGGAAGTTTAAAAGAAATGAGTTTGATAGGAATGCAACAATAACATTTAACTTTAGGTTACAAAGATGAAAAAGATAATTTTAATATTTTTAATGACAGTATCAATTTTAAGTGCAAAAGATACTATAAAAGCAAATGATTTTAAAAGTTTACAAAATATAAATAAACTAATAGAACAAAACAAATTAAAAGAAGCAAAAAATAAAATTGAAGTATTATTAAATAAAGATATAAATAATCTTACTAAATCATACTCCCTTCAATCTTTAGCAAATATAAATCTAAAAAGAAAAAACTATAAAGCAGCAGCTAAAACTTATGAGAGAATTATTTCTTATGATAGCTTAGAAAAAAATGATATTTTAAAAATAAAATATTCACTATCAAAAATATATTTTAGTTTAGAAAACTACTCATCAAGTATCAAATATTCAAAACAGTTAGTAGGCTCTAAAATAGTTAAAAACAAAGATATTTATGAAAACCTAGCCTTAGCTTACTACTATACTAAACAATATACAAAAAGTATTTTTTATACTAAAAAAATTCTTAGCTTAACAAAAGGGAATAAAAATAAAGAGTCTTGGTATAGAATGCTTTATTCAGCCTATGTAGAAAGTAAAAAATATAAAGCTGCAATTAATACTCTAAAAGATATGACTAAAATTTATAAGAAAAATGAAACTTATTGGATGCAATTAATTTCCCTTTATGAAAGAACTAAACAAAAAAGAAAATCTTTAGCAACTTTAGAGTTTACATATAAAAATAGTATTGTAAATAAGGAAAAAAATCTTTTATATTTAGTTAGTATCTTAAGTGATTATGGTATTTATAATAAAGCTGCTAAGTATATGCATGAAGCTTTAAATAAAAGAATTGTTAATACAAATCAAAAAAACTTCAATATCTTAATCTCTTTATATTTAAATGCAAAAAACTATGAAAAATCTATTGATTTACTTGAAAACTCACCTTATGCAAAAAATGACAAATATCAACTAATCCTTGGAAATATTTATTACAATCAAAATATTTTTAAAAAAGCTGTAAATGTTTTGGAAAAACATACTTTTAAAGAAAAATCTAAAGCAGATGGGAAAAGATATACTCTTTTAGCATTAAGTTATTATGAATTAGATAATAAATCAAGAATTACAAAATACCTTAAAAAAGCCTCAAAAAATAGATATGAAAAAAGAAGAGCTAAAAACTTAGCTAAGGATTTAGGTTTTAAAATCTAAATCCTTTATAAAATAATCTATTTAAATCTATCCATTCATTTGCATTTTGATGATTACTTCACCGCTTGGCTCATCATAAACTGCTGTAAATTTATGCTTGTGACAAAAATCCTCATTCATTTCTATACACATCATATTTGCTTTTTGTAAAGCTTCATCAATTGTTTCAAAAGTCATTTCTTGTTTATAATCTGAATTTTTAAAGCATCCACATGCTCTTTCAACTCTTACTGTTGCCATTTTTTCTCCTAATAAATTTTTTCGAATTCTAACATAATCATCATATAAACTTCTTTTAGTAAAATATAATAAAAGTTTTTATTCAAATAAAGAGTCATATATGAAAAACAAATTCATTCTAGTATCCATACCAATGTTAGCACTTGTTGTTGGTGTATTTTATTTTACTGCACAGTTTATAAAACCTAGTCCGAAAAAAGAGATTACTATAGCAACTGGTTCAAAATCTGGTCAATATTATCAAACAGCTTTAAAATATAAAGAGCTTTTAGAGAAAGAAAAAGTTAAAGTAAATATTGTAACTTCAACAGGTTCTATTGAAAATATTAAGCTTTTAGAAGAGAAAAAAGTTGATGTAGCATTTGTACAAAATGGAGTTATTGAAAAAAGTGAGAACTTAGAATCATTAGCATCTATATATTATGAACCTCTTTGGATATTTTATAACACAAATATTAAGAATTTATCATATATACAAGATTTAGAAAATAAAAAAATAGCAATAGGAGAAGAGGGTAGTGGCACTAAAGACTTAGCTTTAAATATCCTAAATATAAATGGAATCTACGAAAAAAATAGTTCTTTTTATAGTTATAATTCAAAAGAAGCAATACAAAAACTTCTAAATAAAAAAATAGATGCTCTTTTTTTAGTCACATCAGCAGACTCTAAAATAATCAAAGAGCTACTTAACAATAAAGAGATATCTTTATTTTCATTTAATAGAGCAAATGCTTATAGTAGAAAGTTTCACTATTTAAATGCCCTAGATTTACATGAAGGAACTATTGACTTATTTCAAAATATTCCAAAAGAGAACAAAAAACTTTTAGCAAGTACAGCAACTTTAGTTGCCAATAAAGAGTTCTCAGATGAACTAATAAGAATTCTACTAAAAAAAGTAACTCAAATACACAAAAACAAAAGTTTACTTTCACATGAAAATGAGTTTCCAAATAATTTGAACTTACCTTTAGCACAAAATGAAGAAGCAAGTATTTACTTAACTTATGGGGATACATGGCTTGAAAAGATTTTTCCATACTGGATAGCCTCAACTCTTGATAGATTAAAAATCTTACTTATTCCATTAATTACTTTATCAATTCCATTATTTAAAGGAGTATTCCCACTATATAGATGGAGTATAAGGTCAAAAATATATAGATGGTATGACGAATTACAAGATTTAGATTTAGGCTTAGATAAAGCAAGCAAAGAAGAACTAATTGAAAAAATTGCTGAACTGGAGAAATTGAAAAAAGAGATAAAAGATGAAACTAAAGTGCCACTTGCTTATATGGGTGAATACTATGATTTAATAATGCACTTAGAACTTATAATATCAAAAGCTGGAACCAAGTTAAATAACCAGTAATTATGCTTATTTTAGATATAATTCTCAAAAAATTATAAGGATTAGATTTGAGAATTTTATCAGGAATTCAACCATCAGGAACAATTCATATAGGTAACTATTTTGGAATGATTAAGAAGATGATTGAATCTCAAGACGATGGAGAATTATTTGCGTTTATTGCATCTTACCATGCATTAACATCAGTAAAGGATAAAGAGCTTTTAGAGCAAAACACTTTTGAAGCTGCAGTTAACTTTTTAGCATTAGGAATGGACCCAGAGAAATCTACATTTTGGGTACAACACCATGTAAAAGAAGTACTAGAACTTTACTGGCTACTTTCAAATCATACATCTATGGGACTTTTAGAGAGAGCCCATTCTTATAAAGACAAAACAGCAAAAGGTATTCAAGCAAATCATGGATTATTTTCATATCCAGTTTTAATGGCAGCTGATATTTTACTTTTTGATTCAAATATAGTTCCAGTTGGAAAAGACCAAATCCAACACGTAGAAATGACAAGAGATATTGCAAATTCTTTTAATTATGCTTACAAAAAAGAACTATTTGTAATGCCTGAATCAAAAGTTGATGAAATTGTAGCTACTGTTCCAGGAACAGATGGAGCTAAAATGTCAAAATCTTATGGTAATACAATTGATATGTTTAATACAAAGAAAAAAATCAAAAAACAAGTAATGGGAATAGTTACAGATTCAAAAGAGCTTGATGAAGTAAAAGAGTGGGAGAACTGTAATATCTATAAACTTTGTGAACTATTTATGAATGAAGCTGAACTAAAAGAACTTCAAGTTAGATATGCAACACCAGGTGAAGGATATGGTCACTTTAAGTTAACTTTACTAGATAAAATAAATGAACATTTTGAACCATATGTACAAAAAAGAGAAGAACTACTTGCAAACCCAAAACAAGTACATGAAATCTTAGCTTTTGGTGCTTCAAAAGCTTCTAAAATTGCTAGTGAAAAAATGAGAGTTTTAAGAGACGCAGTTGGATTAATATAAAGATTTTTACGATGATGCCTACAGTTGAAGAAATTGCTATCAAAAAGCTTGTCTTAATTGACAGAAACTCTACATTGGAAAAAGCTATTAAAAAAATGGCAGATGCTAATATAAGAAATATAGTAGTTTCTGACACTGTAAAAGAAAAACATAAATACTTTATGCTTACAATTGATCATCTAATTGATTATAAACTAAGTTCAATAGATCAAAATATTTCACTAAAAGAGCTTGATCTACCAAAAGCAAAAGTAGTACAAAAAGACTTAAGTATTCTAAATGTTTTAAATGAAGTTGATATTACTGATAGGTATATGATTATTTTAGATGAAGATGAAATAATTGGTATATTATCGTATAGTGATATTCTAAATAATATCGACCCAAAAATTCTAATCAAAAAACAAACTATAGCAAAACTTATTTTGCAGTATAAAGCTGTAACAACTTATGAAAATACAACAACTTTACATACTATAGAGCTTATGAGAGATAATCATAGTGATTCTGTAATTATCATAAATAATGAGCACTTACCAATTGGTATTTTCACTACAAAAGATTTTATAAGCCTTATTCATAAAAACTCTGATTTAAAACTTCCCATAAGAGAGTATATGAACAATCCAGTTTATACTTTAAATGAAAGTTCAACTATTTCAGATGCACTTGATTTTATACAAGACAATCACTTCAAAAGAATTGTAGTAACAGATGATGAAAACAAACTTGTAGGTATCTTAACACAAAAAGAATTACTTAGAATCGTATATAATAAATGGATAGATTTCATAAAAGAAGAAGGAAATAAGATATCAAAAATCAATGAAGAGCTTTTATCCAAAACTTCAAAACTTGAAGAGAAAGCTTCATATGATTTTCTTACAAAAATTTACAATAGACAAAAATTTGATTCATACTTAGAATACGAAATAAAAAAAACCAATAGATATGATAGTCAAGTTTTATCTATTATGCTATTTGATATTGATTACTTTAAAAATGTAAATGATACTTATGGTCACTTAGTAGGTGATAAAGTCTTAAAAGAAGTAGCTAAAATACTTACAGTATGCTCAAGAGACTGTGATATAGTTGCTAGATGGGGAGGAGAAGAGTTTGTACTTATGCTTCCTCAAACAAACTTAGAACAATCGATGTTTGTAGCTCAAAAACTTCGTGCAACCATAGAAAAACATAAGTTTGAAAAAGTTGGTAATATCACTTGTTCAATTGGCATTAGTCAATATCATAAAAATGAATCTAAAAAGATTTTATTCAAAAGAGTAGATGAAGCTTTATACAAAGCAAAATCAAATGGTAGAAATAGAGTTGAAATAGAGTATATAAATGAACTATTTGAACAAAATGAAGACTAAAGCAGTTAAACTACTTTGTCTTTTCACAAATAAATATTAATTTATCTGCTTCATCTTCACAATGTAAGTTAAATTCTCTAATCTCCTGAACATTAAAGCCATTTGACTCAAGAATATTTTTTAAGAACTCTTTTGAGTGATACTCTTGCACTATAAAATCAGCTTCTTTTGAGAAAAGATTGTTTTTTTGTTTTGTAAATAGTGTAAGATTTGTTTGTAGTTTTTCATCTTCAAAAATAGCATCTATTGATATGAATTTATCTTTTAAATCCATAGTTATACAACCCTGAGCTATCTCATCAAATCCAAAATAAGAGTTTACATCAAACATAAAGTAGCCATCTTTATTTAAAACATTTGATACATCTTTTATAAAAGTTTCTAAATACTCTTTATCCATATAATTAAGTACATCAAAAATAGCTGTTGCACAATCATATTTTTTTTCTACTTTATCCAAAGGTATAGCACTTGCATCTAAACCTTTTGATTTACACACTTTTATTTGCTCAACACTCAGATCAGTACCAAATGCAGTTTTGCCATTGATTCTAAGGTTTTCTAAAAAGTATCCTTGACCACATCCTATATCTATGATATTGTCAAGTTCATTTACCATCACAAACTCCATAAACTGTCTGTGAAGAGTATAAACCTCATCTTCAAAATCTAGATAAGGCTCAATTTTTGAGTATAAATCTAATCCCATTAAAGTACTTCTTCTATCTTCTCTTTTAAATCTAAGATTAAATCTTTTTTAGCATAAAAAGCATTTTTATTAGCTATTAAGTGAGCTGAACTTTCCATAATTGTTGGTCCCACTTCAAGTCCATTTTGCTTCATAGTTTCACCCGTCTCAACTATATCAACAATACAATCAGAAAGATTAACTAAAGGTGCAAGTTCAATAGAACCATAAAGCTTAATAATCTCAACAGCCATTGCTTTTTCTTCAAAGAATTTTTTTGCAATTTTTTCATGTTTTGTAGCAACCGTGATTTTACTTTTTGTTAAATCAAGCTCTTCACCTTTTCTTAATCCAAATGCAACTTTACATTTACCTAGTTCTAAATCAAGTAGTTTGATTAAGTCATACTCTTTTTCTTCTAATACATCAAGTCCTACTACACCTAAGTCAGCTGCTCCGTGCATTACATAAGTTGGTACATCTTGGTTTCTTACATTTAAAAATCTAAAACCAGATTTTTCAAGTATTAACTTTCTATCTTCAAATACAAACTCTTCCCCAAAAGCTTTCTCAAACTTGGCTAAAGTCTCCTTGGCAATTCTTCCCTTAGGCAATGCAATCGTTAGCATCAATAATCCTTTTCATGTTCTCAAATATTAAATCTTTTTTATAAATACTATTTTTAAAATATTGGCTCAATAGCTTTCCATCTCCACCTGTGAATATTATTTTTTTATCTTTACTTATCTCTTTTATAGGTAAAATGATGGATTTTAACATAGCATATTGTATAGCATCTTTTGTTTGAAGCGGTATTTTATCTAAATTTATATTTTTTTCAAAATCAAACTTTAGTTTTTTAGATATTTTTGGGTAAGTTTTCATAAAAGCTCTAAATCCAGGCATTATAAAGCCACCTTTATGAATTCCTTTACACATAAAATCAACTGTAATAGCACTTCCAGCATCAACTATAACTGCATCTTTTTCATATACACAAGCCAAGGCTCTATCTATTCCATGACCTATATAATCAGTTTTAAACTTTAAATACTTTTTTATATTTATAGCATTAGGATTTGCTTTTAAAAGTTTTTTTGTAGCTTTTTTATTAACAGATACAAAAACAATTTGTTCTTTAAATTTCGGAACTTCATCTTTTAAACTTACTCTTTTATGTTTTCCCTTAATCAAAAAATGAAAGGTTGTATTTCCTATATCACATAAAATCAACTCTAACACTCCATGAGTTTTCTTCTAAATACTTTTTTGCTTTTGAACATAAAGGACTTGATATAATTAGTTCTTTCTTCTTAAAGTTGTGTTCTTTATATAAAGCTAGTTTTTCACATAAAGCCATTAGTTCATCAGCATTTTTTCTTAAAAATCTACTTTTTGCATCTATTTTAAAAATTGCATAATATTTTGAGTCAACACTAGTTGCACTATAAATATCCATCTTTTTTCTTGATGCTAAAGTTTTTGGTTCGATTTTTTCAATTTCTTTAAATAATATATCTTTGTTTGTATAATAGTTTGTAAGTTCTTTCAAGTAATCTATCCTTATATTTAAATAGATTATATCTAATTGTCACTTTTATTTATAAAAGCTCTTTTTTTAAATGACTTTGCAGCTATAGCATAACCACCATTTGAGCAATCCACAAAATGAGTATGTTTCCCATGTCTCTCAAAAATTAAACATGTTATTAAAGCTGAGTTTGATTCATGTACTCCATAAACAATATTTCCACTTTTATACTCTTTTTCTAAATACTCTTTTAGTTTATTTGTTTGCTCGCTACTAGTTGAAACTACCATTCTTAAAAGGTCATCAAACTTTTCTGCATCAATAGTTGATAAAATCCTATCTTTGTACTCTCCCCATTTATCAACTTTAAAACTCATAAGAGTAAGTCCTATTAAATTTATTAGTTTAAATCCTAAAACCTTTATATACTTTTTAAAAAATGATTTTTCATAAATACTAGCTTCCACATTTAAATCACTTGTTTTAAAACTAAGATTTAAATTTTTCTTGCTTAGGGGTGATCTTTTTTTATTATCCCCAATAAGATTTTCAATATTAAATAAAAGCTTTTCATAATAAGTATCTTCTTTACACTTTATCATAACTGCTAAAGTATCATCTTTTGGAGACTTTATAGCTTCCCATCTACACTCTAAACCTTCTAAGTCAACTACAGTTGAATCAAGTAGTTTATCTTTTATTAAAAACTCTTGGCTATTTTTGAGTAAATCATCTGCATACTCTAAGCCCCCACCTTTAATAATAGCTTGAAAACTATCCTCATTTAATTTTAACTTAGTAATTAGAAGTGATTTTTTATCTTCATAGATTTTAGCAATGGGTACTATACCAACTCTTAAATCTAAAGAGTAACTCTCTTTTGAGATTTTTTGAGTTGCTAATAAAATTTGTTTTGTTTGCTCTAATATTTGTTTTGGAATTAAAATAAAAGCCCCATCTCCACCAAAAACAAAAGGTAAATCAAGAGTTTTATCTATATTTAAAATAGCTATTATACTTAAAGCCCCAACCATATTAACTTCTTTGTATTTACCATTTTCGATAGCTATTGTTGAGTTTTTCACATCAGTTACTACCACATACCAATCACTTGGCATATCTTTATAACTAGTGCTTTTACTTATTTCTTTTATAGAAGTGATACTTTTTAAGTTTTTATAAAAATCACTATTCATTTTAATCATCTAAAAGATTTAAAAGTTCCATATTTTTAAGAACCTCTGTTGTCCCATTTGAAACAGCCATTAGTGGGTCTTCACTTATATGTACAGGAAGCTTAATAATATTTGCTAGATATTTATCAATACCTCTTAATAAAGCTCCTCCACCTGTTAAAACAACTCCATTATCAATAACATCAGAAGCTAAGTCAGGTGGCATTTGCTCCAATAGTTTTCGAACAGAGTTTGAAATTTCTTTTAAAGGCTCTTCTATGGCTTCTCTAACTTCTTCACTATTAAGCTGTATTGTTTTTAAAAAACCAAAGTTGTCTTTTCCTTTAACCTCAACTGTTAAAAGCTTATCTAGTTTAATAGCAGTTCCAATAGCAAACTTTACTTTCTCAGCAGCTTCATTACCAATAGTTAAACTATATTTTTGTTTTACATATTTTACTATCTTAGCATCAAACTTATCACCTGCTGTTCTAGTAGCTTTACATAAAACAAGTCCACCTAAAGAAGTTAAACCAATTTCAGTTGTACCAGAACCAATATCTACTACCATATGTCCATTAGGGCTATTTACAGGAATTCCAGCACCAATTGCAGCTGCTAATGGCTCTTCAATTAAATATACTTTTCTAGCTCCTGCTGCCATGGCTGATTCTTTTACAGCATTTCTTTCAACTGGTGTTACTCCATGAGGAATACATATGATGATTTTTGGTTTAAAGAAGAAGTTTTTCTTATAAGCTTTTTGAATAAAATAGTTTATCATAGTCTCTGTAGTATCAAAGTCAGCTATAACACCATCTTTCATAGGTCTAACAGCTTTTATATTTAAAGGTGTTTTTCCAAGCATTTTTTTTGCTTCCAAACCAACTGCTATTACCTTATCCTGTCCTTTGTTATTTTTTTGAATTGCAACTACTGAGGGTTCATTTATAATAAGCCCTTTATTTTTTGTAGTAACAATAATATTTGCAGTTCCTAAGTCAATTGCTATATTAGGTGCAATAAGATTCGATAAAGTATTAAACATATTTTTCCCAAATTTAAATTTATATTGAGATTATATAAGTAAAGCAGTTAAAAAGTAATGAAACGTCTATTATTAATTTTTATTATTCAAAACTTACAGCCCATAATAATCACAAGATAGGAAACAATAGTTATTATAGACTGTAAGGTTTAAATAAATAAGAGAGAAAACCCCCTTATTTTTTAAGCTCTCTTGCTCCTATATTTCCATATCTGTGGTAAGAGTGAGAAACAGATTGTTCAATGAAGTAATTAAGAAGTTCTAATCTTCCTTCCATCATTGGTTTAGCTCTTACTATAAATGTAGTTGATTTATTAGCTTCTTTAAATACAGTAGGACTAACCTTTACAATATCAGAGTAAATAACTCTGTCATATGAAGAAATATTTTTCATCATTTTCTCTTCACTTTGCTCAACTAAACCATCTCTTGAAGTAAATAATTCAGTTTTGTTTGACTCTAAGAAATCTTTTACTAGATTATTGTTTTCAATTGAAACTTTAAAATGAACTCCAGCAACTCTTGCAGCAAGTATTCTTGAAACTGCTTCAAATAAAGTATCATCAGAAGATACTCTAATTAATACATTTTCTAAAGGTATATATCTGAAATGATTATCTTCACCTCTTACATTACAATAATCTTTTTCTTGAGAAAACTCATTTTCATAATTTGCATAATATGACTGTAATGCAACGCCTAATTTTTCAAAATCCTCTCTGTTATTATGAGTTTTTGCACAAGACTCAATAAAGCTTGCTAAATCAGAGTTATATCCTCTACTTACATTTGGTGTTTTAGTTTCAGTATAATCAACAAATTGAGTAATGTAATTGTAAATACCAACTTTTCTACCTGCACCAATTGCAGATTTACCCATACCACCAAATGGTTGTCGAAGAACTATAGCACCTGTTGTTCCTCTATTTACATAAAGATTACCAGCTTTTAAGTTTGCTTTCCAGTATTCAACTTCTCTTTCATCAAGTGATTCAATACCTGAAGTTAATCCATATCCAGTTGAGTTTACAATCTCTACTGCATGTTTTAAATCTTTTGCTTTCATCACAGCTAAAACTGGTCCAAATAGCTCATTTTTATGAATAAAGTTACCTTCATCAACTCCCCACTTAATAGCAGGTTTTAACATAAATTCATTACCTTCTGCATAAGAAGGCTCTAATGCCCACTCTTCATTTCCTTCAAGCTCATTAATTGCTTGTTTTAAAGCTCCACCTACTGGGTTTGCTAAAGTACCAATTCTATTAGAGAAATCCCAAACAGAACCAACACTCATAGATTTTGCTGTATCAACTAATGCTTTTCTAAATGACTTATCATTATAAACCTCTTCTTCCAATACAAGAAGTGAAGTTGCACTACATTTTTGTCCTGAGTTATTAAATGCAGATAAACATACATTTTTAACAGCTTGGTCTCTATCTGCCATATTTGTAACGATTGTTGCATCTTTTCCACCAGTTTCAGCAGTTAAGAATAAATCAGGTCTTGTTTCTAACATATTATATGCAGTATCTTCACCACCTGTTAAAATTACAAAATCAACATCTTTGTTCGCGATAAGATGTTCACCTGCAAGTCTACCTGGACAAGGAACAAACTGTAAAACATTTTTAGAAATACCTGCATCCCAGAAACATTTACACATTTCATATGCAGTTAAAGCAGCAACTGAAGCAGGCTTGATAATTACAGTATTACCAGCAGCTAATGTAGAAGCAACACCACCTAAAGGAATAGCAACAGGGAAATTCCAAGGAGGTACAACTACACCAACACCTTTACCACTAAACTCTAAGTTTTCATATCTATCCCAATACTGTGCACTATGTGCATAGAATTCAATAAAATCAACAGCCTCTGAAACTTCAACATCAGTTTCTGTAAAGATTTTACCAACCTCAGCAGCAGCAACACCAATTAAATCATCTCTTCTTT
This sequence comes from Arcobacteraceae bacterium, assembly GCA_048268245.1. Taxonomy (GTDB): domain Bacteria; phylum Campylobacterota; class Campylobacteria; order Campylobacterales; family Arcobacteraceae; genus Arcobacter_B. The sequence continues at coordinate 51,190 of JBLWVX010000002.1, forward strand.
GTCTAACTTTAATTGCCGCTTGTTTAAGCATAGCATGTCTTTGTTTATGAGATAAACTTCTCCATCCATCAACATCTTCTTTTGCAACTTCAACAGCTCTTTTTAAATCTTCAGCAGTAGCATTTGCAAATTTACCAGCTAAAACACCCTCTTTTACTTGAGACTTATCAATAGCTTCAACTACTTTTCTATCGCCAATTAAATCCTCACCCCCAACTACAACAGGAGCAACTTGATGTTGCGTGTCTTTTGAGAACTTCCATTTTTTTACAATATTTCTTGCCCACTCTTGGTTTGCAGGTAAAACAAAATCAGTATCAGCTTCTGCATGATACTCACCTAAATCATAAGATGAACCATTAAAATCATCCCATTTCTCTTCTAATCTATTTTGTTGTCTTTTTGCACCTACAAAAGATGTTTTTTCATTCTCAAAAGACTTTCTAAATAGTTGCTCTTGCATTTTCCAATCTCTTGAACCTACTTCAAGACCAAATGAGTATCTAATAAAGTTATTAGGACCTGTATTTTCATCAAGTCTTCTAACTAAATATGCAATTGCATTTGTAAATTGCTCTTTTGAAGCAGTTGGACCATATAAAATTGCATTTTTAGAAATCTCTTTTATTGCAAGTCTTGCAGACTCACTCATTCCTTCTAGCATCTCAATAGTATGATATTGTGAAGTATTATTTACTCTTGCTAATTCAACAGCAAAAGCTTGTTCGAATAAGTTGTGAGAACCTGTTCCAACATGCATATATTTTGCATTTTCACTTTGAAGTGCATATCTAATCATTCTTTTATAGTTTGAGTCTGTATCACTTTTATCAGTATAAGTTACTAATTCCCAGTGCTTTTGAGAGGCTTCTGTTTCTTCCATCTCCATATTAGCCCCTTTTACAAGTCTAAATTTAATAGGACTTCCACCATTTTCAACTCTTGTCTTAGCCCATTGGCATAAATCTTTTTGAACTAAGAATGAATCTGGGATATAAGCTTGAAGTACAATACCAGCATAGAAGTCTTTAAATTGTGGTAACTCTAAAGTTCTTTTAAACACCTCAACAGTAATATCTAAATCTCTATACTCTTCCATATCAAGATTGATAAACTTATTAGATTTTGTTCCATCAGGTGCAGTGTATGGATATTTTTTTGCTTGTTCATAAATTCTAGTTAATTTTTTTACTAAAGTTTGAACTGTTCCTTCAAAGTTTAATGGATTAATTTGAGAATAAATAGTTGAAATTTTAATAGAAATATAATCAATATTTGGATTTTCTAAAGCTTTAAGATATTTTTCTATTCTTTCTTGGGCTTCTTCTTCTCCTAGTACTACTTCACCAATAAGGTTTACATTTATTCTAGTACCCTCTTCTCTTCTCATTTTAAGGTGTTTATTAAATGGCTCTTCTTCACCTTTTAAAACTACTGTTTTTGTATCATCTCTAATTTGATTAACAAACATAGGAACAGATAAATCAGGTAAGAATTTTCCAAAGTTTTTAAATAACCATAATAGAGTTTTATCTTTTGTTGTAAAGAAGTGAGCCATACCATGTTTTTCTAATAAAAATATGATTTGATCGGCTACTCTATCATTTGATTCACATCTAAAACATTGATCCATAAGCTCAATAAGTAATGCTTTATCTTCAGGATATTCAAGCATCTTATTCATTTTTTTATAAAACTCTCTATCATAATCACTTACTAGCTCTGTTGCTCTACTTTGCCATTTTTGAGCTAACTTTATTGAAGATTCTATTAGTTCTTGTTCATTTTTCATCTATTTATCCTTAAAATTTATTGTTTTTTAAATGAATTTTAAGTAGCTTAGAGCGCACGCTTTTCATTTGTGCTCGTAAGAGGGGAGCAACCGCCAAGTATGCCCCTCTTGCTACTTAAATATTTTTCTTCTTCTTAATTAATGTTTTTTTCCTAAATATGCTTCTTGAATTGTTTCTGAATTTAATAACTCTTCTGCTGTTCCAGCATGAGTAATTTTTCCAACTTCAAGTACATAAGCTCTATCAGCTAACTTCAATGCAGCCTTTGCATTTTGTTCAACTAATAAAACAGTTACTCCACTTTGAGCGATTTCTTTTACAGCTTTGAAAATTGCTTTAATCAAAATTGGAGCTAATCCAAGTGATGGTTCATCAAGGATTAAAAGTTTTGGTTTTGACATAATAGCTCTACCAATTGCTAACATTTGTTGCTCACCACCTGAAAGTGTTCCAGCAAGTTGTTTTCTTCTCTCTTTTAATCTTGGCAAAATGTCATAAATCCACTCTAGTGTTTCTTTATCATGATCTTTTAAAGTATAAGCTCCCATAAGCAAGTTTTCTTCAACTGTAAGTGTTCCAAAAACTCTTCTTCCTTCTGGTGAATGACTCATACCTAAAGTTACAATATCATGAGCAGCAGTTGCAGTAATATCATTTTTATCAAAAACAATATGACCTGACTTTGCTTTTAAAAGTCCTGAAATTGTTCTAAGAGTAGTAGTTTTCCCAGCACCATTAGCTCCTAGAATTGTTACAACTTCACCACGTCTAACTTGTAAAGATATACCTTTGATAGCGGCAATTGCTCCATATGAAACATGAAGATCTTTAATATCCAGTAATACTTCATTATTTACCATTATTCATCCTCCTCATCATCTGAACCAATATAAGCTTCAAGAACCTTTGGATCATTTTGAACAAAACTTGGTTCACCTTGAGAAATCTCTTTACCAAAGTTAATAACTGTAATATAATCAGTTAAGTTCATAACCATATCCATATCATGTTCAATCATCATAATCCCAAGACCCATTTCTTTAATCTTTTGAATAATTGCTGTTAACTCAATAGTTTCATTTTCATTAAGTCCTGCAGCTGGTTCATCTAAGATTAAAAGTTCAGGTTCAGCAGCTAAAGCTCTTGCCATCTCTACTTTTCTTTGAACTCCATAAGATAAATCACCTGTTGGATGCATTGCAAATTTAGTTAAACCAAAAAACTCCATAAGTTCTTCAACCTTTTCCCAATGCTTTTTCTCATCAGCTCTGTATGCAGATGTATGAACAATTGAGTGGTACCATTTTTGAGTTGATTTTGTATGACATCCAGCCATAATGTTTTCAGCCACACTCATCTCTTTAAATAGTCTAATATTTTGGAATGTTCTTAAAACTCCCCTTTGGGCAATTTTATGTGGACTCATTCCTGTAATATTTTCACCTTTATATTTAATGCTTCCTTTTTCAGGAGTATAAATACCAGTTACACAGTTAAAAAGTGTAGTTTTACCAGCACCATTAGGTCCAATAATTCCATAAATCTGACCTGGTTTTACTTTGATTGTTAAATCATCAATTGCAACTAAACCATGGAAAAACTTTGAAACGTTTTCAATCTCTAATACGTAATCCATTATTTCTCTCCTTGGCTTTTATTTGCTTTTTCTTTAATAAATTTAGGCACAATTCCAAATTTAGCTGGCCATACACCATTTGGTCTTAAAATCATTGTTAATACCATTGCTGCACCAAAGATTAGATATCTAGCTTCATCAAATTCAGTAAATAACTCTGGTAATACAAACATTACAAATGTTCCTATGATAATACCAGGAAGTGAAGCAGAACCACCCACAAGTACAATAGCAAAGAACATTACAGATTGCATAAAGTTAAATGACTCAGGAGATACAGCTGAATACTGAATAGCAAACACTGAACCAGCAGCACCTGCAATAGCAGCACCTAAAGCAAAGGCAAATAATTTATAGAATGAAATATTAATTCCCATAGATTTTGCTGCAATCTCATCTTTATTGATATAGTATAATGCTCTACCAAATGCTGATGTATCTAAGTTTCTAATAATTAATAATGTAATTAAAAGTAAACCAAATGCAATATAGTAAATTGCAGTATCAGACCATAACTCATATCCAAATACTCTTACTACATCAATACCAAAAATACCATTTGGACCACCTGTTAAACCAAAAATATCATTTGATAAAACTTGTTCAAAAATAATATTAAATCCAATAGTCGCAACTAAAAGGTAATCCCCTCTTAAGTGAATAATTGGACCAGCAAGTAATACTGCTACAATCATAGGAAATAAAATTGCAAACGGAATTGTTGCAATAATTTCTAGTCCATAATGTACATTTAAAATAGCTGTTGTATATGCACCAATACCAAAGAAAATAGCATGACCCATATTGAAAATACCAGCTCTTCCTAAAATAATATCTTGAGAAAAAGCAACAACTGCAAATACTAAAAAAGTAATACCAATTGATAACCATGCTGAATCAACTAAAAACGGAAAAACTGCCATTATTGCTACAAAGGCAAGTAAAATATTTCTATTAATCATTATACTTTCTCCGCTGTTTTTTCACCAAGAATACCTGTAGGTCTAAAGATTAAAATTACAATTAACAGAATAAATGTAAACGTTTCAGCCCATTCAGTTGAAACATATCCTGAAATCATTGCATTAAATAACCCTAGTAATAATCCACCAAGCATTGCTCCTGGAATTGAACCAATTCCACCAATAATAGCTGCAATAAATGCATTTAAACCATAAAGCCATCCCATATCAAATGTTAAACCTCTGTAGTAAATACCAATAAATAAACCACCTATAGCACCAAGCATAGAACCAATGATAAAAATAGTCATAATAATTCTATTTACATTAATACCCATAAGCTTCGCTGCATCTTGATCAATTGCAGTTGCTCTAATAGCTGTTCCAACTTTTGTTTTATTAATAAAGATATATAATCCAATCATTAAAACTGCTGACAATGCTAAAATCACTAACTGTGTAAATGAAATAACTACTGTTCCAAAAGTCCATGATGTATCTGGGAATACATTTGATGGGAAAATCTCCATATTTGGACCCCAAATCAGCATAATTCCATTTTGAATTACTAAAGATGCTCCAAGTGCTGAAACAACGGCACTTAACCTTGGTGCAGTTCTTAAAGGTCTATAAGCAAGACGCTCAAGAAGAACACCCACGAATGCTACTACCACTGCTGTTAAAGAAAATACAATTACAATGTTTACAATATTTAGTGCATTTGAACCATAAAACTGTGTAAAAATAGTCAGTCCCACATAAGCAGAAAAGGCTACAAGGTCACCGTGTGCGAAGTTAATTAACCTCATCACACCGTAAACCATTGTATAACCTAAAGCTACCAATGCATATAAACTTCCTATAGTTAAACCATTAATTAACTGTTGAAGAAAAATATCCATTTTTTACCTTAAAATTTATTGCCCTACTACTTTGTAAGAACCGTCTTTTTGGATGCTGTAAACCATAAATTTAGCACCAATTCTTTCACCATCATTTCTAAATGTTACAGGTCCTGTAATACCTGGGTAATCTTTTAGAGTATGTAAGTAATCTGAAATCTTTTTAGTATCAAAAGATTTTGTTTGCTCAACACCATGCATAATAGCTCTTAATCCATCGGCATTTACAACTGCCCAAATTGAAGGTGGCTTCATGTTATAAGTATCTTCATACATACCTAAATATTTTTTAGCCTCTTTGTATGGTAAGATATCTGGAGTTGGGAAGTTAATAAGTGTAGTTCCCTCTGCTGCTTTTCCTGCAAGTTTTAAGAAATCTGGGTTATCATTTGAATCACCACCGATGAAATCAGCATCAATTCCTAACTGTGCTTGTTGAGCTCTTAATAAACCACCATCAGTATAGTAACCTGAATAATAAATAGCATCAGGGTTCATAGCTTTAATTTTAGTAAGCATTGCTGTAAAGTTTTGAGTTCCTGATTTGATTTTACCTCTAAATACAACATTTCCACCAAGTTTTTTGATAGAAGCTTCTGTAGCATCACCAAGACCTGTTGAATATGAAGAATAATCAGATAAAACTACAATATTTTTATATTTTTTTGTATTTACCATATACTCAGCTGTAAAATCACTTTGTGCTGAATTTGGGAATGAGTTTCTAAAGAAAGTCCAGTATTTTTTCTTAATTAAATCATCAGATGTACCATCTGAAGTTTGTAATACTTTACTTCTATAATATGTAGTTTGAGCTGCTTGTGTAGCTCCTGAAGTATAAGATCCAATTACTGCAAATACACCAGCGTTTACTAATTTCTTAGCACAAACAGCTGCTTTTTGAGCTTTTGCTTCATCATCACAAGTGATAACTTCAATTTGCTTACCAAGTAATCCGCCTTGCTCATTTTTCTCATTTACAATTAACTTAACAAATTGATCAATTCCTTGACCTTCATTTGCATATTTTCCAGTAATTGGAGCTTGTACTCCGATTTTTACAGTATCAGCAGCTACTAGTGAACTTGCAACTACAGCACTTAGTGCTAAAGCACCTGTTAATTTTTTAAAATTCATATATCTCTCCTTAAATTTTTTTAATTTTAACTCTTCTAAAAAGTAGGCTCTATAATATAGCAACCCACACACCATTCACCTATGTTGTCTATTTTATTAATCTCGCCTCCTTTAAAACTTGATTTTAAATTTTTATGTGAGTAAACAATCTTATCAAATGCTTCAATTATCTCTTCAACTCTTTTTTCGCTCTTTTTTCTTGCTGTATTTGAAATATCTAAGTAAAATGCAAATACACCATAATCTAAAGTAGAGTCTTCTTTTTTATCTCTTGAAATCATCTTACACATTGTTTCAACATCATTTTTATACTCTTCTTGTACGTTTCTTACACCATTTTTTATACTCATAACAACTCTTGAAATTGAGTCATTATCACTTTTATGCTCAAATCTTTCATCAAGTGTAAGACATATAACATCGGGAGTTAAATAGTGTTCTTTCATAAACTCTCTAAATGCATCTCTTTTAGGTAATGAACATCTTAAAATATCTGCAATAGTTGCATCTATGAAAATCTCTGGTGGATTTTGAAGTTTTGCTATTTCTTGTGATACATGAATTGTAAGAAACTTTGGTGGAGCATATGATAAGTATAACTCATCAGCTGTCCAAAATGAGTAGTTTTTTTTTGCTTCTTTTATTCCAGTCATCACTGCATCAATAACTTCATTTTTTGAAGGGAAGTTATTCATTATCATCTCCAACATAGTTTTCATCAACTTCTTGAATTATTCCACTTTCACAAAGAATATCTTCAATCAATCTATTTTTTGAAATATTTAAAGACTGACTTAAAACAACTAAAGCATTATCTAGTCTTTTATCAATTTTGATAGTCAACTGAGATATTTCTTTTTTATTACTTTTTAAATGATTATTAATAACCTTTTGGATTACTGTTCTTTTATTTTTTTGTTTTGCCATCTTAAATTCTCTAAATAAATTTTAGTACTACTTTTAGTAGTACCTTTTTTCATTTAGTCATTATTTCATAGCAAAACTTAACTGATTCTTAATTTTTATAGATAAATTATATACTTTTTAGACAATTGTTACAAAAAAGTTGCAAATGCTATTCTATTGCTATTCAAGGTACTTTATTAGCTATTTTGAGAATTTAAATTGTTGAATTACTAAACCTAAAACAATAGTACTTAAACCTATAACTGTAGATACGTATATCTTCTCTCCAACAATAAAATATATAAATACTAAAGACAAAAATGGAGATATAAAAATTAGATTTGCTATTTTTGAAGTTGACGTTGCACTTTGCATAGCTTTTAACCAAAACAAAAATGTAATACCCATTTCAAACATTCCCACATAACTTGCTGCTAAAATACCATTTAATGATGGCAAGTTTACTGGTTGTGTTAATAAAAAATAAACAATAATTATTGGAAGAGAAACTAAAAAGTTACTAAACAATCCAACAATAGGGTCAACTTTTGATTTTGTATTTAAAATCCAATACATAGACCAAAGAACAGTAGATAATAAAGCTAAAAAAACTCCATCTAGATTTGAAAAGTTAAGTGAAAAAGGTTCACCTTTTGTTGAAATAATTAAAACCCCAAAATAACAAATGATACCTGCAACTATATCATTTATTGTAAGTTTCTGTTTTAAAAATATTACTGATAAAAAAGCTAACATCAATGCCCAAGTATAATTAATAGCTTGAGCTTCTTGCGCAGGTAATAAATCATAGGCTTTAAATAAAACAACATAATATAAAAAAGGATTAATAAGTCCAAGCAAAAAAACTATTTTAAAGTTGTTTTTTATATGTTCTTTTACAAGAGCAAATTTCTTTTCATATGCTATTACTAAAGATAAAACTAAGGTAGAACTAATTGATGCATATAAAACTAGCTCATAGGGTGTTAAATAATCAAGTGAGATTTTAAAAGCAGTAGCAACTGTTGACCAAAAAAATATTGCTATTAGTGCATATTTATATGCTGTAGTTTGAGTATTAATGTTAAATCCTTTAAAAGAAAGAATTGTAACATAAAAGTTATACGTTTATTTCTTAAACTTTTTGTTTTTTTGTTTTTTTATAGTACCAGTATCCTAAAACAACTAAAGCTAATAAAATACCAACTATTATATATCTTAAATACTCTTTTACTAAAGCTTCGTTATCACCAATAAAGTAACCAAGAAGAGTAAGCACAACTACCCAAATACCTGCACCAAGTGTAGTATAAATTGAGAAAACTAGTAAGTTCATTCTAGCAAGTCCTGCTGGGAATGAGATATATTGTCTAACAGCGGGGATTAACCTACCTGAAAAAGTTGATATATGACCATGACTTTTAAAGAACTCTTCCATTTTATTAATAGTTTCTTCTTTTATAAAAAAGTATTTGCCATATTTAATTAAAAAAGCTCTACCAAATTTAACTGCTAAGAAGTAGTTTAAAAGTGCACCTGAAAGTGAACCTAGAATACCAAAGAAAATAGCAAGAAATAGATTCATTTCACCTTTATATGCTAGGTATCCTGCTGGAACCATTACAACTTCTGAAGGGAAAGGAAAGAATGAACTTTCTAAAAACATCATAATAAAAATACCTGCATAGCCTAAACTACCAACAGTGTCTACTATAAAGTTTACTATATCTGCTAACATTAATATCCTAAATTAATTTTTTCCATCTTTCGATGGAATTGTTTATAAGTTTAAAAATCTCTTCATTACTTGGTTTTTCTTCATCAAAATAATCAGATACAATTTTTAAAATATAAAAATCTTTGATTTTTTCTTTACAACTATCTTTGAAAAATGAAGCCTGCTTATCAACTAGAAGTGTTTCTAAGTTTTCATCAGTCTCTAAGTTTTCTTCAACAGTAGTAATATTTGCGAAGTTAAGTCCAAAAATGAATCTATTTGTACAAAAAAGTGTTCCTAATGCAATTGTGCCATCACTACAAGAAGCTATGCTTAAATCAAATGCTTTAGAAATATCGTAATTTTTAAATATGTAGTTTAGAGATTCTAAGATTTCTTCTTTACTTACACCTGATATTATAAGTAAAATGTCATCATTAGAATAAATATTTTTCCTAGAGTCGTTTAATTCTTTTAAATTAAAAAACTCTATGATTGGTTTTGCCTCTACCTTTGAGGTAGTATGAATTAATATCTTAGACATAGTATAAACTAAGGGGTTAACCTTAGTTAATTACTTTTTAAGCTCTTTAATTCTTGCAGCTTTACCTTTTAATCCTCTTAAGTAGTGAAGTTTAGCTCTTCTTACTCTACCTCTTCTGATTACCTCAAAAGATTTTAAAGACTCAGAGTATAATGGGAAGATTCTTTCAACACCAACAGAGTTAGCACCGATTTTTCTTACAGTAAATGTAGAATCAACACCGTTACCAGCTCTAGCAATAACGATACCTTCGAAAGTTTGAATTCTAGTTTTTGAACCTTCTTTAATTTCAACACCTAATCTAACTGTATCACCAGCTCTAAACTGAGGAATTTCTTTGTTTGCAATTTGCGCTGCTTCAAAAGCTGCAATATATCTGTTTTTCATGTCTTTACCTTTGGTGAAAGTGCCCGCATTTGCAAGTTGCGGGGTATCACACTTTAATTTTTGATTTTTTTGTTTGTAACTAAATCTGGTCTAAAATATTTTGTCTTGCAAATAGCCAGATTATATTTTAAGTCGGCTATTTTACTGTGATTTCCCTTTAAGAATTCTTTAATGACACTTAAATTTTGGAAATTTTCAGGCTTTGAAAAAGATGGTGCTTCTAAGATATTATCTTCATAACTCTCCGTTACTAGTGAGTCTGAGTTACCAAGTACTCCATCTACATTTCTCGAAATTGCATCAGCCATAACTAATGATGGCAATTCGCCACCTGTTAGAATAAACTCTCCTATTGAAAATACTTCATTTGCATATTTTTCAATAACTCTTTCATCAATACCTTCATATCTCCCACTAACAAAAACTATATTTTTCTTTTTTGCTAATCTTTTTGCATCATTTTGATTAAAAGGTTTTGCAGCAGCCAAAGGAAAAATAATATAAGCTTCTTCATTTTGCTCTTTGATTTTATCTAAGCAATCAAAAAGTGGCTGAGGAGTCATAAGCATTCCAGCTCCTCCACCAACCATTTGTTTATCAACTTTATTATGTTTATTAGTAGTATAATCTCTTGGATTATAAAACTCATAGTTAATAAAATTTGAATCAACTGCTCTTTTTAAAATCGAGTCTTGAAAGTATGGTTCTACTAAATTTGGGAAAAGTGTCACAAATGTAAATTTCAAAGCAAGCCTTAATTTTTTGGGAATTTTATCTTATTTTAAATTAAGTTTAGTTTTTATTAGCTATACTTTGCCCTTAATTTTTATGAAAGGATCGTTGTGAAGTCACCAAGAGGTTTTGGAAAAAGCTATTTTACATTTGCTAGCATACTAGCTCATAGTGTTCAAAAGACTATTGAAAACCAAATTACTATTGCGAAAAAGACTTTACGATATAGATCATCTAAAAATGAGGATGAAGTACTAGAAGAGGAACCCCCTGATTTACTTTACACTTTATCTATCATTACTAATCAAAATAAAGCTTGTCATTGTGACTGCCACTTTAGGAAAAAAACAAAAGTAGCTATCACTTTATTCAAGTTTATTCCTAGATGTCCATATTATACTACTTATTTCGCATTTAGACGAACAGGAGTACACCCTCCACTATTATCTTTAAATTTCAATCAATAAATCATACAAACAAAAATAGAAAATTTAAGGATAAAGAATGTCAAAAAATTATGTAATAGGATTTCCAAGAATTGGAGAACAAAGAGAGCTTAAAAAAGTTTTAGAGGAGTTTTGGTCAAATAAGTGTTCATTTGAAAAAGTAGAAGTTGTTGCAAAAGAGTTAAAGCAAAGACACTGGTCATATCAGCAAAAATCTGGAATTGATTTTATTTCATCAAATGATTTTTCATTTTATGATAATGTTTTAGATACTTGTGTATTATTAAATGCTATTCCTAAAAGATTTAAAGATTTAGAAAATGAAGAATTATATTTTTCAATGGCAAGAGGTAATAAAAATAGTGTAGCAATGGAAATGACAAAATGGTTTAATACAAACTATCATTTTATAGTTCCAGAGTTAAGCTTAGAAGATGAATATAAATTAAATGCTTCAAAAATCATAAATGAATATAAAGAAGCAAAAGAGTTTGGTTTAAAAACTAAAATCAATATTATAGGTCCACTTACATTTTTAGGATTATCAAAAAGAGTTGATAATGGTGATGTATATGAATTACATTCTAAAATTCTTCCTATATATAAAGAGTTATTAGAAGAGGTTTCAAAACTTGATGAGAGTGTTACTGTACAAATTGATGAACCTATTTTAGTAAAAGATAATGAAGTAAAAGTTTTAAGTTTAATAAAACCTACATATGATTTATTAGCAAATGTATCTAATAATATTGATATTATTGTTACTACGTATTTTGAACACTCAAATGAAGCTACTAAAATTTTAGTAAATACACCTATTTATGCTTTAGGTCTTGACTTTTTATATGGTGTAAAAAACTTTGAAGTTTTAGATGATATTTCTAAAAGTGGGAAAAAATTAGTTGCAGGTGTAGTTGATGGTAGAAATATCTGGAAAAACAATATTCAAAATTCTTTAGAACTGTTAAGTAAAATAAGTAAATATATAAATAAAGAAGATTTAATTATCTCTTCATCTTGTTCACTACTTCATACTCCTTATACACTAAAATATGAAGAAAAAATGAAAAGTGAAATAAAAAATTGGCTTTCATATGCTTGTGAAAAACTTGATGAGCTAAATTTAATTACAAAAATATTTTTTGAAGGTGTCAATTCATTAAACGAAATTGAACAAAATGCTTACAATGAAAATATTGAATCTAATTATAATAGATTAAACTCTGAAATTATTCATGATAAGTCAGTACAACAAAGAGTTGATAACTTCACAAAGTTAGAAAGAGAGGGCAGATATGAAGAAAGAATTAAATTACAAAAAGAGCTTCTAGGATACGAAGATTTAGCAACTACTACAATTGGATCTTTCCCTCAAACTCCTGAAGTAAGAAAATCAAGAAGAGATTTCAAAAAAGGAGAGATTTCAAAAGAACAATACGAACAAGATATAAAACAATATATTGATGATTGTATTGCTTTCCAAGAAGAGTGTGGAATTGAAGTATTAGTTCATGGAGAACCAGAAAGAAATGATATGGTTGAATACTTTGGTGAGCAATTAAAAGGTTATGGTTTCTCTCAAAATGGATGGGTTCAATCTTATGGAAGTAGATGTGTAAAGCCACCATTTATTTATGGAGATATTAGTAGACCTAAACCTATGACAATTGATTGGATTACATATGCTCAAAGTAAAACAGATAAAATCATGAAAGGAATGCTAACAGGTCCAGTTACGATTTTAAACTGGTCTTTTGTAAGAGATGATAAGCCAAGAAGTGAAGTATCAAAACAAATAGCAGTTGCACTAAGTGATGAAATTGATGATTTACAAAACGAAGGAATTAAAATCATTCAAGTTGATGAAGCAGCCTTTAAAGAAGGTTATCCCTTAAGAGCTGAAAATATTAAAGAGTATGAAAACTGGGCAACAAGAGACTTTAAAATGTGTGTAAGTACAGCAAAAAAAGAGACTCAAATTCATACACACATGTGCTATAGTGAGTTTAATGACATTATTAAAACAATTGAAGATATGGATGCTGATGTTATCTCAATTGAGACAGCAAGAAGTGGAAATGAACTACTTAAAATCTTTAAAGAAGTAGGATATAAACAAGAAGTAGGACCTGGAATTTATGATATTCATAGTCCTAGAGTTCCAAGTGTAGAAGAAATAAAAAAACAAATAGAACTTTTACTTGAAGTACTACCAAAAGAGCACTTATGGATAAATCCAGATTGTGGATTAAAAACAAGAAAATGGGAAGAAGTGAAACCAAGCCTTACAAATATGGTTGAAGCAGTAAAACAAATAAGAAAGGATTATGAATAATTAGAGCTTTTACTCTTGTAAAATAGTTTTTACTTCAATAGAGTAAAAACTATTTTTAGATATTATTCGCAAAATAAAATATGAAAAGTATAAAAATGATTACATTTGATAAAATAAAAGAAGCACATAAAAATTTAGAAGGTGTAGCTCAAATTACACCAATGACAAAAGCTCCAATTTTAAGTGAAGACTTTGGTAGTGATATTTACCTAAAAAAGGAAAACTTACAACTAACGGGAAGCTTTAAATTAAGAGGTGCATATAATAGAATTGCGAATTTATCACAAGAGAAAAGAGATAAAGGTGTAGTTGCAGCAAGTGCAGGAAATCATGCACAAGGTTTAGCATTTGCTGCAAAACAATTTAACTGTGAAGCTACTATTTTCATGCCCGAAGCAACTCCTCTTACAAAAGTTTCAGGAGTTATGTCTCATGGTGCAAATGTTGTTTTAACTGGTGAAAATTTTGATGAAGCCTACGAGGCAGCTATGAAGTTTAAAGAAGAGAAAAACTGTGAATTTATTCACCCTTTTGCTGATGATGATGTAATAGCAGGACAAGGAACAGTTGCAATTGAAATTTTAGAAAAAATACCTGACTTAAAACAAATAGTTGTACCAATTGGTGGTGGTGGTTTAATTGCAGGAATTGCAATTGCAGCTAAAGCTATAAATCCAGATATTAAAATAATTGGTGTTGTTTCAAGTGGTGCTACAGCAATGAAAGAGTCATATAAGTCACAAATGCCTCTTGATTCAAAATCAGTAAGAACTATTGCAGATGGAATTGCAGTAAAAAATGTAAACCCAAAACTTTTAAATATCATCATTGATTATGTTGACCATATTGTTGAAGTAACTGACAATGAAATTGCTAATGCTATTTTATTTTTACTAGAAAAACATAAGCTTGTAGTTGAAGGTGCAGGAGCTGTTGCAACAGCTGCAATTATGCATGATAAAATTGAAATGGATGATACAAAAGTTTGTGCACTTGTAAGTGGTGGGAATATTGATGTTACTATGCTTGCACAAATTATTGAAAAAGGTTTAGTAAAATCAAATAGAAAAATGAATCTTATGGTAACACTTATGGATAAACCTGGTTCATTAACACATTTAAGTGAAATTTTTAGAGATTGTGGTGCAAATATTGTTCAAATAGATTATGACAGAGACTCGGTAAAACTGGACTTTGGAGAGGCATTAATCACAATTTCTCTTGAAACAAAAGGTGAAGAACACCAAAAACAAATAAGAGAAAAATTGAAACAAAATGGTTACAAATTCAAACAAATTTAGTTTAAATTAATATCTAAATTGATATCTAAAGAAAGATTTTAGAAAAAAAACTATACAATGTACGACATAATTTAGTATTGAGTAACAACAAAAAGGAAAAAAATGGAAGGAAGACTGTTTACGTTCTTAGGTAGCATCGGTGGTCACGGTCAAGAATGGATAATCTTATCGCACTACATCTTAGTGATTGGTGTTATATTTTTAATAGCTAGAGCAGCTACTAAAAAAATTCAACTGGTTCCAACTGGTTCACAAAATGTTATGGAAGCATTCATTGGTGGTGTTGTGTCTATGGGTGCAGATACAATGGGTGAAAAAAACGCTAGAGTTTATATGCCATTAATTGGTTCATTAGGTTTAGTAATCGTTGTTGCTAACTTAATGGGTGTTATTCCAGGGTTTGAGTCTCCAACAGCAAACATCAACTTTACATTATCATTAGCATTAATTGTTTTTATATACTATAATTACTTAGGTATTAAAACAAATGGTTTTGTTAATTACTTTAAGCACTTTATGGGTCCTATGCCTGTACTAGCTCCATTAATGTTTCCTATTGAAATAATTTCTCATGTTTCAAGAATTATTTCTTTATCATTCAGACTTTTTGGTGCAATTAGAGGGGATGATATGTTCTTAATGGTATTATTAATGTTAGTACCATGGCTTGTTCCTTTATCTGGATTCTTTATGTTAACTGCATTCGGATTATTACAAGCATTTATTTTCATGATTTTAACTTATGTTTATATTGCTGGTTCTATTATGATGGAGCATGAAGATCACTAATTATTAATTAGGAACTACATAAAGCACATAAAAAGGGAAGGATTTTATCCTTCCCTTTTTTTATTAATATTATTATTAGTATTTACATATTATACTTAAGATAAAAATTTAACAAAAAGTATAAAATGAAACCTCCTTTGAAAAAGTATCTTATTACTGACCCTAAATACTACTCAAATAATGTTGAGTTATTTAAAAAAAATCTACAAAGAATACTTCAAAAAAATAGTATTGACATTGCATGTTTTAGAGATAAAACAAGTGAAAATTTTGAAGAGTTAGCAGAAGTTTTTGTTCAAACTTGTAAAGAGTTTAATATAGAAAAAATCCTATTAAATAAAGATTTTAAACTAGCAAAAAAACTAGGTGCTACTGGTGTGCATTTAACTTCAGAACAATTTAAGAAAATTAAAAAAGCTAAAGACTTAGACCTATATGTAATTATTTCATGTCACAATTTATCTGATATAGAAAAAGCCCAAGAATCATACGCAAATTCTGTTACATTCTCACCTATTTTTGACACTCCAAATAAAGGTGAACCAAAAGGTATAAATGCACTTGTTCAAGCTGTAAACTTATATGAAGATATGGATATTATAGCTTTAGGTGGAATTGTATCAAATGAGCAAGTTAAACAGATAGAAAAAGCAAATCCTTATGGATTTGCTTCTATTAGATATTTTGTTTAAACCTCATCTATAACAGAGTTTTCTTCATTTAAATAAATAAGGTATGAAGATACCTTATTTGTATTAAAAATATCACTAATTGCTTTTTTATAGTGTCTTACTTGATTTTTATGTTCAAGTGAGTTTTCACTCTTAGTTGTTTTATAATCAAAAATATAATACTCATTACCTTTTTGTAAAAGTAAATCTATTATTTTCACTTTACCTTGATAAATAAGCGATTGTTCAGAAATAAAAGTAGCATCTTCTAAAAAGTTTTGAAACTGTTTATTATCAATAAGATTTGTAATTCTTAACCTAATTTTCTCAAAATCTTCTTCTTTTAAATAATTAGAGTATCTTGAAATTGTAATCTTTAAACTATAATCTAAACTCTCGTAAGTAAACTTATTCATCATTTCTAAACAAAAGTGAGTTGCAATTCCAAAATACCTTGCATATAAAATCTCACTACTACTATCTTTTTCTTTTGATATTTGTTGTTCTTGAATACCTAAATCCATAGGAGTATAATTAACTTTCTCAAAACTATCAAAGTTTTTAGATATATTTGAGCTTAATTCCAACTGCCCGATTTTACAAGGACTCATATCTAAAATATCAAATACAGAAGATTTCTTCTTTTTAAAAATAAGCATATTATTTTGTGCTCTTGTAAGTGCTACATATAAAATATTTATTTCATCTTGTAATGATAAAGACTTCTCTTTTGTAAGAGCTCTTGCATAATCAATATTATAGTTTTCATAACCTTTTATCTTATAAAAAATATTTTTTAGATTTACACTATCATATTCAAAAAGAAGAGAACTTTTATCAGCATTTTTTCTTTTAATTCTATCAAGAAGAATAACTGTTTTAAACTCTAAACCTTTTGATTTAAAAATCGTTAGAATTTGAAGTCCAACTGTTTCACTATTTTGTATAGTAGCATCTAACTTATCCACTTCATAAACAAAATCTACAATATTGTCATAGCTTTCACAAACCTCTATTAGCTTTATAATATTTTGATCAATAATCATTAAACTAGAAGCTATATCTTTTACGATTTTACTAACTGACTTTTTATCAAAATCAATTTGCAACTCTACAGGACTTGTAAGTTCTTTTCCAATTAAAGCATTTAAGTTCTCTTTGTAAATCTCTTTATTAAAATATAAATATTTAATAGCATTAATTACAGCTTTTACATTTTCTTGATTTACTAATCTTGAAGTCATTTCAGTAGATATTTTAAGTTTAGGAAACTTCTTTTTTAAATAGTAATATAAACTTAATACATCATCATTTGTGTAAGTTAGAATTGCGATGTCATTTGAATTAATTCCACTTTTAATTAAACTTGCAATTTTTGAAGCTACATTTTCAAACTTATCATCCTCATCTAAAGCTTCATCTTCAATAACTTCAATAAAACCACCTTTTTTAATTGATTGCTGATTATGATACTCATAGTTTGGTACGTTTATAAAAAGTGAATTAACAAACTCTACTACATTTTGACTTGACCTATAGTTTGTATTTAAAACTTCTACTTCTAATAGTCTATTCGTATTAGCTACATGATCAAAAAGCTCTTTTTTACCACCTCTAAATCTATATATAGACTGTTTTACGTCTCCAACATAAAAGAAAGTTTTAAATCTTGTCTCATCTCCTGATAATATTTCATCAATCAAAGGTTTTAAAATATTGTATTGAATCAATGAAGTATCCTGAAACTCATCAATTAATATATGATTAAATTGTGAATCCAATCTAAAGTATAAGAACTCTTTGTCAATTTTAGTAGTTAATAAATCATAAACTAAATTTGAAATATCGTTAAACTCTAAATAGTTTTTATTTTTGTTATAATTTAATTTAAACTCTTTAAACATTAAAAAAAGTTCAAAGAGTTTTGATAAACTATAATTTGCTCTTAATTTATAGTAAGCTTGCAACTGTTGTTTTAAATCTGTAAAATAGTTTTCTAAAATTTCATTTGAACATTTTTTAAAATAACTATAATCACTTAATGCCTCTTTTGAAAGCCATGTTTTTTCAAACAGAGATTCAAAACTCTCAAAATCAACAGCTTTTTTAGCAGAGTTTGAAGCCACATCACAATTTAGGATGGCTTCTTTTATTTTATATGCATATTTTAAAACCTCTTGTTTTTGAAGGTTTATTAAACTTCCATCAATATTTACAGGTTCAATTTTTTCATTTTTCTCAAGTAATATTTTAAATAGCTCAAAAATAGAATTAAACTTCTTCTTCTCATAAAGTGAGAAATCAATTAATGTGTCAAACTGTTGAACATTTAATGAAGCTAAAAACTTAATACTTAAAGCTTCTATATCATCTTCTTTTATTTCAAAGTCATCAGATACTCCAATATAACCACAAAACTCTCTAAGAATTTTATTTACAAATTTATCAATTGTAAATATTGACAAAGTTGCATTTGAAAAAGATTTTACTAAAAACCCTTTCTTTCCTAAAATCTGTTCTTTACTCATAGATGATTGTTCACAAATTGCATTTAAGTATGCTTCATCATCTCCTAAAGTAAGTAGAGTTTTATATATCCTCTCACTCATTTCATTTGCTGCTTTATTTGTAAAGGTAAGAGTTAATATCTCACTTGGTTTGGCACCTTTTAATAATAAAGTAATATATCTTACGGTTAATGCAAAAGTCTTTCCACTTCCTGCACTTGCTTTTAATGCTAAATATTTTTTCATAAACAAATCATACTAAAGTAATTGTTATAAAATACTATATCAATCATCAAAACTTAAACATTTTTATTATATTATTCCATTATTAACTATTATAATATTTTCAGGAACTCAGTATAAAAACAAATAGTAAGATTATTTTTCTTGTTACCACTGTTATATTCTTTATGTTTATTCTTATGATTCTAAACTTTACTTACAACTTTAGAGAGTACGGAATTAAAAGTATCGATAATAAAGCCACTATTCTAGCTAAAACCGTAGAGCATGCCCTGACAACTCAGATGTTAACAGGTGTGATTGATAAAAGAGAAGTGTTTTTAAATCAATTAGAAGATTTACCACATATAGACAAAGTTTGGTTAAGTCGTGGTCATAAAGTAATTGAAATGTATGGAGAAGGCCTTAATAGTGAAATTGCGCAAGATGATATAGACAAAAAAGTTTTAGAAACAGGGAAAGAAATAAAAGTTATAGATGAAAAACTTTTTTCAAGCAGTACTTATAGAATCACTATACCATACAAAGCAACTTCAAGTGGAGAGATAAACTGTCTTAATTGTCATTCAAATGCAAAAGAAGGTGACACATTAGGTGCTATTACGATTACTATTCCAGTTGATGATTCAAAACAAAAAGGAATTAGTACAGTTTTAAATACAACTGCTATTGCTTTGATTCTTATTTTTACAATTGCCTTTTTAATTAACTATTTAATATCTCCTTTTTTAAAGCTTTTTGTTTCAATTAAAAAAGTAATGAACAATGCAAATGAAGGTGATTATTCCCAAAGAGTATTAGATATAAATAACAAAGATGCAAAAGAAGTATCTATTTGGATTAATACATTACTTAAAAAACTTGAGACAACTTTAATTGATATAGATAAAAATATATCAATCTTTTTATCAAGTAAAACTCATGAAAATAGTGACCCTTTGATAAATGTACAAGAAACTGTTTCAAGATTATCTTCTGTTTACAAATTTAGAAAAACAATAGAACATGACGATGATTTAAATACTATTTATGATAGATTAGCTCAAGTTATAAAATCTAAATTAAATATTGAAAACTTTAATATTCAAGAAGCTGATACAAGAACAGGTAAATCAAAAAATATATACATTGGAAATAAAGAGTATTGTAATAAAAGTATTCAATGTAGAGCTGATAAAACGAATCAAATAGTTGATTCAACAGTATTTGAAAATATCTGTGTTTCATGTAAAGATAACAATATAAACTATCTTTGTATTCCATATTCAATATCTAATGAGTTAGATTTAATTATCTCTTTTTTCGCAAAGGATAAAGAAGAAATTGAAAGAATAAAATACAATATTCCTTTTATAAATGATTATATTGATGCATCAAAATCAGTTATTATTACAAATAAACTTATGAATATTTTAGAAAAAAATGCTCGAACTGATGCCTTAACTGGACTTTATAATAGAAAACAACTAGAAGACCAATTACCTAAAATTGTATCCCAAAGCAATCGAGCAAAAATACCATATGGTGTATTGATGATTGACATAGATTTCTTCAAAAAAATTAATGACACATATGGTCATGATGTTGGAGATAAAGCTATTCAAATTGTAGCTCAAACACTAAATGAAAACACTAGGAACTCTGATACAGTTATTAGATATGGGGGTGAAGAGTTTATTGTATTATTACATAATTGTAATGAAGTAAGTGTACTTAGTGTAGCAGAAAAGATAAGAATTACATTTATGAAAAAGAATATTCCTGTTAGTCCTACAAATACTATAAATAAAACATTAAGTATCGGTGCTTCTGTTTTTCCAAAAGACAGTATAGATCTAAAAGAGTGTATTAGAAATGCTGATATTGCTTTATACAAAGCTAAAAATGCAGGTAGAAATAGAACTGTTATCTTTGAAAAAAGCATGATAAAAGAAAACAACTAAGATAATTTTTGATATAATATTTGCCTTTAAAAAACATCCTAGGAAATATTATGCAAAAGAAACATCAAAAAGTTCAAACCCTACTTGATGCAATTCCTCATATCAAAAAGTTTTATGGGAAAACTATTGTTATTAAATATGGTGGTTCAGCTCAAACAAGTCCAGAATTAAAAGAGAAGTTTGCTGAAGATATAGTTTTACTTTCACTTGTAGGTATCAAACCTGTAATTGTTCATGGTGGAGGAGCTAGAATATCTGAACTACTTGATAAGTTATCTATTGAATCAGAGTTTGTAGATGGACATAGAGTTACATCAGAAGAAACTATGAGAGTTGTTGAAATGGTTTTAAGTGGAGAGATAAATAAAAATATCACATCTTTACTAAATCACCATGGAGCAAAAGCTATTGGTATCTCAGGGAAAGACTCGTCGATAATAAATGCAATTCCTAAAGAAGATGGTAAATTTGGTTACACAGGTGTTGTAACAAAAGTAAATGGAGATATGATAAATAATCTTATTAAAGAAGGTTTTATACCAGTAATTGCTCCAATTGCTGATAGTGCTGAACCTAATCATCCTGGATTTAATATTAATGCTGATGTTGCGGCTTCTAAAATAGCTGCTGCTATTGGAGCTCAAAAAGTTCTATTTTTAACTGATACAATAGGTGTTTTAGATAAAGAAGGAAATTTACTTAATTCACTTGACCAAGATGATGTGGAAGCTTATAAAGAGGATGGAACAATTGGAGGAGGAATGATTCCTAAAGTTGATTCTTGTATAGATGCAATTTACAATGGTGTAAATAAAGCTCATATCATAGATGGTAGAGTTGAACACTCTATTTTACTTGAACTATTCACAAGTGATGGAATCGGAACACAATTTGTTAGAAAAGATAATCCAAATAATGGGATTGATATGGAAAAACTACTAAGCAATGAAGCGTAAGGAAGAAAAATGAAATTTATAGAAACTAGAGGAAATGATGGAGTTAAGGATAAAGAAGTAGAATTTTCATATGCTATATTAAATCCTAGTGCATCTTTTGGTGGTCTTTATGTACCAAAAGAGTTACCAAAACTTGAAGAAAATTTTCTTTTAAATCATATTAATGACGGATATAAAGAATTAGCATATGCAATTTTAAAAGCATTTGAAATTGATATTGATGAAGAAGAGATTCAAAAAGCTTTAGATTTATATGATAACTTTGATGATGCTGCTGATCCTTGTCCAGTTGTTAAAGTTAAAGATGACTTATTTGTACATGAA
The DNA here is from genome assembly GCA_048268245.1 of Arcobacteraceae bacterium. Taxonomy (GTDB): domain Bacteria; phylum Campylobacterota; class Campylobacteria; order Campylobacterales; family Arcobacteraceae; genus Arcobacter_B. The sequence goes on from JBLWVX010000002.1 coordinate 73,421, forward strand.
CAATATCATGGACCAACAAGAGCATTTAAAGATATGGCATTACAACCTTTTGGTTCAATTCTAAGTTCAATTGCTAAAAAAAGAGACGAAAAATATTTAATACTAGCTGCAACATCTGGGGATACAGGTCCTGCTGCACTAAATACTTTTAAAAACAAAGAGAATATTCAAGTTGCTTGTTTATATCCAGATGGTGGTACTTCTGATGTACAAAGATTACAAATGGTATGTGAAGATGGAGACAATCTAAAAGTTTTAGGTATTAAAGGAAACTTTGATGATGCTCAAACTGCACTAAAAAAACTACTTGCAAGCCAATCTTTTAAAGATGAATTAGAAAATGATGGTATTAAACTATCTGCGGCTAACTCTGTTAACTTTGGTAGAATTATTTTCCAAATTATTTATCACTTCCACTCTTACTTAGAGTTATTAAAACAAGGAGAAGTTGAATATGGTGAAGAAATTTACTTAGTAGTGCCATCAGGAAACTTTGGAAATGTACTTGGTGGATTCTATGCAAAACAAATGGGTGTTCCAATTAAAAAACTTCTTGTTGCATCAAATGAAAACAATATCTTAACTGAATGGATTAACACAGGTATTTATGATATTAGAGATAAAGAATTAAAACTTACAAAATCTCCAGCTATGGATATTTTAAAATCTTCTAATATAGAAAGAGTGATTTTTTCACTTTTTGGAGCAAAAAGAACGAAAGAGTTACTAGATGACCTAAATGAGAAAAAAATCTTTAAAATGAGTAAAGATGAAACAGCTAAGCTTCAAGAGTACTTTAGTGCTATAAATTCTGATGATGAATATGGTTCAAAAATCATCAAATCTTTCTTAGATGATGGTTACTTAATGGACCCTCATACTGCAACTTGTATTAAAGCTTATGAAGAACTAAGAGAAGAGAAAATTACTACTGTAATTTACTCAACAGCTGAGTGGACGAAATTCTCACCAACAGTTCTAAATGCCCTAAAACAAGATAATAAAAAGTATTCAGATAAAGAAGCATTAGAAGAAATTTCATCAAAATATAAAGCTGTTTTACCTCAATCAATTAAAGACTTATTTACAGCAAAAATCAACCATAATCAAGTTATTGAAAAAGAGAATATTGAAGAAGAAATCGTAAAATTTATTAGAGAATGTTAAAATTCTCTAATAATTAAAATAACTCCTCCCTATTTTACCACACTGGGTAAATTTTTCACAAAAAATAGCATAAACATAACATTTTATGATTCAAGTCAAATCATTTTAAGTAAGAAAACAATATAATATATGGATTTCAATCTAAAAAAAAAGGAAGCCAAATATGTCTAATGAAACTAATAGACGAGATTTTCTTGGTTATTCATTTGCTGCTGTTGCTGCAGTAGGTGGTGCTGCGTCGCTTGTTGGTATGAAGCAAGTATGGGATCCACTTCCAAGCGTATTAGCGGGTGGTTTTACAAAAGTAGAACTAGGTGAACTAAAAGCCGGAAATCCTGTTACAATTACTTGGAGAGGAAAACCAATTTTTCTTCTTAAAAAAACTGCTGAAATGAAAAATAATGAGAGAGATTTAGTAATCGGTGATGACAGATATACTGTTGCTATTGGATTATGTACTCACTTAGGTTGTATTCCAGCATGGAAAAAAGATAAATGGAAATGTGCATGTCACGGTGGGGAATTTAACCCTTCTGCTGAACAAATCTTCGGACCTCCTCCAAGACCACTTGACTTACCTCCATTTAGTGTACAAGGAACTTCTATTACTTTAGGTGAAGAAGGACCAGAATACAAAAAAATCGCTGCTGCGATGGCAACGGCATAAGGAGTAGTTTATGGCAAAATTTGAAAAAGCTAACTCAGTTGGTGAGTGGTTAGATCAAAGACTTAATACTACAGCTTTAAACAAAGTTTTAATGACTGAGTATTGGATTCCAAAAGATATTAACTTCTTATGGGCAATGGGTGTATTACTAGCTACTACATTTGGTATCTTAGTAGTTTCTGGTTTATTCTTAATGATGTACTACAAGCCAGATGTTGCTTTAGCGTTTGATTCTGTTAACTATACAATTATGCAAGAAGTAGCATTTGGTTGGTTATTTAGACATATGCATGGTGTTGCTGCTTCTGTTGTATTCTTAATCATCTACATTCACATGTTTACAGGTATCTACTATGGTTCTTATAAGCAAGGTAGAGAAATGATTTGGATTTCAGGTATGTTATTATTCATGACATTCTCTGCTGCTGGATTCTCTGGATATATGTTACCATGGGGACAAATGTCTTACTGGGCTGCAATGGTTATTACTAACTTATTTGGTGGTGTTCCAGTTATTGGTGATGCTTTAGTTGTATGGATTAGAGGTGACTTCAACGTTGCTGATGCTACATTAACTAGATTCTTCATGTTACACGTATTCTTATTACCTATTACTATTATGGGTATTATTGGGTTACACTTCTACACATTAAGAATTCCTCACGTTAATAACCAAAACTCTGATGAGTTTGATTTTGATGAAGAAGCTGAAAAATACTTAGCTGGTAACAAAAGAGAATCAAAAGTTATTCCTTTCTGGCCTGTATTTATTTCTAAAGATTTAGCTGTATTAGGTATTTTCTTAATCTTCTACTTCTACTTAGTATTCTTCCACTATAACTTTGCAATGGACCCAGTTAACTTCGATCCTGCTGATCCAATGGTAACTCCTGCGCATATTTACCCAGAGTGGTACTTCTTATGGTCATATGAAGTATTAAGAGGATTCTTCTTTGATGTTGGACCTGTTAAGGCATTTGACATTGGATTAATTGCATTTGCATTTGCAAACGTTATCTTCTTAGTATTACCTTGGTTAGATAGAGATCCAAAAATCTTACCAGCACATAAAAGACCTAAATTCTTCATTTGGTTCTGGATTTTAATGGCTGACTTAATTGTATTAACTGTATATGGAAAATTACCTCCAACAGGTGTAAATGCATGGGTTGGATTTGTAGTTGCTACATTATTCATCATTTTATTCCTTGTATTACCATTTATTACAAAAGCAGATGCTAAAAAGAGAGGAGATGCATAATGAAAGAATTAAAAATTTTAGCAGTAGTTGTAGCATTAACGCTGGTAACTTACTGGGGAGTTGAGCCATTTGCTCACTATCAAATGTACCCTCCTATAGAACCAGCTGATTTTAAATTCTCTGATGTTCAAGAAGACGTTAAAGATGTTAAAGCTTTAAGTGGTGATGCTACAAATGGTAAAACATTAGTTACTACTAACTGTACAGCTTGTCACTCAATTAAAACTGAGGGATTCCCACAAGTTATGGATAATGCAAGTTCAGCAGCTGCCTATGGTGTTGTTCCACCAGATTTAAGTACTGCTGGATACCTTTATAATGCAGATTATTTAGCAGCATTTATTAAAAATCCTGCTAAAGCTTCTAAAGTTGAGCATAAGTTTGAAGATGGAAGAGTTCACCCAATGCCAGGTTATGGTTGGATGCAACCACAAGAAATTGCTGATATGGTAGCTTATTTACAATCAATTGCTCCAGAAGAAATGACAAATAAAGCAGTATTTACTAATGCTTGTCAAAGATGTCACGGTATTAAATACGCTGATATGAAAAATGGAACAATGAGTGCATTTACTCCTGATTCAGATATTAAAAAGTACATGGGTAAATTACCTCCTGATTTATCACAATACATTAGATCTAGAGGTGAAGGATACTTAACTACATTTATTAATAATCCACAAAAACACCTTGAAGGTACTGCAATGCCTAGAGTTGGTTTAAATGAAGATTCTCAAAAGCAAGTTATTACTTACATGGAAGAAGTTGGTGATACAAGTAAAGATGAAAGATCTGAATTAGGACCTAAATTCTTAATTTACTTTGTAATCTTTGCAATCTTCGCATTCTTATGGAAGAAAAAAATGTGGAGAGATGTTCATTAAGAACTCTTAAGATAAAAAGGTTAGGTAGCCCTAACCTTTTTTAATAAAAAATCATAAAGGAAACCAAATGAAACTAGCAAAATTATTAGTTGCATGTACATTAGCTTTTGGTGTTGCTAATGCTCAAGATGTTATGCAAAAATCTATGTCTATCATGGAAAAAGGTATGACTCAAATTCAAAAAGGTTTTTTAAATAACAACCTTGAATTAATCAAAGAAGGTTCTGCTTTAGTAAAAGAAGGAAATGAACTTTTCTCTGACAAGAAAGTTATTAAAAACTATTTACCAGAAAACAAAAAACACTTAGTTAATGTTGCTGCTGCGGCAAGTGAGAGAATTAACTTAGACTTAACTGTTTTAGAATTAAATTTAGACGAAAAAGCATATTTAAATGCTGCTGATGCATATTCTGATATGTTAAATGCATGTTCTAGATGTCACTCAATTGTAAGAAGCTGGTAATAATTTATTATTAGCATAAAAAAAAGCCAAGCTTTAAAAACTTGGCTTTTTTTATATCAATATTTTTGAACTTGCACTTATTACTGCAGTTTCACTACGTAATATTAAACTTGATTTAAAACCTACTACTTTTTCTTTATCAAAAGTAATTCTTTCATCATCTGAAAAACCACCTTCACAACCAATTATTAAAGTTTTAATATCATCTCTTTTAGTTTCGATATTTGTTTGGGAAAAGTCTAAAAAGTATGAATTAGGATTTTGCTTTAAAAACTCTTCTAAGCTATTACAAATATCTAATTTTATAATAGATGATCTTCCACATTGACTAGAAGAGTTATATAAAATTCTATTTAACTTTTCAATATTAACTTTAAAGTTCTTTTGTGAAAATTCACAATAAACAAATGTAATTTTATCTACACCTAGTTCATTTAAAGAAGCTATATTTTTTTCAATAGTTTTTGGATCAACCATACACCAAGCAAGGTGCAATTTTTTATCATTTTCAACTATTTTCTCTTCATAACTAACAAGAGATAAATTAGCATCTTTTCTCCCAATTGACTCTAATTTATATAGATAAACAAAACTATCATTTAAATTCCTAAAGTAGATTTCATCCCCTACTTTATGTCTTCTAGCTTTTATTAAATATTTATATGTGTCATTATTAATTATAAGATTTGATTCTTTAGCATCCTCATGATAAGAAAATTGCATTCTTAAAATACCTTACTAATTATATAAATCGAAACTAATACCATAATTTCAATAGTATAAATTTTTCTTGCATATTTATAGAAGTCTTCTTGAAGTTCTTTATCACCACTTTTAATAACTCTCATTTTTTTATATCTTTTAATTTCTATAACTAAAAGGAATATTGAAGTTGGTATCATAATAAAAATTGTAAAACTCATTGCATGAGCATAAAAAGCAACAATTGCTCCTGTATACATTACAATTGCATTTGTTAAGTGATATAAAGGAGTCATGAATTTTAGTCTTTTTGCTAATTTCATAAAATCTTTTACACTAACAACTGAGTAAAGGTTAAATAACATAATTGCTAAAAAAAAGTAAATTGTATATACGTGTGTCGTAATCGCACTTTGCATTAATTCCATCTTTGTTTATCTCACTTTTAAAAAATTTCGCTATTATATCTAACTTGTCATAAGTTTTTTATTTTAAATATCAAAAGGAATAATAATGGCTATTAGTGTAGAAGATACTATAAATATTATTTCACAACTTCAACTAAAACAAAATTTTGAAATCATACCAATCGAAGATGCTTTAAATAGAGTTTGTGCCCAAAATATTTATGCAACATCAAGTTTGCCTAAGTTTAACAACTCTGCAATGGACGGGTATGCGATACTATATGAAAACAAAGATGAAGATTTAGAAGTTATTGATACTGTATTCGCAGGAGATAACAATACTACCTTACTTAAAGATAACTGTTGTGTAAAAATAATGACAGGAGCAAGAGTTCCAGATAATACAACAGCGATTATTCCTAAAGAAGATACACATAAACTTAATGATAATCAAATTAAAATTACAAAAAATGTAAAAGAATTTCAACATATTAGATATATTGGCGAAGATATAAAAGAAGAAGAACTTTTAATAAAAATAGGTGAAAATATAAATTTCTCGAGAATAACACTATTATCTTCTCAAGGAATTAGTCACATAAAAGTTTACAAAAAACCAAAAATTGTTGTTTTTTCAAGTGGAGAAGAATTAAAACTTCATTATGAAAAAATTCAAGACCATCAAATATATAATTCTAATACTCCAACATTAATCGCAAGAGCTAAAGAGTTAGGTTGTGATGTAACATTTATTGGTCAAGCTAAAGACTCAGTAGATGCAATAAAAGAATTAATTGAAAACTCTTTAGATGCAAATTTAATTATAACATCAGGTGGAGTATCAGTGGGAGATGCTGATTTTACAAAAGAGGCTTTTAATGAGCTTAATTTTGAAACAATTTTTGATGGAATCATAATAAAACCTGGAAAACCAACAGTCTTTGGAAAAATTGGCAATACTTTAATACTTAACTTACCTGGTAATCCCCTAGCAAGTGCTATGATTTTTGAAATGTTTGGAAAATTAATAATTCAAAAACTTTTAGGTTCAAATAAAACCTATCCAAACTACATCAAATCAAAAATATCACAAGATTTAAAAAATAAATCTGGAAGAATTACTTTAGTTCCAGGTTTTTTTGATGGAGAATCATTTAATGTATGTGAAAAAAGAAGTCCAGGAATGGTATCAACACTATCTAATTGTAACAGTATGATAGCTTTAAATGAAAATGTAGATTTTTTAAAAGAGAATTCAAAAGTTAAAGTTCTTCCTATAAATTGGAAATTTTTTACAGAAATAAAAAAGGATTTTTTAACAAATGAGTAGCAAATCAAATAAAAAAGCAATTTGTATTTTAAGTGGAGGTATGGATTCCACTTTAGCTTCTTATATAGCAAAAAATGATGGTTATGAAATTATTGCAGTTCATTTTAACTATGGACAAAGAACAGAAAAAAGGGAATTAGAAGCCTTTAGAAATATTTGTGACGATTTGGAAATTAATGAAAAATATGAAATTGATATTCCATTTTTTACACAAATAGGAGCAAGTGCTTTAACTGATAAAGATATTGATGTACCAACAGGTGGAGTTGAAGCAGGAGTTCCAATTACTTATGTGCCATTTAGAAATGGTATCTTTTTATCAATTACTGCTGCAATTGCAGAAAAAGAAGAAGCTACAGCTATGTATATAGGAGTTGTTCAAGAAGATAGTTCTGGTTATCCTGATTGTACAGATAAGTTTATTGCTGATATTACAAAAGCTATTAATCAAGGAACAAAAGAGTCAACAAATATAGAGATAAAAACTCCTTTAGTACACTTAAGTAAGGCTCAAATTGTATCAAAAGCTATTGAATTAGATGTTCCATTAAAGCATACTTGGTCTTGTTATAAAGAAGAAGATGAAGCTTGTGGTCTTTGTGATTCATGTAGATTAAGACTAAATGGTTTTAATCTTGCAAATACAAAAGACCCTATACCATATAAGGTTTTATAATGAAATGGAAAATATCAAAAGAGTTTGATTTTTGTTATGGACATAGAGTATGGTCACAAACTTTAAATACTGAATTTTCATTAGATGGATGTTTAAAATGTAGACACCTACATGGTCACCAAGGGAAAATATTAATTTATTTAGAAGCAGATGAATTAAAAGATGGAATGGTAACTGATTTTAAACACCTAAATTGGTTTAAAGCTTTTTTAGATGATGTACTTGATCATAAATTTATTTTAGATATAAATGACCCTTTATACTCTAAACTTTTATCAGATGTGCAAAAAGAAGAACTTGTAAAGTTTGATGAAGATTATTATTTAGTTGATTTAACAAAATTTAAAGATGAAGAATCCTATTTAATTGAACTATATGAAGGTTATGTTTTAGTTGATTTTGTACCAACAAGTGAAAATCTATCAGCTTGGTTTTTAAAAATTGTACAAAAAAAGATGGATAAATTAGGTGTAAAAGTATCTCATGTTGAGTTTTTAGAAACACCTAAGAGTAAAAGCACGTTTTATGCTTGAGATAAATGAGATTTTTGGTCCTACAATTCAAGGAGAAGGAAAACTTGTAGGAACGCCTTCTGTATTTATTAGATTTGGAAAATGTAACTTTAAATGTGTAGGCTTCAATGTAGAATATGAAACACCAAGTGGAATAAAAAAATGTGCTTGTGATACATATTATGCAGTTGATCCAGAGTTTAAAGAATCATGGACTAAATATAAAACATATGATGAAATTGTAAATGAAGTAGATAAGTTAACTAATCTTTATGACTATGATTATAAAATGGATATAGTTATAACAGGAGGTGAGCCATTGCTTTACTGGAACAAAAAAGAGTTTCAAAATCTTCTTAAACACTATATAAACAATGGTCATCAAGTAACTATTGAAACAAATGCTTCTTTAAATCTAAACTTTACAGAAGAGTATCAAAAAAAGATCTTATTTTCAATGAGTGTAAAACTAAGTAATTCTCTAGAGCCACTTAAAAAAAGAGTTAATTACGAAACTTTAGAAAAAGTTTTGACAAATACAAAAGACTCTTATTTAAAATTTGTAATAAATAAAGATTTTATGCAAAAGGCTCAAGAAGAAATCAAAACAATACTATCAAATATCCCTAGATGTGAAGTTTATCTAATGCCAATGGGTGATGATGCTAAAACTATAAATGAAAATGATGAAGCAGTAATTAACATGGCAATTAAAAATGGTTTTAAATATTGTGATAGGCTGCATATAAGAGTATGGAACAATAAAAGAGGAGTTTAAAAAAGCTCAATAATCTTTTTATATAAAAACTTGCGATATAATACGCAAATTTTTTGAAATTTACTAAACGAAAAAGGAATAATATGAATTTTACAGGTTCAAATGTATTAGTTACAGGAGCTAGTAGAGGAATTGGTGCTCAAATTGCTAGAACTCTAGCTAGTTATGGTTTAAAAGTTTGGATTAACTATAGAAGTGGAGCCGAAGCTGCTGAAAAAATCAAAGAAGAGATTGAAGCTGCTGGAGGAAAAGCTGCTATAGTAAAAGCAGATGTAACTAGCGAAGAAGAGTTTACGGCTGCAATTAAAACTGTAATTGATGCAGATGGTGAACTATCATATTTAGTAAATAATGCAGGTATTACAAGAGATAAATTAGCATTAAGAATGTCAGTTGAAGATTTCAATGATGTAATTTCTGCAAACTTAACATCTGCATTTATTGGATGTAAAGCATCATTAAAAGTAATGGGTAAAAAAAGATTTGGTTCTATTGTAAATATTTCTTCAATTGTTGGAGAAATGGGAAATCCTGGTCAAACAAATTATTCAGCTTCAAAAGGTGGATTAAATGCTATGACTAAATCATTTGCAAAAGAGGCTGCGGCTAGAGGTATTAGATACAATGCAGTAACTCCTGGATTTATTCAAACAGATATGACTGATGAATTAAAAGATGATGTAAAAGCTGAATATGAAAAAAATATTCCATTATCAAGATTTGGTCAACCAAAAGAAATTGCCGATGCAGTAGCGTTTTTATTAAGTGATCACTCTTCATATATTACAGGTGAGATTTTAAAAGTAAATGGTGGTTTATACGTTTAGAACTTTAATCTAAACTAAAATTTTATAATTTAAAAGACTTTTTAAAATCTTTTTAGTTATAATACATAGATAATTTTATAAAAGGAAATAAATATGGCATTATTAGATGATGTAAAAGAAGTAGTAGTTGAGCAATTAGATTGTGATGCAGCTGAAATTAAAGAAGATTCAAAGTTTATCGAAGATTTAGGTGCAGATTCGCTTGACGTAGTTGAGTTAGTAATGGCTTTAGAAGAAAAATTCGATATCGAAATCCCTGATGAAGATGCTGAAGGAATCTTAACTGTTTCTGATGCTATTAAATACATCGAAAATAACGCGTAATTTATACGCTTAAGTTTCATAGAAGACTAATTATATTAGTCTTCTATTTTAATTACATAAATTTTAATTATTGAATTTTTTAATATAATAAAAGATTGAATAGTTTAAATAATAAATACGGAGCATTTTTAATGAAAAGAGTTGTTGTAACTGGTTTAGGTACTATTAATTCTATTGGACATAATGTAGAAGAATCATTTAACGCGGCAGTAGCAGGTAAATGTGGAATTGATACAATCACACTATTTGACGCAAGTGAGTTTCCTGTAAAGATTGCAGGTGAAGTAAAAGATTTTGATCCTACAACAGTAATGGATAAAAAAGAAGTTAAAAAAGCGGATAGATTTATTCAACTAGGGATAAAAGCTGCTAAAGAAGCAATGATAGACTCAGGTTTTGTTACAGATGAAAACAAAAAAGTAAGTGATGCTGATTCTTCAAGATTTGGAATTATCTCAGCTTCTGGAATTGGTGGATTAGGAACAATCCAAAAAAACTCAGTTGTATGTGAAAATAGAGGTCCAAAAAGAATTTCTCCTTTCTTTATTCCTTCATCATTAGTAAATATGTTAAGTGGATTCATTTCAATTGAGCATGGATTAAAAGGTCCTTCCTTATCTCATGTAACAGCTTGTGCAGCGTCTACTCATGCTTTAAATGATGCTGTAAAAACAATTGCTACAAATGGTGCTGATAGAATTTTAGTTGTTGGTGCTGAATCTGCAATTTGTGGTGCAGGTATGGGTGGATTTGCTTCAATGAAAGCATTATCTTCAAGAAATGATGAGCCTAAAAAAGCTTCAAGACCATTTGACAAAGATAGAGATGGTTTTGTAATGGGTGAAGGTTCAGGAGCTATTGTTGTTGAAACATTAGAATCAGCACAAGCTAGAGGAGCAAAAATCTATTGTGAAATCATTGGGTTTGGTGAATCAGGTGATGCAAATCATATTACTGCTCCTGTAATGGATGGTCCACTAAGATCTATGAAAGCAGCACTTTCTATGGCTGAATCAATAACTGGTGAAAAAATCAAAATTGATTACATCAATTCTCATGGTACATCTACTCCTGTTGGTGATGTAAATGAATCAAAAGCAATTGCTGAATTATTTGGTGGAGAAGAAAACTGTCCTCCTGTAACTTCAACAAAAGGTCAAGTTGGTCACTGTTTAGGTGCTGCTGGTGCTATTGAAGCAATTTTCGCAATTAAATCATTAAATGAGGGTGTAATCCCTCCAACAATCAATCTTGATAATCAAGATGAAGAATGTAAATTAGATTATGTTCCAAATGTAGCAAGAAAAGTTGAGTTAACTACTGTTATGAGTAACAACTTTGGATTTGGTGGAACAAATGGAAGTGTTATTTTCAAGAAATTTGAAGCATAACAACAAATAAAGAATTAATCTAATCAAAAAGAGCTAGTAACACTAGCTCTTTTTTTTTAAAGGGAGTAATAACTTGGCAGCTTATTTAGAATTTGAAGAGAAAATTAAAAAAATTGAAGAAGATATTATTGTAGCTAAAACAAAAGCAGACGAGCATGCAGTAGAAATCTTAGAAAAAAAACTTGAAAAAGAAGTAGAAAAAACTTTTAAAAATTTAAGTGATTATCAAAAACTTCAATTAGCTAGACATCCAGATAGACCTTACGCAATGGATTATATCAATGAACTATTAACTGATGCATACGAAATACATGGTGATAGACACTACGTAGATGATAAAGCAATTGTTTGTTATTTAGGTTATATTGATGGTCAAAAAGTTATGGTAATTGGAGAGCAAAAAGGTAGAGGAACTAAAGATAAGCTTCATAGAAACTTTGGTATGCCAAGTCCTGAAGGATATAGAAAAGCTTTAAGAGCTGCAAAACTTGCTGATAAATTTCAAATTCCTATTGTTATGTTAGTTGACACACCAGGTGCATATCCAGGAATTGGAGCTGAAGAAAGAAACCAATCAGAAGCTATTGCTAAAAACCTTTTTGAATTTGCTGATTTAACTACTCCTACAATTTCTATTGTAATTGGAGAAGGTGGTTCAGGTGGTGCATTAGCTATTTCAGTTGCTGATAAACTAGCAATGATGAGATACTCAGTATACGCTGTAATTTCACCTGAGGGTTGTAGTGCTATTTTATGGAATGACCCTACAAAAGTAGAAACAGCAGCAAATGCTCTTAGGATCACAGCTGAAAATTTAAAAGAATTAAATCTAGTTGATGATGTAATTAATGAGCCTTTAATTGGTGCTCATAGACAAAAAGAGCAAGCAATACTTGCATTAAAAGAGTATGTTTTAGAATCAATAAATGAATTAAAAACTATGACAACAGCTCAAAGACACCAAAAGAAATACGAAAAACTTATGGCTCTTGGATCTTTCCAAGATAGTTAAATCTATTTAGTAAAGAAAGGGAGTTAAACTTCTTCCTTTACTTTTTTACTTGCTCACCTACTAATCTACCAGCATATTCACCTGCTAAAATATGAAAATGTAAATGTGCAACTTCTTGCCCACCATGTTCACCAATATTAGTAATTAATCTATATCCATCTTCTTTAATATTTAATTTTGAAACAACTTTATGAATAAATTCAGTCATTTTAGCCATTAACTTTGGAGGAATTACATCAAAAGAATCATAATGCTCTTTAGGAATTACTAAAACATGAACCTTTCTTGCTGGGTTAATATCATTGAATGCTAAAAAGTTTTCATCTTCTAAAACAGTTTGATTAGGAATCTCACCTTTTACAATCTTACAAAAAATACACATTATATTTCCTTCTAATAAAATAGTTGAAATATTATAACCAAACTCTAATAAATCTTTAAGTATAATCTCCAATTTATAGAAATGACAAGTAAATTAAAATATATAATAACTTAGGGAGCAAGTAAGTGAAAGAGTGGATTGAAAAAATTGAAAATGCAAACTGTCTTGAAGACTTAGAAAACCTAAGAGTAGAAACACTTGGTAAAAAAGGTGTTTTAACTTTAGAGTTTGCAAAAATGAAAACTATTCCAAATGAAGAGAAGAAAGCTTTTGCTCAAAATCTTAATAAGCAAAAAGCACAAGTAACTGAAGCTATTGAAGCAAAGAAAGTTATCTTAGAAAAAGAAGCTTTAAATAAAAAGCTTGAAGCTGAAAAAATTGATGTAACAAAATTTAATAATGAACTATCATGTGGTGCAACTCACCCAGTAGTTGAAACAATGAATAGAATTATTACATATTTCCAAAACTTAAACTTTGCAGTTGAGGAAGGACCACTAGTAGAAGATGACTTCCATAATTTTGAAGCATTAAATCTACCAAAGTATCACCCAGCAAGAGATATGCAAGATACATTTTATAATAAAGACTACACTCTATTAAGAACACATACGTCTCCTGTTCAAATTAGAACTATGTTAAGTCAAAATACTCCTATTAGAATGATAGCTCCAGGAACTGTATTTAGAAGAGATTTCGATTTAACTCACACACCAATGTTTCACCAAATTGAAGCATTAGTTGTTGATGATGAAGATAAAGTATCTTTTGCAAACTTAAAGCATGTATTAGTTGAATTTTTACATCATATGTTTGGTGATGTGGATGTTAGATTTAGACCTTCTTTCTTCCCATTTACAGAACCATCAGCAGAAGTTGATATTTCATGTGTATTCTGTAAAGGTGATGGTTGTAGAGTATGTTCGCAGACAGGATGGCTTGAAGTATTAGGTTGTGGTGTTGTTGATGAAAACGTATTCAAAGCTGTAGGTTATGAAAATAAATCAGGTTATGCATTTGGTTTAGGTGTTGAGAGATTTGCAATGTTAATTCACAATATTGGTGACTTAAGATCACTATTTGAGAGCGATATGAAATTATTAGGACAATTTAAATGATTATTACAAGAAACTGGTTACAAGAATTTATAGATATATCAAAAATATCAACTGATGATATTTGTAAAACACTAAATTCAATTGGATTAGAAGTTGATAGTGTAGAAAAAGTTTTAATAGCTCCTAAAGTTGTAGTTGGAAAAGTAACTCAAAAAGAGAAACACCCTGATGCTGATAAATTAAATATCTGTCAAGTTGACTTAGGTGATGAACAAGTTCAAATTGTATGTGGTGCTAAAAATGTAGATGCTGGTCAATATGTACCTGTTGCAACTGTTGGATGTAACTTAGGTGGTGGTTTTAAAATTAAAAAAGCTAAACTAAGAGGTGTTGAATCAAATGGTATGATTTGTTCTTCAACTGAGATTGGTTTACCGCAGATTAATGATGGAATTTTAGTACTAGACAATTCAATTGGTGAATTAGTTTTAGGAAAAGAATTAAATGAATACAAACTTATTAATGATGATATTATTGAAATTGAATTAACTGCAAATAAAGGTGATTGTTTAAGTATAAATGGTGTTGCTAGAGAGTTATCAGCATTTTATAACATCCCACTAAATGAGTTTGAGAAAAATGTAAACTACAATGAGATTGGAATTGGTCAAGTTTTAGAAGTTGAGTGTGATAGTAATATTGACTCATCACTTATATATAAAGCTGTTGACTTTTCTGACTTCAAACTTCCTGTTGTACAAAAGTTAAGAGTTGGTGCAATTGGAAAATATAATGATGAAAATGACATTCAAAATGTATTATCATATGTAACTCACTGTAATGGTGTGATTTTAAATGCATATGCAAAAGATAAAGCAGATAGTACAGATAACTTAAGCGTTCTTCATGTAAAAAAAGATGAAAAAGGCTTTGATAATGTTTATGGAAAAGAACAATTAAGTAAAATAGCAATTGTGCATGAAGAAGTAGTTCCAAGTGAGTTAAACTTTATTGTTGAAGCATCATATGTAAATCCTGAATTATTGGCAAAACAAGTTTTTGAGACTAAGATAAAAACAGGTGATGTTTATTATAGATCTTCAAGAGGTAGTGAACCTGATATTCAATATGGAATTGACTACTTCACAACTTTAACTTCTAAATTTGGTGCTTTAATTTATAAAGGTGCTGAGACTTTTATAGAAGATAAAGAGAAAGCTATTTTAGATGTAGATGTAAATAAAGTAAATGCGATTATTGGACAAGATGTTCCAAAACTTGATATTGAAAGAATTCTAAACTCACTAGGATTTGAAGTAAAAGATGGTGCTAATGGTATTTTATCTGTTAAAATTCCTTTATTTAGACATGATATTAAAAATATCGCTGATATTACAGAAGAGATTGTAAGAATAATTGGTATTGATAATATTAAATCAAAACCTTTAGCAATAGATGAAGTAAATAGAGTAAATAAAACATCTAATGATTTAGTAAAGAAAAATAAACTTAGATTTAAAGCAATTGAAAATGGTTTCTTTGAAACTTTAACTTATGTTTTCTCTTCAAGAGAGAGTTTAGAAAAATACAACTTCCCCGTTGTAAAAGAAGAACTTGACATTTTAAATCCAATTGCAAAAGAGTTAAATACTTTTAGAAGTACAATCTTACTAAACCTTGTTGAAGCTTGTTCAAATAACTTCAAAAATGGTAATAGATCAACAGCATTCTTTGAAATAGGAACTGTTTTTGATGAAAACAGAAGTGAAAGTAAAAAAATATCATTTGTTCAAACAGGAGCAAAAGAGCTTGAAGATATTTCAAATAGTGGAAAACCTTCAAATATTGACTTCTTTAGTTTTGCAAAAAAGATTTTAAATACAGTAGGAAAATTTGATTTAGAAGAGATGAGCGAAATCTCTAATAGTTTTGTTCACCCATATCAAAATGCAAATGTAATAGTTGAAAGTAAAGTTATTGGTTATATCTCAAAACTTCACCCAAGTGTTGCAGAAGAGTATGATTTAAATGATACGTTTATTGCTGAAATTGATTTTGATGCAATTGCAAATGATTTAATTAAAGTTGATACATACTCTAAATTTCAAGCATCTAAAAAAGATTTAAGTATTATTGCTCCAAAATCTTTAAAATATAAAGAAATTAAAGATGTTATTAATGGTATTAATGATAAAAATATCAAACAATTTAACTTAATTGATATTTACAATGATGAAAAATTAGGTGAGAATGAAAGTTTAACAATCAGATTTGTTTTACAAAATGATGAAAAAACTTTAGAAGAAGAAGATATTACTAAATCAATGGATGGTGTTTTAAAAGCACTTGAAGAAAAATTATCAATAACAATTAGATAAAAGAAAAAGGAAAAAAGTGAATACGTTTAATATAAAAAGGTTAAATAAGCCATTTAATGTAGAGATTGACTCAATAGCAAGTGATAAATCAATATCGCACAGATGTGCTATGTTTTCACTTTTTTCTAATAAAACTTCATATATAAAAAACTATTTAACAGCAGAAGACACACTAAATACTTTAAGTATAGTTGAACAACTTGGTGCAAAAATCAAAAGAGATGGTTCATCTGTTGAAATTACACCAACTGATACATTAAGTGAACCTACAAATGTTTTAGACTGCGGAAACTCAGGAACTGCTATGAGACTGTTTTGTGGTTTACTTGCATCTGTTGATGGAGCATTTACATTAACAGGTGATAAATATCTTCATGCAAGACCTATGAAAAGAGTTGCTGATCCACTAAGAAGTATTGGTGCAAATATTGATGGAAGAGAGAATGGAAATAAAGCCCCTTTATTTATTAGAGGAGTAAAAGAGTTAAAACCATTTACATATCACTCTCCAGTAGATTCTGCTCAAGTTAAATCAGCAATGATATTAGCAGCACTAAGAGCAGATGGTATTTCTAAATATAAAGAGAATGAATTAACAAGAGACCATACAGAAAGAATGTTAAAAGGTATGGGAGCTACTTTAGAAAATGATCAAGATGGGTTTATAAATATTCATCCTTTAAAAGGTCACTTAAAACCACTAAATATTACTGTTCCAACTGATCCATCATCAGGATTCTTTTTTGCAGTAGCAGCAGCAATTACACCAAATGCTAGAGTGGTAATTAAAAATGTGACATTAAACCCAACAAGAGTTGAAGCATATAAAGTACTTCAAAAAATGGGTGCAGAGGTAAACTTTGTTGAAAAAGAGAATATTTATGAACCTATAGGAGATATTGAAATTAAACACAAAGAGTTAAATGGTGTAGAAGTTTCAGATAATATCTCTTGGTTAATAGATGAACTTCCAGCACTATCAATTGCGATGAGTGTAGCAAATGGAAAATCAGTAGTAAAAAATGCAAAAGAACTTAGAGTAAAAGAATCAGATAGAATTAAATCAGTAGTTACAAACCTAGAAAAATGTGGTGTTAACTATACTGAGTATGAAGATGGATATGAGATAATTGGTGGCGAAATAAAAGCTGCTACTATTGATTCACATGGAGATCATAGAATTGCAATGAGTTTTGCAATTGCAGGAACTTTATGTGACATGCAAATAAACGATACTGATTGTATTGAGACTTCATTCCCTAATTTCAAAAAGATACTTGACTCATTATATTAAGAACAGTATTGTTCTTAATTTTGGTTCTTAATTAATAAATATTACACCCAATTTTAGGGTAAAATTTAAGGATTAAAAATGAAAGTAAAATTAGCTTCAAGCTATGGTTTTTGTTTCGGTGTAAAAAGAGCTATTAAAATAGCTGAATCATATGAAAATTCAGCAACAATGGGTCCTCTAATTCACAATCAAGATGAAATCAATAGATTAAAAAATGATTTTAATGTAGGTTTATACCAAAACTTAAAAGAAGTAAAAGATGAAGATACAGTAATCATTAGAACTCATGGTATTCCTAAAAATGATCTAAAAGATTTAAAAGCACAAAAAGCAAAAGTTATTAATGCAACATGTCCATTTGTAACAACTCCTCAACAAATAGTAAAAAAGATGTCTAAAGAGGGTTACTCTATTTTAATATTTGGAGATTCTTCACATCCAGAAGTAAAAGGTGTTAAATCATATGGTGAAGATCAAGAAGATGTTCATGTAATTATGGAAATTGATGAAATCAAAAACCTTAACTTCAAAAATAGTAAGATTGCTACAGTTGCACAAACTACAAAAAAGAAAGAAAAATATTTAGAAATAGTTAATCAGCTTATATTAAGAAACAAAGAAGTTAGAGTTTTCAATACTATATGTGATGCAACATTTGAAAATCAAGATGCAGCAAGAGACCTTTCAAAAGAAGTTGACGTAATGGTAGTAATTGGAGGAAAAAACTCTTCAAATACAAAGCAATTACACTCTATTTGTAAAGAAAATTGTGAAGATTCTTACTTAATAGAAAACCATCAAGAGATTGAAGATTCGTGGTTTAAAGACAAAAAACTTTGTGGTGTAACAGCAGGTGCAAGTACTCCAGATTGGATTATTCAAGAGGTCGTAGACAAAATAGAAAAAATTAACTAGAGAATTTAAGCATCAATTCTGTATAATAGTCCCATTTAATTAAAACGGTAAATATGAAGGAATAAAATGGGTATCGAAGATATTGATTTAGGTGAAGACTTTGATTTTGAGCAAATGCTTAATGAGTCTTTCGAGAATGCTGAAAACAACTCTGTAGTTGATGGTGTAATTGTTGAAATCTCTGGTGAGAGAGTTCTAGTTGATGTTGGTCAAAAAATTGAAGGTCAGTTAAATGTTTCTGATATTACAATTGGTGGCGAAGTTAAGTATAAAGAGGGTGATACTATCCCTGTAATGCTTATGGGAAGCAGAGGTGAAAGACCTAATATCTCTCATAAGAAAGTTTTACAAAAAGAAAAGTTTGATGCATTTGTAGCTAAACATGGTGAAAATGTTGAAGACGTAACAATTGAAGGTAAAGTAATCTCTGTTAAAAACAGAGGTGGATTTATCATCGAAGATGAAGAAGGTTGTGAATACTTCATGCCTATGGCTCAATCTTACTTAAAAGCTCATGGAGCAGTTGGTAAGAAAGTTAAAGCTAAAGTATTAAAAGTTAATACTGCACAAAACTCTATCATTGTTTCTAGAAAAAAATTAATTGAAGAAGCAAAAGCTGAAAAAGACAACAAAGTAGCTGAAATTTTAGAAAGTGGTGAGCCTGTAAATGGTATCATTAAAAAAATCACTTCTTACGGTATGTTTGTAGATTTAGGTGGAATTGATGGTTTAGTTAACTACAATGAAATTTCATACAAAGGTCCTGTAAATCCAGCTAACTACTACAACGAAGGTGATGAAGTAACTGTAGTTGTATTATCTTACGATAAAGCAAAACAACACTTATCATTATCTATCAAAGCTGCATTAGCAAATCCATGGGAAGAAATTAAAGATGAATTAGAAGTTGGTGACACAATTACAGTTACTGTTTCTAACTTTGAATCTTACGGTGCATTTGTTGACTTAGGAAATGACATTGAAGGTTTATTACATATTTCTGAAATTTCATGGAATAAAAACGTTAAAAACCCAAAAGAGTTATTAACTTTAGGTGAAGAAGTTAACGTTGAAGTAATCGAATTAGATGTAGATAAAAAAAGATTAAGAGTTTCATTAAAGAACTTACAAGAAAAACCTTTCTCTAAATTCACAAAAGACCACAAAGTTGGTGATGTAGTAACTGGAAACATTGCAACTTTAACTGATTTTGGTGCATTTGTTACTATTGGAGAAGTAGATGGATTATTACATAATGAAGAGGCTTCATGGGAGTCTAATGCAAAATGTAAATCTTTATACAAAAAAGGTGATGAAGTTCAAGTTAAGATTATCAAAATTGATAGAGAAAAAGAAAACATTTCATTATCAATTAAAGAAATTGCTGAATCTCCTGCTAAAAAATTCCAAAATGAACACAAAGTTGGTGACATTGTAAAAGGTGCTGTTAAAGATGCAAAAGACTTTGGTATCTTTATTAAGTTAGAAGATAACTTAGACGGACTTATTAGAAATGAAGATTTTGGACCACTAGAGGCTGAAGAAGTTAAGAATGGTGATGAAATCGAAGCAGTAGTAGTAAATATTGATACTAAAAGAAATAGAGTTAGATTATCTGTTAAAAGATTAGAGCAACAACAAGAAAGAGAAGTTCTAAAAGCAGTTAATGATGATTCATCTATGACTTTAGGTGATTTACTAAAAGATCAAATCAAATAATTAGGATTTATTTAAAATGAGTAAACACACAATCGTAGTTTGTGACCATATACATGAAGATGGTTTAAACATCTTACAAAACACTGATGATGTAAACTATGTATATGCCGCAGATATAGATAAAACAGAACTTTTAAATGTAATAAAAGACGCAGAAGTAGTGATCACTAGATCATCTACTGATGTTGATGAAAAATTTTTAGATGCAGCACAAAACTTAAAAGCTATCATTAGAGCTGGTGTTGGGTATGATAATGTTGATATTGAAGGATGTAGTAAAAGAGGAATTATCGCAATGAACGTTCCTACTGCAAATACAATAGCAGCTGTTGAATTAACAATGGCACATATGTTATCTTGTATGAGAAAATTCCCATACGCTCACAACCAATTAAAACAAGATAGAATCTGGAAAAGAGAAGATTGGTATGGAAATGAACTTTATGGTAAAAAACTTGGTGTTATTGGATTTGGTAACATTGGACATAGAGTTGCATTAAGAGCTAAATCATTTGAAATGGACGTAGTAACATACGACCCATACATTCCTTCAACAAAAGCAACTGATTTAGGTATTTCATACACAACTAATTTTGATGATATTTTAGATTGTGACATCATTACAATACATACACCAAAAAATCAAGAAACACTTGATATGATTGGTGAAGAGCAAATTGCTAAAATGAAAGATGGTGTGATTTTAATTAACTGTGCAAGAGGTGGATTATACAATGAAGAAGCTCTTGCTAATAACTTAAAATCAGGAAAAATTGCTATGGCTGGTATTGATGTATTTATCAAAGAGCCTGCAACAGATCATCCATTATTAGATTTACCAAATGTAACAGTAACTGCACACTTAGGTGCAAATACTAAAGAATCTCAAAAGAAAATTGCTACTCAAGCTGCTGAAAACGCAATTGAATCAGCAAGAGGAATTGCATATCCTAATGCTTTAAACTTACCTATTGATGAGAGTAAGATTCCTACTTTTGTAAAACCATATATTGAACTAACTCAAAAAATGGCATTTTTAATTGCACAAAATGACAAAAGTGAAATTAGATCTATAAATGTATCTGCTGAAGGTGAAATTTCAGAATATTTAGATTCACTTCAAACTTTTGCAACAGTTGGTGCTTTATCAGTAGCTTCTGGAGATGAAATTAATTATGTAAATGCTAACTTTATTGCTGAAGAAAAAGGTATTGAACTTACAACTTCAGAATTTTCTGCTCATAGTGGATACCAAAATAAAGTTTCAGTAAAAATCACTACTTCAAATGGAGTTCAAACAATTTGTGGAACTGTATTTAATGAAGATGTACAAAGAATTATTGATATCAATAACTTCTCATTAGACATTGAACCAAAAGGTAAAATGATTATTATGAGAAATAATGATGTTCCTGGTGTAATTGGACAAGTAGGTTCAATTTTAGCTCAAGAAAATATCAATATTGCAGACTTTAGATTATCAAGAGGAAAAGATGGTGCATTAGCAGTTATCTTAGTTGATGAAAAAGTTTGTATGAATACAATAAATAAACTTGAAGAGCTTGAAGCAGCTATTTCTGTTTCTTATGCTGAAATTTAAGGAGTAGTTATGGCAATTGGAATGAGTGAATTAAAAAAAGGAATGAAAATCGAATTAGATGGTGTTCCTTATAAAATTACTGAATACCAACATGTAAAACCTGGTAAAGGTGCTGCATTTGTTAGATGTAAAATCAAATCATTTTTAAATGGAAAAGTTATTGAAAAAACTTTCCATGCAGGTGATAAATGTGAAACTCCTGATTTACAACAAAACCAAATGCAATTCTTATATGATGATGGTGAAATGCTTCAATTCATGGACACTAACACATATGAGCAAATTGGTTTAACTTACGAGCAAGTAGGTGATGCTGAAAAATGGATTATTGATGGAATGAATGTTGATATGATGTTCTTTAATGGTAAAGCTATTACTGTTGAACCACCAATGACTGTTGAATTAAAAATTGTAGAAACTCCACCTAACTTTAAAGGTGATTCTCAAGGTGGTAGAAAACCTGCTACTTTAGAATCTGGAGCTGTTGTGCAGATTCCATTTCACTTAATCGAAGGTGACATTATTAAATGTGACACAAGAACAGGTGAGTACTTAGAAAAAGTTAAATAAAAAGGCAAAGCTTTATCGTAGAAATTCTGCGATATTGCTCCTTTTCTTTCCCTCACTTACATCTGTAAGCTCCCTCAATAAAAGAAACACTATCTTGTTTTCTCCAACAAATCTTTACCTTTTAAAGTATTAAAAAAAAGCTAAGCAGAAATCTTTCGCTTTAAGAAGATAATCTTTTCTTCACCTATATAATTTTCGTGAACAATTTCAAAATCTATATCTATATCATTTAAAGCATTTAAACCTTTTCTTATTTTTGGATTTACTAATAAAACAATATAGTCTAATCTATCTTTTAAAGTATCTAATAAATTATATGCTCCCTCAACCATAACAAACTTATAATCAAGCAGTTTAAACAAATCATCACTAATATGTACTTTTCTATTGGGTATTTTAAATAAAGGAATATTTGTATCGAATACTTTATTCTTACTGTAAATAAAAATATCAGGAGCACGTCCTGCAATATATCTTGCATCTAATGTTGGTTTATCAGTTCGAACTGTATTTCCACCTATTAGCATTAAGTCAATTTTATCTCTCAGTGTATGTACATATGCTTTAGCTGCATTTGATGAAATACTACCATCTATACTTCCATTTAATGTCTGAGCCATTTTATAAAATATGAATGTTCCACTATTCCACTTTAAAAATGGATATAAAAGCTCATAAGCCTCTTTTTTCATACATCCTATATCTATATCTATATTTGCATTTTTAAGAGTCTCACAGCCTCCCTTTGCTATGTTATTTAAATCTTCATGCGCTACTATTACTTTTTTAGGTTTAACTTCTTTTAATAGGTTTGCACATGCAGGTGTTTTACCTTCATGATTACAAGGTTCGAGTGTTACATAAATCGTACAATCATTAAAAAAACCATTGTGGTTTTTTATAAGATAATCATGTATTTGCTTTGAGCTTCTCTTAGTTTTTAAAATATCATTTGGATGGTATTTTAAAAAAGCAGCTTTAAGTGCATTCACTTCTGCATGAGCCATACCTGCTTCTTTATGTGCTTCAATGGCTAATATTTCGCTTTCACCTTTAACAACAACACATCCAACAGCAGGATTAGGGAATGTGATAAATTGATATTTCCATGCTTCATCAATTGCTAGTTTCATAAAAAAGTTATCATTAATTTTCATATTTTACTTCCAATAATTGTTTATATTTAAATGAAGTATATATTAAGAAGGCTAAATAAATAGTTAGTTTAATTTTGTAGAAAATAGTAATAGATTAAAATCTATTACCATTCAAAATAAGTAGATGCAGAAAGAATTGAATCATATTCAACTTCTTCTTCACCAAATTCAGTTTTTAAAAGTATTTTTTCATCATCTGCACTTAAAAGTTCACCCTTGTAAACTTCTGTTGCAATATCTTTTATTTTTACTTTATCACCTATTGAAGCTTTAAAGTGTTCTTTTGTTTTTAGTTTTCTTTCAATTCCAGGCGAGCTTACTTCTAAGTTATAAACTCCACTCATTGGTTCTTCAACATCTAGAATAGGTGAAATCATTCTTGAAATTTCAGCACATTTATCTAAATTTATACCACCTTTAGCAGTAACATAAACTCTATAAATATTTCTGTCATTCTCTTTTGTAGTTACAATATCATAAAGTTGAGCATCTAAACTCTCAACAGCTAATTTAATTGATTCTTCTAAACTCATTACTCTTCTTCTTTTTTATCTTTACTAATTTTTGCAAAAAGTGCTTCAATGTTTCGTGACTGTTCAAGTGAAGTATCATTAACAAACTTAAAGTTAGGACACTTGTACCAACCTGTACTTGCTAAAACATGAGACTTCATTCTACCATTAGCTTTTTTCAGAAGTGAGATAATTTGATTAATTTCATTTTTATCATAATCACTTCCATCAAAATAAACAATTGCATCATATTTACCATTCTTACAGTTTACTCCTGTAATAGGTAAAGATCTTATTCTTTCATCAGCCATACTTGATAGAGCTTCTGGAATAAGCTCCATCAGTAATGATTCAGTTCTTTGTAGATTAATACTTTTCATTATTTATCGTCAATAGAAACTTTTTCTTCAATCTGAATAAATGTTTCAACAAAGTCACCAACTTGAATGTCGTTGAACTTCTCAAACATTACACCACACTCGTAACCATTAGATACTTCTTTAACATCATCTTTAAATCTCTTAAGTGATGAAATTTTACCTGTATATGTAACAACACCATCTCTAATGATTCTTGCCATTCCACCTCTGATTACTTTACCATCAGTTACAATACATCCTGCAACTGTTCCAACTTTAGGAACAACAAATGTATCTCTAACTTCAGCTTGACCTGTATTCTCTTCTCTAATTACACCACTCATCATACCAGATAATGTATCTTTAACATCATCAAGTAAGTCATAGATAATTGAGTATGTATTGATTGTAATACCATCAGCTTTTGCTTTTGACTTAACAGAACCAGTTGGTCTTACGTTAAATCCTAAGATAATACAACCCTCTGATGCACTCGCTAAAACTAAGTCAGATTCAGTAATACCACCTACTGCAGCATGAATAACTTTTACTTTAACTTCATCATTAGCAATCTTCTCTAGTGATCCCTTAATAGCTTCAAGTGAACCACCAACATCAGTTTTGATAATTACTGGAAGTTGTTTAATTTTACCTTCTGCAATTAATCCACTCATTTCTTCAAGTGAAACTTTAGTAGATTTAGATAACTCTTTTGCTCTTTCATGTTCAGCTCTTTTAGTAGCAATATCTCTAGCTTCTTTATCAGAATCTTGAGCAACCATAATAGCACCAGCTGCAGGAACATCATTTAATCCTAAAACAGAACCTGTTTCAGATAAACCTAATTCTTTTACTGGTTTACCCATATCATTAGTAATAGCTTTTACTCTACCATATGTCGTATCACAAACAATATTATCACCAACTCTTAAAGTACCATTTTCAACAATAATTGTTGCAACAGGACCTCTACCTTTTTCAAGCAATGATTCAACAACAGTAGCTTTAGCTTTTGCAGTTGGATCTGCTTTAAGTTCTAAGATTTCTGCTTGAAGTAAGATATTTTCTAATAAATCATCAATTCCAGCACCAGTTTTTGCTGATACTCCAATAAATTCAATATCTCCACCCCAATCAACAGGAGTCATATCTCTTTCTGCCATTTGTGATTTAACCATATCAATGTTAGCAGCTTCTTTATCTATTTTGTTAACTGCAACAATAATAGGACAACCAGAAGCTTTTGCATGAGAAATAACTTCTTCAGTTTGAGGCTTAACTCCATCATCAGCTGCAACAACAATAATTACAACATCAGTTACACTAGCACCTCTTGCTCTCATAGCAGAGAATGCGGCGTGACCTGGAGTATCAACAAAAGTGATTTTTTCACCATTTTTTTCAACTGTATAAGATGAGATATGTTGTGTAATTCCACCAGCTTCACCAGCTGCAACTTTAGATTCTCTAATTTTATCTAATAATGATGTTTTACCATGATCAACGTGTCCCATAATTGTAACTACAGGAGGTCTAGTCTCAAAGTTTGAATCATCAATATCTTCTTCATTATACTCTTCAACATAATTAGCATCTTCTAAAGCATCTTTTACTGTTACTTCAATTTCAAATTCTTCTCCAAGAATCTCTAATTCATCTTGTTTTAAGAAGTCATTTTTAGTAACCATCATTCCTAAACCAAATAGAACACTAATTACTTCAGATGCAGATTTTCCACAAGCTTCAGCAAATTCGTAAACTCTGATATCTTCAGGAATTGTAACTTCTTTTATTTCAATATTCTCTTCTGCTTTTCTTACTTTTTTCTTTCTTTTTCTTCTTTTTAAACCTTGTGGTCTATTACCAAATGCAGCTGGTTTTGAACCTCTTGCTTGTTTATTTGGATTAGTATTTGTTTTTTGTTCTTCAAAAAGTTTAGAAGTATCAGATAAATCCATGTCAAGTAATACTACTTCTTCACCTAAAAGTGAATCTGTTGAAGTGTTGCTAAAATCACTTGTATCTCTTTGTACTTCTAATTTCTTACCATGTGATTGAGTTTTTGCTGGTTGCTTTTTCTTTTTAGCTTTAGCTTTTTTCGCAGCTTCTTCATTTGAGTTAAATTGAGGAGTAGTTTTTTTCTCTTCTTTATCTGCACCTAAAATTTCACTAAGTGATTTCATTTTAGCTTTATCAGTAGGTGTTGAATGAGTTATTACTTCTTCTTTAGGTTCAGGTCTTGGTTTTTTCTTCTTAATAATCTTAAGACCTCTTCTTTTTGGAATAATCTTTTTAGCCTTATTCTCTACTTTCTTTTCTTCATCTTTTTTTTCTTCAGTTTGAGCTTTTTCTACACTCTTTGTAGGTTCAGATATAGTTTCTTCTTTCTTCTCAGTTTTATTTACTTCAACCGCTTTAGGTGCTTCTTCTTTTTTCTCTTCTGGTTTTGAGTCTTTATTCTCTACAGTTTTTTCGACTTTTTTAACTGTAGGTTTCTTTGTTTCCGGTGTAGCTTTCTTAGCTAACTTTTTACTCTTACCGGTCATTATATAGTTTGCAATTTCTTCTGCATCTTCGTAAGAAACTGCACTCTGAGGCGACTTAAGTTCAATACTTAAATCTTTCGCTTTTGTTATTACTTCTTGGCTGCTCGCCCCTGCCTCATCTGCAATTTCATAAACTCTTACTTTATCTGACATCTGCTAAAATCTCCTTAAGTTGTAGAACATACTTATCTTTATTTTTACACTCTCTACATAGTGCGTTTTCAAATCTTTTATAATCTCTTTGATTAATATCTAATTGTACTTTTTCTATACAACAACTACAAACATAGAAACTTCTACCAATGTGGTTGTATAATACAATTTTCTTTTCTTCACATTTTAACCTTAACAACTCTTTTTGTTCAAATTTACCTCTACAAAAAATACAAGTTCTTAAAGTTTTTTTCGAATTAGCCAACTATTATACCTAAAATATACTTATTTATCAAAAAACTTATAAATCTATCTTCACACCTGTGTTATCAAAGTCACTTGTGAATACTTTGAAGTGTGAAAATCTATTTTTTAAAGCCTTCTCAATTCTCTTTGCATCATCTGCAAAACAAATAGAAAATAAAGTTGAACCTGAACCTGAAAGTGTACTCATTAATGCTCCACTTCTAAGGGCAGTTTTTTGTACATCAAAAAGTTCTGGCATTTGTTTCATTCTATATTTTTGGTGAACTTTATCTAAAGATGCAGTTCTTAACATCTTCCAGTCTTCACTCATAAATGCTGCTGTTAATAATGAAGAATGAGAAATATTAAATATCACATCATCTTTTGAGTATTTAAAAGGCAGTGTTTTTCTTGATAATTGTGTTGAAATAGGTCTATTTGGAACAACAATTACAGCTTTTAAAGCTTTTGGTATTGACTTGTTAATATACCTTACTTCATTATCTTGAACAGTAGCAACATTAAATCCACCCATTACAGCTGGTGTAATATTATCTGGATGATTTTCATATGCTAATGCTAAGTTTAATAACTTATTTTTATCAAGTTTGATTCCCTCAATAGCATAGGCACTTGCAATTGCTGAAACAATAACAGCAGAAGAACTTCCTAAACCTCTTGATAATGGAATTTCATTAAAAAATTCAAATCTAAAATGTCTTTTTTTATGTGACAAATTGTGATAGAAATCATTAAAAATAGAGATAAACATATTGTTATCTTTTAATACAGGGTTATTAGCACCCTCTCCTTTTAATGATACACTATGAAATTTCGATGGTCTAATGATTACTTGATTTTTCATAGTAATTGCAATACCAAGTGAGTCAAACCCTGGTCCTAAATTTGCACTAGTAGCTGGAACGCTTACTTTCATCTATTTCCTTCTTAAACAGCAGGTAAATTATAAATTGGTAATGTCTGTTTATTAAAATTTATTTTATCTATACTCTTAGGTAATTCAAAGTCGCGAATTATACAATCTTTTTCTAAAAAGTCTACTTTAATTTCATTTTCATCTTGAATAAAGTATTTTTTTCCTAAGGCTTTTATTGGAGAGTTATTATTAAATTCAAAACCACTACAGGCTCTAAATTCAATATTTTTTGTGATACTTATAGTTTTTAAAAATACATATGATACTTTTATAGCCATGTAAGATCCTGGTGTATTTACATAATTCACTCTATCTATATCATACTGTTTTAAAATTTCTTCAAATAGTTGGGGAAGTAAATCAGAAGTTTTACCTTCCAATTTATGTTCTTTTATTAAATTTTCATTCTCATATATTCCTATTAAAATAGGATTAGAGATACTAATAACTAAAACTTCTGTCAAACTTTTATCCTAAACTTCAACTTTTGAATAAGCAAGTTCAAATACTTCTGCTTCTTCATTAGCTTCTTCTAAATCAATTATTTCATAATTTGCTTCATCTTTATATAACTCTTTTGTTAAAAGATGATTTAAGTGATGGCTTCCAGCAATTGCATCATATTCACCAACCATTGTATAACCAAGAAGTGCCATATCACCAATTGCATCTAATATTTTATGTCTTACAAATTCATCAGTATATCTTAAACCCTCAGGGTTTAAAACTTTTGATTGATCTAAAACAATAGCATTTTCCATAGAACCACCTTTTGCAAGACCAATACTTCTTAAATATTGTACTTCATGTAAAAAACCAAATGTTCTAGCTCTACTAATATTTTCTTTATATTCAGCAATAGAGTAATCAAAATGAAAATTTTGCTCACCTATAGAAGGATGATCAAAAGAAATTTGGAAATCATAAATAATTCTATTTGATGGTTTTAAACAAACTCTTTTACCCTCAGGAGTTGTAACTTCAACTTCTTTTTTTACTTTTATAGCTTTTTTAGATTTTTCAAGTTCTTTAATACCTGCTTCTTCAATTAACATACAATAACCAGATGAACTTCCATCAAGTACTGGAACTTCATCATTATCAATTACTACTCTTAAGTTATCAATTCCATATGCATAAACAGCTGATAAAAGATGTTCAATTGTAGATACAACAACATCATCTTTTCCAATAACAGTTGCCATTTTTGTATCAACAACATTATCAATTTCTAAAGGAATAGTAACCCCAGCATCTACTCTGTAAAAAACTATCCCCATATCTGAATCTAATGGTTCAAGTTTCATTTTTACAGGTACTCCTTTGTGAAGTCCTACTCCTACAATCTCAACACTTTTTGCTATTGTTCTTTGTTTCATTTAGTATCTATCACTTTCTTCGCTTGATTTAAAATTTTCTTTACATTTATATCTATCCACTTTTTATCCATCCATTCTAAAGGATTAACTTCTAATCCTTGAATTAAAACACCAAAGTGAAGATGATCTCCAAATACTGCACCAGTTGAACCAGTATTTGCTATATGCTGTTTTGCATTTACAAAATCATTTAGCTCAACATTTAACTTACTTGTATGTGCATAAAGAGTAGCTAAACCAAATCCATGATCAACAATAGCTGCATTTCCATAAATCCCTAAATAATCTTTAAATACAACTTTTCCAGGGTTAGTTACATAAATCTTTGCGTTTCTAATACTAGCCCAGTCCATTCCTAAGTGCCATGCTTCATCAATCTTTTCACCATTATAATAATAGTGTCTTCTTTCTGCATATTTTGAAAATGTCTTTGAGCCTTTCAATTGCTTGAAAGCATCCAAATCAAAACTTGAAACCATTGAGTAATCTAAGTTTTGTCTAGATACATCTTTTATAACTTTTACATTTTCGGCTCTTAAATCTTTATTTGTCATAACAAAAGCTTCTGCTATTTCATCAGGAATATCATAACCACTTTTAGAAAGTACATTTTTACTAACTTTATTTACGAAACTTCTAGATATTTTTATATTATCAACTTTAACATTTAGGTTTTTAATATAATATGGTACTTTTGTCGTAGTTTTATTTCCAGCTTTATCAATTGCTACTAAATTAACTCTTTTGAACTCTTCTATAGTTACAGGCCAAGCAATAATTGCCATATAAAAGTTCTTTTTATAAAATGGAATAAGTTCAAATCTCTCTTCATCATTGAAAGAAATATAAAAATCTTTTAGATTTTCATCTTTTACTTCTACAACAACACTAGCACTTCCACCTTGTCTTATTAAGTAAGAGTTTGCAATTACATTTGCAACAGGATTTTTTCTATCTATATCAATAGTAATATCTTCTCTTGTAACATTACCCTTGAAAAAGTTCCATTTACTACTATCAATAACTTCTGCTTTTAAAACTATCTGTTTTGGAGCAGTTTGAAGTCTATTAAATTTTGGAGGTATAATTTCTACAATAATCTCTTTACCATTATCATTTAAAACTTTAGTTTCTAGTTTTTTTAATTCTTTTCCATCAAAATATGCAACTTTATATGATTTTATTTCATTATCATCTGAAAACTTAATTTCTAATGGTTTCTTAAAATTCCAAAATTTATCTTGAGAAAACTTTACTTTAGGAGCATTCTTTTCAAATGTTGGAGATAAAAAAACAAACGCTGTTATACCTACTACTAAAAGAACAACAATATATATTAATAATTTTTTAACTTTATTACTTTTTTTTCTATTTATAAAACTCAAAAATTTCCTTTATAACTAAATTTTTTGCTTCTTGTTCATCTATTGTATTAATAGTACAACCAGCAGCATTTAGGTGTCCGCCACCATCAAAATTTGATGCAATTCTTGCAACATCAAACTTTCCTTTTGATCGAAGTGATACCCTTGTAGTTCCATTTACTACTCTAACAAAAAATGCAACTCTTACAATTGCCATACTCATAATCATATCTAAGGCATCTTCACAATCTCTATTGTGTGCACCTGTTTGTTTAAACCAAAGCTCTTTAGCATAAATAGATGCTACTTCACCTTCTTTGTAAAGTTCTAAACTATTTAATACCTTAGGTATGATTCTATATTTAGCTAGTGAATCTCTTCTTAAAAGCTTATTTGCAATTGCCGAAGGGTTTGCCCCACATTGAACTAAAAAGTTAACTTTATCAAAAGTTAACTCATCACATCTTCCTAAAGAAAATGCTAATGAATCATCATATATACCTACATAAAGTGCTGTTGCTGAATTTTTTGTAATATATAAACCATTGTGTTTAAAAAAGTCATATACAATTTCAGCTGTTGAACTTTTCATAGGATCGACTATATTTATAGTTCCAAAACCATTATTTGATTTATGATGATCAAAATTTATAAGTGGAATACTTGGGTCTAGTTCAAAACCTAATCTTTTATATGTCCCACAATCTACAGATATTGCTAAGTCAAAAAACTTAGGTAGTTGATCTGTAATTTTGTCAAATCTTTCAATAAAATTTAAATTCTCTGGTAAATCAGAGCTTATATTAAATACTTTATGCTTTATTCTATTCTCATGAAGTAAATTTGACAAGGCTAAAGCTGAACCAATAGAATCAGGGTCGGGATTTACATGAGTGATTATTAAAATATATTTACTCTTTTCTATTAAATCTAAGGCTTTTGTGTAATCAGCCATATCTATTTTATTACTAATAATAAAATCTTTTTTCAACCCATCTCCTTTTCCTTAAGCTTTTAATTCTATTAAAGTTGTGATAACAAAAAGTTAACAATACTTTTTGTTATTAATCAAACTTCATTGAGAAGTCTAACCATGTAGCTTGATGAATAATACTTCCACTACTAATTGCATCAACACCTGTTTTTGCATAAGTTTGAATAGTTTCAAGATTTATATTTCCACTAGCTTCTAGTAAAATATGAGGATACTTTTCATCTCTGTATTTAACAACATCTTTAATTTGTTCAGGAGTCATATTATCACACATGATTATATCAGCACCCGCTTCCATTGCTTCTTCAACTTGAGGAAAAGTTTCACACTCTATCTCAATTTTTGTAACCCATGAAATTCTTTTTCTTGCTTTTTTAATAAATTCTTTTAAATTTTTAATAGTTCTTAAGTGCGTATCTTTAAGCATTAAACAATCATCAAGTCCAAGTCTATGATTTATAGAACCACCTACTCTACTTGCATACTTTTCAAAATCTCTTAATTGAGGTCTTGTTTTTCTTGTATCAAGTAAAACAACATCATAACCTTCTAGAAGTTTTGCGTATTTATTTGCCATAGTTGCAATACCACTTGCATGTTGAAGCATATTTAAAAAAGTTCTCTCAGATGAAAGTAATACAGAAGCTTTACCTTCAAGTTCTGCTATAACTTCACCTGCTTTTATTTCATCTCCATCTCTTTTAAGAAATTTACAATCAAACTTTTCAGTTCTTGCTAATACTTTTGCATACTGTATACCTGCAACAATACCATCAGATTTAGAAATAGCTCTTGCTGTAAATCTTCCTTTTGGTGCAACATCGAAGAATAAATCCCCTCTACCATTATCTTCTATAATGGCATTTTTAACAAATTTTTTTATGTTAATCATACTTCAAACATCCTTTCTAATGCTATTCTTGCGTATTTAACAGTCTCTTCATCCACAAATATCTCATTCTCTTTTGAGATATTATCATCTTTAATAGATTTTAAAGTATTGTAAACATCTTCTAATGTTGTTTCATTCATAGTTGGACACTCAGGTTTCGTAGAACTTAAAATATAAGTATTTTTTTCTCTTAATCTATTAACCATATTAAATTCAGTACCAACTGCAATTTTTTGATCTTCTGGTAACTCTTTAATATATTTAATTAATTGAGAAGTTGAACCTACAAAATCTGCTTCATCACAAATACTTGGGTCACATTCAGGGTGAACAGCTATTAAAATATCTGGATATTTGTTTCTATAAAACTCTATATCTTCCACAGTAAACTGTTGATGAACTGAACAAAAACCGTTGTAACATATAATATCAGCTTCTTTTAAATCAGTCCCATCACCAACAACTGCTGATTTTAGATTTAAAGATTTTGCAAAGTTTTGACCTAAACATCTATCTGGAACAAAAAATATCTTCTTACCAGACTCTAAACCTTTTTCAATAATCTTATAAGCATTTGAAGAAGTACAAACCATACCACCCATTTCACCAACTCTTGCTTTTACTCTTGCACTTGAGTTGATATAAGTAATAGGTAAAATATCTTCATTTGGTATTCCTGCATCATTTATCTGCTTTAAATTTTGTTCATAATACCCTTCATCAATCATTCTTGCCATTGCACAACATGCAATTTTTGGCATTAAAACTCTTTTTTCTGGGTCAAGTACTTTTACACTCTCACCCATAAAACCAACACCACAAAAAACAATAAATTTTGAGTCTGTCAATTTTGCTTTTTTTGCTAATTCTAAAGAGTCACCTGTAATATCTGCTAATTCAAAAACTTCATCTCTTTGGTAAAAGTGAGCTACAAGTGTTACGTCTAGCTCCTCTTTAAGCTTTATTATCTCTTCTTTTAAATTCAAAATAAACCTTCAATAAAACATATTTAAATGATAATATAACTAAATTTTAGTTATAATCCATTTAACTAAATAGGTGAAATCTCACTGTAAACAACAAATTAAAGGTAATAAATGGATTTTTTAACAAACCCTAATGTGCTATTTTATATTGCAGCATATTTAATAGGTTCTATTCCTTTTGGTCTTCTTCTTGCAAAAACTTTTGCAGGTGTTGATATAAAATCTCAAGGTAGTAAATCAATTGGTGCAACAAATGTACTAAGAGTAGTAAAAGAAACAAATCCAAGCTTAGCAAAAAAACTAGGTATTGCAACAGTTATACTTGATGCATTAAAAGGTACTTTAGTTATTTTAGTAGCTATGAGTATGGGAATGAGTGAACAAACACTTTGGGCAATTGCAGTCTTAGCAGTTTTAGGGCATTGTTATTCTATATACTTAGGACTAGAAGGTGGTAAAGGAGTTGCTACTGGACTTGGTGTATATATAGCTTTAGCACCCATAGCAACTTTAATAGGTGCACTTACATGGATAATAGCTGCAAAAGTTCTAAAAATTTCATCAGTATCTTCACTTTTAGGATTAACTGCTGTGATAGTTAGTGCTACACTTATGAATGATGGCTTAGATATAGGCTCAAATGCTCCTATGTATCTAATAGCATTTATTATCTACTATAAACACATCCCAAATATCATAAGAGTTATAAAGGGAGAGGAAAAAAAAGTTATCTAACATAAGTTTTTTTTCCGAATGAAAAGAGAGTTATCTAACATAAGTTTTTTTCCGAATGAAAAGAGAGTTATCTGTTTAGACAACTCTCCCCCCTCAATCTCTTTTTACTATCAAAAAATAAATCCCAACTCTCTACTATTAATAAATATAAGGACAAGAAATGAAACAAAACCTAACAATAAATATAAAAGAACTAACATTCAAATGTATCATAGGAATACTACCTTTTGAAAGAGAAGAAAAGCAAAGAGTTATTATAAATTTATCTTTTGATTACATATATAAGAACAATTACTTTATAGATTATAGTGAAGTTTCACAGTTTGTAAAAAAACAAATGAAAAAGAAAAAATTTGAACTATTAGAGGAAGCTATTGCCCACATAGAGGGAAAGCTATACAAAATGTATAAAATTAATAATCTAAAAATAGAAATATCTAAGCCAGATATTTTAAGTGATTGTATTGTGTCTCTTAGCAATTAATCAAAGGTTAATAGCTTGTTAATTAAAAGTAACCTTAAATTAACACTCAATTAACATAAAATAGATAACTTTTAAGAAAACTTTAAAATTTAGTGCAGTAGAATGACCGTAACGGTAAGCCGGAAAAGTTTTAAAACTAGTTTTTAAATGAGTTCGCGCGCTCCGGTAAACTGATAAAAGATTTCGAAATTTTAGGAGAACAAATGAAAAAAATCGCAAAATTAAGTTTAGTAGCTGCAGTAGCAGTAGCTGGATTAACAACAACTTCATCAGCTGCATCTTTAGAAGAAGCAATCAAAGGTGTTGATATTTCTGGTACAGCTACATATAGATATGATGATAGAGATAAAGATTCATCAAACTACACAAAAAACTCTTACAAAGTTGCTGTTAATTTAAAATCAAAAGTTAATGAAGATATTACTTTTAACTCAAGAACAATAATTGGTGCTGGTAACACTGATATGGCTGAACTTAATACTAATGCTGCAGATAGTGAAGCTGCATTCGCTTTAACTCATGCAAACTTTGCATACACTGGTTTAGCTAATACTACAATTATTGCTGGTAAACAAGCTGTACCATCTCCATTTGCTGTAAGTGCAGATTCTGCTGGTGATGAAGATACTGGTGCAGGTTTAACTGCAGTAATTAATGCTGGTGCAGTAACAGTTGCTGCTACTTACTTAAACCAAACAAACTTAGTTACTAATGGTGCAGATATTGCTGGTTTAGGTTTAATGGGTAACGTTGCTGGTGTAGCTTTAGATGCATGGTACTTAGATGTACAAGAAACTTCTGCAAATAATAATGGACACCAAGCATATACAATTGGTGCAAAAACTAAAATTGCTCCAGTATCATTATATGCTAGATACTCTGCAGTAGCTCATGACGCAGCAAACACAGATACTGAATCATTATGGAAAGTTGGAGCGAAAGCTAAAGTTGGTATTGTTGGATTTGGTATTGACTATGGTCAAACAAATAAAGTTAATAACTACCAAACTGGTGTAAACTTAACTGGAGATGCTGATGCAACAGTTAACTTACAAGGATGGGCACTTAACTTAAATAAAAATGATGCTTCATTATTAAAATTAAATGTTAATGCACAAGTTTCAAATACAGTTAATTTATCAGCTAACTACAATACTTTAGAAGTTGGTTCTGTAGATTCTAAAGAATACTATGGACAAGCTTCATATAAAGTAAACAAAAACTTCTCTACATATGTAAGATTAGGTCAACACAAAACTGATGGTTCTGATAAAGGTACTAGAGGTAGACTTCACGTACAATACTCTTTCTAGTCAAAAGTATTGTTTCTATTAAACTTAAAAAAAAAGGTTAGAGATTTATCTCTAACCTTTTTTTATTACTAACTATTTTTTAATTTTATTATGATAAAATCTATAAATTTAAAAAAGGATTTTGTCTTGAAAAAAATACTTCTTTCAGCTTTTGCAATTGTTAGTTCAACAATTGTATATGCAAATACAACTATGTGTTTTAAAGAAAATCATACTTCAATGTCTACAATTGAAAAGGTTAAACTTAATGGTGGAGAATGTAAAAGTATATTTAGTGTTAATGATATGAAAAATAAGGGCTGGATAATTGATGACATAAAAATCACTACTTCATCAAATGGTATGAACTATATCTATATATTTAAAGATAAGAATCTTATTTCTAATGGTAATACTTTTAATACTACTGAAACTCAAAAAGATATAGAAGCTAGAATATTAGCTAGCTTAGAAAAGAAAAAAGAAAAAGAAAAAATTGAAAAAGAATTAAAAAGAAAAACTACTCTTGAACAAGAAGGTGAAATATTTTATATAGCAAAGTGTCAGAGTTGTCATGGGAAAAATGGTGAACTTGAAGCAAGAGGATACTCAAGACCTTTAAATACATTAACATTAGATGAAATGGAAAAGACTATTAGAGATTATTCAAATGGTACATATGACAGAGGACTAGCCATGGTAATGAGACCAATAGCAAATACAACTACTTATAAAGATTTAGAAAAAGTTTACAACTACTTAAATAAAATAAATAAAAAATAAACTATAAATAGTTTATTTTTTATACATTATAACCATATAAATATTTTTAACAAATGCTATACTAATCCTATTATTACACATAGGAGATTATATGAAAAAATTAAGTTTATTTACATCTATATTATTAGTTAACAGTGCTATTACATTTGCTAGTGCTGATACTTTGAAAGAAGCCATTTCATCTGGTTCTACTTCAGGAGATATTTCAATTTATCATGAATCTACAAACATGGATACAGGAACTGATTCTGGATTTACTTCTGCGGGTGTTAGTCTTAACTATACTACTAAATCATTTAATGGATTTAGCGGAAAAGTAGGTTTTGTTGCTGCAAGTGATATTGATGAAAAAAATGACAATGACTCATCAGTTTTAGCTGATAATTCAATATTAAGTGAAGCTAATATCACATATTCAACTGATTCATTTAGTATTACTGCTGGTAGACAAGCAATTGATTTAGAATGGATGGGAGATTATCATGAAGCCATTGTAGCTTCAACTTCAATCATTCCTAATACAACTCTTATAGTTGGATATTCTGATAAAACTGCTGTTGCAGGAGTAGATGAAATTTCATCAAAATTCTCAGATGTAAACGGTACAAAAGGTGCATATGTTGTTGATGCAAAATATACTGGTATTGAAAGTATAACTTTAAATCCATATTACTATTCTGCAAATGATGTTGCTAACTTCTATGGTTTAAAAGGTGATTACTCATCAGATTTATTTTCTGCAACTGCACATTATGCAAGTTCAAGTGAAGATGTATCAACTACTAAAGATGGCTCAATCATTCATTTAGGTTTAGGTACAAATATTTCAGGTATTTCTTTAAATGCAGGATATATTAAAACTGACAAAGATGGTGGAATTGGTTCAATCAGTTCATTTGGAGATAATATTTCACCTTTTGATGATGGAACAAATGTATATGGAACAGATGCAAAAACTTATTATGGTAGTGCATCATATACTATATCAAAAGCAACTCTAACTGCACTATATGGTACAACGGATTATGGAACAAATAATGATACAGATGAGCTAAATTTAACTCTTGACTATAGCTTTACTGATGAATTATCGGCTAATGTTTTATATGTTGATTATGAAGATTCAACTTCAACAAAAGACTATGATAAAATTTATGCATCTTTAACATACACTTTCTAAAATAAAATCTTTAAATAAGCGCGAACAAATCAGGACCTAAAAAAGTCCTGATTTAATTTTACTCTAACCACTTCTTATACTACTTTTTTGTATAATCCATGCAAAGGATTTAATTATATGGACGCATACGAATATAGTGAACTACTAAAAACATTAAATACAAAACTTGACAACATTACAGGAATTTTAAAACCTGATGAATTAAATGCTAGACTTAAAGAAATAGAAGAACTAGAAGCACAACAAGATTTTTGGAATGATGTTGACACTGCTACTAAAATAGGTATAGAAAAAAATAGAATACTTTCAAAACTAAGTAAATTTAATAAGGCCAACGAAGCATTAAGTGGAACAAATGACCTTTATGAACTTGCAAATGAAGAAAGAGATGAAGATACTATTGAAATGCTTTATGAAGAAGCAGATGAGTTAAAAGAGCTTATAAAATCAACAGAAATTTCTGTAATGCTAAGCAACCCTGATGATGCTTCAAATGCAATTGTTTCTATTCATCCAGGTGCAGGTGGAACTGAGTCACAAGACTGGGCACAAATGCTTTATAGAATGTATTTAAGATGGGCTGAAAGATATGATTATAAAATTGAACTACTTGATTATCAGCCAGGGGAAGAAGCTGGTATAAAAGATGTGTCATTTATCGTAAAGGGTGAAAATGCTTACGGATATCTAAAAGCAGAAAATGGAATTCATAGACTTGTTAGAATTTCACCATTTGATTCAAATGCAAAAAGACATACTTCATTTGCTTCTGTTATGGTATCTCCTGAAATTGATGATAATATTGATATTGAAATAGAAGATAAAGATATTAGAATTGATACTTATAGAGCAAGTGGAGCTGGTGGACAGCATGTAAATAAAACAGAATCAGCTATTAGAATCACACATATAGAATCAGGAATTGTAGTTCAATGTCAAAATGATAGATCTCAGCACAAAAACAAAGCTAGTGCCATGAAAATGTTAAAATCAAGACTTTATGAGTTAGAGCTTGAAAAACAACAAGCAGACAAAGATGGTGTTGAAAAAAGTGAAATTGGATGGGGTCATCAAATTAGATCTTATGTTCTTCAACCATACCAACAAGTAAAAGATACTAGAAGTAATATTGGTTACTCAAATGTAGATGCTATCTTAGATGGTGATATAACAAAAATTATTGAAGATGTACTTATAGCTACAAGCAAATAATACTTAAAAGCAGAAGCGAATCTTATATTCGCACTCTGTTTAAAATCACTATTCTCTATCGCAAATAGTTTTATAAATACAGAAATTACAAGATGATTTTTGTTCAGTTTTTTCAAAATTTATATCATTTTTACTTAACTCTTTTAGCTCTTCTAGTTTACTGCTTAATAGCTCAAGCTTTTTATCTAAAGCAATCTCTTCTACAAGCTTAACAGAGTTTAAATCATAATAAAAAGTGTCTATATTATCATCTTTATAAAGTTCATTTACTGCAAGATAATAAAACTCTAATTGAAAATCAATAGATTTTTCATAGTTTTTTAAAGTATCAACTTTTAAAGAAGATGAAGTTTTATAATCTATTACTTCATATCTTTTTGTCTGATTATTATAATCTATTCTATCAACTATACCTTTTAACTTAAAACCATCAAACTCTATTTCAAACATTTTTTCTAAGGCTAAAATCTTTGAGTTTTCAAGTCTTTTTGAATCATAAATATAAAAATCATGAAGTTTCTTTTTCCATATTTCTAAATCAAGAGCTAAAAGTGGGTTTTCACTTCTGTAGTTATTAAATAGATTCTCTATTTTTCTAAAATCTAATTCTAAATTACTCTCATCAATAGTATAATATTTTTCTAATATCTCATGTACAATATTTCCAAGCTCAAAAGATTTTGGTTTTAAAGATAAATCATGATCAGCAATTTTTAAAATATATTGTAAATAAAATCTTCTTTTACAATCTAAGAAAGTCTTTAGTGAGCTTGCAGACCAAGAGAACTTTGATAAATCAACTCTATCAATTATATCTTTATCAAAATGTTTCAAAGTATAGTTATTGTATAAAATATGTCTATATGAGTTATCGTATACATTATAATCAATCTTCTCTGTAAATAACTCATTTGCAAATCTTGTAATCTGATTTGAATCAGAATTAACATAAGAGATATAAACCTCTTTTGATGAGTTAATCAATCTTTTATAATAGTACTTTTGTAAAAGTTCTCTATCACTTAAAGTTGGAAGATTTGTCATAGCTTTAATTTTTGAAGATAAAAACTTATCTTTTACAGATGCTTTTGGTATAAACTGCTCATTAAAATCACATATAATTACTGCATCAAAACTGTTTGCTCTTGTTTCAAGCAGTCCTAAAACGGTAATCTTTCCAGAGTTAATATCATCAAGTTTTATCTCTTTTATTCTTTGAAGTAAAACTTTATATACATCTTTTACTAAAAGAGGATTTTCTGAAATAAAAAGTAATCTTTTTAATTTATAAACTAAATCATCAAACTTTTCACATAACTCACTGCTACTTTCAAAACTTTTTATATATTCACATAAAAACTCAAAATTCTCTTTAGTACAAATTTTTGTATATATTTTTTGAATATTATCATCAACATATTTTTTATCAATTTTTAAATAGTTTAATCTCTCAATATTAACTATTTCTTTTTCATTTAGATAATTATAAATTGCATTTGATACTTCATATAGTTTTCTGTTTTCAATAGATTTACCCATAGCAAAGTTAAAATATCTTTCATTGTCAAATAACTGTACTGTAGAAGCAAAACTTTCATCGGGTAATACCAAAGCTATATTAGATGGGTTTATACCTTTTTGAATACAGTTTACAATTGAGGCTTTAATAAAAGCTATTTGATTTACTCTTGAATTAAAACCTTTAATTTCAACATAACCATTTTGTGATTTCAGTTCATTTTTATAAATGATTTTTTTCTCACTCATATTTACTATATACTCAAAATCTATTTCGATTTTTTCATCTTCTATAAACTCTTTAAATACTTCTAAAGACTTTTGATTGTATTCATTTGAAAAAAATTTAATATTTAAATTAACTTCACTTGAAATAGCTTTGATTATATCAAACTCAACTTTTGTAAAGTACCCTTCAAATATAAGATTTATTTCACTAAATTTATCCAAATAGCTTTTATTTAATTCATAATATTTAAAATATGTTACCCTATCAACAAATCCATTTTTGTCAAGAATTTCAACATATTTATCATAGATTTTTGATAATATCTCTAAATGTTCAAAATAGTAATCATAAGTATCTGCTGTTTTAATATCTTGTATTGAAATTTTTTCACTAGAAAGTTCTGTAAAAAATCTATATATGTACTCATTTTGTTTTAAAAATTTTGTAAAACTATCTGATATCCCAAGTTTAGAAACGTCGATATCTTTAATAGCCTCTTTTAAAAATAAAAATCTTTGTTCTTCATCACAATATTTTTTATCATTAATAATAATAGATTTTTTAAAAAACTCATCAATTGTAAGAGTAAAAGGAAGAAGAGTATTAGAACCTTTTAAGTCACCTAAAAAAGTTCTAATAGCTCTTGATGTTGGGAAAACAAAAAGTCTATTTTTTTCTAGCATTTGTTTTTATATAAATATAACCTGCATTACCATCTATATCAAGTGTACCTGTTATATTCCAATTATTTTCTTCTGTAATATCAAATTGTGTTACATATTCATTATTATTATTTTTAAACTTACTATTATCTAGTAAAATATCATTATCAATAGTACTACTTTTTGTAACTTTTAAATTAATATCAATAGTTTTTTTAATATTAGTTTTTTTGTCAATTGCAAATACTTTTATAGTATTTAATCCTAAAACCATAACATCTTTATGTTTTGATTTCTTTTCAAGTACTCTTTGTGAATGCATAATATCATCAAC
This sequence comes from Arcobacteraceae bacterium, assembly GCA_048268245.1. GTDB lineage: Bacteria > Campylobacterota > Campylobacteria > Campylobacterales > Arcobacteraceae > Arcobacter_B. The sequence goes on from JBLWVX010000002.1 coordinate 115,692, forward strand.
AGTTAAATCAAAACTTCTGTCATTTAAAACTAATTTTAAATCATATAAACTGTTGAATTTTTTATTTGAATTCATAATATCATTATATGATTCATCAACATCTTGATATTCTTTCATAAAGCTTTTATCTTCATCGATATTAGCTTGAGAAGTACTATATATAGTCCATATAATCATTGAAAATACAAATGAAAATATTCCTATAAAAAAAAGCGGCCAATAATTTCTATTTTTCATAAATTTATGATTTCCTTTTTCTTAATACTGCATAAGTATAAGCTAACAGTCCTATAACAATAATAGTATACATAAACACACGCCATATAGTACTAGAAACTTTTCCTTGGTTTCCAATACTTGTTTCAAGTTTTACTTCTTTTTGTGAAGCTAATGTATCTGCTATTGAAGCATAACCATTTAACATAGAAGCACTAACTTTTGCAAAAAGTGTGTTCTTATCTTTTGAAGCCAATAAAGGTACTACATATCCATCTAAAATATCATCTTTATCAACAATTTTCTTTAAATTATCATCTGAATAAATTAAATTTACATGTGTATCATCTATAAACGCAGTTAAAAGAATATAAGGCTTTTTAAGAGCCAGCAGAAGATCATTTTCATGAGCTTTTATAGTAGCAAATTTCTTTTTCATAGGAAATTCTTCTGGTAAATTTAAACCTTTAATAGTATAAACATAAATATTCACACCTAATTTAGTTTTAACTTCATTTCCAATTTGATTTATTTTTTCTTGTGCTCTTGTATCAATTAGACTATCATCTTTTAAGATGTAACCTTGTGCAAATAAGTTTTGTGATAAAAAAAATAGCAGTGAAAAAAACACTGCTATTTTAAAATTAACTAAATTTTTCATTTATCCAACGAACACTCTAGTTGAGTCAAAAAACCCATAGTAAGCTGTCATAACGGCAGAAACTAAAAGTAAAACACCTATGATTTTTTCCATACTTTACTCCTTACTTACCATTACCAACAAGCTCATATTGCTTGTGGTTGTCTGAACTATTCATTTTTAAACCATTTAAATCTTGGTTAATTTTATAATAGTTATCAGCCTCGTTTTGTTGAACCTTAATTGCATTAATAGTTAGAACTGCTAAGATTGTAAGTAATAAAGCAGTTGCTATAAGCATTCCTGTAATACCATGTAATTTAAAGATTCCTCTTTCATTTTCATTCATTTGTGTATTTCCAGCCATATTACTCTCCTAAACTTCTAATATAAGTAGCTAATGCTTTTTCTTGAGTTTCGTTAAGTCTTCCATCAAAACTTGGCATTACACCAATGTTTCCTTTTTTACCATCTTTTAATACAGCCATAACAATTGCATCATCATATTCTCTAATATTTGGTGCAACATATGCCATACCTTTACCATCAATACCATGACATCCAGCACAAACACCATAAGCTGCAGGTTGTTCACCTTGGAATCCATTAGCTACGTACTCTGCCACTTCATTGATATCTTTTTCTTCTGTTAACATCATTGGAGGCATTCCAGCTGGGTATGCAGTTTTTAAATTGTTTGCACCATTTTTAATCACATTAACAACTTGATTTTTAGCAAATCTTTTTGTTAAATTATGAGCTTTACCATTAATACCCTCAGCATCAACACCATGACAAGGTGCACATTGTACTAAGAATAATGAACTTCCCATTGCTTCAAGAGTTTCTTGTGATGGATTTTCCCATTTAGCTTCAAACTTTTTATTGTATTCAATAGTTTCTTCATTCCATTGACCAATTTGTGAAAAACCATTAATTGGATAACCAACTGTAAAGTACCAAAACATCCATACAATAGTACCAATAAATGCTAATCCCCATCCTGTAGGAATAGGGTTTTTATATTCACCAATACCATCCCAATTTTCTTCAGCTAAATCACCACTAGCTGTATCATTTTTCATTTGATTAACATATTTAAGTGCTACAAATACTGTAATAGTAATAATTGCTACAGCACCTAACATTGTTAAACTATTTATATTCGAAATATCGCTACTAAAAGCATCACCTGCTGCGAAGTAAGTTCCTGCTAATAAAGCGATGATAAGAACAATTCCACCTACTACCATAGATTTCATGTTATGTCTCCTTATTATCTATATCTTTATCTTTTTTTCTATCTTCTAGAGGAGTTGAAACATCTGCATCATCGTGCACTAGTTTTGAGTATTTTTCAAAATCTCTTTCACCAGTTTTATCTCTCTTGTATATAGAGTAAGCATAAGAGTAAAAAATAATAAATATAGCTAAAATAAAAAAGAATTTAGCATAACCTTGCACAGTAACCAGTGTTTCATAATCCATTTAAGAACCTCTATTTTAAAGAATTTAAATATGCAATTAATGCAACTATTTCAGGAACCTGACCGTTTGCAACAGCATCTTTTACAGCTTGATTTTTCATATCAGCAGCAATCTCTTTTGCATCAACTTTTGCTCTTGCAATAGCAGATTCAAAATCACCTAATGGAACATCAATTTGCCCATCTCCATCAATATCAACATCGTATGGAGTATTAAATACAGTTTTTACTGTATATGCTTCTGCATATGCAGTTTCTAAATCAGCAATATTCTCAAACTGGTGAGGGTATGCTGGCATAATTGAACCAGGAACAACAGATTCTGGATCTAACATGTGATTTTCATGCCAGTCAGTAGTTCTATAGTTTCCAACTCTCATTAAGTCTGGTCCAGTTCTCTTTGATCCCCATAAGAATGGTCTATCATAAGCGTACTCACCAGATAATGAATACATACCATATCTATCAGTTTCTGATTTAAATGGTCTAATTAATTGTGAGTGACACGCATTACAAGAATCTTTAATATATACTTGTCTACCTGCTAACTCTAATAGTGTATATGGTTTAGTACCAACTGTTGGTCTAGACTGTTTTGCAAAATCAGGAATTACTTCAATGATACCTGCAAATGAAATAAATACGAATACTAATACCGCAAAGAAAAACGGTCTTTGTTCAAACCAATGAAACATAATTTTCCCTCCTTCTTATGCAGCTACTGGTGTAGTGTTAGCTGGTTCTTTATCAAGTACTCTACCACATTTAATAGTTTTATAAATGTTGTATGCGAACATAAAGAATCCAATTAAGTATAATAACCCACCAACAGCTCTAATAGTATAGTATGGTTTTAATACTACAACAGTATCAATAAATGAGTAAACTAATGAACCATATTCGTCATAAGCTCTCCACATCATACCTTGTGTAATACCTGCAATCCACATAGATGTAAAGTATAAAACAATACCAGTTGTTTGTAACCAGAATTGAGTATCCATTAATGATTTAGAGTAAATCTCTCTTTTATACATTCTTGGAACCATATGGTATAAAGCAGCCATAATCATAAACACAACCCATCCTAATACACCATCATGTACGTGACCTGGAATCCAGTCAGTAAAGTGTGCAATTGCATTTACAGATTTAATAGCTTGAATTGGACCTTCAATTGTAGATAACATATAGAAAGTTGAAGCTAATACCATGAATTTAATTAGTGTATTTGTTTGTAACTGTTGCCATTCACCTTTCATAGTTAAAAGCATATTAATAGCAGATCCCCATGATGGTAAGATTAATACAACTGACATTACAGAACCCATTGTCTGCATCCAATCCGGAACAGTTGAATAAATAAGGTGGTGTCCACCAGCCCATAAGTAAACAAATAATAATCCCCAGAATGCTAAGATAGAAAGTTTATAAGAATAAACATTTTGTCCTGACTCTTTAGGTAAAAAGTAATAAATTAAAGCAATAATTGGTGTAGTAAATACGAATGCAACAGCATTGTGTCCATACCACCATTGTACTAGTGCATCATTTGTACCTGAATACATAGAAACTGAGTGAATCCACGATCCATAACCTGATACTAATGCAGTTGGAACTTCCATATTGTTAAATAAATATAACATTGCAACAGCAATAAATGTAGCAATCATATACCAAATTGAAATATATAAAGTTCTTTCTCTTCTAATTCCAATTAAACCAAAAATAGAGATACCCCATAAAACCCACCATACAACAACTAAAATGTCTAATGGCCACTCTAATTCAGCATACTCTTTTGAAGTTGTAATACCCATAAATAGAGTAACAACAGCTAAAAGAATTGTGATAAAATATAGAGCAAAATGTAATTTTGCTACTGCCATTAAAAATGGCGATTCTTTTAAAGAAACTTTTAATACTCTTTGAGAAAGGTAATACCATCCTGCAAAGATACCACTTAGAGCAAAACCAAAAGCAACACCATTAGTGTGTAAAGGTCTTAATCTACTGAAAGTACCATATTCCCCTGCTAAGTTATTTAAACCTGGGAAAGCTAATTGAAACGCTAGTATAACACCAATTGTCATACCAATGATACCAAACAAAATTGTTGCAAATGTAAAGGCTTTTGCAACTGAGTAATCATACTCAATTTTTGCACCGTTTTGCATCAATCTCCTCCTACTAATTTTATATACAAGTCACAAATCGTCACTTATGCTAAATATTAGCTAAATGCCTCTAAAGTTTTACTTAATTTTAGTAGTATTTAAGTATTTTATTAACAAATATTTAACAATTAAATAACAACTCTATAATGATAATAATTATCTGTTTTGCTATTTTAATCTTATTTTTCTTATTTACAGTTTTGTATAATTTAAACTTATGTTTTTATTGAGCCTATAGATAAATATATTTTTGTAAAGGCCTTATTATAGGCTTTTGTTATTGCTTTTATTTTTAAAAAGTTAAATTTTTATAAATCTAACATTTTATTTTTCTTTTAATATGATTATTTTAAAGTAGAATAAAAGCCTAACATGAATGATTTTTCAGTCAAATTACATAATTAGTAATTAATAATAGTTATTTAATGAATTTTATTATTAACTTGGAAGTTTTATCACTTCCAGTTTTTTAGTGTCTGTTGAGTCTCTCTTTGCATAGTTTTTCTCTTCATATCTTCTCTTTTATCATGAAGTTTTTTACCTTGTGCAGTTGCTATTTGAACCTTTACCATATTCTTTGAATTAAAGTACAATTTTAGTGCAACTATAGTAATACCATCTTTAGTAACTTTAGTATGAAGTTTTTCTATTTCTTTTCTGTGAAGTAATAGTTTTCTATCTCTTCTCTCATTTGGTCTAAAAGTTGTATGTGCCGTACTTAAATGGGAAATATGCATATTTAGTAAAAATACTTCATCTTTTATAATTCTAATGTGAGTATCTTTTAAGTTAACTCTACCTTCTCTTATAGCTTTTACTTCACTTCCTTGAAGAGATATTCCAGCTTCATATGTATCTAAAATATGATAGTCATGCCATGCTTTTTTATTTTTGAATACTAAATTTTTATCTTTTTCTTTCTTTTTTGCCATTAGTTTTCCTCATTTATTGTAAAAAAAGAGCTTCCACTACCACTAAAATACCAATTGCTTTTTGCATATTCTTCTAAAAGTGGTTCAGACATGATTGCAGGTTCATATAAATCGTTAGCTTCTTTTATATTAAATTCTTTTAAAATATCTATTGACTTCATGCTTAATAGTTTTTCTTTTTCTACTTCTTTTATTTCTTTATAAAAGTGTTTTCTAAAAAGTGTAAATATTTTACCTGTGTCACATTTTATATTTGGAGTTATTGTTTTTATATTCAAAGGTTTTTCTTCAAACTCTTCTACAATCTCACCAATCCCTGTAACATTTGCACTGTCATATTCATATACAAAAAATGGAACATCTGCACCAATTTTTACAGCTATATTGCATAGTTCATCTTTTGATAGCCCTAAATTACAATATTTATTTGCCATAATTAAAAAAGTAGCAGCATTTGAACTTCCACCCCCAAGTCCTGCAAACTCTGGGATATTTTTATCAATCTTTACACTATATTCTTGAAAAAAATTCTCAACACTTTTCATGTGTTTTATCAAATTGTATGCTTTATATACAGTATTTGATTCTAATTTACATCCAAAATCCCCTATAATGTTAAAAGCTTTCCTATTCGTTTTAACAAAAGAGAATTCGTCATACAGACTATGAACTCGTATGAACCTAGATACAAGTTCATGGTATGTATCTCTTTTTCCAGCTATTTTTAAAAATATATTAACTTTTGCGTAAGACTTAGCATACATTACAATACAACCTTATTTAAAAGATATTTAACTTTAGCTTTTTCAATTTGAATTATACTAAAAAATGTATCAAACACAAGTAGATATTTTCCATCATTTTTATTTTCTAAATAATCAATTGAGATTTTTTTTCCAGTATCAAGCCATTCTTTTGTGCCAAAATATTTATTTTGAGGTAAATCTATATAATCAAGTGGATTTAAATCTTTTTCATTTTCATAGAAAAATTTACCCTCATTAAGTCTTTCTAGGTATGACAATGTCCCTTTTCTGTTAACTCTTTTAAGTAATATCTGAGCTAAACTTCTAATATATGAGCCTTCACTAACTGTAGCTTCAAAAGTAATAAAAGGATGATTATAAGAAATAAATTTTGTATCACTTATAGTCATAGATGATTTTTTCATCTCGACTTCTTTGCCTTCTCTTGCCAAGTCATAAGCTCTTTTTCCATTAATCTTCTTAGCTGAAAATTTTGGAGGATAATATTCGTGTGTTCCTTGAAGTTTTACCACTTCTTCCTTGATAAGTTCAAGTTCAAGTCTTTGTTCATTTTCAATACTTATCATATTTTCAATATCCAAAGATTCAGATTGTGCACCAAGCCATACTACAGCCCTGTATGTTTTAGGTGTTTTACTCATATAATTAAAAAGTTTTGAGTATTGTCCAAAAGCAACTATAAGACATCCACAAGCAAATGGGTCTAGTGTTCCACTAAAACCTGCCTTTTTATTTTTGTATTTTCTTTTTATTTGATTTAAATAGGAGTTAGAACTTCTAAAAATCGGTTTTTTTACAACAATTAATTTATTTAATGGTTCTTTATTATATAACTTTTTTTGCAATTAAAAACTCTTTTATATTTTTTCTACAAATGAAGATAAGATATCTCTTCTTTGTCCACCAAAATTAATAGTTAGTTTATAGTCTTTACCTGCTTTATTTGCTTTTTGAATTCTTCCCATACCAAATATTTTATGTTGAACTAAATCACCTTTTTTAAATGATGAGTGCTTTTCAATAGTTAGACACCCTTTAATAAGTCCTGATTCACTTAAAAATCTAGATTTTGTTAAAGAAGTTCTTTTCCCTTTATAAAATCTCGAATGAGCAAAAGATAAAGTCAAATTATCCATAGCTCTAGTAATCGCAACATAACCTAATCTTCTTTCTTCTTCAATATCACTACCATCACCTGTGATTGGAAAGAATCCTTCTTCAAAACCAATAATAAACAAGTGTTTAAATTCTAAACCTTTTGAAGCATGTATACTCATCATCGAAACTGCTTCATTATAAAGTCCATCATTTTCACTCTCTAATGCTATTTCATTTAAAAAGTCTTTTAAATCTAAGTGTGGATTTTGAATAAAGAAATCTCTGATATATCCATAGAACTCATCAATATTTCCTTGTCTATCAAAACCATCTGGAACAGTATCGTATGATGCTCTATAATCAAAAGCTTCTTCAAAAGAGTCTAAGAATTTCATTTTAGACTCTTTTAATTGTTCTTTTAAATCCATTATAGAAGCTTCAAACACTTTAAGTGTTCTTGAATTTTTCTTTCCTACAACTGCTGATAACTCTTCTGCATCAAAATTTTGAATTATTTCAAAAATAGGTTTTTTAAGTTCTGCTGATTTTGCATCAAGCTTTTCAATAGTAGTTTTTCCAATACCTCTTTTAGGTTTATTTACAATTCTTTTTAAAGAGAAGTTATCATGTGAGTTTGTAAGTACTCTAAAATATGCAATTAAATCTTTAATTTCTGCTCTTTCATAGAACTTCATTCCACCAACTAGTTTATAGTTAAGCCCTGCTCTATTAAATCCTTCTTCTAAAGATCTTGATAAAGCATTTACTCTAAAAAGTATTGCAACGTCTTTTGCACTAATACCACTATCTAAAAGTTTTTTAATATCGTCAATTATTTTTCTTGTTTCTTCATTTTCATCATGTGACTCATAAATTCTAATAGAATCACCTTTTTGTCTAGTTCCAACAAGCTTTTTGCCAAGTCTATCTCTATTATGCTCAATTAGCTGATTTGCATGATCTAAGATTGTATCAGTTGACCTATAGTTTTCTTCTAATTTTACAACTTTTGTATCTTCAAAATGCTCACTAAAATTAAGAATATTTTTAATTGTAGCACCTCTCCAACCATAAATAGATTGGTCATCATCACCAACTACACAAAGATTGTTATGTGATGAACAAAGTTTTTTAAGTAATTTATATTGAAGCTCATTTGTATCTTGATACTCATCAACCATAATGTATTGGTATTTTTGGCTAATTTCTTGAGCTAATTTGTCATTGTTTTTTAATATCAAATATGGAAGTAAAATCAAATCATCAAAATCAACAAGATTATTTTTCTCTAGATAAGATTCATATTTCTCATAAACATCTGCTATTTGTTGATAAAGCTTTAATTCAGCACCAGCTTTTGCTTCACTTGGAGTGATTAAAGTATTTTTGTATTTTGATATTTCACTAACTAAAAGTGATGTTGTTATATCTTTATCTATTGATTTTAATATTCTTTTTTTATCATCAGTATCAATAATAATGAAATTATTCTTTCTATCAAGTTCGCTCATGTGAAACTTTAGGAAAAGCAATCCAAATTTGTGGAATGTACATAATAATGGTGGAGTATTTATCATTGCTGGATCAATCAAAGAGAATGCTCTTTCTCTCATCTCTGCTGCTGCTTTATTTGTAAAAGTAAGAGTTAGAATAGAACTTGGATCTATTCCTATTGAAATCAAATATGCAAGCCTTGTTGTGATTGTTTTTGTTTTTCCAGATCCCGCACCCGCTAAAATTAACAGTGAACCATCGATATGTTGTGCTGCATCTTTTTGTGAATCGTTTAGTAATGATAATAGATTTTCTGACATTTCTTCTCCCAATAATATATAATTATACCACATATAAATTAAATTCACTATTTCTCTTAATTATTCTATATATAAATAAATGTTATTATAATCATAATTTATTTTACGGAGGTTATAATGCTAACAGATTTTGCTAAACTAGAGACATTTCTAACAGTTGTTAGAGAAAAGTCCTTCTCAAAAGCTTCAGCAAAACTTGGTATTTCTCAACCTGCTGTAACACAACAAATGAGATATATTGAAGACTACTTAGATGTTCAAGTTGTTGATAGAAAGAAAAATGGAATTAGACTTACAAAAGAAGGTCAAATGCTATATTCTATTGCACTTAAAATTGAAAAATGTGTTGCAAATGGCGAAAAAGAACTACTAAAAATTATGAACAAAGATGTTACTTTTGTTTTCGGAGCATCTTTTATTATTGGAAACTATATTTTACCTAGATTTTTAAACAATCTTAAAGAGAATATTAATAATGAAGTATCAATAAATGTTTCAGTTTCTCATGAAGCAATTGAAGATTTACTTGATAAAAAAATTGATATGGCATTAGTTGAAAACTATGTTCCAAATGAAGATATTATTTACAGAGAATGGATGGAAGATGAAATAGTAATTTTCTCAAACCAAAAACTTCCTTCAAGAGCAAAAGCTGAAGATTTATTATCATACAAATGGGTATGTAGAAATCCGGACTCTCATACAAGAGCAATCTTTAAAGAGAATCTTGATAAAGCAAACTTCCCTGATTGTGATACTTTTGATGTTACAAGTGAAGTTACAAGTGCTACAACTATTGTACAAACAGTTTTACACTCAGATAAAAATGCAACACCTACAGTATCAATTGTTTCAAGAAATGCAATTGAATCACTTTTAAAATCTGGTGCTTTATATGAATCAAGAATTAATAATCAAAAAATGGTTAGAAAATTATATATTGCGTACAGAAAAGATAGAAAACATGATGCGTTTATAGACAATGTTGTTGACTATCTTCTAAAAATGAAATAAGTATTAGAATTCTAATACTTATTTTAATAGTTAAGACCCTCTTTTTCTAAAGCTAATCTTATTTTTTTCATTTGAGTATGTTTATCTCTACACCAATCAGGTGATAAAAGTGTATCATCATCAATTCCAGCTGTAATTCTTTGAATTGAAATATTTTTTGGTAAATCAACTATTGATTTTACTACTGTATCTATATATAAATCCTCAGTAATAGGAGTAAATCTTCCTTTTCTAAACTCATTAGTTAATAAAGTGTTTTTTACTACATATAAAGGATGGAATTTGATTGAATCAACATCAAGTTCAATAGTCTGCTTAAATGACTCAAGCATCATCTCTTGATCTTCACCGGGAAGTCCATAAATTAAATGTCCACAAACATTTAATCCTTTTTCCTTACTTCTTTTTATCCAGTATTTCATATTTTCAACACTATCACCTCTATTGATTACATCAAGTGTTTCATCATAGAATGACTGAATTCCATACTCAACCCAAATTTCTTTATCTTTAGAAAGATCCACTAGATAGTCTAATATTTCATCTGTTACACAATCTGTTCTTGTACCAATACTAAGACCTATCACATTGTCAAAAGATAAGGCTTTTTCATATAAAGCTTTTAGTGTTGAAAAAGGAGCATATGTGTTTGTGAAAGATTGAAAATACACAATAAACTTTCCAACACCAAACTTATTTTGTAACCTATCTCTTGTTGCAGCAAATTGCATTTCAAGTTGTTTTAGTTGATTATCTAAGTATGGATTTTCTTCAATTTTTGGATTTAGTTTAAATTTAGTTTTTTTCTCTTTTAGATTAGGAGAGAAAGAGTCATTCTCGCAAAAAGAACAACCCCCTTTAGCTTTTGTTCCATCAATATTAGGACATGTAAATCCCGATATTGAGATTGGAACTTTATATACTTTTTCTCCAAACTTGTTTTTAAAATATCTACCTATTGTTAAAACGTCTTTTAAATTACTCATCTTACTCTTTTACGAAGTAGTCCCCGTTGAAACTCTCTAAAGCATAATTTCTATCATTTCCAATTGCATTCGTTAAATCATCAACAGAAAGGTATTTTAATGAATCAGCTTGAATATATTCACATACTTCATCAACTGACATATTATTTGAAATTAACTCTTCTTTATTTGGTGTATCAATACCATAGTAACAAGGGAATTTAATTTCAGGAGAAGCAACTCTAAAGTGAACTTCTTTTGCACCAGCATCTTTTAGCATTTTTACAATTCTTTTAGATGTAGTTCCTCTTACAACCGAATCATCAATAACAAGTAATGATTTACCTGCAATAAGAGATTTCATTGGGCTTAATTTCATTCTAACTTTTAAGTTTCTCATCTCTTGAGTTGGTTCAATAAATGTTCTTCCAACATAGTGATTTCTAATAATTCCATACTCAAAAGGAATACCACTTTGTGCTGCATATCCAAGTGCTGCTGGAACCCCTGAATCTGGAACAGGAACAACCATATCTACATTTATTTCTGACTTCTCATCATTTCTAGCAAGTGCTCTTCCCATGTTTTCTCTTGTTCTATATACATTTTTACCATCAATAACTGAATCTGGTCTTGCAAAGTATACAAATTCAAAAGCACAAGGTCTATATTGACTTTCAAATAATTGAATTGATTCTGGTTCTTCTTTATCTTCACTAAAGATTAACATTTCTCCTGGGTTAACATCTCTTACAAACTGGGCATCTACTAAATCAAATGCACAAGTTTCAGATGCAACAATATAACCACCTGATTTTAATTTTCCTAGAGATAATGGTCTTATACCATATCTATCTCTAATTACAAACTGTTTTGATCTTGATTGAACAATAAAACAATAAGCTCCAATAGTTCTTGTTAAGGCTTCTTTAATTCTATCTCTTAGTCTATCTTTTGTATTTTTAGCGATTAAATGAATAAGGTTTTCTGTGTCCATTCCAGTTTGGAAAATAGCACCTTTGTCAATTAAGTCTTGTCTTACTTCTTGCTTGTTAATTAAATTACCATTATGAACAATTGATATTTCACCTAATTTATACTTTGCAAATACTGGTTGTGCATCTAAAATAGAATCTCCACCTGCTGTAGAGTATCTATTATGACCAATTGCCATATTACCTTTTAGATATTGTAAAGCCTCATCAGTAAAAACTTCAGATACTAAACCTCTATCTTTTTTCGTATAAATCTTTCCATTACATGAAGAAGAAATACCTGTTGCTTCTTGACCTCTATGCTGCATTGAGAATAAAGCTAGTGAAGCTAATCTTGCTGCATTATCATTTCCGTAAATTCCAACTATTGCACACATTTATTTAACCTTTGGAAAGAGGAAGAAGTGAAAGTGTAAATGTCTTTTCCTCTTAGTTTTGAATTTTGTTTTTGTTTTATTTTATAGACCTAAAGCGTCATTAATTGAGTAAAGTTTTGGATCTTTTCCAATAATCCATTTTGCTACTTTAATTGCACCTTGCGAGAAAGTATTTCTTGCAGTTGCAGTATGATTTAATTCCAAGAATTCACCATCATTGTATAATCCAACAGTATGTCTCCCTACAATATCTCCACCTCTTAATGCCATCACAGCGATTTCATCTTTTGTTCTAGCACCAATATTACCATCTCTACCAGAAACTCTTACATCATCTAAATCTAAACCTCTAGCATCTGCTGCGTGCTCTGCTAAAGTAAGTGCTGTCCCTGATGGTGAATCAACTTTATGTCTATGGTGTTGTTCAACAATCTCAATATCAAAATCGGCAAGTGTTTTTGAAGCTAAGTGTACAAGTTTATTTAAAACTGCAACACCTAAACTCATATTAGTAGCATATAATACTGGTACTAATTTACTAGCTTCTAACAATAAATTTTGTTGATGCTTGTTAAATCCAGTTGTAGCAATAACTAATGGCTTTCTAGCACCATTTTCTACTACCTCTGTAAGTAAAGCTTCTGTTGCGCTTGGAGCAGAGAAATCAATAATAACATCTGAACTTTCAAATAAAACTGCAAAGTCATTTGTAACTACTGTATCTTCAGGTACTGGCTTTTTTAATTTATCAAAAACATGTACTGCACCTACTCTTGCTTGCTCATCATTAGCTAAATCATCAATTAGCAATGAACCAACTCTACCTGTACTTCCTAAAATACCTACTTTAATCATTTTTTAGCTTCCTTATCCTATATATTCAATAATATTTACTGCTGCTGTTGCCCCATCACCTGAAGCACAAACAACTTGTTTTGCTGCATCAATTCTGATGTCTCCTGCTGCATATAAACCAGGTGTTGATGTTTCCATTTTTAGGTTTACGATAACCTCACCTTGCTCATTTACATCACAAAGGAATGATCCATCTTCTTGTTTAATAGGGTCATTTAATACATCTCTACCAACAAATACAAATACACCTGGTGTTGGTAAGTCTCTAATTTCACCTGTTTCTTTAGATTTAACTTTTAATCCAAGAACACCTGTATTATCACCAAATACTTCTTCAACAGTTACATTAGTAACTTCTTCAATATTTTCAGTGTTTTTCATATGCTCAATTGTAGAAGGAGCTGCTCTATATGTATCTCTTCTATGAACTAAATAAACTTTTGAACAAAGTTTTGCTAAATATACTGCTTCTTCTAAAGCTGTATCTCCACCACCAACTACTGCAACTTCTTTACCTTTATAGAAGAATCCATCACAAGTAGCACAAGTTGAAATACCTTGACCGAAGAATTTATCTTCACCTTCAAAACCAGCTCTTCTTGGAACAGAACCTGTAGCCATTAATACAGTCTTAGCTTCATACTCTTTACCATCAACAGCTGTTAGTTTGAAAATATCATTCTCTTTAACAACACTTGTAATTTGGTTCATTTCATGCTTTAAACCAAATTTTTGACACTGCTCTGGCCAGTTTTGCATTAACTCCATACCAGTCATTACTTCACCTTGACCTGGATAGTTCTCAATTTCTGATGAACCAGTAATTTGTCCACCTGGCATTCCCATCTCGAACATAACAACATTATTTAAACCGCCTCTAGTAGCATAAAGCCCAGCAGTTAAACCAGCAGGTCCTCCACCAATGATTGCTAAATCTAACATATTAGTATCCTTTTATTTGTTTCATTTATATTTATTATAGTTTATAGTATTTATTAAAACAGTATAATACTAAAAACTATGTAAGTTATAGTTTAATCAAAAGAAAAAACTTAATGGATAAATTTTATCATTTAATAATAAATATTAACTTAAAGTACCAAATTTTTGCCTTATGACTTTTATGCTATTATTTCATGATTAAAGGAAATATATGGATAACTTAAATACTACAATTTCATCAATTGCATCTTTTATTTGGGGACCACCTATGTTAATCTTATTAGTAGGTACTGGTCTTTACTTAACAATAAAATTAAAAGGTATGCAATTTTGGGCATTGGGACATGCTTTTAAGCTAATTTTTGAAAAAGAAGATTCAAATAAAGGTGACATAACTAACTTTGCTGCACTTATGACTGCACTTGCAGCAACAGTTGGAATAGGAAATATAGTAGGTGTTGCTACTGCTATTACGATGGGAGGTCCAGGAGCTGTATTTTGGATGTGGGTTACAGGATTAGTTGGTATGGCAACTAAATACTCAGAAGCAATTCTAGCAGTAAAATATAGAGAAAAAGGTATAAATGGTTACAAGGGTGGACCTATGTACTATATCTTCAAAGGTGCAAATATGCCAAAACTTGCAATGGCCTTTGCATTTTTCACTGTGATTGCCTCTTTTGGTATAGGTAATATGGCCCAAGCAAATGCAGTTTCTACAGCCTTAAATTCACAATTTGGAATATCATTTGAAGTTACAGGAATATCATTACTATTAATTACTGGGATTGTTGTGCTTGGTGGAATAAAAACAATTGGAAAAGTAACCACTTACTTAATACCATTTATGATTGCTATTTATTTAGTTACTGCACTAATAATCATAGTAACTAACATTGATAAAGTAAGTGATGCTTTAGGGATGATTTTCTATTATGCCTTTAATCCAATTGCAGCAACAGGTGGATTTGCAGGTGCAGCTATTGCAGCAGCTATTAGATATGGTATTGCAAGAGGAGTTTTTTCAAATGAATCAGGACTAGGTTCTGCTCCAATAGCAGCTGCTGCTGCTAAAACAAACGATCCAGTTAAACAAGCTTTAATATCAATGACTCAAACTTTCATTGATACATTAATTGTTTGTACGATGACAGCTTTAATCATTTTAATGGCACCTATTTGGACACAAGATGGAAGTGCTGGAGAGTTAACTTTAAAGAGTTTTGAATACTTCCTTGGTGATTGGGGAGCTTTAGTTATTGTATTTGCAACAATACTTTTTGGATACTCTACTATACTTGGCTGGTCATATTATGGAGAAAGAGCATTTGAGTACATTTTAGGTGATAAAAAAGTATTCTATTATAGAATTTTCTTTATTTCTATAATATATGTGGGATGTGTTTCACAACTTAGACTTGTTTGGAACTTCTCAGACCTAGCAAATGGTCTTATGGCTATTCCTAACTTAATAGGTTTATTAATTCTCTCAAAAGTAGTAAGTGATGAAACAAAAAGATATTTTGATAAGAAAAATGGTATAAAAGCTTAAGCTTTTATACTAATTTCGTCTCTTTGTTTAAACTATAACCTAAACCTTTTACACTTAAAATTGCCTCATTAAAAAGCTTTTTTCTCAGTCTTTTTATCATAGCTCTAATATTAGTTAGATTTGTATCTTCACCTTCCCATACATATTCATAAATTTCTTCATAATTTGCTATGTGATGAAGATTTTTAGAAAACATTTCTAAAAACAAAATCTCTTTTTTTGTAAGTTCAATTTCTTCATTGTTTTTATACATAATTCTATTTTTAAAATCATATTTTAAATTTTCATTAAATTGCAAAAACATTTTTTCAACTCTGCAAAGTTTCTTTACTTTTTGTACTAATTCAAAAATATAAAAAGGTTTTTTTATATAATCATCACATCCTAAATCATAAGATTTTTGAATCTTCTCAAAATCATGATTTGAACTAATTATAATTACAGGAATATCTTTATGATTAACTCTTAATAGTTCCAAAAGTGAAATACCATCAATATTTGGAACATTTATATCTAATATAAAACAAGAGTAACCATTTTCTAAACTTTCAAGTGCTTCTTGTCCATCTATAAAGGTATCCACATTATAAGACTCTTTTTCAAGAGAACTCTTTATTAAATTAAGTAATCTTTCATTATCTTCTAGTACTAAAATCTTCAATCTACATACTCCAAAATAATTTCAAATAATGCTCCATTTTCTATGTTGCTTGCTTGTAGTTTTCCATTCATTTTATCTTCAATTATCATTTTTGCCATATAAAGCCCTATTCCATGTCCCTCTTTTTTAGTAGAAAAATAGGCTTTAAATACTCTCTTTAAAGCTGCTTTCTTAATTCCACCTGCATTATCTAAAATTTGTATTTTTAGGTTTTTATCTTCATTTAAAATATTAATTCTTATAAGTCTATCATCAAAATCTTTTTTTATCAACTCATCTTTTGCATTGTTTATTATATTTAAAATAGCTTGCATAAACTCATTTCTAAAACCTAGTACTTTTAAGTTTATATCTTTACTATAGTTAAATTCAAGCTTTATATAATTATATTTTATATTATGATTTACAATTTTTAAAAGTTCATCAATTGCCAAACTTACATCAAAAACTGTTTTTTTATTTGAAGGAATCATAAAATTTTGAAAATCATTAATTGTTTTATTCATATATTCAACTTGTGTCATGATGTCTTTTACATAAGATTCATCTTCATTCTTTTGGGTTGAAGAAGAATAAAAACTCTCTTGAGCAATTGTAGTTATTTCAACAAGTGGAGATTTCCATTGATGGGCAATTGAAGAAAAAATTTCACCAATTTCAGCAAGTTTTGATTGCTGAATTATAAACTGCTGGTTTTTTTGTCTTTCAATTTCAGCTTTTTTCTCTTTTGTAATATCTGTAAGAATGGTAACTGTACCTGTTTTTTTAGTCTTACTATCACAATAAGTAGTTTGTTTAATAAAATAAATTTTTTCATCAATACTTGTAACTTTTAATTTAAAAGAAGAGTGTTTCTTTGAGTTTTTTTGATACTTTAGTAAGGCTTTTTGAACTATTTTTACACTTTCATTATCATAAAATTCATCTAATCTCTTATTGTAAATATGACTTTTTTCAATATTTATAATATTACAAAACATCATATTTGAATCTAATATTCTTCCCTTTTCATCTTGCCAGAATATTGGACTTTCAATTGCATTTAGTAATACTTCATCAAAATCTATTCTTTGTCTTAATTTTTTTTGAGTATTAACTCTCATATAGATATTATGTATTAAAGCTAAAATTAAAAATATCAACAAAGGAAAAATTATAAAAACAAAATTTATAAAAACACGATGTTTATCAAAAAAAGTCAACCTTTTGTTTATAAGCTCATATTCTTCTTTTAACTGAGCTATTGCAATAGTAAATTCATTTAATTTTTTTGAGTCAAAAACATAAGAAAAGTCATCAAAAACTTCAACTCTTTTTATCTCTTTATTAGTTAGTATATCTAAAGCCATAAATCCAGATTGAGTACCAAATTTCTCTAAATCTACTATCTTTCCACCAATTACTCCACTATATTTAAATACTGAATCTGTAATAAAAATAGGAACTTTAGAGTGATTTATAAATTTTGAGATTTCATAGTTTTTATTTAGCGTGCCATCACTATTTTTGTAAAACCTTATAAATAAAACTGCACTATTATTTTCAGCCTTAGAAAATCTGTTTTTCAAACTATCTAGATTATCTTCTTTTAAATAAATAAGATTATATCTTCCCGTAAAATCTGAAAATAGCTCTTTTATCAAAGGCTCTGTATGTGTTGCATTTATACTTTTATCATTTATTATATATAGATTTTTGATACTTGGAATAATACTTTCAACTAATTTTATATTAGCCTTTAAGTCTCTTTTTTCAAGTAAAGCCCAAACTTTTTTTTCTAGACCTTTTTTTATAAGTTTTTCTTGTAAAAAGTTTTCAATTCCAACTGTAAGAATTTTTGTTTTGCTAAATAGTTCACGATAAGAATCAACTATAAAATCATATGCAAATCTGTCTATTGTAATAACTAAATCATACTTTCTAGATTTTAACTGTACTTTATAGAGATCTTTTAAACTCTCACTATATTCTTTTGAAGTTATTCTTTTTGAGTCCATATATAAAACATTTATATCTAAATTAGTGTGTTTATAAAAAACTTTTTCAATTGATTTTACAATATCATCACTCCATTTATAGCCTTTATGGTAAGAACTTATTATCAAGATATTTTTATTAATTGAATTTGAGAAAAGAAAAGTTGTGAAAATTAAAAGTAGAAATAGAGTTTTTTTCATAAACTTATTATAGTAAGTTTTATAAAAATAGCACCTTTATTGGTGCTATTTTATTTAAAGAATAATGAAGCATAAAAGAACTAATGAAGCCAAGAATATTGCTCCAAATATTGCTCCTAATTTCCACCATGTTGCTTGTGAAATATATCCAGCACCATACCAAATTGGTGAAGGCCCTGTAGCATATGGAGTAATAATTCCCATAAGTCCAAGTGAACCAACTAATAATATCGCTAGTGAAGGTACCATTTCAGCAGGAATTAAATTCATACCAATTCCTAGAAAAAGTGGTAAAAGTGCAACTACATGAGCTGTAACACTTGCAAATAAATAATGGAATAAGAAGAATAATGATACAAGTATAATCACTATGTTTACAGGATCAACACCTGCTAACCAACTTGAGATTAAACCTGCTGCCCATTTTAAATATCCAACTTTTTTAAGACCACTTGCCATTGCAACTAATGTTGCAAACCAAATAAATACATTGATTGCTGCTTTATTTGTAATCACATCTTCCCAGTCAATAACTTTAGTTAAAACAAGTAAACATAAAACTACTAAGGCTGCAACTGTTCCATTTATACCTATTGCTTTTCCAAAAATCCACATAACTAAAGCTAATATTCCAAGACCTAACATAATTAACTCTTTTTTAGTTATAGGTCCTATATTTTCAAGCTCTTTTGCTGCCCATGCTGGAGCTTCTGGTGAAGTTTTTTGTTCAGGTGGATACACTAAATATGTGATGTAAGGAACAAGTAAAAATAGTGGTACCATAATTAGTGCAAGAGTACTAAACCACTCTCCCCATGAGATCAAAATACCTGTGTTTTTTTCAACTAATGATACTGCTAATAAATTTGGTGCTAAAGCTGTTAAGAACATAGAACTTGTAACACAAGTTGCTGCAATTGCCACCCATGAAATGTATGCCCCTAGTTTTCTTGGTTCATTTTCAGGAGTAGAATTAAACATTTGTGGAATATTAATAGCTATTGGAAAAATAGTTCCTGCACTTCTTGCTGTGTTTGATGGCATAAATGGTGATAATATACCATCTGCAAAAGCAATAGCATATCCTAAACCAAGTGATGTTTTACCTAAGGCTTTTACTAAAAGTAAAGCAATTCTTTTTCCAAGTCCTGATTTTTTGTACCCTAGTGCAAACATAAATGCTGCAAAAATTAACCAGATAACTCCATTTGAAAAACCACTTAAAGCCCAATCTCTATTGGCTTTAGCAGTTTCACCTACTAATCCAAAAGCGGCACTAAATGAAACCCCAATTAGACCTATTAAGGCTGCTGGAATTGGCTCTAAAATAAGTGCAACTATTACACCTAAAAATACTGCGAAGAAGTATTGTGCGTTAACACTTAAACCTTCTGGTGTTGGTATTATTGCAACAATAATTGCAACAATAATTGGTAATGCTATTTTAAAAGTCTGACTTTGAAGCATGACATCTCCTTTTTATTTCTTATATTGAAATATTAGAAAAGAAGAGTGACGTTAATATGACATTTTGATTTATTTAGTATAAAAAATAAAAACTAAGAGAAATTCTCTTAGTTTTTTAATAATTGTTAGTATTTATAAAAATTAAATATTTTATTTAATTAAATTAATGAATTTAATTTATCAACAAATGCTTGTTTTGAAGCTGCACCAATCATAGTATCCACAACTTCTCCATCTTTCATAAAAATGATTGTAGGAATAGATCTTACACCAAATTTAACTGCTAAGTCTTGTTCTTCATCTGAATTAACTTTACAAATTTTAGCTTTTCCATCAAATTCTTGTGCTAATTCATCAATTACAGGTGCAAGCATTCTACAAGGTCCGCACCATGGTGCCCAAAAGTCTACTAAAGCAATACCTTCTTTTGTTGTTTCATCAAAATTATCATTATTTAACTCTATATATTTACTCATATTTTTTCCTTTTTTGTTATATTGGAAAAATTTTATCATTTAATAAATAATATCTAGCTTAAAGTGGGCATAAAAAAAGATAAGACTATAATGTCTTACCTTTCTTAATAATTGTTTGTATTTTTATTATGAATTATAATAATGAGTTAATTTTGTCAGCAAATGCTTGTTTAGAAGAAGCTCCAACCATTTGATCAACTACTTCACCATCTTTCATGAAGATAATAGTAGGAATAGATCTAATTCCATATTTTACAGCTAAATCTTGCTCTTCATCAGTATTTACTTTACAAATGTTTGCTTTACCTTCAAACTCTTCAGCTAATTCTTCAATAACTGGAGCGATCATTCTACAAGGTCCACACCATGGAGCCCAGAAATCTACTAGTGAAACACCACTTTTTGTAACTTCTTCAAAATTTGCAGGAGTTAATTCAATATATTTACCCATTTTATTTCCTTATTATTAGTTTTAGTTCTCTTTATCAAAATATTTTATAAATAAAACTTATTAATTTTAGCCTAGCTTAACTTAAAATTTCTTTTATAATCTAGCCTAAATCTGTTTTTAGATAAAATAACTCTATTTTAATTAAAATGGATAGTTTTATGGATATAAGAAAAGAGTATTTAGAGTTTTTTAAAAATAAAGGTCACGAGGTAGTTTCATCTATGCCTTTAGTACCTGATGATCCAACATTGATGTTTACAAATGCTGGAATGGTACAATTTAAAGATATTTTTACAGGTGATGTTCCAACTCCTACTAACCCAACTGCTACATCTTGTCAGTTATGTGTTAGAGCAGGTGGTAAACATAATGACTTAGAAAATGTAGGTTATACGGCAAGACACCATACACTATTTGAAATGCTAGGAAATTTCTCATTTGGTGATTACTTCAAAGAAGAAGCAATTGCTTATGCTTGGGAATTTGTTACAAAAAACCTAGCACTACCAATAGACAAGTTATGGGTTACTATTCATGAAAGTGATGATGAAGCATATGAATTATGGCAAAAACATATTGATGCTTCTAGAATCAAAAGATTTGGTGATAAAGATAACTTCTGGTCTATGGGTGATACTGGGGCTTGTGGTCCTTGTTCTGAGATTTTCTATGATCAAGGTGAAGAACATTTTAATAGTGATGAAGATTATTTAGGTGGAGAAGGAGATAGATTCTTAGAGATCTGGAACCTTGTATTTATGCAGTATGAAAGAGATACAAGTGGAAAATTAAATCCATTACCAAAACCTTCAATTGACACAGGTATGGGACTTGAGAGAGTTATTGCTATTAAAGAAGGTGTACTTAATAACTTTGATTCTTCAAACTTCCAACCAATTATAAAAAAGATTGAAGAACTTGCAATTAATAAAATCAGTGATGAAAATATAGGTTCATATAGAGTAATTGCTGACCACTTAAGAGCAAACTCATTTATGCTATCTCAAGGTATTTTATTTGGGAATGAGGGAAGACCTTATGTAAATAGAAGAATCATGAGAAGAGCTGTAAGACATGGTTACTTACTTGGATTTAGAAAACCTTTCTTGGCTGATGTATATGATACTTTATGTGAAATGATGGGTCAACATTACAGTGACTTAATTGATCAAAAAGATTATATTAAAGAGCAATTAACTTTAGAAGAAGCTAGATTCTTTAAAACAATTGAATCAGGTATGGCTTTATTTGAAGAAGAATTAAAAAATACAAAAGATGTATTCTCAGGAGAGATTGCATTTAAACTTTATGATGAAAAAGGTTTCCCATTAGACTTAACAGAAGATATGTTAAGAGATAAAAACATCAAAGTTGATATTGAAAAGTTTGATGAATTAATGGCTGAACAAAAAGCAAAAGCAAAAGCTGCTTGGAAAGGTAGTGGAGATGCTGCTACTTCTGGTGATTTTAAAGCCTTACTTGAAAAATATGGTGAAAATGAGTTTGTAGGATATGATAATACAAACTACAGAAGTAAAATACTTGCACTTTTAGATGAAAACTTCAAAGAAGTTGATACACTTAAAAAAGGTAAATCTGGATGGGTTATGTTAGATAAAACTCCATTCTATGCTACTTCTGGTGGACAAGCAGGTGATATTGGAGCACTTGAAGATAATGAGCATATAGCAATTATTGAAGATACGCAAAAATTCCATGGATTAAATCTTTCTAAAGTAAGAGTTGAAAATACTGATATAAATAAAGATGAAGAAGTTAAAGCTGTTGTAGTAAATAGATATGAAGTTGCAAAACATCATAGTGCTACACACCTTTTACAAAGTGCTTTAAAAATGGTTTTAGGTGATACAGTTGCGCAAGCTGGTTCTTTAAACGATTCTTCTAGATTAAGATTTGACTTTACATATCCAAAAGCTATGACGCAAGAGCAAATTGAAGAAGTAGAAGATTTAGTAAACTCTATGATTTCAAGAGGAATTGTTGGAAATGTTGAAGAGTTAGCTATTGAAGATGCTAAGAAAAAAGGTGCTATTGCTATGTTTGGTGAAAAATATGGTGATGTAGTAAGAGTTGTTGAGTTTGGTGATGTTTCTGTTGAGTTCTGTGGTGGAACACACGTAAGAAATACACATGATATTGGTTCTTTCTATATTACAAAAGAATCAGGTGTAAGTGCTGGTGTTAGAAGAATTGAAGCTGTATGTGGAATGTCTGCTATTTCATATGCAAAATCATTTATGAAAAAATACCAAGAAGTTCAAACTGAAGTTAAAAACCAAGATGCAATTACTGGTATCAAAAAATTAAAAGACCAAATCAAAGAGCTTAAAAAAGAAGTTGAAGAGGCTCAAAGTCAAAGTTCAGCTCCTATAGCAGAAGAGATGATTGGTGATGTTAAAGTTGTAGTTGATATTGTTAAAAATGGTGATATTAAAAAACTAATTGATGATATGAAAAATGCAAATGAAAAGTTAGCTGCACTACTTATTCAACCAAAAGGTGAAAAAGTTATGATTGTTGCAGGAAGCAAGGACACATCTATTAAAGCTGGTGATTGGATTAAAAATATTGCACCAATCGTTGGTGGTGGAGGTGGAGGAAGACCTGACTTCGCTCAAGCTGGTGGAAAAGATGTATCAAAAATTGAAGATGCAAAAAAAGCTGCTTTAGAGTATGCAAAAGAAAACTTATAGGATTACAAAGTGAGTGAACTATTTGATAATTATTCATCAATTATAGTTTTTCTACATGTAATTTCTGCTGTGTTATGGGTAGGTGGAATGTTAGCAATTAGATTTGCCGTTCACTACTCAATGCAAGATATTACAGACCCAAAAATAAAACTAGGAAGAACTTTAGAGAGTTTAAGAAGATTTTTTAATATGGTTATTCCAGCAATTATTTTACTTTTATTAACTGCTATTATTATGATAATTGCCTTAGGTTTTAAAGGTACACCTTTATATAGTGTAGTAATTGCAAAAGAAGTGATATGGACTATAATGACTTTAGTTTTTATTACTATTTATATAAAAAGAAACAAAGCCTCAAAGGCTTTTGAAAGTGGTAATTTACCTGCAGCAAAACAGCAGTTAGAACCAATAGCTAAATACTTTATTCCATTAAATATTATTCTAGGAATTATTGCTATATTTCTAGGAGTTACGTTAAGAGGGTTTTAATCCTCTTAATCGTCTAAATAATATTCAACTGTTGAAACAACTCTAACTCTTTTTATATGTTGAGTGTTTTGATCCCTACTTGAAATAGAAAATTGTCCTTGTCTTGCTTTTTTAATTTTTCCCAATTTACTATTTGAATCCTTAGCAAACTTCAAAGCAACTTCTCTAGCTTTTCTTGTAGCTTCTTCTATCATAATTGGTTTTACTTCATTTAAATTTGTAAAAAAGTATTGAGCTTTTGAATCATAATCATTTACTCTAAATAAAATACCTTTCTTGTTTAGAGTTGAGATATTTAAAATAGCACTTCTTACTAAATCAACATTTTTAGAGTAAACATTAATTGTTTGATTTGCACTATATCTAAATCTCACATTTTCATTTGAGTAACTATTTGCTAACTTATCATTTATTGAAGGTGCTGGTATTGTCCATTCATCTTGCATAATACCATTATCTTTTAAGAAATCTATTATGACTTTTGTATTTGTATCAATTTGTTTATTCAAATCATTTAAATCATTACTTGCAACTGTAAACTTTATCGGCCATAAAACTATGTTTGCATTAAACTCTTTTTGAGATAATCCCTTTACAGTTACACTTCTATCAAATTGTTTATAAGTTTTTACACCTTCTACTAAAAAGTAACCTAGTGAGCTTAAACCTAAAAAAATTGAAATACCTAAAATATAAATTGATTTACTACTTAAACTTGACATATTTAATCCTTTTAATCAAATAACTTTTTATTTTTGTAAACTAATACAAACATCAAAAATAGAATACAAATAAATGTATAAACCATAATATCCCATCCAAAATGTTGATATATTATAGATGGTAAAAATGACCCCATTGCTCCACCAAAATAATAAAAAGTTAAATACATTCCTGATGTAAGTGATTTTTGTTCACTCTTCATAGAATTGGCTAAACCCGTACTCATAGTATGAACTGTAAACATACCAATACAAAAAATAAACAACATTATAAATAGAAAAAGTACACTCTGACTAATTAGAAAGAAGTTTATTATTGTAAATATCCCTAAGCCAACTAAAATTGTATTTAACTCTGTTTTGAAAAACTTCACTATTTTTTTTGAAAGTAAAGAGACTAAAATACCCATACCATAACCTAAGTATAAAAGACTTATTTCAAATTCATTAATTGAACTACTTATATCTTTTACTCTAAATGGCAACACATTTAATATTCCTGCGAATACAAAAAAGACACAGAACATTAACAAATAAACTAAAACAAATCTTTTATCTTTTAAGATATTACTTATATCACTTAGTTTTGGTTTTGATAAAGTTGCATCTCCTTCATACTTTAATTTTTTAACAAAAAATAGTGAAATAAAAATTGCTAAAGATAAAGAGTAAAAAACATACTCATAAGAGAAGGTTGTAGCAATCGCTCCTGAGAAAATTCTTCCTATCATCCCTCCAAGAACTGTTGCTGCCACATAAATAGCCATATTGTATTTAATATTTTCCTTATCAATATTTGCCAATATACTCATAAGAGCAGTTAATATAGCTGGTACAACTAAAGCCTCACAAAACCTAAAAAATAAAAAAGTTTCATAACTTGTACTTAAACCTAAAAAAATATTTGTTATGAGTAAAATAGAAGAAGAGTATATTAACATCTTTTTCGCACAAACTTTTTCTAAAATATATCCATAAACAATTGGTGAAATTGCTAAAAAAAGCATTATTATTGCAGTAAACTGTGAAGCTTTTACAACTGATATTTCAAACTCTTTAGCAAGTAAAGGCTGAAGTGGTTGTGTTGCGTACATAACAGATAAAACAATTACAATACAATATATAACGATAAATAAATCTAACCTTTTCATTAAAATTCACTTTTTAAATATATTTTTTCAAAATAGTTTTCTACTATATTCATTCTTACTAAACTTTTGAAATACTCTTTTTGAAATCTTTTTTTATTTATATTTTTATTTACATAAGAAATATCATACTTTTGTATTAATTCTTCATAATATAATCCTTCATAATCTAAAATAAATAAATCTTCTTGAAACCCAAACTTATAAATTAAATCAATGTAATACTTATCATCAATTAAATAAGTTGTAAATTCATAATTGTCATATTCATAGCTTTGAATCTTTTTCATACTTGTAATTTTAAAATGCTTCTTAAATTGATAAACAAAATATCCTCTTGGAAAACCGTTCCAAGTGCAAGAATTGTTTAAAGAAATATACTCAATGAATAGCTTTTTATATTTACTATCATTTATAGTTTTTATATATGAGTCTCTTGTACAAAAGCCAAGAGTTGAAAGCTCTTTTTGTGTCTTTAAATCTAAAGAATCAAAAGAGTTTTTATATTTAACAGGCATGCAAGCAGTAAAAAAAACAAGACTTATTAAACTAAATAATATTAATCTCATTTTAAATCCTTATATTAAAAACAAATTATACCATTTTTAAGATAATTAATTGACATAGTATTATTATTCTAATAATATATCTTTATTCATTGCCTATAGGAAAAATTTGAATCATGATTAAGTCTATAATTTTTATTTCTCTATGTTTATTTTTTATAACTGGATGTTCATATAAAACCGGTTCACAAGAATTTATAAGTAGCTATAAAGAGTTAGATAATCTTCCTTTTCCTAGTGCTTCACTTGAGCATACTCTACTTGAAACAAACAATCAACTAAAAAGATTTTATAATGAGTGGAGAGGGGTTAGATATAAATGGGGTGGAAATACTAAAAGAGGTATTGATTGTTCTGCTTTTGTTCAAAAGGCCTATAGAAATAGTTTTAATTTAAAACTTCCAAGAACTACAAAATATCAACATAAAGTTGGCAAATACATAAATAAAAGCTCTCTTAGACTAGGAGATTTAGTCTTTTTCAAAACAGGATGGGACTCAAGACATGTGGGTATTTATATAGACAATGGAAGATTTATGCATGCATCAATAAGTAAAGGGGTAATTATTTCTTCTTTAAATAATAGGTATTATAAAAAGCACTATTGGAAAGCAAAAAGAGTTTTATTTTAAACACTAATAAAAAAAGGATAGGATGTAAGATTAATCTAATTTTAGAGGAGTACATCTGATAAGAAACTTATCATTTTTTATTTTTATAACACTTTTTTTAGTGCATGTAATAGCACTAAAACACTTACATATAAAGAAACAACTAACGAAAATATAAACAAACAAATACAAGCATTAAAACAGTTTGAACCAGAACCAAAAAAGAAATGAACCTTCTGCAAGCTAAACTTAAAGAAGAGATTCAAAAAGAAGAAATACAAAATCAATTAAATAATGATGAAATCATCAAAAACTCTTTAATAGAGTTTTATGCTGAATGGAAAGGTGTAAAATTCACAAAACTAAATAAAGCTTTTTATAAAAAGGCTTATTGGGCATCAAGAAGACTTATCAAAGATTTATAATACAAAAGCCTCAAAGTTTTAATTATGTTTAGGAGAAATGAGTTCATTTTTACTTACTACTCTTAATATAAAAATAAATGTGATTAAAAGAGTAATACAAATGAGGCTTTTAGTAATTTGAGTAAGTTAATGAGATAAATGCACTTAAATTTATAATTTAGGAAGCAGAAAGGATACAAATGAGAAATGCATCTATCTCTTTAATACTGTAATTATAATCTACAAATATGATATTTGTATGATTTTATTACAATTTTATGAAATTTGATAAAATATATAGACAAATTACCCCTATAATATACATTTTTAGAACATATAAAATATTGGCTTTAAAAATATCTTTTGCATTTAAACTATATCTAGCAACAATTGTAAGGTTCAATCCACTAAATGGTGAGGTTGAAACTGTAGTAGCCCAAGCCATCAAAAATGTCACAGCTAATAGTGTATGATTTACAGAACTTAAAAACTCACCAATAATTGCTATTGTAATAATAGGATGAATTCCCACAAAAGCTAAAACTATAAAAATAGCTAAAAGAATTGAAGCTATAAACCAATCAAACTCTTCAAAAGGAAGTGTTAATTCCAATCCTAAAAGTATTGAACTAACAGAAATACCAAACATTCCAGCTATTAGAAAAAGAGAAAGTTCTACTTTCATTTTTGGTAATTCTTCAAAGATATGATTTACTATTTTACTACTAGCTTTATTTAAACCTTTTTTTATAGGTAATACTAAAATAGTTAGTAAAAATGAAAATAGTGAAATTAAAACAATCACTTTAATTTGAGGATAAAAATGATTTGTTACTAAAACTAAGATAGCTAGACAAAAAGGTAAAAGTAAAGTATCAAAAGCCATGGGATAACCTCTAAATTCATCCAAATTAAAACTTTTATCTTTATTCACTTCATAGTATGTAAACAAAAATGCTATAAAAGCTAATATTAGTCCATTTACCAAAATCACACCTGCATTTAAATTTGGAGCATAAGTTAAAGCTGCTGCAAAAGCTACAAAAAAAGGTGACCAGTAAGCATCTGTAGAAAAAGCTCTTGTAAGTAAAACTATTTGAGTTTTTGTAAGTTTTGCTTTTTTATGTAATTTGTCTGCTACTAAAATTAAAGAAGACAAATTTATTACAGAACCAAACAAATGAACTCCAAGATATGTTTTTAAAAAAGATTGCTTGCCTTTTGGTAAATTTGTACTTTTATCTTTTTTAGGAGTTGCTATTAATCTTAAAAAACCAACTCCAATTAAAAGAGTTAGTAAGTATTGGTTTACAGTAAAGACTTTTATAAAATCAATGCTAAAACCATAAAAAAAACAAATAGCAAATGCAATAAAACTTAAAAGTAAAAGTATGTTTAACATCTTTTTACTTTTTAAAGATGTATAAGAAAAACCAAGTGATAGCCAAGCTAAAGTACCAGCAACAATCAATAGTGAATTATCAAAAAAATATGCTATAAAAGTTATAAAAAATGATGAGAAAATTAATATCCCGCTTAAATTTGATAATACTCTATTCACTTTTTTTGTCTTTCTTTAAATAAAATATTGATAAATAAATTCCAAGAGCTATTAGAATAAGCCCAACTAAATGATAAAACTCTAGTTTTTCACCTAAAAATATATAAGCCAAAACTGCACCAAAAATTGGCATTAAGTGTGCAAACTGACCTGCTTTATTTGCTCCCACCTCAACTGTTGATATATTCCAAAAATAAAAAGATAAAATTGATGGAAAAATCACCATATATATTAATGAATAAAATAGCTCTTTATTTTCTATAAACCCAACACTAAAACTATATCCTTGATAATAAAAGGCTATAGTTAAAAACCCAACACCAATAAAAGTAGTAATAGCTAAAAAGTCAAAAGCTTTAAGCTCTTTTGGTATAAACTTTAAAAATATAGAGTATAAAGACCATACAAGTCCAGCAAGGAGTATCCATAAATCACCTTTAGAAAACTCTAAAGTACTCAAAGTTCCTAATTCACCTTTTACAATAAGATATATAACACCTAAAGTAGATATAAAAATCCCAAATACTTGAATAGCTTTAATTTTTGCTTTTAAAATAACTCCAGATAAAACTACAATCATAATAGGAATAGCTGAATTAATCAATAAAGCATTTATAGCTGTTGTTGTTTGCAAGCCATAGTATAAAAAAGTATTAAATCCTGCAACACCAACTGCACCTAAGAAAAATAAAAGTAAAAAATCTTTACGTAAGGCTTTTGTTAATCTTTTTATGTTTATTAACATATATGGTAAAAGTAAAACTAAAACAAAAAACCATCTATAAAATGAAAGCTCAGTTGGTTCAATACTTGAAGATACTAATCTTCCAAAAACAAAATTACCTGACCAAAAAAGTACTGCTAAAACTAATAAAATATAATACTTCATAATAACTTCTTTTGAAAAAAATTTTAAATTAAAAAAGGGTTCAAGTATATACTTGAACCCTTAAAAATAGCTTTTATAATAAAGTAATTTACTAGAATTTATATGAAGTGTAAACTCTTAAAGCATTTGAATCTTTTAAAGTATCACTAAATGAAGCATTAGCTTCATTTTATAACTTGATTTAACTCACACATTTTATCTCTATATTCATGTCTTTCATAAACACCAATTACTTTTAATTCTTCCACAAAAAACCTCAGCTCATCAAGGGCTAATTGTAGTCTTTTTTCATCCGTATGCCCATATAAATCCACATGAAACTGAGTTGAGTACATACTTCCAATCCCTGAATAACTCTCTATTTTTATCAAATCTATTCCATTTGTAGCAAAACCGCCTAGAGCTTTATAAAGTGCTGCTGGTATATTTCTAACACTAAATATAAGAGATGTTATATATGCTTTGTTTTCTTCAAACTTTGGTACTTTTGCTTCTTTTGATAAGACAATAAACCTAGTAACATTTCCAGCATAATCTGAAAACTTCTCTTTTACTATCTCTAAATTATAGATTTTTGCAGCTAATGTTGATGCTATTACTGCATGGGTTTTATCATTTGATTGTTCTAACTTCATAGCAGAACCCGCTGTATCAAACTCTGAGATTGCTTTTAGGTTTAACTCTTTTATATTATTCATACATTGAGCTAGGGCTTGTGGATGAGAAGATACTGTTTTTAATTCTTCTAGTTTGTATCCTTTTACAGCTATTAGGGCATGTTCAATAGGATGGAAATATTCATCTATTATATTTAATTGCATTTTAGGAACAAGCCTGTAAATCTCTTCAACTCTACCAGCTGATGAGTTCTCAATAGGAATTACTCCAAAGTCTGCTTTTCCTTGCTCTACTAGTTGCATTGATTCTAAAAAAGAGTCTGATGCTATAAATTTTGAGTCTGGGAAAAGCTTACTACTTGCAAGATGAGAATATGCTCCCTCAACTCCTTGATATACAACTGTTTTATTCATAAAATTCCTTTTGCTTATGACTAATTATATCTATGAAATACTAACTTTAAAAATCAAGCGATTATTTCGCGATTTTTAGTTTTGTTTATTTCTTTGTCTATTGTATGTAAACTCTAAAAGCGTAGAAATAGTTCTAGTATAAGGAGCATCAACTCCTAGTTTTTCACAGTTTTTTATAACAACTCCACAGATTTGCTCTAATTCTAAATCTCTATTATTCTCTTTATCAACCCACATAGATGGTTTTACTGATTGAAACTGTGTATAAAGTTCAAACATTTTATCTGCATCTTCTTGAGTTAAATTAACTCCAACTGCATTTGAAGCAAGCGCAGTCTCACTCATTAAGCCATAGATTAATTTTGAAGTTTTTTCATTTTTCATTAAAGGACCTGTTTCTTCTTCTAGTAAGGCACAAATTGCATTTACTCCATTGTTTACTATAAGTTTATTCCAAAGCTCTAGTTTTATGTTTTCACAAATAATAGTTTTTGTTTGAGTTTTATCTAAAATATTTTTTAAGTCTTCTAAGAACTTACTATTTTCATCATTTGGATTAACTGCTCCTATTAATGTTTCAACACCACCTTCACAGTGAACATGCCCAAGTCCTACTGTATGAGATACAATTAGTCTTGTAAGTCCACCTATAACATACTCTTTTTTATAATATTCTTCCATAATATCTTCATTGTCAACACCATTTTGTAATGAAATATAATATGGAACTTTTAAAGAATCCTCACTCCAAGAAGCTAAAGTTTTAGAGATTGACTCTGTACTCATTCCTTTTGTTGCAATAAATATAGCATCAATATCTTCAGGCTTATGTTTTTGCACAAACTCTTCAAGACTATATGTATCAATTTTATCTTCAATAGTATAATTTGGGTGACTTACTTTCATCTTATTATTTTTAAGATATTCTAAGTTTTTCCCTCTTGCTACAAATTTTACATTACATCCTACATCATGTAAAATCATTCCATAAAAAGCACCTATTCCACCTGCACCTATTACAACTATATTCATTATTTAATCCTATAAAATACTCATTTTTTAAAACTGTTATTATATACTAATAGAGTATAATTTAAATAAAAAAGGTTTAACTTGATAAGACTTGGTTCAAATTCGCCAACAAGAGCATTAATACTTAAAAACTTTGGGATTGACTTTATTCAAAATGGAGGTAGTTTTGATGAAGATTCTATAAAAACTACTGATCCTAAATCTTTTTGTTATGAAGCAACAAGGGGAAAGTTTGATGAACTATATAAAAAGTATGGAGTTGATGATATTCCCTTACTTGTGGCTGACTCAGTTGTTACAGCAAATAATAAACTGCTTAGAAAAGCAAAAGATGAAGATGATGCAAGAGAAATGTTAGAACTTCAAAGTGGAAATGAAACTTCAGTTATAACATGTATGATTTATAAATCAAAAGAAAAAGAGCTTATTGATATAAGTATTACTACATATGAGTTTGATAAATTTGATGAGCAACATATGAATGAATATATCAAATCAGGTGAGTGTTTTGGAAAAGCAGGAGCTATCATGGTTGAGGGCTTTTGTAAACCCTATATTAAAAATGTGAAAGGGTTTGAAAGTACGGCTATGGGTTTATGTGCCCAAAAACTAATCGCATTTATGTAAAGGACAAAAAATGTATAAAAGCTTTAAAACTATAATGAAAAATCAAAAAGGTGCAATAGAAAATATTCTTGTTGCAATTTTATTAGTAATGATTGGAGTTGGAGCTTTTATAGGTTATTCCACGTGGATAGAAACTCAAAATACAAATGTAAAAAATGAAACTACAAAACAAATAAGCAAAACATTAAATGATACAAATAATTAATTAGCCATCAATTAAATAACATTTATATAAATTTATTGTAAAATAAAATCTTGAAAGGCTTACATGAAAATAAAAAAATATATATTTTTAATTACAATAGTTGTTGGCTTCACTGCATGTAGTAATAAAAATGTTCCAAATCAATATGTGATAAATACAGACTATAAAGAGAATAAAGAAGTTGAACAAGTTAATAAAGTTATATTGGAAAATAAACCAAATATCTTAGACACTTTATCAAAAAAAGAAAAAGATTTTTTGGAAGTTATAAAAAAAGATAAATACTCATCTTTATGTGACAAAAAAGATTTCTACAAAGAAATAGAAAAACTTGAAAATAAAAAAGAAATATCTATAAAACTAAAAGAGTTTTTTCCAGTTTATGTTGAAAACCTTGAGAACTCTTGTATTAATAAAGAAGCTTTTTACTCAGAGATTAGAAAAAATAAATATAAAGATTTAAAATATTCTTATGAGTTTTATACAAAAAAAATAGATAAAAAAAATATTCTAAATGAGTATGAAAACCCAAATACTTCAATTAAAGAGATTTTAGATAGGCATGCCCCTTCACATCCAG
The DNA here is from genome assembly GCA_048268245.1 of Arcobacteraceae bacterium. Taxonomy (GTDB): domain Bacteria; phylum Campylobacterota; class Campylobacteria; order Campylobacterales; family Arcobacteraceae; genus Arcobacter_B. The sequence continues at coordinate 149,334 of JBLWVX010000002.1, forward strand.
ATTTCTTTAAATTTATTTCATTTAAAAATAGTGGTGATTTAAATAAATCCAAAAAAGCTAGACTAAAGCTAAATATAGAAAGATTGAAAGTTTTAAAAGATTATAACTCTGATGATTTTATTCAGTTAAATATTCCTTCATATAATTTTAGTTTATATGAAAATGGTAAGACTGTTAAAAGCTTTGGAACTGTTGTTGGTTCAAAAAAAGACCAAACACCAATCTTATCTAGTAGGCTATCTTACTTTATAGTAAATCCAACTTGGAATATCCCAAGTTCTATTGCTAAAAAAAGTATTATCCCAAAGGCTTTAAAAGATAAAAACTTCTTAAAAAAGAAAAATATAGTTATTAGAAAAAAAAGATATGATTTAGATGCCCAAGAAGTGAAATTTAGTGAAGTAAAATGGGATAAATACCTAAAAGAAGATATTAAATCTATTCCATATAAATTTATTCAGCTTCCATCAAAAACAAACGGCATGGGAAGAATAAAATATATGTTTAAAAATGACCATGCTGTTTATATGCATGATACAATTGGTTCATGGAGATTTAAAATCCCAAAAGAGAGTATTAGAGCAGTTAGTCATGGATGTGTAAGGTTAGAACACCCTATTTCGTTGATGGAGCATATCACAAAAAGATATACTCCAAAAACCTATAAAAGTGTAAGAAGTATTTATGATAATGAAAAAACTGACTCAATTAGTTTAAATAAGAAACTTCCTTTACATATCACATATATTACTTCATATATAAAAGATGGAAAATTAAAATTTACTAGTGATATTTACGGATATGATAAAATCCAAAAATTAAATTATGAGCTTTAAATAGGTAAATTATTACCTATTTAATTAAAGTTTTTATTGTTGTAAGCATTCCTGTATGAAGATTATAGTTTGCTACAGGAAAATCAAGATTATCCTCATCTGTAAGATTTACTCTATAAGAGTTTAGGTATTCACCTAAAGCTTTTAAATCTACTACCTTATAATTAACATTTTTATAATCAGTTCTAACTAAAGAGTTTTTTTCATTTGATTGCTCTAAAATAAAAGCCATAGTTCTTAAACAAACTAAATCAGACCATCTATAAAAAAACTCTTTATCAATCTGTTCTACTTTTCTACCCTCAGGAGTAAAAAGAAGATTTTGATCTCTAAGAGGTAAAAGAACTGACAAAGTTGCTTCAACATAAGGTAGAATTTTATCTTTCCAAAAATCCTCTTCTTCACTTTTATCTAAGGCTTTTTCATACTCTTCTAAAATCTCTTCTTTTGAAGCTGTTTTTAACAACTCGTCTAATGACATACTCATTACTTCACCTTTTTTACTAATTGTTCAGGAAGTAGCCCTAATGACTCTTCAACTTTTTTAGTATCACCATGATTAATAAAATCATCTTCATATTCAAAAGAAGTAAGACTCACACATATTTTTTCTTCATTTAAAAACTCTAAAATTGCACTACCTACTCCACCTTGTTTTTGAGAATCAGAGAATACGTACCAATCATCATATTTACAGGCTAAATCTTTTAAAGTCTCTTTATCAAGTGGTTTTACAAATCTTAAATCTAAAATAGCAATATCATCTTCATGTAAAGCCTCAGTCTTACATGCTCTCCCAACAGCTGCGCCATATCCTATAAATAGTTTTTTTGATTTTCCCTCTTTTAAAAGCTGAGCTTTTCCTAATTCAAAAGTTTCACTTTTATAATTAGTTTCAATAAATGCACCTCTTGGATATCTAATAGCACATGGCTTATCTAAAGTATATGAAAACTCTATTGCTTGATGTAATGTTTCATTATCTCTTGGAGCAAATAAAACCATATTTGGGATAAATCTTAAATATGAAATATCAAATGTTCCTTGATGTGTTTCACCATCATTTCCTACAATTCCAGCTCTATCAATTGCGAAAACTACAGGTAAACCCATAAGACATACATCATGTATTATTTGATCAAAACCTCTTTGCAAAAATGTAGAATAAATAGTAATAAAAGGTTTGAAACCTTCTTTTGCCATAGCTGCCATAGATGTAACTGCGTGTTGTTCTGCAATTGCTACATCCCAAAATCTATCAGGAAACTTATCCATTAGTTTATTTATCCCTGTACCACTTGGCATTGCAGCTGTAACACCAACTACATTTTCATGTTTACAGGCTAAATTAGTAAGTGCATCTGCAAATACAGCTGTTGCAGCTTTTGGTGCTTCTTTTTTTACAAATGCTCCATCTTCTACGTTAAAAGGTCCTACTCCGTGCCAATGTTCATGTTGTCCCTCAGCTACTTTATAACCTTTTCCTTTTACTGTTCTTGCATGAACAATTACAGGTTTTTTCATAGCTTTTGCTATTTGTAAAGTATCAATTACTTCTTCTAGATTATGTCCATCAATTGGTCCAATATAATCAACACCCATTTCTTCAAATAAAATTCCAGGAGTAATAAGCTTCATAGCCTCTTCCATTCTTTTAGCTATATAAGTTGTACCTTCTGGCATATTTTTCTTTATGAAATTATCAACTTTACCTTTAAAACCTTGGTAATATTTACCTGCTAAAAGCTTTGAAAGATATTTTGATATTGCACCTATTGGTTTAGCTATTGACATCTCATTGTCATTTAAAATAATAACAACAGGAAGTTTTAAATCACCTAATTCATTTAATGCTTCATAGACCATACCAGCTGTCATTGAACCATCACCTATCATCACAACAGGTGTTCTATCTTCTTTTTTAAGCTGTATTGATTTTGCAGCACCAACTGCTAATGATATAGATGTTGAACTATGTCCTGCTACAAAATAATCAGCAGGAGATTCTTTTGGTTTTGTAAAACCACTTAAACCTTCAAACTGTCTAATAGTTTCAAACTCTTCCCATCTCTCAGTTAAAAGCTTATGAGGATAACACTGATGTGATACATCAAAAATAAATGGATCTTTGTATGCATCAAATATATAATGCATACCAATTGTTAATTCTACAGCACCTAATGTTGAAGAGAAGTGTCCACCTTTTCTCGATACTACATCAATAATTCTATCTCTAATTTTTTGAGAAATGTCTTCTAACTCTTCTAATGATTTGTTTTTTACTTCCATAATAATATCTTATTTATTTATTTTCTTCTAATACCTCATCTAAGATACTAAAGAGTTTTGTATTCTGGCTTTGAGAACCAATTGTTACTCTTATTGCATTAACGCCATAACCAGTTAAATCTCTTACAATAACACCTCTTTTTAAAAGTTGTGATGCTATTTCTTTTGAATTATACTTATCACCAAATTTTAAAGTAATAAAGTTTGTATATGAATCAATAAAATCAAAACCTTTTTGTTTTGCATAATCTTCATATCTTTTCATCTCTTCAAAGTTTAAAGCTATACAGCTTTGCACAAATTCTTCGTCTTTTAAAGCCTCAATTGCCGCTGCTAGTGATAAAGTTGTAATATTAAATGGTGCTCTTAATTTATATAAAGTATTAATAATCTCTTCATTAGCTACACCATATCCAACTCTCATACCACCTAAAGCATAAGCTTTTGAGAAAGTTCCTAAGTAAATAGCATTAGGGAACTTACTTATTAAATCTTTTGCATCAATTTTTTTCTTTTCATCTTTAAATGAAGCATACTCTTGATAAGCTCCATCTACAATAACTAATGTATTTTTATCAACTGTTTCTAAAAATTTATAAACATCATCTTTGTCTAAACACTCTCCTAAAGGATTGTTTGGTAGACATAAGAAGATAATATCAGCTCCATGCTCTTTATACATTGCACTAAACTGTTCTAAATTATGCTCATCATCTTTTGTTTTTAAAATTTGGCATCCTGTTTGTTTACCATATATTTCATACATAGCAAAAGTTGTTTTAGACATTAACATTTTTGAGTTTTCATTACACTTAGCATGTACACAAAACTCTAAAATTTGATCACTTCCTGAACCTATAATAATATTTGACTCATTAACATCAAATTTATTAGCTAAAGCCTCTTTTAGTTCAAACATAGAATCATCAGGATAAATAAACATATTTTTTGATAATTCTTGAATTTTTTGCTCAACCTTTGGTGATGTTCCATAAGGATTTTCATTTGAAGCAAGTTTTATAATATCTTTTGGATCAATACCATATTCTCTTACAACAAGCTCAATAGGCTTACCTGCTTCATAAGTTGTCACATTTTCTAAAACTTTATTAAATTTCATTTTGTTTCCTAAGTTTTTGATTAAATATCGTTTATCTCTTTTACATAAGATCCTAAAACTTTTACAGTATCTTTATGTTTTTCTAATACATTTTTCACATGTTCATCATCTTTATGACCATCAAAGTCAATAAAGAAAATTGAATTACCTTGTACAATATGTGATTTAATTTTTGTTAAGTTAATACCTGAATTATTAAAATCAGTTAAAAACTCAACTAATGCACCTTGTCTATCAGGGAACTCAACTAAAATTGATGTTTTATCATTTCCTGATTGAGCATTTTCAAAGTCACTTATTATAAAGAATCTTGTTTTATTGTTATCTTTATCTTCAATATTTTCAAATAAAATTGGAAGATTGTTAAGTTTCGCTCCAACATGAGGACAAATTGCTGCACTATATGGCTCTTTAGCTGCAAGTTTTGCGGCTTTTGTTGTTGACTCAATAGGAATTTGCTCAATTTCATCTAATCCAAAGTTTGCTAAAAACTTTCTACATTGTTCAAAAGCAATATCTTTAGAATAAATTCTTTTAATATCTTGTACTTTATCACAAGTACTTGCAAAAGTATGATGAATATCAAGAACAACTTCAGCAATAATTTTTAAGTTATACTTATTTAAACAATTAATAGTATCTGTTACTATACCATTTGAAGAGTTCTCAATAGGAACAACACCAAATTTTGCTTTTTTAGTATCTACTTCTCTGAAGATACCATTTATAGAAGCTATAGATACATATGAACTCATAGCACCAAATCTTCCTTCTGCTGCTTGATGAGTAAAGCTTCCCTCAGGTCCTAAATATGCCACATTTTCTGGAAGTTCTAAATTTCTAGAAATAGCAAATATTTCTAAGAAAAGTGCTTCAATAGCTGCTCTATTTAATTTTCCATCATTCATAGATTCTAATCTATCAATAATCTCTTTTTCCCTTTCTGGTCTATAAATAGCTCCACCACTTTTAGCCTTTAGAAGTCCTACTTGATGTACAACTTCCATTCTTTCATTTATAAGTTTTAAAAGTTGTTCATCTATACTATCTAGCTTATTTCTTAAGTCTAATAATCCATGCTCATTCATTTGTACCCTTTTTGTTCTGCTACTTGATGTACTCTTCTTCTAAAGCAATTAAATCTTCAAAAGTCTCTCTTTTTCTAATTATTCTATCAACTCCATTTTCAACTGCAATTTCAGCTACTTTTCCTCTTGTATTATAGTTTGAAGCCATTGTAAAACAATACGCTCCTGCACTATAAATAGCAACTAAATCATTATGTTGAGTTTTTGGTAAGTCGATATTTTTAGCAAAGAAGTCACCACTTTCACAAACAGGACCAACTAAGTTACAATCACTTAACTCTTCATTATCATTTAATACTTCAATCTTATGGTATGCGTTATATAAAGATGGTCTAATTAAATCATTCATAGCTCCATCAACAATAACAAATCTTTTTTCACCATTTACTTTTTCATATAATACTTTAGTTACAAATACCCCAGAGTTTCCAACTAAAAATCTTCCTGGTTCACATACTATTGTAATATCTAAACCAAATAAAGCTTCTAAAATTGATTGAGCATATTCATTTGTATCAATAAGTTTTTCATCATCATATACAATACCTAATCCTCCACCAACATCAAAGAAAGATAAATCAATTTTAATTGCTGCTAGATTTCTTACTAAATCAGCAACTAATTTAACTGACTCTTTAATTGGCTCTAGCTCTGTTAATTGCGATCCAATATGACAATGAATACCACTTGGCTCTAAAGCATCACTATTTTTACACTGGATATACATTCTTTTTGCTGTATCAATATCTACACCAAACTTATTTTCATGTAAACCTGTTGAGATATAAGGATGTGTTTGTGGATCAATATTTGGATTAACTCTAATAGAGATTCTAGCAACTTTCCCTAACTCTTTAGCAATTAACTCAACTCTATCAAGTTCTGCTGCACTTTCAACATTAATCATTAAAATACCAAGCTCTAAAGCCTCTTTTATCTCGCTGTCAATTTTTCCAACACCTGAAAAAATGATTTTATATGGCTGAATACCTACTTTTAATGCTCTTTTAACCTCACCGATTGATACACAATCAGCACCAGCACCTAAATTTGCTAAGTGCTTAATAACAGATAAATTTGAATTTGCTTTAACAGCGTATGCTAAAAGAGATTTTCTAGCTTTAAAAGCTCCTTTTAATTCTTCATATTGTGCCGTAATATGATCAAAATCATATACATAATATGGCGTTTGATACTTGTTTGCTAATTCTTTAAAATTTATATTCATACTCTTTTATTACCTATTCCTCTTTAAAATCTTAATTTAAAATTTCAATAAATTAAAAATTAAAACTTTTAAAATCTTTTATGTTTTATATATAAATAGTTAGTAAGTATGAGATTTTGATTGAAATTCAAGGCGGAAGAAAAGTTTTAGGCAGGAGCTTACTGTAGTAAGTGAGTGTCTAAAACTTTTCTGACAACATAGAAGTTCGCCAAAAGCTTATGCTTAATGACTACTTATCTGTGCCATTCCATGCAATATTAGGTCTACCATTTTCATCAAATTTAACTGCTGGCATACCCATTACATTATAACCACAATCTACATAGTGAATTTCACCTGTAACTGCACTTGATAAATCAGAAAGTAGATACATACCTGAATTTCCAACCTCATCAATTGTTACATTTTTCTTTAATGGAGCATGTGCTTCATTCCATTTAAGCATAAATCTAAAGTCACCAATACCTGCTGCTGCTAAAGTTTTAATTGGTCCTGCAGAAATAGCATTTACTCTAATTCCATCTTTACCTAAATCTTCAGCTAAGTATTTAGTTGTCATTTCTAATGCTGCTTTTGCTACACCCATTAAGTTATAGTTAGGGATGTATTTAGCACCACCATAATATGTTAAAGTCAAGATTGAAGAGTTATCAGATAATAAAGGTTTTAACTCTCTTGTAACTTCAATTAGTGAGTAAACCGAAATATCCATAGCAATATCAAATGCTTCTTTAGAAATATCATAGAATCTTCCAGATAATCCCTCTTTTGGAGCAAATGCAATTGAGTGAACGATAAAGTCAATTTGACCCATATCTTTTTCAATTGATTCTTTTAAAGCTTTTATTTCTTCAGGTTTTGATACATCACAAGGATATACATAATCAGCACTTCCAAATTCGCTCGCGATTGGCTCAACTCTTTTCTTTAATGAGTCATTTAAATAAGTAAATGCAATTTGTGCCCCTTGTGCTGCACACTGTTTTGCAATACCATAAGCAATAGACTTGTTATTTGCAACACCTAAGATTACACCTTTTTTACCTTTCATAAACATCTTATAAATCCTTTGTATTTTCTATGATTTGAATGAAGTCTTCAACAATCCATGAAGCAGTTCCAATTAATGCTCCATCAACTCCATTTAGTGAACAAATATCTCTTACATTTTCCACTTTTACAGAACCACCATATAAAAGTGGCTTCTCAATTTTTGATTTAATAGCTGAATGTATATCAGTTATATCTTCACTTGTAGCAGTAACTCCTGTTCCAATAGCCCATACAGGTTCATAAGCTAAAATTAGATTCTCATAATTTATATCAATTCCTTCAAATTGAGAATAAATATATTCTAAAGTCTGCTCTAAACCTTGTTCTTTTACTTCTAAAGGTTCACCTATACAATAAATTATTTTATATCCAAGATCACTATAAAATGCAAATTTCTTTGCAATCTCTTCTTGAGATTCACCTAAGATATGTCTTCTTTCACTATGGCCAATTAAAATAGTATTTACATCAAACTCATCTAATTGTTGAGTTCCTATTTCTCCTGTAAAAGAGCCCTTTTGTGTTGGATATGCATTTTGTGCTCCAATATTTAGTGTTGATGTTGTATCAAACTTATCAAGTGAAGTTGATGTTGGGAAAATATATACATCACTTGAAATATTACTCGACACTAAATATTTATTTACTTCTTCCACAAATAAAGACGTAGTTTTTCTTGTATGGTTAGTCTTAAAATTACTAGCAATAATTGCCATAAAATTCCTTTTGAATTGATTTACAATTTTTCTATTTTTGTTTTTACTACTCTTCTATTACAAGTGCTTTTACACCAGGAAGAACTTTCCCTTCAATTAACTCTAGTGATGCTCCACCACCAGTTGAAATAAATGTCATTTCATCTTCATCACCAGTAACTCTAACTAAGTCAGCAGTATCTCCACCACCAACTACAGTTGTAGCATATGAAGATGCAACTGCATGAGAAATTTTTGTACTACCTTTTGCAAACTTATCCATTTCATAAACACCCATTGGTCCATTCCATAAAATAGTATGAGCATCCTCAAGAGCTTGAGAGAATAAAAGTGCAGTTGCAGGTCCGATATCTAATCCCATCCAACCTTTTGGAATTTCTTGTGTTGTTGTTGGTTTTGCAAATGCTTCTGCATCAAAAGCTTCAGCAGCTACAACATCTACAGGTAAGTATAACTTAACACCTAATTGTTTTGCTTCTTCCATAATTTTTATTGCTTCAGGAATTAAATCTTCTTCAACTAAAGAATTACCTACTTCATGTCCTAATGCTTTTAAGAAAGTAAATGCCATTCCACCACCAATAAGTATTTTGTCAACTTTTGGTACTAAGTTATATAATGCTTCTAATTTTCCTGAAACTTTTGAACCACCAACAATTGAAACAAATGGTCTTTTTGGTTCATTTACAATATGATGGAAAAATTTAATCTCTTTTGCTAGTAAGAATCCTGCAGCTTTTGAATTAATATCAAAATGTTGTGCAATTCCCTCAACAGAAGCATGAGCTCTATGAGATACACCAAATGCGTCGTTTACATAAACATCTGCCATTGAAGCTAATTTTGCACTTAAGTCTTTATCGTTTTTAGTTTCACCAGCTTCAAATCTCATATTTTCTAATAATAGAATTTCACCAGCTTTTAAAAATTTTGCCATAGAAACTGTTTCATCACATACAATTCCTGGAGCCATTTTAATCTCTTGTTTTAATAAAGTATGTAATCTTTTTGCAATTGGTTTTAAAGAGAACTTTTCTTCAAAACCATTTTTTGGTCTACCAAAATGTGATGCTAAAATAATAGAACAATCATTGTCAATACAATATCTAATTGTATTTAAAGCACTTCTAATTCTTCTATCATCAGTAATATTATTGTACTCATCCATAGGTACATTAAAATCACATCTAATAAAAACTCTTTTATTAGCTACATCAATATTTTTAATTTCCTGTAATTTCATCGTCTTCCTTAATCTACTAGTTAGTTGCTACGTGAACACCCATATCTACAAGTCTAGTAGAGTATCCCCATTCATTGTCATACCAAGATAATACTTTTACCATGTTTCCTTCAATCACTTGAATTGTATCTAAAGGAACTACTGTTGATAATTGTTCTCCATTGAAATCAGAACTTACTCTATACTCTTCATCTACACCTAAGATTCCTTTTAAAGAACCATTTGCAGCATCTTTAAATGCAGCTTGAACTTCTTCTAAAGTTACTTCTTTTTTAAGTGTTACTGTTAAATCAACTAATGAAACATTTGGAGTTGGTACTCTAATTGCTTGACCATTTAATTTTCCATTTAAGTGAGGCATTACTTTTCCAATTGCTTTTGCAGCACCTGTACTTGCTGGTGTTAAGTTAGTAGCCCCTGCTCTTCCTTTTCTTGGATCTTTTTTATCTTTTGCATCTAAGATAGGTTGAGATGAAGTATAAGAGTGAATAGTTGTCATTAAACCTTTTTCAATTCCATAAACATCATCTAATACTTTTGCAACTGGTGCTAAACCATTTGTAGTACAAGAAGCATTTGAAACAATAGCTTGCCCTGCATAAGTGTCCTCATTTGCTCCCATAACAAATGTAGGTGTATCATCTTTTGCTGGTGCAGACATTACAACTTTTTTAACTCCTGCATCAATATATGCTTGACACTTCTCTTGTGTTAAGAATGCTCCCGTACACTCTAAAACAACATCAGCACCATATTCTGCAAAGTTTAACTTAGCAGGATCTCTCTCAGCTAATAATTTTGCTTTATCATTTCCAATACATACATAACCATCTTTAACTACAACATCAGCATTCCCATGTACAGTGTCATATTTTAAGTTGTATTGAATCATTTCTTCACTACCACTTGCATTAACAGCTACTAATTCAACATCATCTCTACTTGCTACGATCTTAGCAACACATCTTCCAATTCTACCTAATCCGTTAATTGCAACTTTAACAGCCATATTTTCCCTTTATTTAAATCTTAATGGTAGATATTTTATCCAAAAATTGCTATAATATTATTTAAGTAAATTACAAAGGTTTTAAATAGGTGCAACTAGCAATATTTGGAGGCAGTTTTGATCCTGTTCATATAGCACATGTAAAGATTGTTGAACAAGCATTAAAAAGTCTTGAAATAGACAAGATTGTAGTAGTTCCTACATTTTTAAATCCTTTTAAAACTGACTATCATTTAGAGCCTAATACAAGATATGAGTTACTAAAAAAAATATTTCAAAAAAACAAAAAAGTTGAAGTTTGTGACTTTGAAATAAAACAAAATAAAGCAGTTCCTTCAATAAAAACTGTTAATTATTTAAAAAACTTATATGAACCATCAAAAATCTATCTCATAATTGGTGCTGATAATCTAAAGAGTTTAGAGAAGTGGTACAAGTTTGATGAATTAAATTCATTGGTAGAGTTTGTAGTTGCTACAAGAGATGGCTACTTAGACGATAAAATAGATAGTTATAAAGTTTTGAATATTGATATTAACATTAGTTCTTCAAAACTTAGGGAAGAATTTGACTTAAATTTTATTCCCTATCAGATAAAAGATGATATTATACATCATATAAAACATGAAAAAAGGTAAACTTTGAACGAAAGAATTGAAAAGATAAAAGAAGTACTTGATGACAAAAAAGCTGAAAGTATAGAAGTTGTTGATTTAACAAATAAAGACTACATAGTTGATTACGTTGTAATTGCAACTACACTAAACCCTAAACATGGTTTTGCATTATTAAACTACTTGAAAACTGAACTTAAACCATTAGGTGAAGAGTTTGTTAGAGTAGATGAAAATGATGACTGGACAATTATAGATTTAGGAGACATGTTTATTAATTTAATGAATGAACAAGCAAGAGAAAAATACTCTCTAGAAGAGTTCTTAAACGAGTTAGACGAAAAGAGATAAAAAAAGGAGAGTTTACTACTCTCCTCCTCTCATAATTTTACTGTAATTAGATGTAGCATCTTTTGCTCCACCCATATATCCTGTAGCTATTGCAATACCAATAACTAAAGCAAATATTACTAAAAACCATTTCATTACATAATCTCCTTAGCTTTGATTCCTAATAAAGATAATCCAACTTTTATACTTAACGCAGCCATTGATAACACTTTTAAATGAGTATTTTGATCTGCAGAACCAACTACTTTATTGTCATTGTAGAATCTATGTACAGATGAAGCTAAAGAGTATAAATAATCTGTAACTTTTTGCATATCTCTTTTTGTAAATGCCTCTTCTAATACTGTTCCTAATAATAACGATTCATAAATTAAATTTAATCCATCTTGATTTAAATTATCAAATTTCTCATTTTGTACATCAGCTATATCAAGTTCTGCTTTTTTAAATACTTGATTTATTCTAGCATGTGCATAATTAATATAGAAAATAGGATTAGTTGAATCTTGATTTTTTAATGTATCAATATCAAAATCCAAATGAGTATCACTTTTTTTAGTTAAGAAAATAAATCTTAGAGCATCAGGTCCAATTTCAGCTGTAATATCAGACATTAAAATCACATTACCTGCTCTTTTAGACATTTTATAAGGTTCACCACCTTTTAATAATTGAACCATTTGAGAAAGTAATACTTCTAATTTACTAGAATCATTTCCTAGAAATTCAATTGCTGCATTTACTCTTTTTATATATCCATGGTGATCTGCACCCCAAATATTGATATATCTATCATATGGTCTATCATACTTATTTTTATGATAAATAATATCTCCAGCTAAATAAGTAGGAATTCCATTGTCTCTTACAACAACTCTATCATTATCATCACCATATTGTGTTGATTTTAGATATGTTTTTCCATCTTTGTCATATAAAGATCCATTATTTTCTAAAACTTCTTTAGTTTTATCCCAAGATGAATATAGAGATTTCTCAGATACAAAATTATTAAATTCAACACCTAAATCTTTTAAATCTTTTACAATGATATCCATTACTAAATCTTTTGCAAAAAATGCAATATCTTTGTATTTAGACTCATCATAAATAACATCTTTCCCAAATTTCTCAATTACAACTTTAGCAATATCAATTAAGTAATCACCTCTGTAATAAGTTTCAGGATAAGTTACATCTTCTTCAAAAATAAAATCTCTTGCAGCTAAAGCAACAGATAAACCTAAAAGGTCCATTTGTGCACCAGCATCATTGATGTAGTACTCAGTAGTTATATCATATCCTAGATAATCACCTACTCTATATAAAGTGTCTCCAAATACTGCACCTCTAGCATGACCAATATGTAAAGGACCTGTTGGATTTGCTGAAACATATTCTAATAGAATTTTTTCAGTTTTATCATTTGTTTTTGCAAAATCAATTTGCTTATTAAGGGCATCATCAACTAATGACTCTAAGAAAGAAGTTGATAACTTAAAGTTAATAAAACCTTTTACAGCTTCAACTTTTTCAAACATTGAACAACCATCAAATTTACTTGCTAACTCTTGAGCAATTATCATTGGTGATTTTCTAAACTCTTTAGCTAGAGAAAAAGCAACTGGAGTAGCATAATGACCTAGAGTAATATCTTTGGGTTTTTCTAATACTACTTCTTTATCTAAAGTTTTTTCAATAAATTCTTTTACTAAATTCTGCAATTTCTTCTCTTATACCGTTTTTGATTCGTTTTTATCTTCTGACTTAGCTTCAGCTTTTTTCTCTAATTCATCTGCTTTTTTTGTATCAACAACTTGCTCTTCGTCATCTTTTACAGCATTCTTAAAGTTTTTGATTCCTGAACCTAAACCTTTTGCAAGTTCTGGTATTTTTTTACCACCAAATAATAGTAAAACTACTAAAGCTATTAAAATCCATTCCATACCACCTGGCATACCCATGAGAAATCCTTATAATTAATTTTTAATTTTTATCAAATATTATATCTTCTTAATCCTTAAAAAAAATGATTTAGAAGAAAAGTAGAATCTTTACTTTAGAAAGAAATTTAAAAGTTTATATCCACTTCCAGCAGCCAATACAGTCCCTAAAAGATTTAAAAACATATTTGAAATAGCTAAAAATATAGAAGTATTGAAAAGTAAATAAGACTCTATTGCAAAAGTAGAGTAAGTTGTAAGTGCCCCTAAAAAGCCGGTAGTTAAAAAAGCTTTTAGACTATCGTTAACAGTAAAGTGAGTGAAGTATGCAAATAAAAGACCTATTAAAAAAGAACCTATTATATTTACTAAAAGTACTCCCACAGGAAATTCTAAGGGAATATACTTATTACTTAAGTGCACACTATAAGCTCTAGCAATTGCTCCAAGAAATCCTCCTGTACCAATTGCTAAAATAGTTTGCCAACTAAGAGACATCTTTTTTTAGCTCTTCTTGGAAAACTCTATTCATATTCTCTTCAGTTTTTTCAAACCAATCAGTTTTTTTATCAGCTTGAATAGGTTCTAAATAAACTACTTTTACAATACCTGGCTTAGCTTCAAGTTTTTTTGAATCTAATATATCTCTTGTGTTAAATAAAAGTACAGGTTGAACTTTTAATCCATGTTTATTTGCAACCATTTTTGCACCTGGTTTAAAAGAAAGTAACTCTTTACCATTTGATCTTGTTCCTTCAGGAAACATAGCAATTGGTCTTCCTTTACTTAATCTATCTTTTGTTTCTTTTAAAAGATGGATTATTCCTGATTTATTCTCTCTATCGATACTTATCATTCTTGGAGCTTTAATAATATGTCCAAAAAAGAAAAGATCAGAAATCTCTTTTTTAGCAACCCATGCTAAATCTCTTGAATGAATATATTCCATAACAATAATATCAAGTAAAGATTGATGATTTAACATTACCATATCGCAAGACTCATCAAGTTTACCATGTTCTTCAAGTTTTATTCCTAAAAACCACATTTGAAGTTTCATCCAAATTTTGATTACTTTGTGTGTATGATTTCTGAACATATACATTGCTAGAACTGTAATTGCTACAGTAATCGAAAATTGAATTACAATTATTATTCCTCTAATTTTCTTCAAAATTCTCTTCCTTTACCCAACCAATAAATTTTTTATCTATTCCCATGATTTTTATAAAATCACTTTTTTCATTTAAAACTTCTACCTTTTGTTTTTCATTAAGTTTAAAGAAAATCGTAGAGTTTTTAGTAGGTAATATATAAATAAAAGTATCTTTTTTTACAATACCTTTTTTATTTGGCATTAAATAAATTGAAGTAATTATGAATAAAATAATTGTGATAAATAAAAATATCTTTTTTCTTTTTAGAATATACACTATTAAAAAAATTACAAATAAAGTAGCAACTGCCATTTTTTTATACTTCTCAAAACTTGAATCATTTGGATTTAAATCTGTTTGAGTACTTACTAATTCATTTTGTAAAATAAGAGGAACAGTTACAGTTTCTAAACTTTTTGTAGTTGTATTATAATAATTGAAAACTACTTTCTTTTTATGAACTGGCATTACAAAATAGTATATAAGGTTCTGTTCTGGATAGTTATCTGTTAATTTAGATACTCCTTGCTCTTCAATACCTTGTAAAGTAAAGTTTTCTAAGTTAGATCCAATTGCATCAATATCTATAATTGTTAAAGATTCTTTATTATTATACTGTTTTGTTTTATATGCTTTTAGTTTTAAGTCTTTAGCAATAATATTTGTGAATCTCTTATCACCTTTAGCAATATCAGAATAACTAATATCAATAGCACCTAAAACACTTCTATCTATTAAGCTTCCATTTTTCTTCAATTGTACATCAAAACTTGGTATTTTAAAGTTTGCATTTGAAGCCTTAAAATGAAAAGAATTTTCATATACATTTGAGCTTATTTTTTTCCATTGACTTGATGGATTTAAAGGCTTTATATTTCCCCCATCAAAAGTTGTATTTATTTCGTCAAAATATTTAGTTGTAATAAGTGCTTTAACAACAATTTCAAATCTTTGATCTTTGTAAACATTTTTAGGAACACTTTTATAAGATAAGTACAGGTTTTTTGCAGCGAATAAGTTAAGACAAAATAGTAAGTTTGTTAATATAAGTGTAGTTATTATTTTTTTCATAATTACTTTTATATTAAGAAGATAGATCTCTCTATCTTCTTATTGTAAAAACCCTTTTAACATTTTTACTCCGTCATCACAACCAAGTAAATCTTCCATAGCTCTTTCAGGGTGAGGCATTAATCCAAATACATTTTTTGATTCATTACAAACACCTGCAATATTAGCAACTGAACCATTAATATTCATATCATTACCATTTTCATCACAATATTTTAAAAGAATTTGTCCATTTTCTTCTAATTTTGCTAAACCTTTTGGATCAATAAAGTAATTTCCATCGTGATGTGCTACAGGAATATTTACTACTTCATCTTTTTTCATTAAAGATAAAAAGTTATTATCATTATTAACAACTCTTAAATGGTTGAATTTAGAAATAAAATGTAAAGAATCATTTCTTTTCATAGCACCTGGTAATAATCCAGCTTCTAATAAAATTTGAAAACCATTACAAATTCCTAAAATTTTACCACCTTTAGCAGCATAATCTTGAACAGAATCCATAATATTTGCAAATCTAGCAATAGCACCTGATCTTAAATAATCCCCATAAGAAAATCCACCAGGAATAACTAAAAGGTCAGTATCTTCTGGGATTTTTTTATCTTTATGCCAAACAATCTCAACTTGCGCACCTAATTTCTCAAAAGCGTATTGAGTATCATATTCACAGTTTGTTCCTGGAAATTGTAATACTGATATTTTCATATTAACCTACTAATTCTATTTGGTAATCTTCAATAACAGTGTTAGCAAGAAGCTTTTCACACATTTTTACTACTTCTTCTTTTGCTTCATCTTCATTAGTAGAGTTTAATTCAATAATGATTTGTTTACCAATTCTTACATCTTTTACTACTTCTTTAAATCCTAAAGTATCTAATGCGTGATGAGTTGCTTTACCTTGATCGTCTAATACACCTTGCTTTAATGCTACATTTACAATTGCTTTCATATATTCCCTTCTCTTTAATATTTTTGCGATTATATCTAAATTTCTCTCTTTATATTCTTTAGAGAGTTTTATTTACCTAAACTATTTTGAATAGTAGTGTATCCATTTAAGATTTTGTCTTTAATCTCTTGAGGAACAACTACATCTAATTTTTCACCAGCTTTTAAATTTTTTGCTTTTTCTTTCCAATTATCAGCTTTACCAAAGTCTCTTAAAATTTGTTTATCCATAGAGATATAGTTAGCTGCATCAAAATCAGATTTTGAAATAAATCTTGAACTCTCAGGAGTTAAAACTTCATCACCTAATAACCATTGACCTTTTGAGTCAACAAATACTTCAAATTTAGTATCTACTACAATAATTCCATTGTCTAATGCAAATTTAGTAAACTCTTTAAATAAGTTTTCTAAACTATCAATTATTTCAGGGAACTTTTCTCTAACTGTCGATGATTTTAAAGGAATATCTTTAATCCCTTTAGTTGTCGGTGTAAAAATAGGATTTTCAAATTTATGCCATTGTGGTAAATCAGAAGAAAGCTCTAAACCATATGGATCTTTACCATTTTGACAAGCTTCAAATAATGAACCCGTTAAATAGTTTCTAAAAATAAATTCAAACTGTACAACATCACCTTCAATCTCAGCTTCTAATGGTTTACATAATTCCATCATTTGACATCTTGGAGCTATTTCTAAAGATTGATCAACTTTTTCATTTAAAATTGCAGTTTTAATACCAGCTTTATTTGCAAATAAAGCTCCACTATTAGAAATAGCCGTTTGAGAGATACCTTTTCCTTCAATTTCTAAATTTAATGGAATATCAAATACAGAACATCTATCACTTCTTACTAAAAGAACCTTTGGATCATCTCCAGGGCAAGTATAAAGGTCAGCATTTTTACCTATGTAAAAAAGGTTATAACCTAAATCTTCTAATTCAGCAATACCTTTTTGCGACGTTGTTTTTTTTGATTCTGGCCATAGACCAAGTGATATGATATCACTAATTTTCATTAATTCCCCCTACAATAGATTATGAATAAGTTTTTACTTATTCATAATAATTAAACTTTTTAAAATACCAATTGATGTATTTAATTGATTATCTTTTAATACATCTTCTTTAGAAATGGTTTTTTTATCTGATTTTTCTTCTTTTTTCTTTTCAACTTTTTTGGAATCAACTTTTTCAAGTTCACCTTCTAAGTGTTTTTTTAAATCAGCTTCTTTAATTTTAAATTCTGAATTAGTATCTTGTGGAACTTCACCTGAATAAGCGATAACATCAGGAGTTACACCTTTTGCTTGGATTGTTCTTCCACTTGGTAAATAATACTTAGCAATAGTAAGCTTTATATTTTCACTTCTATCATTTGTAATAGGTAATACAGCTTGAACTGAACCTTTTCCAAATGTTTTTTCACCAATCACAATAGCTCTTTTATGATCTTGTAATGATCCACTTACAATCTCAGAAGCAGATGCTGACCCAGCATTTACTAAAACTACAACTGGTTTTTTAGTAAGAGTACTTGATGCTGTAGCTGAAAACTTCTCTTCAGTACTTTTATCTCTACCTTTTTGTGAAACAATAACACCATTATCAACAAATAAATCAACAGTTCCAATCGCCTGTGATAAAAGTCCACCTGGATTGTTTCTTAAATCAAGTATTATTCCATCAATATCTTTGTCATTGTTTTTAATAGCTTTTTCTAAACCACTTACAACTTTTGAATCAAAGCTACTAACTCTTAAATATAATAGTTTTTCATTTTCAATTTTTTTTGCAAAAACTGATTCTACTTTGATAATATCTCTTGTAATTTTTATTTTTAAGGGTTTATTTTCACCTTCTCTTACAATTGTTAGAACAATATCAGTTTGAGGTTTTCCTCTCATCAGAGATACAGCTTCATCTAAAGTCATATTTAAAGTAGCATTATCATCAATTTTCAAGATAATATCAGATGCTTTAATTCCAGCTTTATATGCAGGAGTGTCATCAATTGGAGAGATTACAGTTAAAGCACCTTCTCTCATCCCAACAGTAATACCTAAACCACCAAATTCCCCTTTTGTTTGAATACTCATTTCTTTTGAAGATTTTTTATCAAGGAAACTTGAATGAGCGTCTAGCTCTTGCATTAAGCCTTTTAAAGATTTATTTACTATTTCTTGAAGCTTAATATCATCAACATAATATTTCTCAACAGTGCCTATAACTTTTGTCATTTTTGATAAAGATTCAAACCTAGTTGGTTCTTCTTCTTGATTACTGTTTTTAGCTAAAACTGCTTGCGTTAATGTTAATACTAAAGTTGAAGCTAATATTAGTTTTTTCATTTACATATAACCTTTTAAATTTATAGAGATAAATTATACAAAAAAATTCATAAAAGTAAGATTTTATCAAAAGTTTTGTAATATACATCTATATTATAAAGAGGTTAATAATTATGAGTATGAAAGAAAATGTTGATTTTGTAAAAGGTGAATTAAATAGCGAAGAAAAATTTCTTGAAAGTACAGTAAAAATTGAAAGAGTTTTCAAGAAATATAAATTCCCAATTATTGCAGCTATAGTATTACTAATAGCATTAACAATAGGTTACAATGTAAAAAATTATATGGATGAGCAAAATTCAATAAAAGCAAATAAAGCCTTTGAAACTGTTTTACAAAACCCTAAAGATACTGAAGCTTTAGCAGTTTTAAAAAAAACAAATGAAAAGCTTTATCAAGTTGCATCTTATTTAAATGGTGACAATGAGGGTATCAATGTTAAATACCTAAAAGAGTTAGTTGCTTATAACAAAGCATTAAGTGAAAATAGTGTTGAGAAACTAAATGATTTATCAATGCAAAATGATTTTCTATTAAAAGAGTTTGCAATATTTAATAAAGCTTTATTACTTGCAAATGAAGGAAAATATGAAGAAGCAAAAACAGCTTTAAAACTAATTCCAAATAGTTCAAAAGCTACAGAATTAGCTAAATTACTTAATCACTATTTAGCAACAAAATAAGGATAAATATGAAATATATTTTAACTTCACTTTTAGCTGTAATTTTATTTACAGCTTGTTCATCAAAAAAATATTTTGAACCAGAAGATGTTGAAAATGATTTAGAAGTTCAAACTTCTTCTTTACCATCATCTATAAAGTCTATGAATAGAGTTGGAGCAACACTAGAATCTAATGAAGTTATTACAAGATATGGTTTATCAGATTTTCAACTACCAGAAAACTTTGAGTTTTTAAACTTATCAATAGATGGAAAAGTAATTGCATCAAATAAAAAGGACAAAATCTTAATCGGTGATGAAGAACTAGTTTTAGACAATGTTGTAATTGCAGCATCATTAAAAGATGATAAATTAGCTTTAATCTACTCTGATAACTCAATAGAGCTTTTAAATCTTAAAACTAAAAGAACTCTGTTTAAAGACTATTTATCAGAATCATTAGCAAATGATACAAGAGTTGTTAATCCATACTTTATGGGAAATCTTATTTTATTTCCTACTTTAAATGGAAAAGTTATTATTGTATCTACAATTACTAATGATTCAGTAAAAAATATTTCTGTTGATCCAAAAGGACAATTTAACAATATTATCTTTTTAGATGTTGATAAGCCATCTCAAACATTAATCACTGCAACAGCAAATAAAGTGGTTTCTATTTCAACAAAAGAAATTCTTTCAAAAGATTATGAAATTAGAGATGTTATATTAAAAGATGAATATGTTTATATTGCAACAATTGATGGGCAATTAATCAAACTATCTTTAAATTTAAAAGAGATATCAAAGAAAAAATTTAAATACTCTAAAATTCATGCTTTAGCCTTTACTAACTCATTATATGCTATTGAATCTCAAGGATATGCTATTAAATTAAATAAAGACTTTACAAGAAGTGAAGTTTTAGATTTTGATTTTGATAACGAAGAGAGAATGATAGTTTTAGATAATAAAATCTATTTTGATGACAAATTCATCACACTTCCATAAATAGTGTTTAAAACACTATTTATGAAAAATTCTTATTAGCTAAATACTCAACTAAAACTGTTGCATAAGAGCCTTTAGGTAAACTAAATTCTAAATTACAAATCTTATTTTCATTGTCATATTTACATACAATATCTTTAGGGAAAACTATAGCTTCTCTTCTATAACCTTTTTCTTGTATATATGTATCATCAAATTTTTCTTCAATCTGTCTTGCTTCCCCTACTGCCCTGAAAACTCTTCTTCCAGGTAATAAACCAGTTGGAACTATTGATTTAATTGAAAAACTATCTTCAATAGATTTTGTAATTACTTTTGGAGTAATATACTTTTGCTTTTTAATATCTAAAAATACATCGCCGTTTATTAAGTCAAAATTTGTCGTTGATGCTTTTGTTCTGTTAACTAACCAAGAATTAAAAAAATTACTTTGATAAGCCATTATAAGCATTTTTGAAAGCTTCTTATCTTTAATAATCTTTTCACCCTCAACAATCTCTTTAGCTTTTATCAAGTTATCTTCTACATCTCTTCCAAATCTTTGATAACCAAAATAGTTAAGAAGACCTTCTTTTGAAATTTTCTTTAATCTTCTTTGAATATGATTTAATTCCTCAATACTTGTATTATGAAGATTAATTTTAAACCTATTACCTTTTAAATCACCAATATTTAGTTTTTTACTATGTAGAACTGTATCTAAAATCTCTATTTTCTTATGTTTAAAAAGTTGAAGTTTTTTAGAATATTTTTTAGGGATTGATAAATATTGTGTTGTTGTTGCTTTTTTATCTTTTAAACCTGCATAACCTATTTCATTTGTATAAATATCTAAATATCTAGCAAATGTATCAATTAAATCCCATGTGTCTAAATTTACCTTCTTTACTTTTACAATAAGAAAGTTTCCACTATTTGAAAATCTTAATGGAATTTCATTTACAATAAAATCATTCTCATTTTGAACGAATTCAAAATTAAGAACCTTTGCACTATGGTTATATACTCTTTTAATCACGTTAAGAACTCTTCCTTTGTTCATTTTCATATACTTCTCTACATTCAGTACAATATCTAGCAAATAGCTTAGCTTTTAGTCTACCAATTGGTATAGTAATAGAACACATATCACACTTACCGTACTCATCATTTTTAATTCTTTTTAAAGCATCATCTATTTGCTTTAGTTCTTCTAATTGATGATTAGCAATCATTCCTTCAGTAAAAGAATCACTTGCTAATTCTGCATAGTCTAAATCATCATTTATTTCTTGACTTTTTAAACTTTCAATATTCTCTTTACTCCCATCAATATTTTCAAGAATCTTTTCTCTTCTAACTTCTAAAGCAATTCTAAGCTCTTCAATTTGCTTTTTACTAGGCATGAACTCATTCTCCTTAATTTCGCGCAATTATATACTTTTTAATATATATTATATATAAGAGTATCTATAATGGTTGACATTATAAACTACATAAACAGCAAGGAAATAGCATGGACATAGAAAATTTAAAAAAAATAATATTAAAATTTTCAAATGACAGAAACTGGGATAAACATCACAATCCAAAAAATCTTACAATGGCATTAAATGTAGAAGCAAGCGAGCTATTAGAGATATTTCAATGGCTAAATATTGAAGAGTCACAAAACCTAAGTGACGAAAAAAGAGAGCACGCAAAACAAGAAGTTGCAGATATTGCAATATATTTAATCAGACTTTGTATTAAACTTGATATAGATTTAGAAGAAGCAATAATTGAAAAAATGAAATTAAATGAAAAGAAATACCCTCTACTTGATGAAAACAACAATAAAATAATCTATGAAAAGAAAAACTAATCCACAAGTTTTGTAAACTCCTCATAAAGTTTAGTAGACAAAGGTTTTTCAAGTTTTAACTTTAAATCAATTGGCTTTTCGTTCTTATATGATATTGTATTAGCAAGTCCTAAATAAATAAAATTTTGAGTCTTTTTATCAACCTTTGCATATTTTCTAACAAAAATATGCAGCTTTACATTAAATTTCTTATTTTGAGTAAGCCGTAATCCATCACCTTTGATACTAGTATGACTTGGCTTACTTGAATAAGTAAATACTTCTTTAGAAATAAAATCATTTACATATTTTTGTGCTTTTTTATACTTATCTTTATCAATTGTGATAAATAAGAAAAAATCATCTTCGAATTTTAAAAATCCACTTCCTCTAAAAGAAGAGTGAATTTTATTGAAGTTACAAAGTTGTGCGATATTTAACATATTATATTTTTCATAAAGTTTTAAAGCAGGCAAGCAATAGTACTCTAAGCCAAATGTTCTTTCATAATTTATTATTCCAAAACTAATACCCTGTTCTATAAATAGTTTTTTATTTTCATCTTTCAATAAATCCTTAAATATTTCAGACCTATATATATAATCACTTTTAAAATCAATTAAATTTGGGTATCTAGATATTTGTGCTTTATCAAAATATTCTTGTTTTAAAAAATTTATTGCATGAATTAAAGTATTTTTATCAACTTTTTTTTGATACTTTTCTAACTCTTTTTCTAAACTTGCAAAACTTACCTTTTCTTTTTTTAACAAAATTTTTAGTATTACAAACTCATGAACTCTTTTAATAGGTAATAGATATTCAATAAACCTACAAGTTTTTAAAAACTTTTCATCTTCGCATAAAAACTTTAAATTACTACTTTTTTCAACCTTTGATAAAAACTCAACATAAGACTTACTTTCACTTATAAATTTTAATGGATCTACAAACTCATCATAATTAATATAATCACATAACATTGGAGTCTTATTTTGCATTTGTTCTTTAAACTTGAAATATTCATCTTTTAAATATTTTATACTATTAAAATTCTCTTTATTAATTTGCTCAATTATTCTTTTTTTTGTGATTTTATCAATACAAATAAAAGCATTTTTAAAAGAAGCAAAATCATTTAATAGTGATAGCTTAATACTCTCTTTATCAAGTTTTTTATTTCCAATCATTACAAGTGCAATTAAAAAAGCTCTTTGATGATTTCCAATAAAATCTATTAAAGTTAAAAACTCTTTATCTTTATACTTTCGTAAACCTCTTCCTAATTGTTGAGCAAAAACAATTGAAGAGTTAGTTGGTCTTAACATTAAAATAGTATTTATTGAAGGAATATCAACTCCTTCATTAAAAATATCAACACAAAATATAACTTCTAAATCTTCATTATCATCTTCAAGAAGTTTAATATATTTTTCTCTTCTTAAAATAGAATCGTCACTAGTTAAACTAACACTTTTAATACCTTTTTCATTAAAAGAATTTTCCATATAAATACAATGCTCTTTCGAAACACAAAAGCCTAGCACTTTTCTTTTTTTGCCACTAAAACCATAAAAATTCATTTTTTCAATTATGAATTCAACTCTTTTATTAAGCATTAAAAGTTTAGAAAGCTCTTCTATTTTATTTAATTCCAAATTAGCATAATCAACACATATATCAGTAACACCATAATAATGAAAAGGCGTAATAAGTTTATGCTCCAAAGCTTCGTTCAATCTAATATCACAAGCTATATTTTCATCAAAATACTCATATATATTTTCACCATCCATTCTATTAGGTGTTGCAGTAAGTCCTAATAGAAATTTTTCTTTAAAATAATCAATAACTTTTTTATAAGAACTACTACTTATATGATGAGCCTCATCCACAATAATATAATCAAAACTATTTTTATTAAAACTTTGCAAATTTTGACTAAGTGATTGAACAGTGGAAAATATAAAATCTTTTTTAAGTTCTTTTTTATTTCCCGTGTAAAGTCCCATTGTTTTATTTTTGATAACACTTTCAAAACTCTGTTTGGCTTTTATCAAAATATTTTCCCTATGCACAATAAACAACAATCTATTAGGCTTATATTTTTTTACATCAAAAACACTCAAAAATGTCTTTCCTGAACCAGTTGATGCAATAGCAAGTGCTTTAGTCTCATTTTTCATTCGTAGGTATTCTAATCTTTTTAAAGTATCTATTTGCATACTGTTAGGTTCTATATCTTCTTTTAAAATAAATTCTTTTTTATTTTTGTTTAAATTATAAAATTTTCTATATTTATCTAAAAAATCTTCACTTATCTCATATGATTGATTCCATAACTTATCAAATTGAGAAAATATATCTTTTATATAGTTATCATCTTTTTTGGTAATTGTTTTACAACTCCATTCAATATTTGATTTAAATGCACTCGAAGTTAAATTTGCAGAACCAATTAATACTTCATATTTATCATCAAATTCAAAGATATATGCTTTACTATGAAATCCTGTATCCATAATACTAGTATCATAGATTTTCAAATCTATATTATCAAACTCTTTTAGTCTCTCTAATGCAAATGGCTCTGTAAAGTTTAAATATGTAGAAGTTAAAATTTTTCCTTTCACTTCTTTTTTATTAAGTTCTTTAAAGCTGTCAAGTAAAAGTTGAACTCCAGAGAAATTTACAAATGCAACATTAAAAATAAAGAAATTACATTCATTTAAAAGTTTTGTTATATAATTATAGAAATTTGAACTATCGTCATTTACAATTAATTTATTCAATATTAGGTCTTTTTTAATTTTGATTATACGTTAGTTTAACTAAACCATTTTTTA
This sequence comes from Arcobacteraceae bacterium, assembly GCA_048268245.1. Lineage (GTDB taxonomy): Bacteria > Campylobacterota > Campylobacteria > Campylobacterales > Arcobacteraceae > Arcobacter_B. The sequence continues at coordinate 174,707 of JBLWVX010000002.1, forward strand.
ATAAAGAAGAATATGAACGAAAATAATACAATTTACTATTTACAACACAAAGACATACAAGATAAAGATATATTAATAAATGAAATATATGCTAACAATAAAAACAATTACTACTTTAGTGATGACTTTTCAAAAGACTTTTATAAAGACTTATGTTATTTTGGATTTATAAGTACTACAATAATTGACAATGACAAACTTTATTTGCTTCCAGAAATACAATTTGAATATGCATTACTTTACTTTGAAAATTTACATATTAGTAAAAAAGTAAAAAAATTGATGAATAAAAAAGACTATATATTTGAAATTAATACAAATATAGAAGAAATATTAATTAAATTAGATACATATCACAATCCCAACTGGTTAATAGGAGAATATAGAGATTTACTTATAAAACTTTTTAAAGATAAATGTGAAAGCTTTAAAATTAAAACTTTTTTAGTAAAAGATAAAAAAACAAAAGAGATAATAGCAGGTGAAATAGGATATAAAATAGGAAATACTTACACATCACTTACAGGCTTTAGCTCAAAAGAAAAGAAATACAATAACTATGGAACATTACAATTAGTATTAACAGCCAAATATCTAGAAAAAGAAGACTATAAGCTCTGGAACTTAGGACATCCATATATGGAATATAAATACGCACTAGGAGCAAAGAGGTATAAAAGGGAGGAATTTTTAGAGCGATGGTTCAATTGTATGTAAAAAGGATATGAGATAAGAAAGAGATAGATAGGATAAATTAGAAGAAGAAGTAAAGATGTAAAATAATAGATTAATATAAAAAGGTAAATTAAAGATAAAAAGTGGATGATAAAGAGGGAGTAAATAATAAAAAAAGGGCTAAAAAAAAGCTTAGTTAAAAACACAATAAATGTTTTGAACTAAGCTTTAAGTAAAACTGTGCCTTAAAAAGATGAGATATCTTTTTGAGAAACAATACTCAAGAGCTGGCAGCGGCCTA
>JBLWVX010000003.1:0-158529 GCA_048268245.1 Arcobacteraceae bacterium
GGTTCAAGAGAAGTGGAAAAATTCTAGGATTAGAAATTGGAGTGAGATTTATCCTCAACTTAGTATATTTTTCAGTGAGATTATGGAAAAATATACTAAGTGATTAAAAAGTAACTGGTGGGTTTACACAGTTTAATTTACAGGGTCCTAAAATCTCATGCATTGATTTTGTATAGTTATCTAAAATATGAAAGTACATCATCACACCTGTTGTTCCTATTACTAAAAACAAAAAAGCTGTAAATGATGTAGCTAGTTCTCTTTTTCTATGAGTTTTCAATTATGCTCCTTTTTTAATATTATTATAAAGAAGCTTTTTTAATAGCATTTAAATTCTAATTTAACATAATATTAACAATACTAATTAGTAAAGAGTTTTGTATTTTTCCCATCAAAACTTATTTGATTTTTTTTCTTCATATATGCAATATGTTCTTCCCATTCTTCATCTTTTTCTTGTATAGCTTTTGCTTTACAATAAAGTCTTAAAATATTAGCATTACCTTCAAAAGCACAAAACATTATAGTCATTCTTTCATCTTCTAGTAAGTGAGATGCTGTTTCATTTCCACTTCCAAAATAATTTAACCATAAAATTTCATTTTCATTTATAATTTTAAATGTATTATCTAAACCTTTTGGAGAAAGATTTATTTTTCCTTTTTTTGGTGCTGTTGATACAAAAAACATTTTTTGTTTTTTTATAAAATTTATATCATCATTTGATAGTTTATTAGTAAAATTTGCCATTTATATCCTTTGTACATAAATTTATCATAAAAATACAAAATGTCTATATATTGACTAAAAGTCTATAATTCTATATAATCATTCAAAAAATTAAGGAATATTTATGTCAATAGGATTTATTGGACTTGGTAATTTAGGGAGTGCAATTGCTACAAGACTAACTCAAATGGGTGAAGAACTTGTAGTTTATAATAGAACAAAATCAAAAGTTGAAAATTTAGGCTATGAAATAGCTCAGACTCCAAAAGATATTTTAAAAAAATGTGATGTAGTTTTTTTATGTCTTTTTGATTCTCCTGCTGTTGATAATATTTTAAATATGGAAGATGGTTTATTATGTGACGATTTAAAAGGTAAAACAATTATTGATTTATCTACAAACCATTATGAAGATGTACTAAAATTTCATGAGCAAGTAGAAAAAGCAGATGGAAAATATCTTGAAAATCCTGTGTTTGGAAGTGTTGCACCTGCACTTATAGGAGCTTTAACTTTAGTTGCTTCTGGAAAAGAGGAAGTATTTAATGAAGTTAAGCCACTTTTAGAAAAATTTGGAAAAGAGATTTTCTTCCTAGAGAAACCAGCTGCTGCTACAAAAATGAAACTTATTAATAACCTTTGTTTAGGGTCATTCATGGCAACAATTGCTGAGTGTACCTCTTTAGCTCAAGATTGTGATATAGATAAATCTAAAGCTTTAGATATTTTAGGAGTAGGTGGCGGAACTTCACTTGTTTTAAATGCTAAAAAACAAAAGCTAATAGATGAAGATTTTTCTGCACATTTTTCAAATGATGCAATAAATAAGGATTTACATTTATTACAAGATTTAGCTTATTCAATGAAAAAGCCACTTTATAGTGCTGCTATACCAAAAGAGCTGTTTTCAAAAATGAAAATGATGGGTAAAGGTGATGAAGATTTCTCTTCAATCTATCAACTTTTTAAATCATAATAGTAAAGCATAGGCTTTACTATTTATCCTCTTTTAGCCATTTATAAATAGTTGCTCTTGAAATATCTAAAACCTCACACAGATAGCTTACTACATTTCTAATAGAGAAAATACCTTCTTTATTTAAATATATAATCAACTCTTTTTTCTCTTTTATTTTTAAATCTCCAAGTTGTAGATTTTCTTCTTTTAAAAACTTATTGATTGTATTATGAGTATGTTCTTTCCAGTCTTGAGAGAAAATAGTTTGAGGTTGCGAAGTTTTATCTTCAATATTTAGAAGCATCTTTAAAGAATCATACATTTTCTCAAAAACTTCAACTTTAAAGTTAATACAGATAATCCCAATTGGTTTATTGTTTGTATCTCTTAAAAGAGTTGAAACACTTTTAAGTTTAGTTCCATCGATATTTGTTTTGTTATAAGGTCCTACTATATCTTCTTTTATAGATTCAAAATCTTTTACATCATTTAGCATATCATCACCTATTTCTCTTTTTGAAAAAGGGTTTACAATATGTACTAGTTTTTGAGTTTGTAAATCATGTAGTACAACTTCAACATTAGGGTAAAAAAGTTTTCCTATTGAGTCACATAAAGGGGTAAATGTTTCTAAAATCTTATTCATAAAAACATGATACAATAAAGAGCTTTAAAATACAGAATGTCTATATAGTTAATTAAATTGACAAAGTGTCTACAATAAAGTATAATTCAATTTTTTAAGGAATGACACATGTTAAAAGGAATTATTACACTTTTAGTTTTTCAGTTTTTAGGTGAATGTATTGCAAAACTATTTGATTTATTAGTACCAGGCCCTGTTATAGGAATGGTTTTATTACTTATATTTTTAATTATTAGAAAAAGTAGCTTTGCAAGTTTAGATAATGCAGTTTTTATTCATCTTAAATATCTTCCAATGCTTTTTATTCCAGCTGCTATGGGTATTATAACTCAAATTGATATTATCTCAAAAGAGTTTTGGGCAATTACAGTAGCACTATTTTTTGGAACGATTATAGCTTTAGCTTTTTGTGCAAAATTAATGGATTATTTAACTATAAGACAAGAGAGTAAAAAATGAATATAGATGCACTAATAGATTATATTTCAAATTCAACACTTATTTGGTTGATACTTACTTTAGGCTCTTTTAAACTTGGAATTATTGTATATGAGAAGTGTAATAAACATACTTTATTACAGCCAATTATTATTTCATACATTATTATAATGAGTGTGCTATTTATAACAGGTGTTTCTTATGAAGAGTATTTTAAAGGAGTTGAAATAATTCATTTCTTTTTAGGACCTGCTACAGTTGCTTTAGCTCTGCCTTTATACAATAATTTGAAATATATAAAATCTTTATTTTTGCCAATTATGATAACTTTAGTTATTGCGGGAGTTTTCTCTATTTTAATAGCTGTTTTATTATTATGGGCTTTAGATGCAAATATGCCAACTATTTTATCTATGACTACAAAGTCAATTACAGCACCAATTGCTATTATTACAAGTGAGCAAATAGGAGCTATACCTTCTCTTGCAGTTGGATTTGTAATTATTACAGGAATTATAGGAGCACTTTTAGGCACTTTTATTTTTAAAGTAATAAAAATAAAACACGATACTTCAAAAGGTTTTGCTTTAGGTGTAGTTTCTCATGGAATAGGAACAGCAAGAGCAATTGAGATAAGTCAAAAAGCAGCAGCCTTTTCAGCTTTAGCTATGGGCTTAAGTGGTATTTTTACAGCAGTATTTTTGCCTTTAATTATTCAGTTTTTAAAAGCATAAAGAGGAGTAGTTTTACTACTTTTCTTTATAGACTTTTACACAGTTTCTTCCTGCACTTTTTGCTTCATATAAAGCATCATCTACATTTGATAAAGATTTATTTATAGAGTTGTTCTTTACTTCATAAAGTCCAAAACTTGCTGTTACTTTCATATTTTCATAGAAGTTGAACTTTTCGATTTTTTTTCTTAACTTTTGGGCTAAAATATAAGCTTCTTCTTCATTTGTAAATGGTGTGATTATTAAAAACTCTTCCCCACCCCATCTTCCAATAAAGTCGGTTTCTCTAATACTATTTTTTAATAAGTTTGAAAACTCTTTTAGTATTTCATCTCCACATAAATGACCACAAGTATCATTTATCTTTTTAAAGTAATCAATATCTATAAGTATTAAAGATAAAGGTTTTTCATTTCTTTTTTTATTTTTAAATTCTAATTCTAAAATCATATCAAGTTTTGTTCTATTATAAATAGATGTTAATTTATCTATTTGTGAGATTTTTTCTAACTTTTTATTCATAGCTCTTAGTTTTTTGTTGGCTCTATAGATTATAAATAAGATTATAAATAATGAAACAGCAACTATATATAAAACAATTTTTACTAAAAGTTCAGTATCTAATTTTTTCTCTTTTATGATAGTTAGCCATCTATTTAGTAGTGCTTCTTTTTCATGTGGCTTTACAGAATTAATAGCTTTATTCATAATACTTTGAAGAATTAAATCATCTTTTCTTATGGCTATTTTTGATTTACTTGTAAGTTTTATTTTACCTGATATTTTTACATCATTTATTTTTGAGTTTTGTAAAGTATAAGCTAATGATGGAAATGAATCTATAAATGCATATGTTAGATTTTGTTTAACTTTTTCTAATCCATCTAAACTGTTTAATACTTCTACTAACTCAATTTTGGGGTATCTAAATTTTATTAGTTCTGCAATTGAATGATTTTTTATAACAGCAACTTTTTTACCATTTAGTGATTCAATTGAATCGATAAATATCTCATTGTCTTTTGTAGCTATCACATTTGAAAACTCAAAGTAGTCTTGAGTAAAATTTAGGTGTGTTTCTCTATTTTTTGTTTGAACAGTATTTGGCAAAATATCACATTTACCCTTATGAATAAAATCTAAAGATTCACTCCATGAAGAGGTTTTTATAAGCTCAAAATTAATACCACTATTTTTTGAAAGTTGCTTCATGAAATTTGATATTATTCCAATAAAATTTCCATTTTCATCTATATATTCATAAGGTAAATAGTTTGGATCAATACACATTTTTACTTTCTGTTTTTTTGTTAAGTATGAGATTTCATCTTGTGTTAATAAAAAGTCTTTACTTTTTATTTTCTCTAATTTTGCTTTTTTAAACCACTTCTTTTCTAATTCTTTTATCTCTTCTTTTGAGATTTTTTCTTGAACTTTTTCAATGATTGATTTTAAAACTTTATTTTCTTTATTTACTGTTATATAAAAACTAAGCTCTTTATCATCATGATTTTCCATGGTTTTTAGATTTGTAAATAGATGTTTATTTATATTGTAATCAAGAACTGTTTTTAAACCATAAGAGGCATCAGCTTTTTTAGTTGCTACTGCTTCAATCATGCTATAAGTATTAGTTGTAGGGTAGATATTGATTTTTGGATAGTTGTTTTTAACTCTATCATAACTATGATAGCCTTTAACTAAAGCCATAGTTTCACCTTCAAGCTCTTTGAAAGTATGCACATCTTTATGATCTAATCTTGTAAGCATGGCAAGAGGTGAACTAGCATAAGGTTTGCTTGTAAATAGAAATTTTTTTTCTCTTTTTTTTGATTTTAGAACATTTAGCATTAAATCAAGGTCATTGTTTTCAAGCATATTTAAAAAATTGTCCCAATTCCCTTGAACATACTGAACTTCAATTGCAAGCTTATTAGCAATAAGATTCATATAATCAATAGAAAAACCTTTTTGTAATCCATCTTCATTAAAGTTATAAGGAGGTAGGTTTGAGTCATTTTGAACTTTTAATACTTTCTTATTTTGAAGGTACTGAAGTTCCTCTTTTGTGAATTTTATCTCTTCTTTAAAATAGACTATTAGCTTTGCTACTATTTTATTTTCTTCATTTAAAATATCTGTTGAATAAAACTGCTTCGTTTTATATTTTGGGTCTTTTAAAACTCTATTTTTTAAAAGATACATTTGTTCATCTTTTTTATATGAACTATAAAGATATCTTCTATCTTGTTTGATTTCAAAAGCTACAATATTTGAGTAGTTTTCATAGTACAATTTAAGTAAGTCTCTAATTCTGTTTTCGTTTTTTTGATAATTTGGTGTTAAGAAGTTAAGTTGATATGCTAAAGTATCAATATTTTTTTTTGTATTATTTTTTAGAATATTAAAATTCTGTGCATATAAGAAACTAAAAAACAGAGTAAAAGTTATATAAAATAATAGTAGTTTTTTTAATCTCATCTTTGTCCTTAGATTATTTATATTTTACTACATAGTCTCTTAAAAGTAATATTATATCAATATATCAATATGTCTTGATATATTAGAATTAATTAGATATACTTTCAAAAATCAAAGGAGTATATATGGATATTTTTCTAAAATCTGTTTCTGCGTTAAGTGATGAAACAAGAGTTAAAATACTTAAGTTTATAAATATTCATGGTTCTTGTTGTGTATGTGATTTGGAACACTCTTTTGATATGATTCAATCAAGATTATCAAGACATTTAAAAATTTTAAAAGAAGCTGGCTTTTTAAGAGTTGATAGACAAGGAAGATGGGCTTATTATAGTGTAAGAACTCCTCTTGATGAGTTTAGAAGCCATGCTATAAAAGAGATTATGACTTTAGATATTCAATTACCAAATCTAATAAAGGCTTGTAGTTAATGAAAGAGACACTTTTTGTTTATGGAACATTAATGCCAAACTGTCCAAATGGACATGTTTTAGAAAATATTGTAGGAAAATTTGTTCCTGCAACTGTAAAAGGAAAATTAATTGATGCTGGTTGGTCAGCTTCTATGGGTTATCCAGGGATTAATTTAGAAGCTGGTAATGATACAGTTCATGGTTACTTATTTTACTCTGATAATTTAATCGACAATTGGGATTATTTAGATGAGTTTGAGGGTGATGAGTTTTTAAGAAAAGAAGTAACAGTTGAAAGGTATGATGAGTTAGAAGTAGATACTTTTATCTATACTCTAAAGCCAGAAGTTCAAGAAATGGAAGAGTAACCAAAGTGTTACTCTTTTTTTATAAACTCTCATATCAATATATCTTGATATATAAAAATAAAAGAAATTAGGATTTATATGTTTTTAGCAAGTAGTATATTTATTATTACACTTATTTTTGTAATTTGGCAACCAAAAAATCTTCAAATTGGAACAACTGCTGTTATTGGTGCAATAGTTGCACTTTTATTAGGAGTTGTTTCTCTTTCAGATGTTTGGATAGTAACTGATATAGTTTGGGATGCAACTTTATCTTTTATAGGCATTATCATTTTATCTATGGTTTTAGATGAAATTGGTTTCTTTGAATGGTGTGCCTTAAAAATGGCGAAATTCTCAAATGGAAGTGGAATGAAGATGTTTGTTTATTCTATTTTATTAGGGGCTTTCGTTTCTGCACTTTTTGCAAATGATGGGGCAGCACTTATTTTAACTCCAATTTTACTAGCAAAAATGAGAATTTTGCAGTTAAATATGAAATCAATTATTGCATTTTTACTTGCAGGTGGGTTTATTTCTGATAGTGCTTCATTACCACTTGTTTTCTCAAATCTTACAAATATCGTAACGGCAAACTATTTTGATATAGGTTTTGCTGATTATATGGCTAATATGATTATTCCTTATATTGTAAGTGTTTTAGCTTCCATTTTATTTTTATGGTTGATTTTAAGAAAAGATATTCCAAAACAAGTTGATATATCACTTCTAAAAGAACCAAAAACTGCTATAAAAGATGAAAGAATGTTTAAACTTTCATGGGTATTTTTAGCTTTACTTTTAGTTGGATACTTTGTTGGTGATGCTTATAATTTACCTGTTGCTGTTTTTGCTCTTGGTGGAGGAGTTATATTTTTACTTATTGCAACTGCTCTTAAAACTGTTGAGCCAAAGAGTATTATTAAAGAAGCTCCATGGCAAGTTGTATGGTTTAGTATAGGTTTATATATTGTTGTTTATGGACTTAAAAATGAGGGCTTAACTGATTATTTAACAGTTCTTTTACAAGACTTTGCCACAAGAGGAGATACATTTGCTATTGTTGCAACTGGATTTTTATCAGCATTTTTAAGTGCTATTATGAATAATATGCCAACAGTTATGATTATGGATATAGCCTTAGATAATATGGGTGAGATGACAAATCAAGCCTTAGCATATGCAAATATTATAGGTTGTAACTTAGGGCCTAAAATGACACCATTTGGTTCACTTGCAACTCTTCTTTGGCTTCATGTTTTAGCTAAAAAGGGTGTAAATATCTCATTTGCTCAGTATAGTAAATTTGGTTTAATTATAACACCACCTGTGTTATTGATAGTATTATTAGCTTTGGCTATATTTTAAATTTAATTAAATTAGGAGAAGAAAATTATGGAAAAAAAAGTTTTAATTTTATGTACAGGAAACTCATGTAGAAGTATTATCGCAGAAGCACTTATTAATGCAAAGTTAGATGGTATTAGTTCTGATTCAAGTGGTGTAAAAGCAAGTGGAAGAGTAAACCCAAATGCACAAGAGTTATTAACTCAAAAGGGAATTTGGAGAGATGAATATCATTCAAAAACTATCGATAAAGTGATTGATAATGAGTATGATTTAGTAGTAACTGTTTGTGACCATGCAAATGAGACTTGTCCCATGTTTCCAAAGGTTACTAAAGTAATTCATGTTGGATTTGAAGATCCAGATGGAAAGGGTTTTGATGCATTTGAACAAACATATAAAGAAATAGAAGAGGTATTATTACCAAAAGTTGTAGAGGCATTAAAATAATGAAAACTTTAAAAATATATGATCCTGCTATGTGTTGTCCCACAGGAGTTTGTGGAACTGAGGTTGATACAAAACTAGTTCAACTAGCAAATTTTCTGAAATCACTTGATAAATCAAAGTTTGATGTGAAAAGATATGGTTTAACAACTGAACCATCAGAATATGTAAGTAATAAAGAAGTTGCTAGAATTTTAAATGAAGAGGGTGTTGATAATTTGCCTTTATTTTTTGTGGATAATGAATTAGTTTTTAAAGGTGAGTATCCTCAAATTCCAGAATTAAGTGCAAAATTAGGACTTGCTTCTTTTGTAGCAAAATTTTAAGATACATAAAATGGAAAAATTAATAAATAAAATACCAAAATTTCTTTTCTTTACAGGAAAAGGAGGTGTTGGTAAAACATCTATGTCTTGTACTATTAGTGTTAGTTTAGCTCTTAAGGGGAAAAAGGTACTTTTAATATCAACTGATCCTGCTTCAAATCTTGATGAGGTTCTAGAAACTCCTTTAAACTCAAGCGCTACAAAAGTAAAAAGTATAGAAAATCTTTATGCTATGAATATAAATCCAGTAATAGCTGCAAAAGAGTATAAAGAAAAAATAGTAGGACCATATAGGGGAATTTTACCAAAAGAAGCAATACAGCAAATGGAAGAGCAGTTAAGCGGTGCTTGTACTGTTGAAATTGCAGGTTTTAATGAATTCTCAAAATATGTAGGAGATGAAAGTATCATAAATGAATATGACCATATTATTTTAGATACAGCACCAACTGGACATACTTTAAGACTTTTAGAACTTCCAAGTGCTTGGAATGATTTTATAGAGCATAATAGCAGTGGTAGTTCTTGTTTAGGTCCTGTGTCAGGACTTAGTGATTATAAAGAGTTATATGATAGTGTAATTGAGAATTTAAAAGATGAGAGTAAAACATTACTTATATTAGTATCAAGAGCTGAAAAACTATCTTTTCTTGAAGCTTCAAAAGCAAGTGATGAACTTAAAAAACAAGGTTTAAAAAATCAACATTTGATTATAAATGGAGTATTTACATTAAATGATAATGATGAAGTAGCAAAGGCTTTTGAAAAAAAATCAAAAGAAGCTTTAGACTTACTACCTAAAAATTTAGAAAATTTAGAAAAAACACAAGTTGGCTTTTATCCAAATGGAGTAGTTGGAATTGAGAGTTTAAAGACAATTGCAAAAAATGAAACAGCAAAAGAGTTTGAAAACTCATGTGAAAAATTGAATAAACAATTAAAAACAGTAGTTGATGATACACTAAGTTTTGATGAACTTCTTAAAGATATAGAAGTTGATAAAAAAGGTTTGATTATGACTATGGGAAAAGGTGGAGTTGGTAAAACAACAATGGCTTGTCTAATCGCTTCACAATTAGCAAAAAAAGGTCATAAAGTAACTTTATCTACAACTGATCCTGCTGCTCATTTAGAGTATATAAAACAAGAAAATGAAAATTTGCAAATTGAGAGAATTGATCCAAAAGTTGAAATAAAAAGACATGTTGATAATGTTATTGCTAAAAATGAGGGTGTTTTAAGTGATGATGATATGGCTTTATTAAAAGAAGAATTAAGCTCACCATGTATCGAAGAAATAGCAGTATTTGAAGCTTTTGCAAATACAGTTGCACAGGCACAAGATAGATTTATTGTTTTAGATACTGCACCTACGGGACATACTTTGCTTTTATTAGATGCCTCAAAAGCTTATCATCAAGAGGTTTTAAAAAACACAAAAGATGATATGAGTGAAGCTCTTAAGAATTTACTTCCTAGAATAAAAGATGAAAAATTTACAAAGATTTTATTAACAAGTTTAGCAGAAGCTACACCAACACATGAAGCACAAGATTTACAAGAAGATTTACAAAGAGCTGGTATAAAACCTTATGCTTGGCTAGTAAATAGATGTTTTAGTTTAACAAATAGTTCAAACAATCTTATTTGTCAAAAAGGTTTAAATGAACTAACTTATATAAATAAAATAAAAAATGAGTTATCTAATAAAACAGTATTATTACCTTGGATAAAAGAGGAAATCAATAGTACAGATGAGCTAGAAAATCTTATAAAAATTAAAAAGTAAAGAGTTCTACTCTTGACTTTTTAATTTAATTTATCTATACTTTCAAAAACAAAGTAAAAGTTAAGAGTTTAACTCTTAACTTTAAGGAATTTAAAATGAAAGTTATAGATAATAAAAACTACTATAAAATGAGTGAGTTAGTAGAGCAAACAAGCTTGAGTAACCACACAATCTCTTTTTATCATAAAAAAGGTTTACTACCAAATAGTTTAAGTACTTCAAAGAATATGAAGTATTATCCAGAGATTACAATCACTGTTTTAAATATGATTAAGTACTTCAAAGATAATCTTAGTTTTTCAATAGATTATATAAAAGAGCTTTTTGACTACTATAATATAAACTTCAATGATAGAGCAGATTTAATACTCCAATCAATTCAGATGATTTCAAGTGAGATTAAAAATCCTGTTTCAAAAAAAGATTTAGAAAAGTTTAGTTTAGAAGAAGCAATAGCTTTAGACTTAGTGGATAAAAAAGATATTTATTTTAAAACAGAAGTTGAAGTAATCAAGACTTTTAATGAGTTAAAAAAATATGATATTTCAACGCAACTTATAAATGAGTATGTAACTACAAGTAAAAAATTAGCACTATTAGAAAGAGAACTTAGCTCAAAAGTTTTAGAAAAGACTGGTTTTTTACCTGAGATTTTAGTTTTAGATATTTTAAATTCATTTAAACCATACATTTTTAATAGGTCAACTATTGAAGAGTTTAAGAAGGATGTGTAATGAGTAGTTTATCAAAAGGTATTAACAATCTAATGTTAATAAAATTTGCTTTTTTATTTGTGGTTTTTGGAAATGTAATTGTAGATGTTTCCCATAAAATATTATTACAAAATATTGCATTTAAAATATTTGATGGTAGTACTCAAGTTGTTTGGATTTCTATAATAAATGCTTTAATATTAGTACCATTTTTATTATTATTTACAGTAAGTGGCTTTTTATCAGATAAATATAATAAAAAAAATATCCTAATTTATGGGGCTATTTCCTCTTTTACTTTATCAGTTTTGATGATTTTCTCTTATTTAAGCGGTAACTTTTATTTAGCTATGATAAATCTAGTTTTACTAGCAGCACAAAGTGCGATTTATTCACCTGCAAAATTTGGAATTATTATAGATATTTGGGGAAAGAAAAACCTAGCACGTGGAAACTCAGCTTTGCAAGCTGTATCTATTATTGCTATTTTATTTGCAATTGCTAGTGGTTCTTATATTTTTGAAACATATTATATAAGTAATTCTTTAGAAACATTAAAAACAAAAGAAGAGCTTTTAATAGCTACCTTATCTCTTACATATTTTATAGCTCCTGTTGCATTTTTAGAAATGCTAGTATCCCTAATCATTTTAAGAAGATTAAATACATCACATAAAAGTAATGAGTCTTTAACATTAGATAAAAAAGAACTTTTAAAAGGTAAACTTTTAGCAAAAAATATAAAAGCAATTACTTCAAATAAAGTAATCTTTTTATCAGTAATTGGATTGTCTGTATTTTGGGGTGTATCTCAAGCTTTAATGGCAGTTTTCCCATCTTATGCAAAACAGTATTTAGGTGTAACTGATGTATTTGTAATAAATGCAGTTTTAGCAGCATCAGGAATTGGTATTGCTATAGGTTCTATAATTTATTCAAGAATTTCTAAACATTATATAGAAGTTGGAACTATTCCTTTAGCTGCTTTTGGTATGGCTTTTATGATTTATATTTCAACTATAGTTGAGTCAGCATTTATGCTAAGTATGACATTTTTAGTATTTGGTATTTTTGGTGGAATGTTTGTAGTTCCTTTAAATGCTTTAATCCAATTTAATGCAAGAAAAAAAGTTTTAGGAACTATTTTAGCTGGAAATAACTGGTTTCATTCAGTAGCGATGTTTTTTATGCTTTGTTTAACAACAGTTGTATCTTTATATGACTTAGATCCTTTAAATACAATATTTTTAATTCTTTTAATTACTATAGTTGGAACGGTATATACAGTTGTAAAGTTGCCTCAATCTATGTTACTTCTTTTTGTTAAAGGTGTGGTTGGATTAAAATATAAACTTGAAGTAAATGGAGTGAAAAATATTCCTTCAAGTGGTGGAGTTTTACTTCTAGGTAATCATGTGTCATGGATTGATTGGGCAGTAATTTTAATGTCATCACCAAGGGAAGTTAGGTTTGTAATGCATAAACCAATTTATGATAAGTGGTATCTAAACTGGTTACTTAAAATATTTAATGCAATACCAATTTCAAATGCTTCTAGCAAATCAACTATGCAAGAAATAGCTAAACAATTAGATGAAGGTCATGTGGTTGTATTATTTCCAGAAGGAGCTATTACAAGAAATGGTCACTTAGGAGAGTTTAAAAAAGGTTTTGAAAAGATTTTAGATATGACTCAAAGTGATGTAAAGGTAATCTCTTTTTATATTAGAGGACTTTGGGAGTCTATGTTCAGTAGAGCCAGTAAAAAATATAAAAATTCATATAAAACAAATAGTGTAACTGTATCTTTTTCAAAGCCAATTAAAAAACAAAAAGCAAATGTAATTAGAGTAAAAGATGAAGTAATAGCTTTATCTACAAAAGCTTGGAGTGAGCATGTAGAAAATTTAGGAACTATTAGTGAAACTATTTTTGATAGACAAAAACAAGTTGGGAATGATTTTAGTTTTGCAGACTCAACAGGTTTAGAGTTAAGTGGAAATAAGTTTTTAACAGTTTCTATTTTATTTAAAGACTTGCTAAAACCAAGAGTAAAGGGTCAAAATATAGGTCTTTTACTTCCATCAACAGCAGCAGGAGCTTTTATAAATACTTCTATTTTAATGATGGGAAAAACAGTTGTAAACTTAAACTATACAGCACAAATTGACTCTCTTAAAAAAGCTGTTTTAAAAGCTGAAGTAAAAACTATAGTTGCTTCAAAAAAGTTTGTTGAAAAGATTGAAAGTAAAGGTATTGATGTAAAAGAGATTTTAGAGCAAGTAGAAGTGATATATGTTGAAGATTTAAAACCTAAAATATCAAAGCTAAAAGGTTTAGCAACTCTTCTTAGTGTAAAGTTTTTACCTAGTTTTATTTTAAAATCTTTACATGTAAAAAAGATAAAAAAAGATGATACAGTAGTGATTTTGTTTTCATCAGGAAGCGAAGGTGAACCTAAAGGGATTGAACTTACAAGTGATAATATTGTAGGTAATTCACAACAAACAGCATCAATTTTAAATGCAAATAATGATGATATTATAGTTGGTTCTCTTCCAATATTTCATGCCTTTGGTATTACTGTTACTACTTTTTTACCATTGATTGAAGGAATTAAGTGTGTTGCACATCCTGATCCAACTGATGGTTTAGGTATTGGAAAATTAGTATCTAAATATAATGCAACAATTATGACAGGAACTTCAACTTTCTTTAGGTTATATACAAAAAATGCAAAAGTTCATCCTTTGATGTTTGATAGTTTGAGATTGATTGTTGCAGGTGCTGAAAAACTAAGAGCAGATGTTAGAGAGGATTTTAAAAAGAAATTTGGAAAAGATATTTTAGAAGGTTATGGAGTTACAGAGACAACTCCTGTGGCTGCTTGTAATCTGCCAAATGTTTTAGCTCCTGATTATAGTGTACAAATTGGTCAGAAAACAGGAAGTGTTGGTATGCCAATACCTGGAACTAGTGTTAAAATTGTTGACCCTGATACTTATGAAGAGTTAGAAGTTGGAAATGAGGGAATGATAGTAATTTCTGGTATACAAGTAATGAAAGGATATTTAAAAGATGAGAAGAAAACATCTGAGGTATTAGTAAAAATTGGAAATAGAACTTATTATGTTACAGGAGATAAAGGAAGACTTGATGAAGATGGTTTTTTAACTATTGTTGATAGATACTCAAGATTCGCGAAACTTGGTGGTGAGATGGTAAGTATGGGTGCAATAGAAGAGGGTATTTCAAAAATTATTGATTTACCTGAAGATAGTATGGTTGATTATATTGCTACATCTATTGAAGATGAGAAAAAAGGTGAAAAGATTGTTTTACTTATTTCAGATGTTAATGAAGAGTTTGTAGATGAACTAAAACAAAAAATAAACAGCTCTTTTGATAATAAACTTATGATACCAAGTGTGATTAAAATAGTTGATGATATTCCAAAACTAGGAACAGGGAAAAAAGACTTTAAAAAAGCTAAGAGTTTAGCAAAGAGTTTAGTTTAAATAAAGCAGTAAATAGTTACTGCTTTATTTATCACTTGTACACATGAGTTCTAATATTTCATCTTGTTGTGAACAGAAATTTCCATTTTTTTCAATAAGAATCAAATCTCTAGCAAGATCTTTATGCGTGTGAATTTTTGCACTTTCAATATCTATACCAAAGTCATCAAAAATTTTAGCAATATATGCAAAGAGACCTTTTTGATCTTTTTCTTTAATTTGCATAGATGCTAAGTAAGCTGTATGATTACAATTTACAGTAACATTTTCTTTCTTGATTACAGGAGTTACAAGTTTTGTAGTTCTATTCATATCAAAAGAGTCTTCTATAATTTTTTCAACATATGGAATATCTTCATCATCAACTCTTTCACTAAAAGAGATGTAGAAGGCTTTTTTATCATCAAAAAGTTTAAAGATATTCATAGAAGCGATATTTAAAAACTCTAGCTTACCAAGTAAGTATCCTAAATTTAAAGGAACTTTTCTAATAATTCTAATAGTTAAATGTGTTGGTTTATTTACAACTTTGTATGTATAATCTTTTACATTTAAAGCATGAAGTGCAATATCTAAAATATCTTCTGCTTTTAGTCTTAAGAACATTTGATTTGATGAAATATAGTTGATTTTCTTCTTTTTGATATTTGGAAGATTTTTATATCTCTCAAGTTTTTTAATAGTATTTAGTTTTTCAACTCTTCGAGCTCCTTCATTTAATAAGTCTTCATTTTCAAAAGCAGGTAATGACTGTAAATAAAGTTGTTTTAAAAGTGATGAGGTAGAGTTATTAAAGATATTTTTTCCTACAGCTGAAATATCACAGTATGTAACTACATACAACATTTTTAAGGCTACTTCTGTTTTTATCAAACCTGTAAAGTTTAAGATAGTTTTTTCTGAATAGATATCTTCATGGGTTGCTACAAAAGACATCATATTATGGTATCTAACTAATCTAGCTCCTAATTGAGTTAACTTTTCATCAAAACCAAAAACTTGTCCCATTTCTTTGAAGATTCTTTCCCCTAATATATGATGGTCTTGAGTCCTACCTTTTCCTATATCATGGAAAAGTGCTACAAGTCTTACAATAACTTTTTGGGAAGAATTAAGTGAGTTAAAAATAGATTTTATATACTCATCTTCTATATTTTGAGCAAATTTTAGTGTTTTGAGTGAATGTACATCAGTTGGATGCTGATGATAGCCATCAAATTGGGGTTGATCGATAATAACCTTTGCCCAAGGAATAACTACTTCAAAAAGTCCTGCATTATATAAAAGTTTTATTACAGGATATAAACTAGGTTTAAATAAAACTGATTTGATACTTTTTTTTAACTCTTTTGATTGAGTTTTAGGAAGTTTAGTTTTACTTGCATAATAAATATAAGATCTATCAAATCTAGTAACTTTATCAGGAAGAGATATTAATTCTTTTAGTAAACCATTTAAGGTTTTAGGCTTAGCATTAAATGAAGTATATAAAGTATTTCCTACTATATATAGATTTTTTTTGAATCTTGATTCTTTTAGTTTTGAAATATTCTCATCTTTAAAGATTGTAGGTCTAGTAAACTTCTTTACCATTGTTGCAGAAAAACTGTGTACAGCATGCAAACTATTTAAAAGTTTTGCCATGCACTGTCTTTCTTTTGTATATCTTGGTTTATTGGAAAAACCAAGTTTTGAACTTAAATCAGGAAGAATATCAAAAGTTACTTGGTCTTGTTTTTTTCTTGCTATATTATGAAGAGCATTTCTAACTCTAAAGATAAATTCTAATGCTTGTCTATATTTTTTGTACTCTTCTTCTGTATACTCAATACCTATTAGTTGTTTTGTATTAGTAGCACCATATAAAACATTTGCTATCCAATACATCATATTTGATTCTCTAACACCTCCAAAACCATCTTTGATATTTGGTTGCATTTTAAGTGGATATTTTAAAAGTCTTTGTTTATGCTCTTCTAATTTTTCTAAAATAAACTCTTTTTGTTTTGTTTTTCTTATAGTTGTAAGAACTTTTTCATATGAAAACCAAAGATATTTAGAACCATAAATAAGTCTTGATTCAATAATTGAACTTTTAATAGTAATATCTTCTTTTACACTATCTTCAATTTCTGATAATTCATGAACTCTTGAGCCTAATTTTAATCCACAATCCCAAGCAAGAGTAATAAACTCTTCCATTATTTCTCTTAAGTTATAACCTTTTATATCTTCATACAAAATCATAATATCAATATCAGAATAGATACATAACTCTTCTCTTCCATATGAACCTAAGGCAATTAGTGAAATAGGTACAGAAGTACTCATAGGTTGATATGAACCAAAGTTTTTTCTTAGGATGTATTTATAAAGTTGGATTAGAAATTTATCAGTATGTTTTGTATGTTTTATAAAGAAGTCTTTACCACCGGTGCTTTCAAAAGTAGTATCTATTGAGTTTACATATGTTTTAAAATAGTTTTTAAAAACCTTTGAAATCTCAAAATCACTTGCATCATTTGATATAAGTTCTTCGATTAGAATATTTAATTCACTCATAATAACTCTTTGTGTATGTCAATTTTTTTTCTAAGGGTAATTCTATTAAGTCCAAGATTTTTTGCAACTTGAACTTGAGATTTATATTTTTTTGTAGAAGCTTTTATTAAAGGTACTTCAAATAAGTATATTAAGTCTTTATATGCATTTTCACCATCTAAGTGCTCACTTAAATATCTCTCTAAAAACATTAAAATCTCTTCTTCTCCAATAGTCTCAAATAGATAAGAAAAATAAATAGATTTTCTTAAACTGTGAGTATTATTTGATATATTGATAATAAGCTTTGAAGTGGGGATTGTAAGCATATCTAAAGTAGAACTAGCTTCTTGTGAGAACTTTTGTACTAATAACTTTGTATCATTCTCTCTTTTTGATAAGTCAGGTATTTCAAGGTTAATAGAAAATATATCTTTAAGTTTTTGATTTAATACATCACTATTTGATATGGCAATTACTCTTATTGAGTTATCTTCAATCCATTTTAGAAGTAAACTTACATTTGTTATATCTTGAATTTTATCAATTATTATTGCATTATTTTTTATAGTAATAACTTCATCAATAATATCTTGTTGTAGTGCTTTTGCCTCAAAAATTTGAGATTTCGGGAGTATGTATTTAGCTAGAGACTTTTTCCCTACTCCATTTGAACCAATAATCAAAGCATTTACATTTACTGCTTGAAGCAGTTTTGCAGAGTTTAGAATCTCTTTGGATATTTCATCTTGTGCGATATATTCTTGCATATAATTTAACCTTTGTAATCATAGAGATATTATACAAAATTTGTCTATTAAATATATTATACTGTATATTTTTACTCTGTTTTATCAAATATTGTATATATAATAGACAGTTAAATAATTATCCTACTAATAAGAATAATTAAAATTTCTATGAAAACTTGACAAAAAGAATTATATGATGTAAAATAATAACTAAATAATAACTAAATAATAACATAAAAGAGTCTATTTAGAATGAAAAAAAGTTCTTATAAGATATTTACCATCTTAATATATTTTATAGTCTCTTTATTAGCTTTTAGTATTACTACAAACTATATTCTAGAAAAAGAAAATAAACTTTTACATAAAAAATATAATGCAATTAGCAATAATCTCGATGATAAAATAAACTCTTTAATTCAGAAAAAGAAAAATGCAACCTTAGCTTTTACAATAACTTTGGGAAATAATGCAGAAGTATCTGAAATATTAAATAGTAAGCAATACACAAAAGATAGCTTAAATAAGTTGTCTTTAGTTCTTCGAAAAGAGACAGACTTTAAAAATGTATGGTTTCAAATAATCAATAAAAATGGAATATCATTATATCGTTCATGGTCAGATAAAAAAGGTGATGATATCTCAAGTGTTAGAACTGATTTGAAAGAGATGATTAAAACACCTAAGATTCAAAGCACAATAAGTGTTGGTAAATATGATATGACATTTAAGGCTATGGTTCCTATTTTTAAAGAGGGAAAGTTTGAAGGTGTTATTGAATCAATCACGCATTTTAACTCAATTTCAAGAGGACTTAGAAAAACAGATTTATTTGATCCTGTAATTGTAGTTGATAAGAAGTATACAAATCAATTGAAAAAAAATGCTTTTACAAAAATATTTGTTGACGATTATTATATAGCTAATTTATCAGCAAATAAAAAACTTTTAGAGTATTTAGGTGCAAATAATATTGAGAAATTTCTAAATATAACTGATTATAAAGTTTTGGATGAATATTTAATTGTTAATACACCCGTTTTTTATAATGACAATAAATTAGCAAATTTTTTAAGTTTTAAAAAGTTAAAACAAATAGATACCCAATATATAGAAGAATATAAATATAATACTTTTTTATATTTGATTTTCTTTATAGTTTTACTTGGTTTAGTTTTATATAGTTCAAGTCATTATTTATATTCTAAGGAACTTAAAAAACTATATATAAGATTAAACGAAAATCAAGATAAACTTCATAATCTAAATAGCTCTTTACAAAAAACAGTTGAAAAAGAAGTTACAAAAAATTATGAAAAAAACAAAATCCTTTTTCAACAAAGTAAAATGGCTGCTATGGGTGAAATGATTGGAAATATAGCCCATCAATGGAGACAACCTTTATCTGTAATTACAACAGCAGCAACAGGTATAAGAATGAAAAAAGAAATAGGTATTTTAAGTGATGAAGAGTATAAAGACTCTTTAGATATTATAGTAAATTCTGCAAACTATTTGTCTAATACTATAGATGATTTCAGAAATTTTTTCTCACCTACAAAAGATAAAAATATAGTAAATTCAAATGAATTTATAGAAAAAGTATTTAGTTTAATAAGAAGCAATTATCAAAGTAAAGATATAGATATTATTACAGAAATTGAAGATGTGCAAATACTAACTTATGAGAATGAACTTTTACAAGTAATGATAAATCTTTTAAATAACTCAAGGGATGAGCTTATAAGAAAAAAAGATAATACTCAAAGATTTGTATTTATTGACTTATATGCAAAAAATGAAAATCTAATAATTAGTGTAAAAGATAGTGCTGGTGGAATAAGTGAGGATATTATAGATAGAATATTTGAACCTTATTTTACTACAAAACATCAATCACAAGGTACAGGAATAGGACTTTTTATGTGTGAAGAAATAATTTGTAAACATATGCATGGAAAAATTGAAGTATTTAATGATGAGTTTATGTATAAAAATCAAGAGTACAAAGGTGCAAGATTTAAAGTAAGCATACCCTTAAAATAGGGTTACTTACTTTTTTTATTTGAAAAGTATACAAATATTGTAAGAGAGATTAAAATAAGTGCAATACCTGCTATTAGATAAAATGCATTTATCATCTCATCGTAACCATTTAATGCAATTTTAAATACTACAATTAAAGCTTCAATAGATAAGGCAATAATAATTGTACTTAAAAACTTAACAAGTAGTTTTGTTTCAACTTTTGAATTTTTGGAGTAGGATTTAAAAAATACCTCTTGTTCTAAAATTGTTTTTGCCAAATCAAAGATTGCAATACCTAATGTTAAAGCAATTATTGGTTTAAACATAACTTCCAATGAAATTTCTGCTTTTATAAATAGATAATATACAAAGTCAAATAGTGAAAACCCAATAGTAATAATTGCAAGTATTGCCATTGAGAAACCTGCTAGAATATAAAAGCCTTTTGTTAAAGCATGAAATGGCTTATTTAATTCTAGTAGATTTAATTTTTCAAGTAAGATATCAATTCTAAAATCTAAAAAAAGAATCTCATCTCCCTCTTTAACTGTAACTGTCATACAACTATTTCTTGTGGCACTACTTATATATGGTCTTGAAAATGCCATGTTGTTATCTTTGAATTCAAGTTTTGTGATAATAGAGGATCTATCTTTATTTTTTGCACTTAAATCCATTTTATCTTTGTATATATTAGCTGAGGTTTGAATCTTAGTATCTTTATTTGTAATATATACTAATTCTAATGATGGGAAAAGAGAAAATAGTTGTTTAAAGTCATCTTTTTTTAAAGAACTTAAATGACCTAGATTTCTAATACTCTCTTGTATAAAAAACTCTATATCATCTTTATGTTGTTTGTAGGTTTCTATAAACTCTTTCATTTAAAATCCTGATAATTTTTTCTTTATTGTACAGTTTTATTATGAATATGATAGAAAAATATGATTATTTTATATACATCTGTTTAATTTTTGTATGAAAGTATTATTCATAATGATTAAAAAATATCAAAAAGAAAAAAATATTTACAAGTATATATTTTATATACAAAATCTCTTTTTATTAAATAATTATTCTATGTTATAGTAGACTACGTTAAAAAAGGAGAGTTTAATATGATTGATAAAATAATTGCAAATAAACTAATTGATATTTATTTTCAACCAATAGTATCTGTAAGAACTAAATCAATATTTGCATTTGAGGCTTTGTGTAGATGTTCGTATAATGAGCAAGTAATACCTCCTGATTTGCTATTTAAACTTGCAAAACAAAATGATCTTCTTTTAAAGCTTGATATTATGGCTAGAAAAAAGGCTATAGAGAAGTTTTCTTATTATTATAAAAGGAATAAGGATCTAATTCTTTTTTTAAATTTTGAATCATCACTTTTAAATGATTTAAAGTCTTTTGAGAAAATCAATAGTTTTTTAGAAGATATTATAGATTTGAAAATACCTTTTAAAAACTTTGTATTAGAGATAAAAGAGGATGAAATTTCTAATATTGAAGTTTTAAACGAGTTTTGTAAAAGATACAAAGATTTAGGTTTTATGATAGCACTAGATGACTTTGGTACTGGAAGTTCTACTTTTCATCGAATAAATATTATAAAACCTGATATTATAAAAATAGATAGGTCTTTATTTAGTGACTATGACAATCAAATAAATAAAGAGATTGTAAAAGCAATTGCAAGAATGAGTCATAATTTGGGTATAAGAGTTTTAGCTGAGGGTGTTGAAACTGAGCAATGTATTTGTACTTCTTTAAAAGCATCTATAAATTTATATCAAGGTTTTTATTTTTCTAAAGCACAAAAAAATATACAAGATAAAGATATAAAATCTATAGAATACAAGATAAGTGATATTGCAAAGATTTTTAAAGAAAAAAATATAGAGGCAATTAATGCAAAGAGTCAAGCCATTGATACCTATGATAATATGGTGACAAATATAATTTCAAAAATTTCTTGTTTAAATACTTTTTATAAAAATTTAGAAGAAGCTTGTATCGCATATGAAAATATTGAGGCTGTATATTTAATAGATACAAAGTCCTCAAAACAAATACATGATACATTGGTTCTTAAAAATATAAATGATAGGTTTAAAGCAACAAAAGATGGTTTTGAACATTATTTAAAAGAATATTACTACATTACAATAGAATCAAAAAAGGGAATTTTTTTAAGTCAAAAGTATATCTCATACGCTACAGGAAGCCTTTGTAAGACTTTTGCTAAAAGATTTTCATTGAATAATAAAAGCTATATTTTATGTATAGATATAGTTTTATAGTTCTTATAATTTATACTGTTGAATATATATTTATATAAATGATTAAAAAATATACAGATAACATGTTTACACTTTTGTCAGTTTGTTTTATAATGACTGTAGATAAATTGACAAAGGAGTCTTATGGAAAATTTTACTGATGTAAAGTATATACTAGATGGTTTCCTGTTTGTATTCTCAGGAGTTCTAGTAATGTGGATGGCAGCTGGTTTTGCCATGTTAGAAGCTGGTTTAACAAGAACAAAAAATAACGTTACTGTTTTAACTAAAAATATTGGGTTATTCTCAATATCTTGTATTATGTTCTACTTCGTAGGTTATAATGCAATGTATGGTGAGGGAAATGCCTTCATTGGTTCTATCTCAATGTTTAGTGGTGAAAATGCACCAGATGCAGCATATCCTGCATTTGCTGACTTTTTCTTTCAAGTAATGTTTGTTGCAACTGCTGCATCTGTAATCTCAGGAACAGTTGCAGAAAGAATGAAATTATGGCCATTCTTAATCTTTGTTGTTGTGTTATCATCTTTAATTTACCCAATTCAAGGTCACTGGACATGGGGAGGAACTGAATTAGGTGGTTTAATTGCTGGTTTCTCTGACTTCGCTGGTTCAACTATTGTTCACTCTGTAGGTGGATGGGCTGCATTAGCAGGTGTATTAATCCTTGGTGCTAGAAAAGGTAAATATGGTAAAAATGGGCAAGTAAGACCAATTCCAGGTTCAAACTTAACATTAGCAACTTTAGGTACATTCATTTTATGGATGGGATGGTTCGGATTCAATGGTGGTTCTCAATTAGCATTAGGTTCTAAAGCTGATATTGATGGTATTGCTTTAGTTGTTGCTGATACAAATATGGCCGCTGCTGCTGGTGCTATTGCAGCTGCACTTTTAACTCAACTTATTTACAAGAAAGTTGATTTAACTATGGTTTTAAATGGTGCTTTAGCAGGACTTGTTTCTGTAACAGCTGGTCCTGATTTAGGTATGTTAGTTTCATTTGTTGAAGGTATTGTTGGTGGTGCTTTAGTAGTATTTGCTGTTCCTTTCTTTGACAAGTTAAGAATTGATGATCCTGTTGGTGCTTTATCTGTTCACTTAGTAGCAGGTATCTGGGGAACAATAGCTGTTGGTATCTTTAATCCAGATGTGACTATTTTAGCTCAACTTAAAGGTATTGTTGTGATTGGTGCATTTGTATTCATAACTTCATTCATTGTATGGAAAATATTAGATATTACAATTGGACTTAGAGTTGATGAAGAAACTGAAGTTAATGGTCTTGATATTCATGAAACAGGACTTGAAGCTTACCCAGAATTCAAAAGAGCCTAAGGAGAATTATAGATGAAAAAGATTGATGTAATTATAAAACCGTTTAAATTAGAAGATGTAAAAGATGCTTTAGTGGAAGCAGGAATTACAGGTATGACCATAACTGATGTAAAGGGTTACGGTAGACAACAAGGTCACTCTGAACTATACAGAGGAGCTGAGTATGTGGTAGATTTTTTACCAAAAATCAAAATTGAGATGGTTGTAGCAGAAGAGATGGTTGATACAGCTATTAAAGCAATAACAGAATCTGCTAAAACTGGAAAAATTGGTGATGGTAAGATTTTTGTTTCTTCTTTAGATGATGTTGTTAGAATCAGAACAGAAGAAAGAGGCGAAGAAGCCATCTAATTTTGAAAGATTAGAAATTATACAACACAATCCAAGATACATACTTTTTCTTGGATTGTATATTTTTTATACATAAACCTTCTATACAAATATTTTTTATACCTATATAATAAAAGAAAACAAACAAAGGAATCTTTTATGGGTGTAGAAGTATCTTACGTAATTGACACGCTATATGCAATCTTTGCAATGACTTTAATTATTTTCATGGTACCAGGCTTTGCTATGCTTGAAGCAGGAATCGTTAGAACAAAAAATGTTACAGCTGTATTAACTATTAATACTTTAATTTATGCTATTGCATCATTAGCATTTTTACTTGTAGGTTATTCAGTAGCATTTGGTGATTTTGGTGCTGATGGTATGAGTAAATGGGCAGCGTTTTTATTTCAAATGGCATTTGTTGGAAAAGTAGTAAATATTATGAGTGGGGGAGTTAGTGAAAGAGCTAAAGTAATTCCCTTAGCATTATTTACTATTATCATGGCAGCTGTTATATATCCTTTAGTTGTAAATGTAACATGGGGGTCAAACTTTCTTGAAGGTACTGCTTTAGCTTTATCTATGTATGACTTAGCTGGTTCAACAGTAATTCATAGTACAGGTGGATGGGCATTATTAGCCGCAATTTTGATTATAGGTGCAAGAAAAGGAAGATATACTCCAACAGGAGGAATTAGAGTAATACCAGCTTCTAATATTCCCTTACTTACTTTAGGTGCTTTTCTTTTATGGATTGGTTGGTTTGGATTTAATGGTGGTTCAGTAGGTTCAATTGCTTCAAAAGAAGGAGCAGATGCAGTAGCATTAACTATTATGAATACAAATACAGCAGGTCTTGCAGGTGCTATTATGGTAGCAGTTATTATGTATATAAAGTATAAGAAACTTGATATTACAATGATTCTAAATGGTGCATTAGGTGGTTTAGTAGCTATTACAGCAGGACCTGATCTTTATGATATTCACACTCCAATCTTAATTGGTGCAATTGGTGGAGCTTTAGTTGTATTTGGTGTATCTTTCTTTGATAAATTAAGATTAGACGACCCAGTTGGTGCCTTATCAGTTCACCTAGTAAATGGTATTTGGGGAACATTAGCAGTAGGTATCTTTGCTTCAAATGGAGAGAATATTACTTTCTTAGGTCAATTAAAAGGTGTTATAGTCATAGCAATATTTGCATTTATAGTTTCTTACGTAATTTTATATCTTATAAATAAAGTAATGCCATTAAGAGCACATAAAGATGAAGAAGTTCAAGGACTTGATGTTGAAGAGTGTGGAGTAGAGGCTTATCCAGAATTCAAAAGAGCCTTTTAGAATTAGCAAATAGCTGGCATCTTTTGCCTACTATCTGCGTTGGAAAAGTTAATTTTCTTCTCACTTACTTCAAGTAAGCTCCTACGAAAATTAACTTTACCGCCTTGATACTGAACAAAATCTACCAACTCTTTGCCAATTCTTTATTGCAAAAATTTGTAGAAATTTGTTTGGTTTTATTATTAAATAGTCATTAAAAAGACTAGATAATTTAAATTTAAAAAAATTTTGTTAAAATATACGAACTTAAAAAAGGATTAATAGTGAAAAAAATTGAAGCTGTAATTAAACCGTTTAAATTAGAAGATGTAAAAGATGCATTAACTGAAGCTGGAATTACTGGTATGACTGTTTCAGATGTAAAAGGTTATGGTAGACAACAAGGTCACTCTGAACTATACAGAGGTGCTGAATATGTTGTTGACTTTTTACCAAAAATTAAATTAGAACTGATTGTTTCAGAAGAGGATGTTGATTCAACAATCTCTGTTATTACTGAGGCTGCAAAGACTGGAAAAATTGGTGATGGTAAAATATTTGTTTCACCAATTGAAAAGATTGTAAGAATCAGAACTGGTGAAGAAGATGAGGAAGCAATTTAATGAGTAGTGTAACTACTTTTGAAATAAATGAACCTTTAGATATGCACCTTCACTTACGTGATGGTGATATGTTAAAGCTTGTTGGTCCACTAACATCAAACACATTTAGTGGAGCTTTAATAATGCCTAATTTAGTACCACCAGTAACTACTAAAGAAGCCTTATTATCTTATAAACAAAGAATTAAAGAAGCATGTGAAGGGGATACTTTTGAACCTTACTGTACACTTTTTTTCCAAAATGACTACTCTTATGAATTTTTAGAAGATATAAAAGATGATATCATAGGTATTAAGCTTTATCCAGCAGGTATTACTACAAACTCAGAAACTGGTGTTTCTTCTATGGATGTTGAAGTTTTAAGACCTACGCTTGAGTCTATGAGTAAACTTGGTATTCCTTTATGTGTTCATGGTGAAACAAATGGTTTTGTTATGGATAGAGAGAAAGAGTTTATGCCAATTTATGAATCAATTGCAAGTGCATTCCCTGAGTTAACAATTATTATGGAGCATATTACTACAAAAGACGCAGTTGAACTACTTGATAAATATGATAATTTATATGCAACTGTAACACTACATCATTTACTTATTACACTTGATGATGTTGCAGGTGGAATGTTGCAACCACATCTTTTCTGTAAGCCAATTGCAAAAAGATACGAAGATAAAAACGCACTTTTAGATGCTGCTTTAAAAGCTCATCCAAAACTTATGTTTGGTTCAGATTCTGCGCCACACCCAAAACATAAAAAAGAGTGTTGTGGATGTGCAGCTGGTGTATTTACTTCACCAATTGCATTACAAGTTTTAACTGAGTTATTTGAAAAGTACCAAGCTCTAGATAATTTAAATGCTTTTGTATCTTTAAACGCTCAAAAAATTTATAACTTCAAACCTTTAACTAAGAAAATTAAATTAGTTAAAAAAGATTTTGTTGTACCTGAAATTTATGAATATAAAAATGAAAATGTAGTACCAATGTACGCAGGGGAAACTTTATCTTGGAGTATAGAAGATTAGGAATTAAAAGGGATATTAATATTTCCCTTTTCTTTTTTCTTCTTCTTTTTCTTTAAGAAGTCTTTTGATGTTTTCAGCTGTTTCTTTTGCTTTTGTAATTCTCTCTTCTCTCATTATTCTTAATGTATCTAAAGTCTCTTGTTTTTCTTTATCTAAATTAGTTTGAATCTGTATAGCTTTTCTATTGTTTGAAACACCAGATACGGTAAGGAATTTCTCTTTTCTATTAATATAAACTTTTGTAGATGCTGATGTGGCATTTTTGTTAAACACTATGATATCGTTTTCTTTAAGATTTAATATCTCTTCTGCTGTTAACTCTGTTTCAGCCATAATAGCTTCAATTTTCATCTTTGCACCAGAAATAAGTGTAGTAATATCTCTTTTTCTACTTGATTTCCTATTTTTACCCTCAGAGAATACTTTTTCAACTACTTTCCCTAAAAGAGGTTCAATATAAGAAATAGGATAACAAATTGATAAGAAACCTGACTCTTCATCAATTGTTACTTCAAGTACTACTAGTAATACAATCTCATGGTCAGAAATAATTTGGATTGCATTTGCATTTGTATCTTTTGATTCAACTTTAAAGTTTAAAGTTGATACATCATCCCATGTTTTATAAAGATTTTTAATAACAAGTTCATAAAAATGATCTAAGATTTCAACTTCAATTTCAGTAAGTTCTCTATCTAGATTATCACTTGTATTTACTGCACCTGAACCTAATAGCTCAGCAATAATTTTATGTGAAATTCCTGGGTTTGATTCAATTACAATTCTTCCTTCCATTGGTTTTATAGAAAGGGTATTAAGTGATGTTATTTGAGGAATAGATAAAATAAACTCCCCATAAGTCATTTGTTCAATTGAGTAAAGCTTAATATCTACAATTTTTCTTAACATCGCTGAAAGATCGGTAATAAAGTCTCTAAGCATTTTGTCATGCATAGTTGAGAAGGCTTTAAATTGCTCTGGTGAAATTCTATTTGGTTTTTTAAAATCGTAAATTGAATAGTTTTTTTCTTTTGATACAACTTTATCGGCAGGACTAGCATTATCAATGTCCTCACCTTGTTCGGCAATATCTAAAAGTGCATCAATTTCATCTTGACTTAAAAATTCTGCCATACTATCCTCTTATCTCAAATTCAACATCAATCGCACCAAGTTCTTTTATCATCTTAAGTGTATCAATTATCTCTGTCATCGGAAGTTTCATAACCTTCATAGCTCTAACTAAGTCAGCTACTGTTGGTTGTTGTTTTGTATCAATTCTTGCATTGTTTATATCTACAACAGGCTTATCTACGATTTTAACACCATCTCCAACATCTACACCTTTATTTAGTTTCTCATCTCTCCATTGTTTTTCTGTAAGAGGAGTTTTCTTGATTCTAACTGTAAATGAATCTCTTGCTATGGTTACTGGATCAATTATAATATCTCCACCTGTAATAACTGATTTTCTATTCATGTCAATAATTATTTTCTTTTTGAAACTTGAGTCAAGTTCAATTCCTTCAACCATTGCAATAAATTTTACAATAGACATTTCTGGCGGTTTAATCACATCAATTGTTCTAGTATCTAGTGCTGTTGCTAATTTCCTACCAAATTTCTTATTGATTTTTGTCTGAATCAAATCTGCATTTTTTGCTGAACTTTTAAGCAAACTAAGTCTAATTGAGTCTTCATCTTTTAGATTAAAATCAATTTCATTTTCAACTGTAGCTCCATCATAAATAAAACCTGTAGTTTCATTATCAGCATCTGCAATAATAGTACCTTGAGCTAAAGCATAAACTTTTCCATCTACACCCTTTAGCTGAGTTATTAATAATTCACCTTTATCAACAGATTTTGCATCACCTATTGTAGATACTTTTACTTTTACTTTATCACCTTGTCTTGAAAATGGTGGAAGTTTTCCTGTTACCATTACAGCTGCAATATTTTTTGAGTTAATTGAACCTGCTGGTATTTTTATATAGGAGTTTCTAAGAAGGTTTTGTAAGCTTTGCATAGTAAACTTAGATTTATCTCCAGTTCCTGCAAGTCCAACTACTAAACCATATCCAATAAGTTGGTTTTCTCTAATTCCAATTATGTTTGATATATCTTTTATAGTTTGCGAATATAACGATGAAATAAATAATACTACTAAAAAAAAATACTTCAAAATAAACACCCTCTAATTAAGTGTATTTATTTTATCAAAAATTTAATAAAAAAAGGTATAATCTATACAATAAAAATGATTGTATTATAGGGTTTTGGTTTGAATGTATATATTTATGGCAATAGCGGATTTAAAAAAGAAATTCATGAGACTTTAGAACACGCTAATATTAAATTTAAACTTGATGCAAATAGCATCATAAAAGACATTAATAACTTAGAAGAATTAAAAACGATAATTAAAAATAACCCTAATGATATATACTTAATTGATGATGAAAAAATCATCAAAAAAGATGCTTTCTCAAAAAAAATAAAATTTCTTACTCCAAAAGATGGGATTGAAGAAGAATTTCTTCTTGACAATGGAATTGCTGATTTATCAGTAGATTCTTTAAAAGAAATCCCTAAATATATTATAGAAAAACACGAACAGCAAAAAAAAACTGAAACACAAGATATTCAAAGTTCGATTGCTGACATAGTAGATGATGCTTATAGTCAAGAAGAAGAAAATAATAAAGCTAATGAAGATGAAAAAGAAAATGATTCTAATAGTTTAGATTTTTCAGATGATTTTGAATTAGATGCAGAGTTAGCTTCTTTACTTGAAAAAGGTGAAAGTTCATCTGTTGAAATAATAGAAGAAGCACCGCAAGATAACAAAATTGAAGAAAAATTTGATTTTATTGATGACTCGGATAACCTTATGTCTGAAAAAGAATTAGAAAATTTGATGAATTTTGAAGATGATATGGGATTAAATAATACTTCTTTTGATTATGATGAAAGTTCAAATAAACAAGAAGATGAACTAGAAAACTTTGAAAAAGAATTAAATAATGATGATAATGAAATAGATTCACTAATTAATGATTTAGAAAATGATGATATAATAAATCAATTAGATAATGAATTGGATTTTGAACCAATAGAAGAGAATATTGAAGAAGACCATGAAGATTTAGATGTCTTATTAAATGAAGATTACTTAACTAATAGTGAGTCTTTTGAGAAAGATATAGAAGAAACAATTCAAGGAGAGAAGATGAGTGATGAGTTTTCAGAATTAGATTCATTAAATGAAGATGATATTTTAAGTGCTATTGAAAATTTAAATGATGTGAAACCTATAAATACAAAGAGTTTAGAATCACAAATCCAATCTTCTTCAAATAGTAATAAAAATGAACAAAGTATTGAAGTAAGTAGTTCTAGTGCACAAGATATTGCAGAGCTAATTACTAAACTTTTAAATAATAAAACATTAGAGATTACAATTAAGATAAAAGATTAATAATGGATTTAATGGCTATTGCAGAAAATACTGTAAAAATCATTCTTATTTTAGGAATGCCTTCATTAATTGTAAGTATGATTATTGGTTTAATAATTTCAGTATTTCAAGCAGTAACTCAAGTAAGTGATGCTTCTTTGTCTTTTGTACCTAAAATGATTTTTGTATCTGCTTTTATATTAGTAACACTACCTTGGGTAGGTGATCATATCACTACTTATACAAAAGATCTTTGGGATTTAATGTTGATTTTTGGGAATTAGATTATGATTGAAAAACTATATAATTTAAAACAAACTCAAACAGATCAAAAGCTAATGGAAAAAGGTCAATTACAAGCAAAAATTGATACTTTAGAAGCAGAAATTATGTTTACACAAAATAAAATTGACACTGCAACTTTACATAAATTTGGGTCAGTATCTGATTTTGCAGTTCTTGCAATGCATAAAAATACAATGAGACAGTATATTGCAAAACTTGAAGAAGAAAAAAAAGAAGTTGAAAAAGTAATGGAAGTAGTAATTGAAGAGGTAATTGAACTTCAAAAAGAGACAGAGCAATTTGCTTATATTTTAGAAGAAGAAAAAAGAGAAGCTTTGAAAAAGTTACTATTAGCTGAACAAGAAGCTTCTGAAGAATATATTCAAAGCAAATATATAAGCGGTTAAAAAGGAGTATTTTTGATAAAAGTTTTACTGTTTATGGTTTTGTTACTTACTTTTTCTAATGCCCAACAATCTACTGATAGCAGTTCTCTTACAAAACAAAAATTAGAGATAAAAGAGCTAAAAAAAGAATTAAACCTATTTTATAATCAAAAAGAAAAAGAGTATCAAGAAAGAAAAAAAGAACTAGAAACAATTTTAGCAAAAATTGAGTCAGAGAAAAAACAGATACAACAACTTTATAGCAAGAATGAGCAAGTTTTAAGAGATATTAATCAAACAGTTGAGAGTAAAACAACTAAAATTTTTAATAAAATGAAACCAAAAGTAGCTTCAAAAATATTTGATGAAATGATTGCTGAGGGAAAACTTGAAGATGTTTTTGATATAATCATTAGATTAAAAGAAAAAAATATCACACAACTATTTAAATCATTAAGTGTTCAAAATGCAGCACAATTAACTGAAATGTTAGAAAACTTTAATATAAAA
Organism: Arcobacteraceae bacterium; assembly: GCA_048268245.1. GTDB lineage: Bacteria > Campylobacterota > Campylobacteria > Campylobacterales > Arcobacteraceae > Arcobacter_B. Next base: position 31,794 of record JBLWVX010000003.1, read on the forward strand.
GATGAAAAGGGAAAGTAATGGCAGAAGAAACAGAAGCACAAGCAAATAATTCAGGTGGTGGAAAAGGACTAATGATAGTTCTTATAGCACTTGTTGTTATTCTTATTCTTGCAGTAGCTGGTGGAGCTTATTTCTTATATTCACAAGGAGTACTTTCTCCAAAAGAAGGACAAACTCAGGAAGAAACAGTTAAAAAAGAAGAGGCAGCTGATTCAAAAGAGACATTTAAAGCAGAACTTAATGATTTAGTTTTAAATATCACTAATTCAAAAGGTAGAGAAAAACTTATGAAACTATCTTTTGCAATAAAAAGTGTAGAGCCTACAATTGCTGCATTAGTAGAAAATTATAGAGCAGAAATCATTGATGTTGTTATTAGACAAATTAGTGCAAGAAGTTCTGAAGAGCTATTAACAGTTGGAGGAAAAGCTTTATTAAAAGAAGAATTAATTGAAGAGATAAATTCAGTGTTAAATGAAGCAACATCTTCAAATGAAAATATTAAAGCTAATCATATTAAACAAATACTTTTTACTACTTTTGTAATAAAATAAGAAGTTAAAAATGATAGTTGCTGTAAAAAGAAATAGAAAACAAAAACTTATAAAGTTTTTGTCGCTTATTGTTGTAATTCTGATGTTTGCAGGTTATTATTGGCATATGAGTAATGAAATGCAAAAGCAACAAGAAGCTGAAATAAAAGCTAAACAAGCAGCACTTCAAGAACAAAAAGAAAAAGATGACGAGAAGAAAAAAGTTGAAGGTATTATTGTAAATGAAGTTCAAAAGGCTGTTGAACTAATAGGTCAAGAAAATGTAAGACATGTTAAAATCATCGAAAATAGATTGATTTTAATTTGTGAATTAAATACTAATCTTGAACCTTTGATGGTAAGATATGGAACAATGGCATTAGTTAAAAATACTTTGAATGAAATAATCATTGCTATTGATGTTCAATATATTTTAAAAAGTAGGTTGAATGTATAAATATATTAGTCCTTTTATTGCAGTAGTTTTTTTTACTGCTTGTGCTTCTAATGAACCACAAATAAAGTTTGAGGAACCAAAAGTTCAAATACCAAAGCCTCAACCAAGCCCTAAAAAAAATAAAGGTTCACTATACTCTATGGAAGGTGCTTCTTTATTTGCTGATAAAAAAGACCTTCAAGTTGGAGATATTATTCAAGTGAATATTGATGAGAATTTAACATCTAATACAAATAATAAAAGAGAACTTTCAAATGATAGAAATAGTAGTTTAGGTGGAGGTGTCTTAGCTGGTGCTGGTTTAGGTAGTACAGCCTCTAAAATTACAGATAAATTTAATAGAAACCTTGGAGTTGATTTTTCAACGCAAAGTACAAACTCTGACTCAGGAGAAGTAAAAACTAGTTTTGCTGAGAGTTTTTCTACATCAATTTCTGCAATAATTCAACAAACATATCAAAATGGTAACTACTATATTAAGGGTTCAAAAGAGTTATTGATCGATGGACAAAAACAAGTTATAATAGTTACAGGTGTGATAAGACCATATGATATTAGTTCAGAAAACTCAATTAGCTCAAATCAAATAGCTAATTTAAAACTTATGTATGATAAAGAAGGTACAGAAGCTGATATTATGGAGACTCCATGGGGAGTAAAACTCATGAGAGCTATATGGCCTTTTTAATCTAACTTTAAGAAATGTAATGCAATAATTAGACAATACACTAAAAAGGAGTCTCTATGCTTAATACATTAAACGTTTCACAAACTGGTTTAACAGCTGCAAAAATAGCAGTTGAGAATGTTTCTAATAATATAGCTAATGAGAATACTCCTGGTTATAAAAAAAGAGTTGTTGATATAAAAGAGCTTGAGCAAACTGACACTAGATTTACAGGTCGTGGTGTTGGTGCTGATAATGCATATAGGGTTACAAACCAGTATATGTTTGACAGACTTATGACTGAAAATACTAGAGAACAAGGTTATACAAAACTTTCAAGTATTTTAGGAAGTGTTGAAACAGCTTTTAAAGAGACTGATACAAGTGGTTTTTCTTCAGATTTAAATAGATATTTCCAAGCAGTTGAAAATTTAAGGTCAAATCCAAATTCAGAAGTATATAAAAATGGACTTATAAATGAAGGTAAACTTTTAGTTGAGTCTTTACAAAATTTATATAGAGGAATTGAAAGAGCACAAGAGTTAGAAGAACAAGAGTTAGGTTCTAATGTAGATAAAGTAAATGACATTCTTAGTGAAATAGGTCAAATCAATGAAAAATTAGGAAAGCAATCAGAATCTACAAATGACTTACTTGATAGAAGAGATTACTTAGAAGAACAACTATCTGCATATGTAGATATAGATGTAGACAGATCATACGGTGAATATGAATTAAAAATTGCTGGTAATGTAGCCGTAAGATATAACACAAATGTAAGAGATGTTAGCGTACAAGAAGAACATACAGCTCAAATAGATAGATTTGCAGATAATGCAGGTACGGGAAGTAGTCTTACTTTTATTGATAATACGACAGGTGCAGTAACTAATACCCCTGAAATAGGTGATAAAATCACTTATAAGCTTAACAACGATCAAGAAGTGACTATTACAGTAGGTAGCTCACAATATACTGATAAAGATGGAAATGCAGTTGATATTGACTTTGATGAAGATGGTATACCAGATGTTGTAGATGCAAGTAATTATGTAAGAGCATTAGCTTATGCAATAAATGATAATCCAAGTACAAAAGGATTAATTACAGCATACAATGGTAACTATAGAGTTGATGAAGATGGGAATAAGATTGATATTGATGGAGAAGATAAATTTCTACTTATAGAATCAGATAGTCCAGGTGTAAATGGAAAATTTGAAGGAAGAATTACAATTACTGAAAGTAATGATATAGATGGTGATGGTAATCTTGATGAAGTTAGAAATAGTTTTTACAAAGATGAATTACAAAGTAAAGATGCTGTAAGTAGAACTTACATAGCAATTTATGATAAAGAAGTTGATTTAAAATCTGGTGTTTTAAAAGTTCAAACGGATAGTATTAGTTCGGATTCACCAAATAATAAACTTGAAATTTATAAAGATAAACTTGATAAGTTTGCAAAAGTTTTAGCAGATGTTACTGATAAATATATAAGAACAGGTGTTGATGAGTATAAATTTGGTGAAAAAGCAATTGATGAACTTGATAGTACAGTTGGTGATACTGTTAAACTTGGATTGTTTTCAGGAACTAGTGTAAGTACTTTAAAATTTAATGAAACAGCAATTAATGATTTAGACCAAAAAGATTTAGATTATTTAGCAGAACTACAATGGAAAAAAGATTTATCTTTTACAGATGGAGCACAAGATCCAACAGATAATGATAGAACATCTTTTTCAGAGTTTTTTCAAGAAATTAGAGCAATTGTTTCAGAAGATAAAGAAAGTACAGATTTTGTTTTAGATACTCAAAAAGATATAAAAGCAGCTTTAACATCTTCATATAATGAACTTGTAAAAGTTGATAAAGACGAAGAAATGCTTAATTTAGTTAAGTTTCAAGCAGCATATTCAGCAAATGCTAAAATTGTAACTGTAATTGATGAAATGCTACAGACTTTATTAGGTCTTAAAAGATAATAAGGAGTAAATTATGGCTGAAGGAATTTTAGGACTAGGAACAGGACAATCTACTGCTTTAAATCAAGAGTTAATTGAAAAATTAAAAGCAGCAGAAAGAAGAGCATTAGTTGAGCCTTTAGAAACAAGTTTAGAAGATATAGTAAAAGAAAAAGAGACTTTTGCTACAATTGATGCAAAAGTAAATGAATTACTTGAAACTATAAAACCTTTTGACCTTTTTGTTACAAGTGGATCAAATGCTTTTGAAGAAAAATCTGCTACAACATCAGGAGATTCTGTTGTTTTTAATGCAACTGATTCAAAAAATGTAAATGTTGGTATTACAACAGTAGATGTAAAAGGTTTAGCACAAAAAGATGTATATCAATCAGACGCTATTAATACAGCTACTAAAGATGCTTTAGGTGATATTGGAGTTTTAACTATTGATGTTGATGGAACAACACACAACTTTGATACATCAACTTATAGAACATATGATGAGTTAGCAACAGCAATAAATGACACAATAGGTATTAACGCTTCTCTAGAACAAGTAGGTGATGATTCATATAGATTAGTTTTAAAAAGTGAGAGTTCTGGACTTGCAAATGCTCTAACAATTTCTGGTACAGCTAGTCAAGCTTTAGGTTATACAACTGATGGTACAACTATAAATGCAACAAATCATACACTAATAGCTCAGGATATGAGTTTAGAAGTAGATGGTGTTGCTTATACTTCTGCTGAAAATAAGATTACAGTTGATGGTTTAGATATAACTGCAACAAAACTAGGTGTTTCTTCTATTAATGTAACAAAAGATACTTCTTTTATCGAAACACAAATTACAGATTTTATTACAAAATATAATGAACTTGTAGATTTAGTTGGTACGGAAATAGATAGTGCAGATAGTGCTATTGCTGATAAATCATCATTAAGAACAATGCTTTCTCAAATAAAAGAAAAATTCTTTGGTGAATACGGTGAGAATTCAGATAAGTCTTTATTTAATTATGGATTTGAGTTAGATAAATCAGGTAAAATATCTTTAGATTTAGTTGCTTTTAATGAAGTATTAACTGATAATCCAGATGAACTTAAAGATATATTTGTAGGTACTGCTGCCAAAGAAGGTTTTGGTACACAGTTAAAAGCTACTTTAGATGAATTAAACTTTACAGGTGGTTTATTAGATATTTATGAAAAAGGTATAGACTCAAGAGAAAAAACTCTTGAAAAAGAAAAAGAAAAAGCTGTAGAAAAACTAGATGACAAATATAGTCAGCTAGCAAATCAATTTGCAGCTTATACAGCACTTATTACTCAATTTGAATCGTCTTTCTCAGGTCTAAAAATGATGATTCAACAATCTACATCAAGTTAATAAAAAGAGAAAATTATTTTTTCTCTTTTTGTTTAAAATTAAGCAAATATATAATATACTTATTACTAGATGAATAACGGAGATACTTTATGGGATTAGATGTATATAATCAACAAAATGCAGTTTCAGATGACCCTTATGTACTGATACTTAAATTATACGAAGGTATTATTAAATATCTTTCATTTGTTAAAAATGCAATGGAAGAGGGCGATATTGAAGCAAAGTTTACTTATATAAACAAAACAATTGCTATTTTTGATGAGTTAAGAAATGTACTAGACTTTGATGGTGGTGATGTTGCTTATTATTTAGATGGATTATATTTATATCAAATAGAGACACTTTTTTCTGCTGGTATTGACGATAATATAAATGCTGTAAATCAAGTAATGAAAGTAGCACAAGGGTTAATAGAAGCATGGAAAGAAGAGACAGGTCAATAAAGGCCTTAGAAGAACTAATTAGGATTGATTCCCTAGACTCTTATGAAAAAGCTGATGCTCTTGTATCTTGGTATGAAGAGTATATAGGTCAAAATAGCGTAGAAGATTTTGACTTAAAGCTTGAAGAGCTTAAACAAATGGAAGAACTTTTTTTTAAAAGTATTAACTTCCTAAAAAATCAAAAAGTACAAGCAAAAGATGATTTAAATGAAACTAGAAAGATGAGAAAGTTTTTAAATAACTAATCCATTTAAGTCTATGTTTTTTTCATATAAATAAAATCTTATATTTTTAGGTATTTTTTTTACTCTACATTTTTCTTTAAATTTTTTATCCATTATTATTTTCGAATTTGGACAGATGAAAATATATTTATCTGTAATACTTACTGCAATTTTATGTGAAACTATAATTTCTTTTTGTTTTAAAATCTCTTTTCTTGATGCTTTTGAAAGAATAAAGCCTCTTCTTTTTAAACTTTTGTCAATAACTCTAATATTTAAATTGTCATCATTTAAATTTTTATAGATTTCAAGCTCATCAATTTTTTGTAAATGTTTATTATTTATGCATAAAGAGTTAATATCTTCTTGCAGATATTCAAAAGAGTTTATAACTCCATCTTTAAACTCATTTACAAATTTATCACTAAAATTATGTCTAAAATAGTTTCTTTTATATTTTATATCAATATTTGTTTCATCTATAAAGTATTTTAGTTTATTTGTTTTTAGGTAATTTTCAAGCTCATCTTTTGTGATATTTAAAAGGGGTTTAAAAATTTTATAAACCTCTTTTTCTTCCCAAGTATTAAATCCTATTAGTTCACTTAATCCTGCACCTTTTGAAAACTGCATCAAAAACCATTCTAACTTGTCATTTAATTGATGAGCTGTAATTAAAGTAGTATAATTATGCTCTTTGATAAGTTCTTCAAAAAAATTATATCTAATATCTCTTGCTTTTTTCTCAAAGTTTGAGCCACTTAAAATTACTTCTTTTATGTAAATCTTCTTATTATATTTTTTCGCAAGATCTTTTGCATAAGCTACTTCTTCTTTTGATTGCTCTCTTAAATTATAATCAACAATGGCAATGTCAAAAGGAATATTTTCTTCAACTAAAAGAAAGAATAGTGCAGAAGAGTCTATACCTGCTGAGAAAGCAAGTAGATTTTTTGACTCTTTTATTGCACTAAAGTTTAAGTTCATGTTATTTAATAACAGTTGCTAGTAGTTTATCACCTACAAGTTCAGTGATTTTTACAGTATAGATTTTTCCAAATTCTAACTGTTTCGCTTCACCTTTTTCATCTGTTAGTTCATTATCATTGATGTAAATCTCTCCATCAATATCAGGAGCCCAAATAGTTTTTCTTGCACTTAATAAGTATTCGTGTTCATCACTCTCACCATCCACATATACTTCAAAAGTTTGACCTACTTCTTTTTCAAGAGATTCTTGAGTAGTTTGGGCAATAATTTCACCTAAAATATCCGCTCTTTCATCTATGATTTCTTGCTCAACTTTTGCATCTGATTTTGAAGCTGTAGTACCTTCTTCATCAGAGTAAGAAAATACATTTGCTCTATCAAATTTATACTCTTCGATATATTTTGCTAAGGCTTCAAAATCTTCTTGTGTCTCACCTGGATGACCTGCAATAAATGTAGTTCTTATAAAAGAGTTTGGTTTTGATTTCATATGATCCATAAGTTCAATAAGTTTTTCAACACCTTTTCCTCTTTTCATGGTTTTTAACATTGAAGGAGTGATATGTTGAAGTGGCATATCAAAGTAGTTTACAAATACTTTTGAATCTGCAATTTTATCAATAAGTGATAAAGTTGTAGTTGATGGGTAAAGGTATAAAATTCTAGCAGTTTTTACACCTTCTATTTTTTCAACAGTTGAAATAAGTTGTTCTAAACCATCTTTTTCTCCTAAATCTCTTAAAAATGAAGAAGAGTCTTGAGATACAAAAGAAAAATCTGTAAAACCTTTTGAAACAAGGGATTTTACTTCTTTTTCTAGTGATATTAAAGTTCTTGAGTGGAGTTTCCCTTTGAAGCTAGGAATAGCACAGAATGAACAAACTTGATTACATCCTTCACTTAGTTTTACATAAGCGTGGTAGTTTGAACCAGTGATTACTCTATCATTAGTTTCACTTGCTAAAAATACATCATTTGTAAAGTTTGATCTTTTAGCATTTACAAGTTCATCAATTCTATCGTAGTCACCAACCCCTGTAAATACATCAATTTCAGGTAGTTCTTTTTGTAATTCTTCTTTATATCTTTCACTTAAGCAACCAGCCATTACCAATACTGATTCTTCTTTTCTTTCATCATGTAAATTTAAAATAGTATTGATACTCTCTTCTTTTGCAGAGTCAATAAAACCACATGTATTTACAATAATAACATCTGCATTTGAAGAGTCATTTGTAAGTGTATAATCTTTTAGTTTTCCAAGCATTACTTCTGAATCAACAAGATTTTTTGTACAGCCAAGTGATACAAGATGTAATGATTTATCGGGATTTTGAGTTGTAAATTTCATTTATTACCTATTACTTTTTTCGCAATTTTATCATAAATTTAGTAAAAGTTTAAATTTAAATAAAATATAGAAAAAAGTAAAAGATATTTTTAGTTAACTTTTTCTTTTATACCTTGAACATCAATTAGAAGTTTTACATTATTACTCACTGCAACACCACCCATTTCTAAGGCTTTGTTCCATTTAATACCATAGTCTTGTCTATTAATTTTTCCTTCAAGAGAAAAACCTGCTCTTTCATTTCCCCAAGGATCTTTTACTGTAGAAATTTCATTTATATCTAAAGCAATATTTTTTGTGATACCTCTTAATGTGAAATCACCATAAGCTTTACCATTTTCAACTTTAGTAAGTTTAAATTTAATTTCTGGGAACTTTTTAGCTGCAAATAATTCTTCTTCTTTTAAGTGTTCGTCTCTTTCTTTATCTGCTGTGTTAATTGAAGCAACCTTTATTGTTGCATTTAAATTTTTTAATTTTTTAGTTTTCTCATCATAAATAAATGAACCATCAAAATTATCAAACGAACCTTTTACATTTGAAATCATCATGTGTTTTACTTGGAATCCTACGTTAGTATGGCTTTTATCTACTTTATATGTGCCTGCAAATAAAGACCCTACTAATAAAACACTTGATAATAATAGTCTATCTAATTTCATATATAATCCTTTTTGATTTTAATTATCAGAATTATAAGTGCAATACGCTTAAATTATCTTGAATGATATTTTATTATAACCAAATATTATCAAGAAGTCTTGTATTTCCAAATCTTGCAACTACTAGAATTACTGTATTTTTAAGCTCAATAGTTTCTATTTCATTAAACTCTTTATCAACTATTGCTACATACTCCACATCAAGACTTGACATAACCTCATAGATTTTATCTTTTACTTTTTTTACATCAAGTTCACCTTTTGCTATAAGTGAAGCAGCATTATAAAGTGACTTTGAAATAAGTAGAGCATCTTTTCTTTGAGTTTCATCAAGATATACATTTCTTGAACTCATAGCAAGTCCATCTTTTTCTCTTATAATATCACAAGGTACTATATTTATAGGTAAGAAAAGGTTTTTAACCATTTGTTCTATAAGTGATAGTTGTTGAGCGTCTTTTTTCCCAAAGTAAGCGTTTGTTGGTTGAACTAAACCAAATAGTTTTAAAACTACTTGTAAAACACCATCAAAGTGTCCTGGTCTAGTTTTCCCTTCTAACATATAGCTTTTATTTGGAGCTTTTATTAAAATCTCTTCACTACCATACATAGTAGATATCTCAGGCATAAATACATAATCAACCTTGCACATTTCACAGATTTTTTTATCTGCTTCATCACGTCTAGGATATGCGTCTAAATCCTCACCTGGAAGAAATTGTGTAGGGTTTACAAAGATAGATACTATAACTATCTCATTTTCTTCTCTTGCTTTTTTGATTAAAGAGATGTGTCCATCATGTAAAGCTCCCATTGTTGGAACAAATCCAACTGTTGAGTTAATATTTTTTCTAACTTCTTGTAACTCGTCTATAGTTTTTAAAACTTTCAATTATGTTTCCTTAATTAAATTTTTTATTTTCCATCATAGTTTGGGTTTAATTTTAGCAAGAATAAATCTGCTAGGATATTTCCAAGTAGTGTTAAAAACGCTCCGATGATTAATATTCCCATAATAACAGGATAGTCATGAGCTAAAGCACTTTGAAAAAATAAAAGTCCCATTCCATCAATTGAAAAAATTGTTTCAAGTATTACTGAACCACCAATAATTCCTGGAAGTGATAATCCAAGTAGTGTAATAACTGGTGGATATAGATTTGGTAAGATATAGTATCTTAGAATTTGTTTGTTATTTAAACCTCTTGCCTTTGCAAAGAAAATATAATCTGACTTTAAAATCTCAATAGTCAATGATCTAATATATAAAGTCAAGCTTCCAATTCCACTAAATATTATGATTGAAATAGGAAGTATTAAGTGCCATGCAAAATCTAAATAGTAAGTTAAACTTCCATCATCTGGTACGGAGTGTAAGCCTGCTATTGGTAAAACTTCAAAGTTTATAGCAAAAATTAAAACTAAAAGTAAGGCTAAATAAAAAGATGGCATAGAAAAACTAAGAAGCGATAATTGTCCTGTGAATCTATCAAAAAAACTATTTTTATTTAATGCTGCTTTTATTCCAAGATAAAGTGAAATAAAGAAGATAAATACCATTGAGATTATATTTATCGTAAGTGTGATTGGAATTCTACTTAATATCTCTTCTTTAACTTGTGAACCACTTGCAAATGAAATACCAAAATCAAGTTGAACCATAGCTATAAGCCATGAAAAATACTGTACATATAAAGGTTTGTCTAAACCATAAATAGCTTTTAATTGAGCGATTGATTCTTCTGTGATATTAGGATTTAACTGCCCACTTGCAAAAAAAGAGTTTGGAGCTGCATTTATAGCTATAAATGAAATCAAACTAATTATAAAAAGCATGATGATAAGATATAACAGCTTTCGTATGAACAGTTTCATAAGTGTTAAATCTCCCCCATTTATAGACTTTTGAAAATAAAAATAATTTTTTATATTGTTTTTTACTATATTTTCAATTATATCGTAAGTTTAGTAATTTAAAAATGGTATTCTAGCATTTTTTTAATATAAAGATTATAAGGGATGAGAAGATTTATAAGAGTAGTAATTATTAAGAGAGATTTATTTTAGTCTCTCTTAATAATATCAATAAAATGCTACAAAAAAACTATTTTAGTTGTAAGTCTTTATTAAAGTTTGGTGAGTAATTTCCATATAAAATACAATCATTGCAATCTGTTGCAAATAAAATATTGTTTGCAATCATTGAAGTTTTGTATGCTTGGTCACTTGATTCGTTTACAATTTGAGTAACTACAGCACTAACTAACATACCAATTATACCACCGCCTCCATCTCCAGAAGATTTCACAAATTTAGAGTTTTTATTCCAAATAGTTTTTCCACTATGTAAATCTACTAATTTAGCTTCTAATTCTATTTCCGTTTTACTAGATAAAACAGTATAGTTATTACCATATTTTTTAACATTTATGTAAAGTACAGAATCTGCTCCAAAAATCTCTTTTAATTTTTCTAAAGAAACATTTCTAATTTCTTTTGCTTCATATACTCCATTATGTTTAAATGTCTCATTTACTAATGCTGGTGGGAAAACATAATAACCAGCTTCACTTAAAGGCAAAATTGAATTCGCAAGTGTAGCTGAGCTACCTTTTATATCTAAAGATTCATTTGTAGGTAGTACAACTAAAATAGACTTAGGCTTATTTTTAATAAAAGAGCTATAATCATATAATTCTTGATTTTTAGCACAACCTGACAAAAATATCATCACAGTGATTGAAAATATAATAGTAAAAATATTTTTCATTATTTCACGCCTTTATTTTTTAAAAAAGTAATATATTGTTTTGATTCAGGAAACATTTCTATTTCTTTATTTAAATTCATTATTGATTTAGAATTATTTCCAACTTTAGAATACAAAAGTCCTAATTGTGCATATAACCCTGGAGCAATTTTTTTCTTATTTGTATAACTATCTTGTATAATTTTTTCTAAATTAGAGATTTGTGTATTTATATCACCTTCTTCATTTATTGATTCATATACTGAATCAATATAGGCTCTATCCCAGTGATAAATGTTTTGCTTGGCTGCACTACCACAACCAGTAAATAAAACTACTGAAATACTTATTATAAAAGTATTAATAAAGAATTTCATTTATAATACCTTCTTAGTGAATTTTTTTTGCTAAATTATTTACTGCTTCATTAATTGCTAAACTTAAAACTTTGTCATTTAAAGTCGCATCATAACCAGCTGTTCCACCAAAGCCAATAATTTCTCTATTTGATAATGTAAATTCTCCTGCACCTTGAGATGAATATACTACAGCTGTACTATTAACATCAATAACATTTAAATTAACTTTTGCATAAGCTACTTGTTTTTTACCTTTTCCAAGTATTCCAAAAAACTGGTGATCTCCCACTGTTTTTCTACCAAATTCTACTACATCTCCTGATATAACATATTTAGCACCTTTTATATTTTGATTTACTTTTGAAAAGTTACTTTCTTGTTTTAATGCAGTTAAATTTGTTCTATCAAGAACTAAAAAATGACCACTTTGTTGTAAACTTGTAGTTAATATTGTTTGAGCTTGATTTCCTAATCTATCTTTTCCATTTGAAAATATACCATTGTTGTATGCAGATCTATTATCAAATCTACCAATTGAAATTATCATTTTTTCACCATTATATAGTACTCTTTCGGCTTTATTTTCTGGTACTTTTATAGATTGTGAACTTTCTGTTGCACAACCACTAAATAGTGTAATTAAAGCTGTAGTTATTAAAGCAACTTTTAATTTTGACATTATTTTATCTCCTTGGATTATTTTATTATTTTTATTTTACCTAAAATAGAATTAATTATTGTGTAAAATAATTTGTATATAATTTATGTGAAACAACGCTATAATTATTAAATTGAATAAATAGGTTAAAAAGAATGATAGGTATAGATGTAGCTTCTGTTGATAGAATAAAAAGAATGTATGAGAAGTTTGGAAGAAAGGCTTATGAAAGATTTTTAGATGATGAAGAAATAGAACTTATAAAAAGACCTGAAAGTGCTGCTGGTTTTTGGGCTGCTAAAGAGGCTGCTTCAAAGGCTTTAGGTACAGGTATTGGTAAGAAATGTGGTTTTCATGATATTAAAATCAAAAAGTCAAAGCTTGGTGCTCCAAAAATAAAGTATAAAAAAGAAATAAGAAAAAAATATAAGATTAAAAAGTCTTATTTATCTATCACTCATGACCAAGGTTTAGCAATTGCAGTGGTTCACAACACTAAAAAATAGAGTTTAAACTTGAAGTTTTAGAGATATTTAGTATTAGTTTTTTGCTAAATATCTCTCTAGTATTATTTTTGCAGCAAGGGAGTCAACTCTTCCATCTCTTTTGTATTTGATTTCACCTTTCATCATATCTTCTGCCTCGATCGAGCTCATATTCTCTTCTTGAAATTCATAAGGTATATCAAGTTCTAGTAGTTTTACAAAGTGATTGATTCTTTTTTGCATATCTTCACTTGCACTTGGAAAGCCAACTATTAATTTCTCTATTTCCCACTCTTTTAAAAAAGCATTTACATCATTTGAGGCTTGATTTCTATTTTTTCGCAGAATTGCTTCTTGTGGTGTTACTATGTTTGAGCTAACACAGATTGCAATTCCTATTCTTTTAAGTCCTATATCAATGCAAGCAAGTTTCAATCAGTTTCCTTTAGTTAATTTTAGATATTATTATAACCTTTAAAGAATAAAACTAGGGAAAATTAATGAAATTAGCTGTATTTGATTTTGATTCAACACTTATGGATGGAGAAACAATTGACTTTCTTGCAAAGCCTTTAGGATTAGAGGAAAAAGTTGCAGGAATCACTGAAAAAGCAATGGCTGGAGAGTTAGACTTTTTTGAATCTTTAATTGAAAGAGTATCTTTACTTAAGGGTTTAGAATATTCAAAAGCTGTTGAGATTTGTAAAGATTTACCTTTAATGCCAGGTGCTTATGAAATTATTCCTGAACTTAAAAAAATGGGATATAAGGTTGTATGTTTTTCAGGTGGGTTTAGAATAGGAACATCACCTGCTAAAGATAAACTTGGACTTGATGCAGACTTTTCAAATGTACTACATGAAAGAGATGGTATTTTAACTGGACTTGTTGGTGGAGATATGATGTTTGGATATTCAAAAGGTGATATGATTCAAAGATTACAAAATATTTTAGGTGTTTCAAAAGCTGATACTTTAGTATGTGGTGATGGTGCAAATGATTTATCAATGTTCGCTCACGCTGACACTAGAGTTGCTTTTTGTGCTAAAGAAGTATTAAAGAAAGAAGCTAATATTATAGTTGACACAAAAGATTTAACAAAAATCTTAGATAATTTATAAGGGATATAAACATGAGTTTAAAAGAAGACATTAACTACTCTTTATGGTGTGATTTTATTGAAAGAGATTTCTTAGAAAATAGATTCCAAGAGATTATAAAAGATGAAGTAATACAAGGTGCTACTTCAAATCCTGCGATTTTTGCATCATCTATTACTAACTCTGTTGCATATAAACAACAACTTGATATGTTACAAGCAAATAATGCAAAAACAATCTATGAAGAGTTAGCTCTAACTGATATAAAAAGAGCTGCTTGTTTACTTGATGAATTACATAAAAACGATGCTGATGATGGATTTATCTCTATTGAAGTTGACCCAACACTTTGTGACGATGCTCAAGGTACTATAGAAGAGGGTGTTAGATTACACAACTCAATTGGTGTTGATAATGTAATGATTAAAGTTCCTGCAACACAAGCTGGGTACATTGCAATGAGAGAGTTAACATCAAAGGGTATTCATGTAAATGCAACACTTATTTTCTCAGTTGAACAAGCTATTAAATGTGCACAAGCTTTAGATGAGGGAATAAAAGAATCAAACAAAGATATTAAAGCTGTAATTTCTGTATTTGTTTCAAGATTTGATAGATTGTGTGATGGTGATTTTGCTTCAAAAGGTTTAGAAACTTCAAAACTTGGAATTATAAATGCAACAAAATGTTACCATGAAGTAAATAAATTTGAAAATAAAAACATAAGAACACTATTTGCAAGTACTGGTGTAAAAGGTGATGAATTAGCACCATCTTACTATGTAGATAATTTAATCTATCCAAACTCAGTAAATACTGCTCCTTTAGCAACTATTGAAGACTGGCTACAAGTTGGAGTAAAAGAGCAATCAGATATTATGACTGAAAAACAGTGTGATGAATACTTCGAATTATTAGAAGAAAAAGGTGTTAAAATGAATGACATCTATGAGAAACTTTTAATAGAAGGACTTGATGCATTTAAAGTATCATTTAAAGAACTTCTTTCTAAATTAGTAGCATAAAATTTAGGCATATTAGTAATTCTAATATGCCAAACCTTACATAAACCCCTATAGTAGTTACAATTTAGTAACAAAACAAACTTTTTTTATTAAGTATAGTTTGGATAAAATCACTTATTATTAAATAAACAACAAAGGCAAAGAAATGAAAAATTGGAATCCAAGTAGTTGGAGAGATTTTCCAATCAAACAACAACCAACATATAATGACTTAGAAAAGTTAAAGAAAGTAGAGAATGAATTAGCTTCATATCCACCTTTAATTTTTGCTGGTGAAGCTTTAAGTCTAAAAAATAAGTTAGCAGACGTTGTAAATGGAAAGGCTTTTCTTTTACAAGGAGGAGATTGTGCTGAATCATTTGCTTCATTTGATGCAAATAACATTAAAGACTTATTTAAAGTTATGATGCAAATGGCAGTAGTTTTAACTTTCTCTGGTGGATGTCCTGTTGTAAAAGTTGGACGAGTTGCAGGTCAATTTGCAAAGCCAAGAAGTGCAGATTTTGAAGAAATAAATGGTATTTCTTTACCTTCATATAGAGGTGATATTGTAAATGATATGGACTTTACAGAAAAAGCAAGAAATCCAAAAGCTAAGAAATTACTAAAAGCTTACAATCAAAGTGCTGCAACAATGAACCTTTTAAGAGCATTCTCAAGAGGTGGTATGGCAGATTTAAATCAAGTTCAATTATGGAATTTAGGTTTCTTAAAAGACCATGAATTAGATGAAAGATATCAAGATGTATCAAATAGAATTTCAGAAGCACTTAACTTTATGAAATCATGTGGTATTACAAGTAAAAATACTGCTCAATTAAGTGAAACATCACTATTTACTTCACATGAAGCACTTTTACTTAACTATGAAGAAGCCCTTACAAGAAAAGATTCAATCACGGGTGATTGGTTTAACTGTGCTGCTCATATGTTATGGATTGGTGATAGAACAAGAGATTTAAAAGATGCTCATATTGAGTATTTTAGAGGTATTAAAAACCCAATTGGATGTAAAGTTGGCCCTTCTATGAAAGAAGATGAATTAATTCAATTAATTGATAAATTAAATCCAGAAAATGAAGCAGGAAGATTAAATCTTATTGTTAGAATGGGTGCAAATAAAATTGAAGATCATTTCCCTAAATTATTAGCAAGAGTTAAAAAAGAAGGGAAAAATGTATTATGGTCATCTGATCCAATGCATGGAAATACAATCAAAACTGATAATGGTTATAAAACAAGAGATTTTGAAGCAATTTTAAGTGAAGTTAGAAAATTTTTCCAAATTCATAGAGCAGAGGGTACATATGCAGGGGGTATTCACTTAGAAATGACGGGACAAGATGTAACTGAATGTACAGGAAGTGCAAGTTCTGCTATTACAAAAGAAGGATTAGCAAGTAGATACCATACTCAATGTGATCCAAGATTAAATGCTGACCAAGCTTTAGAATTAGCATTTATGATTGCTGATACACTAAAAGAAGCAAGAAAAGATATAATAGTTTAATTTATATCTTTTTAAAGGGCATAAAAAAAGGAAAGAAGTTTAACTTCTTTCCTTTTTTTTTATAAAAATTTTTCTTTATATTCCTCTTCATTAAAACCAACAACTACATCATCACTTAGTTCAACTATAGGTCTTTTTAAAAGCATTGGCTCTTTACATAGCCACTCAAACTTACCTTGTTCATCAAGATTAAGCTCTTTTAACTTTAAACTTCTATATTTAGTTCCTCTACTATTGAAAACTAAATCAATACCCGCTTTTTCAATCCAAAACTCGATAGAAGTTGAAGTAGGTGTTTCTTTTTTAGTATCAAAGAATTCTACTTCTATATTGTTGTCCTTAAAAAACCTTAAGGCTTTTCTAACAGAGTTTCAGGTTTTAATTCCATAAACCTTAAACATTGTTTTCCTTTTATTTACTACTCAATAATCTTTGGAACTTTAAAGTATCCATCTTCTGACTCAGGAGCATTTTTTAAAATATGATTAGATAACTCTAAATCTTGTTTTGCAACATCTTCTCTTAAAGGTGTTCCACCTTCAACAGTGCTAAATGTAGCTTCAATTTTTGATACATCAATTTCATTTAAATTTTCAACAAAGTTAATAATATCAGCTAGTTCAGATTTTAAGTTCTCTTTTCTTGACTCATCAATCTCTAAACTAGAAAGTCTTGATAATTTCTCAATTAGTTTATCATCTACAGTCATAGTTTTCCTTATTCTTGTATATAAAGGCGATTATATCTAAAAAGAGTTTGTAGAGGCTTTAAAGAGTAGTTATGAAAGATATATAGCTAAAATACAATAATTTTGATGATAATAAATAATAAAGTTATAAAAGTTATTTATTTAATTGTAAATAATACTTTTATGATACTTTTAAGTAATACTTAAGAATATATGTGTAACAATTACAGTAACGACATATATTAGTGATAGCCAAACTTATCGTGAGGTAGGGACGGAAAGCCACGGATCTTGATGAAGATAGCCGGGTTGCATTCTTATTTATTATTTAATTAAAATTGCAATACTGACTACTTAACTAAAATTATTTTATACTTATCAAAACAAGGAGAACAAAATGTTAGATTTCTTAAAAAGAAGATTAAAAAGTGAAAAAGGTGCAATGGATAAAATTCTTGTAACTTTATTATTAGTTATTGTTGGTGTTGGAGCAGTTGTTGGTTTAAATACTTGGGTTGATGGTGAAAAAACAAAAGTTGAAACAGCAGCTACAAATAAAATCACTGAAGTAACTGGTTCTACTTCTGAGTAGTATTAAGTTAAAAGGCTTATGCCTTTTACTTAATACATGAAAAGACAAATGTGTTTACAATAATCTTTTATATATTTTCTACAGTTTTATCTTATACTGACTTCAAAAAATACTTAGTACCAAATAATATTTTACTTACTATGGCAATAATGCTTTTAATATTTGGCTTTTTTGAATCGAAAATATATATAAGTTCTATTGTTTTATCTTTAGGTGTTCTTCTTTTTTTCATTATTCTTATGCTTATAAATAGACAAATGATACTTGGTGGTGGAGATATAAAGTATATGATGCTTGTAGCACTATTTTTAGGACTAAAACCATTTGCTATTTTTTTGATAGTTACAGGTCTTCTTCAAAGCATAGTTTTATTATTTATGCAAAAAATAAGAAAAAGAAGAGTAGCTGCTATGGTACCAGTTATGTTTGTTTCTGTTATAATAGTAGATATATTAAATTATTTGAATATATTTTTGTAAAGAATATAATCTTCAAAGATAAGGTTAGGAAGAAATATGACATTAGATGATTTTAAAGATAAACTTGATTCAAATAAAGAGAATAGTATTTTAAATACGCAAATCCAAGAGGCTTTAGAACTATTTGCTGATCTTGCAAACCTAGATGATATTTCGTATTATAAGTATGAGTATGAATATAATAATTTCTTTCATAAATTAACTATTGATAAAGATGGAAATAGACTTGAAGAAAAAAGTCATAATGAACAAAAATACAGAATAACATTGAGAAAAAATAAACTTGTATATGGATATATATCTATTAATAAGCGAATAAAATCAACTTCTATTGTAAAAAAAATTCTAAATAAACTAATAAAATATCTAGATAAGCAAAAAGAATTAGAAAAAAAACTTTTAGGTTCTGATGTATCTTTTAATATATATTTATTTCATGATGATACTTTAGATATGTTTGCCCAAAATCTAAAAGGTGGACTAGAAGGTCTTTTTAATGTTGATGTAATTGTAGATAATTCAATTGAAAAACATATATCTTCTATTCGAAGTAAAGAGACTAAGCATATAATTGTTTATTTAATTGATGATGAAAGAAATATCAAGAAGTATGAATCTGTAATTAAGTCATTAAATGAATTAATAATAGTTTTAGGTCCAAATGACCATAAAATATCTATGTATTGTGGGAAACTAGGAATTCAGAACTATATTTCTATAAATGAATTTAAAGCAGAAACAATAAAAGAAATAATTCTAAATACAAGAAATGAACTTCTAAATAAAAATAAATATGGGAATAAAATTATAGCTTTAAGTGGTATTTCAGGAGGTATAGGAACTACTACTATTGGTATGAATATGTCTGATTTACTATCACAAAATTTACCTGATAAGAATATTTTATATATTGATTTATCAACTACAAAAGCTGTTAGCAATCTATTTTTACAAAAAAATCCACTTCCTAATAAAACTATTGTTGATTTGATTAATACAAGTGAATTTCACTTGGAAAATAATCTTCAAAATGGTTTATGTAAAGTTCGTGAAAACTTTTATTGTATTACAGGAATTCAAAAACATATAGATAAAGAGTACATAGAAAAAGATGTATTTATTAGTAAACTTTTAGAGTATGTATCAAATTCAAGTGATTATTTTAATTTTATAATTATAGATTTAGGTTTAGCAGATGCTTCAAATCTAAAGACAACTATATATGATATTGTAAATGAAATCTGGCTTTTAACAGAAATGAATCTTCCTCATATTTCAAAAGTAAAAACATTTTATTCTTTAATGAAAAGAGCAGGGTTAAAGGAGAAAATATCTTTTATTGTAAACAGATATGATTCTCAAAATGCAATTTCAGTGAATGATGTAACTTCAATTTTAAATATGACAAGTGGGGACAAAATACAATTTGATAATTATAAAATCCCAAATGATTATAAAACTTTAGGTAAATGTTGGAATTACTGTGAGTTAGCAAGTGTAAGTGATAAAGACTCACTATTTATAGAGAAACTTGAAGATATTTTGAAGAAAAAAGAGTTTTATCAAAGTGAAGATAAAAAAAGAAAAGAAGGATTCTTTTCATCTTTATTTAAAAAGAGTAAATAATGAGAAGTTTAAGAGATTTAATTGAAGATCAAGAAAAAAATAGCATTAGTTTAGATGATAATGTTGTTGAAGAATCTACAGAAGAAGACTCTATTCTAAAAGAGACAAAAGAAAAAATCACTAAGATAAAAAAACAAGCAGTAAATTCTTTATTACAGTTTCCTGATATTTATACAAACAAAGAGTTATATGATTTAGCTTTACGAATAAATGATAGTTTTATGATGAACTTAAAATCTGATCAGAAGATTACAGAAGAGAATCTTGAAGAAGTATTACCTGATTATATTCAATCTTATAACAAAGAAACTAGAACTTTATCTAAAGAGTATTTAGAAGATATAAAACAAATGATTATAAATAATATTGTAGGTTATGGTCATATATCTACAATATTTGACATTGCTAAAGATGGATTAAATGATGTAATTATAAATACAAAAGATTATGTAGATATTATTTATAAAGGTAAAACAGAACAAACCCCTTTTACTTTTAGAAGTGAAGAAGAGCTTAGAAAAATTATAGATAAAATGCTTGCTGAAAACAATAGAAAAATTGATGAAGCACATCCTATTATTTCAAGTAAATTAAATGATGGTTCAAGGGTAGAAGTTCAAATCCCACCAATTGCTGCAAACGGTGGAAGTTGTGTGACAATTAGAAAATTCAATGAAATACCACTTTTATTAGAAATGCTAATTGATGCAGGTCAGATGGATATGAAAATGGCATATTTTCTAGTAAAAGTTTCAAAAGGAAAATGTAATATTATTGTATCTGGTGGTACATCAAGTGGTAAAACAACTTTCTTAAATGCAATGACAAGGTTTGTTGATGGAAATGAACAACTTATGGTTATTGAAGATACAAAAGAGATGCAACCTCAAATGCCTTGCCATTCAATTAGGTCTTATGAATCAAGAATGGCAAACGAAGAGGGTAAAGGTGCTATTCCTTTAGAGTATCTTTTAAGATCAGCTCTAAGATCAAGTCCAAGAAGGATTATTGTAGGTGAGTGTAGAGGACCTGAGATTGTAACAATGTTAAATGCTATGAATACAGGTCACCCAGGTTCTATGACAACTGTTCATGCAGATAGTACAAAAGAAGCTCTTGTTAGAATTGAAAATATGTACTTAGAAGCCAGACCAAGTGCTAATATTAATTTTATTAGAACTCAAATTGTTTCAGCAGTTGATTTAATCATTCAGTTAGTTAGATTTCCAGATGGTACTAGAAAATTAGTTGCTATTTCAGAGATTGAGCGAAGAATGGAAGATAATGGAGTTGTATCTTTAAATAATATCTTTGAATTTAAAAGAGATACAAGTGATCTTAAAAAAACAAAAGGAGAGTTTCAAACTCTATCAACTCCTACTAGAACAATAGATCAAATGAATATGTTTGGTGTAGATATTGATAAAAGAGTGTTTGATCCAAATTTTGAGATGCCTAAATCAATGCTTATCGAAGCACTTGAAACAGATTTACCATCAGTTATGTGTGGTTGGAAGGATGAGTTCCTGAAAGTGTTTATTGAAAGAGATCCTCAGCTTTTTCATAAATGGCCACATTTTTTAAAGATGAAAGAAGAGTAAATTATGAGTAATTTAGTTCTATTTTTTATCATAGTAATTCCTATACTATTTATAAGTTTTGCTTTTTATTTATACTCATTTTATGTGAAAATGAATCAGCAAAAAGTGATAATAAATACTTTAGTAAATACAAATAGTAAAATCCTAGATAATAATAGAAATGATAATGTATTCGAAGATGATACAAATTTTTTAAGAAAGAAACTTAGATTTGCAGGCTTCTCTACTCAAGGTGCTGAGTATGTTTTTTTACTTATTTGTATTGGTTTTGGACTTTTAACAAGCTTTTTTATTTTTTTAATAGCAAGTTCTAAGATCATATTTGTATGTACATTTTTTATATTTATGGGCTTTCCTTATTTGGTTTTAGTAAATATTATAAAAGCTAGACAAGAAGAGTTTAACTTTGCATTAAAAGAGATTATTGATAAAGTTACTAGTATGATGAGAAGTGGTGTAGGTTTTGAGCAAGCTTTAAAAAAATCAATCCTTACTTCAAAATCAAAACTTGCACAAAAAGTTCTAGGTATTTATATAAATGAAAAATCAGTTATAGGTGAAGATAAATGTTTTGAGAAGATGTTTAAACTTATTGAGTCTAAAGAACTTAGAATTTTTTATCTTACAATTTCAATTGGTAGAAAATCAGGTGGTAAGTTTTCAAATACTTTAGAAAAACTAAGAAAAACACTACATGACCAAGGGGAAATAAAACAAGAAATTACATCTTCAACAAAAGAGATAAAAGTGGGTACTTATATGATTATAGGGCTTATTATTTTTACATATATTATGATGAATAGTGCATTAAATGATTCTTTAAATGCTCACTTTTTTGGTAGTGATACAGGTAAAATCCAAATGTTTTTTATTATTGTTTGGATTTCTTTTGGACTATTTGTAAATAGCTTATTAACAAAGATAAAATGATGGATAAAACACTTATTGTATTTATACTAGCACCAATGTTAATAGCAGTAGCCATAATTGCAACAGTGCTAATACTTCAGAGAAAGAAACAGCAAAGAAATATTGTACTTCTTTCAAAGTTAGATAATAAAGCAATTATAGAAGAGCAAAAAAAAGGCGAAAATAAAAGTAATGATAGTTTGAATATGCAATTAATTCAAGCAGGAATTACTTATAAAGAGTATACAGAAGCAAGACTTCTTTTTGCTTTGATTGGAATAATTATAATGGGAGTTCTACCATTTTTCTTCTCTTTTATAGTTGGAGTAATTAGTGTAATTGTAGGTATTTTATGTATTGCATTTGGAGGAAAGTTTTATTTATCAATTGCAAAGGCAGAGAGAATTGAAAAAATTGATAAAGATTTAGGGATTTTTCTTGATTTAGTAAATGTAATTCTTGAAGCAGGAGGAAGTTTAAAAAATGCCTTTTTTGAAGTTTCTAAAAGAGCCCATGGAATTATTGATGAAGAGTTACTAAAAGAAATCTCTATTTTAGAGTACGAAATGACAAATTACTCTACAAAAGTAGCCTATGAAAATCTTAAAAATAGGGTCGATAGTAGACAACTTGATAAAATAGTGGATTTTTTGATACTTAGTGAAGAGACAGGTATTGGAGTAAAAAACATTTTTACAATGCAATCAGATGAAATGAGAAAAGAAAAGTTCTATAAAATAAAAGGGAAGGTTAATACTTTAAATATGTATTTGATGCTGATTATTTTCCTTTTTGTTTTACCAGCATTTGGAGCATTTATTGTTTTCCCTATTATGGGTGGAACACTAACAATTGGAATATAAATTTAATAAGGATTTTACATGCAAGCTAACAAACAAATAATTATAATACTAATACTAGCCTCGCTACTATTTTCAGCACTTGGGGCTGCTTTTTATTTTTTTAAAAAGAATAAACAAGCCCAAAAGAGTAATAATGAACTTGTCACAATTTATATTGCAAAAGCTGATATAAAAAAAGGAACATTAATTACTGTAGATCAAATGGCCCAAACTAAAATAGCAAAACAATTCTTATTAAATAAACCATTGATGAAAAAAGAGATTATTGGAAAATATACTAGTGAAAAAATCTTTAAAAATGAGATGTTCTTAAAACAAAAACTATCAACACAAATTGAGAAAGAAAGAGCTAAAGTTCTTGATTTTACTAGCAGTAGTTACAACATGAAGTTTGATATGTTTGATAACCCCAATTATACTTTAGTTCAAGGGGATTTTATAAATATCATATCTGTTCTTCCAAAGGGAAAACCTGATAATAAAGGTAAATATTCAGATTTTGATGTTCAATATATAGCAAATAATATTAAAGTTTTAGGATTTATTAAAGATGGTGTAAATGAGTCTTCAAGTATTACAAAAGAAAAAATTAAAAAAGTAATAAAGAAAAAAGTTGTAGAAGAAATAGTAAATATAAAAGCAAATGAAATGATACTTGATATAGATCCAAATGTTTTGATTTCACTTATTAAAGATTATAATAAAGGAAATCAATTATGGATGGTAAAAACTAAAGAGTCTATTCAGATTAAACCACTTGATGAAATGACAAAAGAAGAAACAAAAGAGTTTAAAAAAGAAATAAAAGAACCTTTATCAAAAGAAAATAAAAAAGTAAAAAAAGTATATAAGCCAAAGGTTTATAAGTACCAATGGTATAAATCAAAGGTTAATACTATTACTAAAAGTGCAGTAATTGATTATACAAATGATAAAGGTGATAGTAAAACTAAAAAAAGAAGTGTAGAAATAAAAGTTGATTCACAAAGGATATGTAACTCTATAAAAGATAAGTTTATTATAGGAACATCTGCAAGGTTTTATATAAGAAATGAGCCAACAACTAGATCAAGTAAAAAAAGTATCTTAGAAAAAAATACAATTATTCCTTATGTTGAAAAATTAGACACTTGGTATAGGACTTGTGATGGACAGTTTGTAAGTTCAAAAGTTGCAAATGAGATTTCATATTCAAATGCAGTAAAAAAAGCAGGTAAAAGATGAAAAATCAAACAGTAAAAAATAAACCTAATTTAAAAGATGCTGTAGTAGAGCAAATCATTTTATGGATTGTTATATTTATATCTTTTGTAAGTATTTTATTTTTTATTATTGATTATTCAAATGCACTAAAAGCTAGTGAAAATGCAGATTCAATTGCTAATTACACAGCAAGAATGGTAGCACTAAATGAATCGGAAAGTGATATTGCTGATGGTATTAATAGAATAAAAGGTGATTATGTACAAGCAGTTACAACAGCTGGTATTTCTTGTACAGAAGATACAACTGATGCAAGTAGACAAGTAATAGTAAATGTATCTGGAACACTACCAAATAATATTATTCTAACAGGAAGTAATAATATAAACTCAAAAGCAGTAGTTTATAATGAAAGTAGTGAATATAAAAAAGAGTGTAGTATAGCACTTAGCTTTAACTAGGAGAGAGTTATGAAAGTAGTATTAAAAAGTTTATTTATTTTATGTATATTTTTAAGTATAGGAAATACAAATGAGCTTATAAGTAAAAATTTACATGATAAAAACATATCCGTAAGCAAAGGTTCATTTAAAGTCTTTGAGTTTAAAAAGATGATTAAGAATATAAAAGTAAGTGATGAGTCTATGATAGATGTAGACTTTTTAGAAAATAGTGAAAAGCCTTTGCAGGCTATAAAAGTGTTTACTAAAAAACTTGGAAATGGAAATATCCTAGTTACTTTCTATGACTCAAGTTCATTACATATAAATATAAATATCACTGAAAATTTAAATACTATAGTTGAAGTTGCAAATATAATAAGTCCTAAGTTAAAAGTAAAACAAACTAATGGAAAAGTAATCTTAAGTGGAAGTGTAAAGAATCAAAAACAAAAAGATAAGATTTTAGACTTATTTAAAAAAGCAGGTGTGAATCTAGAGACTGATTTAGTTGATTTAGCTACACTTGAAAATCCAGATAAGATGGTAAGAATCAAGCTTTATGCAGTTGAAGTAAATAATGATAAAGGGCTTACAATAAAGAATAATTGGTTTAGTTCAGGTAAGAACTATATTCAAAATATTAATGATGAAGGACTTTATTATAATACTCCTTTGGATTATTCTGGAAGTACTCAAGAATATAGCGATGCAAATAATCAAAGAAATATTTTAGTACATGATGCAATTGATAATCTTATGAAAGATGCAGTATCTCTAACAGGTGGATTAACTGGTGCTGCTAATGTATTAGGTAAATATTTTAATGTAGGAGTTACTTTAAACTACTTATCTTCAAAAGGTGTAGCTGAGGTTTTAGATGAAACAACACTTTTAACATTAGAAAACCAAGAAGCAGATTTTTTAGCAGGTGGAACTTTAAATATAAGAACACAAACTACAACTTCTCAAGGTGTACCATCAACTGAATTAAAAGAGATAAAGTATGGTTTACAACTTAATATAAAAGCTAAAAATATTGTAGATGATAAGTTTATAAAACTAAATATTGTTACAAAATCAAGTAGTGCAGATTTTGCAAATACAGTAGATGGAATCCCAAATATTACAGAGAAATCAATCACTACAAATGTAGTAGTAGCAAATAAATCTACTATTGTTTTAGGTGGTTTAATAAATAGAAAAAATGCAAGTGATATAGAAAAAATACCATTACTTGGGGATATTCCAGTATTAGGGTTTCTATTTACAAGTAAAGCTTTTAAAGAAGGGAAAAGTGAGCTAGTGTTTTTTATTACACCTGAAATAGTTGATCCAAAAGCAAACAACCAACAGCAAGAGTTCTTACAAAAAACAACATTTACAAAAGCCATAGATGAAAAATTTGAAAATGATAAAAAAGAAGTAGAGAAAGAAAAAAATAAAAGTTTTAATAAAAAAGAAGACTCACAAAGCTTACATGAGCAAAGAGTAAAAGAGATTTTAGGATATTAAAAAAAGAGCTTATTTAGCTCTTTTTTCATAAAACTCTTTTCTAAATTCATCCCATCTATTCTCTAAAATAGCAGCTCTTGCTTGTTTCATAAGATTTAAATAGTAATGAATATTATGAATTGAAGCAAGTCTAAAATATGTCATTTCACCTGCTTTATATAGATGGTTTAAATATGCTCTTGTAAAGTTTTGACAAGCATAACAATCACACTCTTCATCTATAGGTCTAACATCCTCTTTAAATTCAGCTTTTCTTATATTCATCCTTCCAAAAGAAGTAAATAAAGTACCATTTCTTGCATTTCTAGTTGGCATTACACAATCAAACATATCAACACCTCTATGGATGTTCTCTATTAAGTCCTCAGGAAGCCCAACACCCATTAGGTATCTTGGTTTATCTTCTGGCATAAATTGCGTAGTCCACTCAACCGTATCATACATATCTTGGTTTGGCTCACCTACACTTAATCCACCAATAGCATATCCATCATAATCAGTTAAAGAACATAATTGCTCGGCACTTAATTTTCTAAACTCTTTATCCGTTCCACCTTGAATAATAGCAAAAATATTTTGATCAACACCAATACCTTTTTCTTGTTGACTTTTATGGTAAGTTATAGCTTCTTTTGCCCATTTAGTTGTTCTTTCAATAGATTCTTTAATTCGCTCTTTTGTATTTGGTAGAGCAACTAAATCATCTAAAATCATCATAATATCACTACCTAAGTCATATTGTGTATCAAGTACACTTTGAGGTGTAAAGTAGTGTTTACTTCCATCAATATGTGATTTAAACATTATTCCATTATCATCAGGTTTTGAATTGTCACTTAGTGAGAAGGCTTGAAATCCTCCACTATCTGTAAGAAATGAGTTTGGAAATTTTGAGAAACCATGAAGTCCACCAAATTTTTTGATGATTTTACTTCCTGGTCTTAAGTATAAATGATATGTATTTCCAAGTATAATTTTTGCACCCATACTAAGTAAGTCATTTGCATCCATTGCTTTTACAGTTGCTTGAGTTCCTACTGGCATAAATACAGGTGTTTCAATAGTACTATGGGCTGTTTTAATAGTACAAGCCCTAGCTTTATTTTGTGTTGCATCGATTTTAAATTGCATATATTCTATCAACCTTGATTAAAATTTCGCAATTATATCTAAATTATGTTGATAGTTTTTCTTCTAGTTGTTTTTTTAAACTTTCATTCTCTTCTTTTAGAGTTTTGATTTTTAAAAGTAGTTCTTTTCTCTCATTTGCAGGTTCAATTGCTTTAGATATTGATATAATAATATTTCTAATATCAATTGGTTTGATTATGTAAGAGGTGATTCCAAGTTCTATTGCTTGTTTTAAGTAGCTTATATCTTGATGGGCAGTTGTGATTAAAACAGGAACATCTTTATTGATTTTTTTTATTTCTTCAATCATTTCTAAGCCATCCATGTTAGGCATGGAAAGGTCTGTAACTATAATATCAATTTCTTCTTGATTCTCTATGAACTTTTCTAAACCATCCTTCCCATCAACTGCAGGGATAATCTTGGCATTTACAAGTTCTAATGTTACTATAGTATTTTGCTGTATAGCATTATCATCTTCTACGTATAAAACTGTTATGTCTTTTAACATTTGTTCATTAATCATTATATTTAGGCCTCTTTTGATAACTTATAGTATCTATAGTTGGATAAAAAAGTTATTAAATCTTGCTTTTATTAATATTATTTAATTTTAGATATAATGATAAATATTTACACAAAGGTCATAAATGAAATTACTTTTAGTTTTTATTCTAAGTATTAGTTTTTTATACTCAAAAGAGCTTAAATCAATCACACTAGAAGAAGCAATTCAAATAGCTTTAGAAAACAATAAAAGAAATAAAGTGTCTAAACTAGCTTTAGAAGTTGCAAATGCACAATATAACCAAGCATTAAGTGCAAACTATCCAACTATAAATGCAATGTTGGTTGGTATTAGAAAAGATGAAAATCCTATTTATCAGCAAAGAGGTGAATTTACATTACCAGATGGATTAAAAAATTTGTTAGAAGGTTTAGCTAGTGCACAGGCAGGTCAGCAAGTAACTATTGACCCTACAATTCCAGCAAATATGAATACAACAAGTTACGGTAGAGATATAGTAAAAGGTTCAATTAATGTACAATACCCAGTTTATACAGGTGGAAAAATCTCAGCTATCATTGAGCAAGCTAAACTAAACAAACAAATTGCTTTTAATGCTATGAAAAGAGAAGAAGAGAGTGTTGTATTTGATACTAAGAAATACTTTTATGGATATGTATTAACAAATGAGTTACATAAAATTGCTAAAGACTCTTATGAGAGAATGCAGTTTATTTCAGATTTGACTAAAAAGTTTTATGAAAGTGGTGAGTCTTTAACTGTTAAAAAAACTGATTATTTATCAGTTCAAGTTACAGTTACATTAATAGAATCAATTGTTTCAAAACTTGAAGCAAACAAAAATCTTGTAAAATCAGCTTTAATTAACTCTATGGGTTTATCATGGGATAGTGATATAAATATCTCATATACAAATAGATTAGTTCCTCCAAATTACACTCTTGCAAAATTAGTTGAAAAAGCATACTCTTCAAATAAAGATATAAATGAAATAGATATAGCTTTAAAGGTTACAAAAGAGCAAATAAAAGAGAAAAAAGCCGGACATTATCCTACTTTAGCTTTTATGGGTGAAGTTTCAAGAACTTATAACTCATATGAGTATGGTTTTTTAAATGAAGACCAAAGAAATAGATGGAATATAGGTTTTGCAGCAAACTTACCACTATTTGATGGGTTTAAAACTACAAGTGAAGTAGAAGAAAAAATTGCTGAAAAAAAGAAAATGTATCTAATAAGAGATATGTTAAAAGATGCAGTAGCTATGCAAGTTAAAAATGAGTTAACAAATGCACTGATTGGTTTTAAACAAATCAAAACACTTAAAAAAGCAAAAGAACTTGCTAAAGATAGTAGAGAATTAAATATAAGAGCTTATCAAATTGAAGCAGTTGAGCCAAAAGATGTAGTTCAAGCTCAATATATTGAAGCTTATGTAAAAGCAGATTATTTAAAATATGTACATGATTATTTAATCTCATTAGCAAAAATTGATAAACTAGTTGGAAAAGAGTTAAAATAATATGGAAACAAATTACAGTAAAAATAAGCTATTTAAAAAAGTATATGTTCTTCTTTTTTTAGGAATCACATTGATTACTATTATTTTTGCTGCAATTGGAGTGTCTTTACAGAAAAAAGCAGTTTTAGAACTTATGCAGTCAGAAGCTAAAAGTTTAGCTCAATCTATTACTTTTGTAATCTCTAAATCTTTGTTAATTGATGATGATTCATCAATTATTGATTTTAATAAACAATACATAAAAAAAGCAGATAAAGTTAAAAATATAATAATTTCAAAATCAAATGGAAAAGATTACTTTATAATTAGAAAAGAGTCTTGGGAACATAGACAAAATATTAGTGAAACCTTTACAAATATGCAAAAGAATATACCTACAAACTCTATGATTTATTCAGCATTTTTAAATGAAGAAGTTTTTCATTATGTATATCCTATGCAAATATCAGGAATTACATGGGGTTGGCTTCATATTAGTTTAGATTTAAAGAAATATTATGAAAAGTTAGAACATCTTTATGCTCAATATTTAGTACTGTTTTTATCTTTTACATTTTTAGCTTTTGTAATTTCTTTTTATATAGCTAGAACTTTTGTTAGACCTATTGTAGAACTTAATAAAACAGTATCTCAAGTAAGCTCTGATAATTTAGATGTTATAAAAGTTGATAATGTTAGTAATGATGAGGTAGGAGAGTTAACGAAAGCTTTTAACTCGATGATTTCACAGTTAAGTATCTCTCAAAAAAGTCTTAAAAAATACCAAGCAGATTTAGAAAAAAGAGTACAAGAAAGAACAGCTGATTTAGAAAAAGCAAACAAAAGTTTAAATGAAAAATCAGAACAACTAGAAGAGTTAAATAGAAACCTTGATACAAAAGTAAAAAAAGAGATTGAGAAAAGAAAAGAGCAAGAAGAAATGCTTTTACAGCAATCAAGACTTGCTGCAATGGGTGAAATGGTAGGAAATATTGCTCACCAATGGAGACAACCTTTAAATGCTTTAGGAATTATTATTCAAAATATTGATTTATCTTATAAAATAGGTAAATTAAATGAAGAGTTTATGAAAAAATCAATTGATGAGTCTTTAGATTTAACTACTATGATGTCAAAAACTATTGATGATTTTAGAAATTTCTTTATACCAAATAAGAAAAAAGAGAATTTTTTACTTCATGAGAGTTTAAATAGCTCATTAGAGTTAATTGGTTCTACATTTAAAAACTATAATATTAGTGTGAAAAGAGATATTGACAAAGGCTTAGAGGTTTTTGGTTTTCCAAATGAGTTTGCTCAAGCTTTACTAAATATTTTGTCAAATGCAAAAGATGCTTTAATCGAAAAAAGAGTTGCTAAACCTGAAGTTTGTGTGAAGCTAAAAAAATATGAAGACATAGGAAAAATATTTATAAGTGATAATGCTGGTGGAATAGATGATGAAGTAATGCTTAAAATATTTGAACCATATTTCACTACAAAAGAGCAAGGGAAAGGTACAGGAATTGGTCTTTATATGTCAAAAATGATTATTGAACAAAATATGAAAGGTAAAATTTATGCTAGAAATATAGATAATGGTGTAAGTTTTATAATTGAAATACCTTTAAAACAAAAAGATGAAGGAAAAACTATTTAATTAGTTTTACTGTATCTTTTGTTTTAGTTCCTATAATTTTTAGTTGAAATTCAAATTGATCATAATCACCATTAATTTTTTTATATGTTGTACTTGGATTTGCTAAAAGTTCAACTTCTATGAATTTATTAATCAATAGATTATCAGCTGTACTTCCACACTCAAATAGTGCCATGTGCATTCTCGCACCTGTTAAATCGTAAGAGTTTTCTAAATTTTTAAAAGATTGACTTATTTGTTTTGGGTCATTATTTTGTTCCTTTGTTAAAGAATCAACCATAGGAACACAAAAGTCATTATATATATCTGTATCTAAAACCGACTGATCATTTCTTATAAAACCATCATCAGTATAAAAATATTTTATATCATTTTTAAAGTGTGACCAATTTGAATTCCCTGATGCGGTACAAGCATTTCCTAAATCAACTCCATAAAATTCATCATAATCTGTATCTGTATATCCTCTATGACCACTTAAATTAAATGTTATTATATTGCCTTTAAATAAATGTGAATTATCACATCCATTTATTCCAAATGGTGATAAGTCTGATGTCTCTGTTAAGTCTGCTATTATTGCTACAGAGCTTGTACTTAAATCAAAGCTTGCTAAATCAAGGAATTTATACCAAAAAGTTTCATGTGTGTAATTTGGAAGTGAAACTGTTACTGTATAAGGGT
The DNA here is from genome assembly GCA_048268245.1 of Arcobacteraceae bacterium. GTDB lineage: Bacteria > Campylobacterota > Campylobacteria > Campylobacterales > Arcobacteraceae > Arcobacter_B. The sequence continues at coordinate 63,791 of JBLWVX010000003.1, forward strand.
CAGATATAAAATCCCAAGTATATGTGATTTCATCTTTTATTTGTGCACCTAATGGAGTTTGAGCTAGTATATCATTTGCAATAGTTTCAGCATTAGTTGTATCCATATCAACATCAATATAGTACTTTGCAGCACTTAATGCAGCATTATCTGTTAAAGCTTTAAGCTTATAATATTTATTTCTAGCTTCAATATCATCTAGTATAGTCGCACCTATAATTATAAGGGTTGCAAAAAGAAAAATCCCTAACATAATTTGATCAATAAATGCTTTTTTCATGACTATCCTTTCTTTATATATTATAGCATATAATTATTGATTTTCTAAATATTCTAATCTATTTGATTTGTTATAAATAACTTAAGTAAAGTCATAAAAACAGAATAAATAAGTATAAATAATTTTTAGTAAAGATGATGAGTTTTTATTAAAATCTACTATTAATTTAATTAAGATATAATATCAAAATGAAAAAGATATTGATAATTTTAGACGGTATTGTTGCTAAGAAATTGATGCATAGAATTGTTGAAGCTAACACAAATGAAAATGCATATGATGTAATTTACATGAGTGATTTAATACTACCTGTTCAAAAGCCTTCAAACTTTACTTTTTATAAATTTGATCCAACTTCAAAATCTAAATTATCTATGGTTTTAGATAAAAATATTCATACAGAAGTTTTAATTGCACTTAATTCAAAAGATGAGATGATAAGTGTAATAAAAAACATTAAAGAACATAAACAAAATCTTCAAATGAATGTTCTTGACTATTGGGGTTTAGAAGTAGATGATCCTTATGTAAATATTTATAAAGGTATTGAAGTTTTAGCAAATGGAATGGTTGAAAGACTACCGAATATTCCCATTGTTGCCCAAAATATTGGTCTTAAGCAAGGTGAAATAATGGAGATTCGAATTCCATTTGGTAGTTCTTATGCTTATAGATATATAGGTTCAATTGAGCAAAAAAAATGGAAAATTTTTGCTTTATATAGAAACCAACAACTTCTTACTATTAAACCCTCACTTGTACTAAAACCAAATGATGTGATTTTAGTAGTTGGTAAACCTTATGTTTTAATGCAAGTATTCAATGCAATTGGTAAAAACCAAGGGCAATTCCCTATGCCGTTTGGACATAATATTTATTTATATTTAGATTTATATTTACAAACAGAACAGAGTGTAAGAAAAGCTATTTTAGAAGCTAAATTTTTGAATCAAAGATTAAAAAATAGAAATTTAATAGTAAGAATCACAAGACCTACAACTGTTGGTATTATGAACTTCATCAAAGATGAATTAAGACATTTTCCTTCAATTACATTAAGAATTGATTATGGGAATATGGGAATCTTTAAAATACTAAGAGAAGATTTTAGAAAATATGATATAGGTATGATTATTTTAACTCAAGAGATGTTCAAAAATAAAGAAGCAATATCTAGTTTAATTGATTTTAAAGTACCTATTTTTAAACTAGGAAAAGAGAAGTTAAAATCTGTAAAAAGTACAGTAGTAGTTTTAAATGATACTCCATCTTATGAGCAAATATCTCCTATGGTTTTTGATGTGGCAAGTCAAGTAAAAACAAAAACAAAAATTTTTGATTTAGACCCAGTTGGTGAAGAAGAAGATAAATCAAATCTTTTAGACCATTTTGAGAATCTTGCGAAAATTTTTAATGAAAAAGTTGAGATTATTTCAAGTAGTGAGAACCCAATAAGAAAACTAAAAAAACAAAAAAATATGCTTCAAATTTTACCATTGAAAAAAGAGATGTTTAAAAAAAGGTTCTCTTTTAAGTATATTTATACAAATTCAGACTTTATATCGTTTGATATGAACCAATATAATCAACTTCTAATTCCAGTTGTTGAAGAGCAAAATTAAATTAAGGATAAGTTTTATAATGAATTTTGAAAAATACCCTTTTGAAAGGTTAAATGAACTATTAGCTGATGTAGTTCCAAATGAAGAATATGAATTATCAGCATTAACTATAGGTGAGCCAAAGTTTGAAACACCTGGATTTATTCAAGAGACTTTAAAAGAAACAACATCTTCTTTAAAAAAATATCCTGCAAGTGCAGGTTTACCTGAGTTAAAACAAGCAATGGCAAATTTTGTAAAAGAGAGATTTGATGTTGATATTAAGCAAAGTGAAGTAATACCTACATTTGGTACAAGAGAAGCACTTTTTAATTTCCCACAATTTGCTCTTTTTGACAAAAAAAATCCAGTTATGGCGTTTACAAATCCTTTTTATCAGATTTATGAAGGAGCAGCAATTGCAAGTAGAGCTGAAGTTATTCATATAGATTTAACAAAAGAGAATAACTTTAAAGCCCAACTTAGTGATGAAGAGTTAAAAAGATGTGATTTAGTAATTTTAAATTTCCCAAATAATCCAACATCTGCTGAAATGACAAAAGAAGAGTTAGGGATATGGGTTAAAAAAGCTTTAGAGTTTGATTTTATTTTAATCAATGATGAGTGTTATTCTGAAATATATTTTGATGAAAAAGATAAACCAGCTTCACTTTTAGAAGCAAGTATTGCAGTTGGAAATACAAGTTTTAAAAATGTACTTGTAATGAACTCTATTTCAAAAAGAAGTTCAGCACCAGGTCTTAGATCAGGTTTTGTAGCAGGTGATGAAGAGATTTTAAAAGCTTATATGAAGTATAGAACTTATATAGGGTGTGCTTCTCCTATACCTTTACAAATAACTGCTGCAGTTGCTTGGAATAATAAAGAGCATGTTGATGAGTTTAGAGCAGTGTACAAAGAAAACTTTGAACTTGCAAAAGAGATTTTAGGAATAAACCCTCCAAAAGCAACTTTTTATATTTGGCTTGAAGTAAAAGATGAATTAGAGTTTACAAAAGAGCTTTACAGACAAAAACATATAAAAGTTTTACCAGGAAGTTTCTTAGGAAGAAATGGTATTGGTAAAGGATATGTAAGAATTGCATTAGTTGAAAATGCGCAAAAAACTAAAGAGGTATTAACAAGATTAAAGGATTTTATTGATGGACAAAAATGAGTTAAATGAAGCAAGAACTAACCCTGAGTTTCTAAAATATTTGGAAGAAACTAGAGTTTCATCTATGGAAAATAAAAATATTTCAGCGATGTATGAAACACTTGATTCTATGCTTGTTCTTGGTTTAGATGAAGAAAAAATAAACTCTTTATATGAAGTTATTTTAAGAACTGCATTTGAAAATGTAGAAAAAATAGTAAATGAGAATAAAAAACTTGATTTAGTTGATAATAACTTACTATATGTAAGAGCTTTTTATGAACATGCAATTGAGAAATGGTCATACGATAACTTTGATGGAGCAAAAGAGTTAGTTTTTGTTTTAGCTAATATTATTGATGATGAAATTTTAGAGCAAGCATTAAATGTACTTTTAGTAGTTCTTGCTAAGAAAATCTCTTTAGATGACTTTTATGAAACAGAAGTAAATTTAGATACAAACAGTTCAAATGAAAAGTATGGATATTTTTTAGTTGACTTTAAATTTATTCCAAACAAGTTCTTAGAAGAGAATAAAGAGCTTTTACAAGAGCAATATAAAAAACTACAACCTTTACTGGATGCCTAGATGAAAGTTCATTTTATTGGAATAGGTGGAATAGGACTTTCAGCCTTAGCTAGATTTTTAAAAAATGATGGTCATGAAGTATGTGGTTCGGATATGAAAAGTACTCCTATTACTAAAGAGTTAGAATGTGAGGGAATAAAAGTTTCATGTCCTCAGAATGCTTCAAATATTAGTGATGATTTAGATTTAGTAATTTACTCAGCAGCAGTTACTGATGAAAATCCAGAGTTAATTGAGTCTAGACTTAAGCAAATTAGAACACTTTCAAGAAAAGAAGCCTTACCTATTATCTTAGGAGATAAAAAGAACTATTGTGTTGCAGGTGCCCATGGTAAATCAACTACGACAGCTATTTTGGCTTCTATTTTAGATAGTTCAGCATTAATTGGTGCAATTTCAAAAGATTTTGGATCAAACTTTAGATATGTAAATGATTTAGTTACTTTTGAAGCAGATGAATCAGATGCTTCTTTTTTACTTTCAAATCCTTACTGTTCAATTGTAACAAATGCAGAGCCTGAACATATGGAATACTATCAATATGATTATGATAAGTTTTTTCAAGCTTATGAAAAGTTTATAAACTTAGGTGAGAGAAATGTACTAAATGGTGAAGATGAGTATATCAAAAAACTAAATATTAAAAATCCAAACTTTTTATATCCAAGTGCTGATATTAAAAACTTATGTTTTTTACTAAAAGATGGAGAGCCTTTTACGAAATTTGATTTAAAAGACTTAGGTTCTTTTGAAGTTTGGGGTTTTGGTTATCATATTGCTTTAGATGCTTCACTTGCTATTTTAGCAGCCCTAGAAGAGTTAGATGTAGAAACTATTAGAAAAAACCTTTTAAACTATAAAGGGATTAAAAAAAGATTTGATATCGTTCAAAAACATGATAATATGGTAGTAATTGATGATTATGCCCATCATCCAACAGAAATCGAAGCTACTATGAAATCAGTTGAAGTTTATGACAATCTTACAAATTTAGATAAAAGAATTGTGATTTGGCAACCTCATAAATACTCAAGAACACATGATAATTTAGAAGGTTTTAAAAGATGTTTTAGAAGATGTGATGAGTTAATAATACTTCCTATTTGGACAATTCCAGGTGAGGTTGTACTTGATATAGACTTTCAAAAAGAGTTTGCATCATACAATCCTACTTTTGTTGATAGACTAAAAACAAGTGATGGAAAGATTGAACTTATTAAAGATGATAAGATTATTTCTGTTTTAGATGAAGGAATAATTTTAGGAGTTGGAGCAGGAGATATTACTTATCAGTTAAGACATTGATTTGTTTTTTAACTAAAAATAAACATTTTTGTAATAGAATGATAACTAAAACCAACTATTTTAAAAAGGTGGAAATAAAATGAAGGTTTTAGTTAGAAAATTTTTAAAAAATGAGTCTACCTCAGGTATTATATTAATGATAGTAACCTGTATTGCTTTGATTTTTAGTAATACATTTTTATCTGAATTTTATAATACCTTTTTACATACGCCAATTGTATTTAAAGTTGGTGATTTCTTAGATATATCAAAGCCCTTAATTCTTTGGGTAAATGATGGTTTAATGGCTATTTTCTTTTTACTTATTGGTTTAGAAATAAAAAGAGAGTTGATCTTAGGGCATTTATCCTCCTTTTCAAAAATAGCTCTTCCTGGTATTGCTGCAATTGGAGGGATGTTAGTTCCTGCACTATTTTTTGTTTTTTTTAATTATAATGATGATTTTGCTCTTAGGGGTTGGGCAATACCAACTGCTACAGATATCGCTTTTGCATTGGGAATTGTAGCTCTTCTTGGAAATAGGGTACCAACTTCTCTTAAAATATTTTTGATGGCATTAGCTATATTTGATGATTTAGGTGCAATTTTAATTATTGCATTTTTCTATACTTCATCGCTATCTTTTGAATCATTGGCGTTAGCTTTATTTACTGTTGTTATTTTATATTTAATGAACAAAATGCAAATTAAGCTTATCGGAGCATATTTAATTGTAGGTGTATTCTTATGGATATTTATTTTAAAATCAGGTGTTCATGCAACTTTAACAGGTATTATATTAGCCTTTGCCATACCTTTAAATATGATAGATGAAGAAAAACATAAAAGAATCTCACCAGTAAAAACTTTACAACATCATATACATTTTTGGGTTGCTTTTTATGTTTTACCTATATTTGCTTTTGTAAATGCAGGAATTGATTTAAGGGATATGTCAATAGAGAAGATTTCAAATCCTGTTTCTTTAGGAATTATATTAGGTCTATTTTTAGGAAAGCAAATAGGGGTATTAACTTTTACTTATCTTGCAGTAAAACTAAAACTTGCAAAGCTTCCAAAATGTACAACTTGGATTCAAATATATGGAATATCAGTATTAACTGGTATTGGGTTTACAATGAGTCTATTTATTGACTCACTAGCATATAGTGATTCTGATGCCTTTTTCTATACAGATAAACTAGCTATTTTAATTGGTTCAGTTTTATCAGGAGTGTTAGGTTATTTAGTTTTAAGAATGACAAAAAGTAAAAAGCACTGTAGTGTAGACTAGATAATAGCAGAGTTTTTTACTTTACTTGGAGTATAACCTACATATTTTTTAAATATTTTTATCATATGAGACTGGTCAGTAAAACCACACTCATATGCTATATGACTAAGTGGTAAGTTTTCTTTTTGAAGTTCTCTTATTTTTACTACTTTTTTTACTTGAATATATTGATTTACAGTTAGTCCTGTATGCTTTTTAAACTCTCTTAAAAAGTGATATTTAGATAGATTAACATGTGAAGCAATATCTTCAAGTTTTAAGTCTTGTCTGTATATATTTTCTTCTATATATTTAAAAGTCTCTTCTATTTTGTTTTTATTTAAAGTAGAATTTTTAATCTCTTCTTGTTTTATGAGTGAGTGATATTGAAGTAGATTTTCTATCAAGTTTATAAGATTACTATCAATTAAAATTTCATTTTCATTCTCTTTATCTAAGCTTTCATATAGCTCTTTAAATAGCATAATTGTCACTTCATCTTTTATAATATTTTCTAAATTAATGTTAAAATCTATTTCTTTTTGAAGTACAATTTTTGCTGTTTGTTCAAAAATATCTTTAGGAATTATTATGTTTAAATGTGACCAGGTACTTTTTTGAGTACTGTGGTATTCAAAAGGATTGATTATTTGAAGTGAGTTCTTCTTAGCATGTAAAGTGCCTTTTTCATTTACAAAAGTATGCACTCCCTCGTATACTAAACTTATCGTATACTCTTCATGGAAGTGCTTATGCATAGTTATATCTTTAAAATGATTGTTTATATAAAAAATCTTGGACATTTTTACCTTTGTAAAACTCTCTTTTTTGTATCATATACTAGTTCATAGTAATTGTTATTATTGTATTGAAATTCTTGTATTACTTCAAGTCCAAGCTTTCTTTTATGAGCTTCAAATGATCTTGGGTTTAATTTATTCACAAAAGTAACTAAGATTTCATACTTTTTTGACATATAATCAATAGCAAAATCAAATAGCTTTTCTAATACTCCTGAACCTCTTACTTTTTTGTCTACACATACAGGACCATACTGATATGAGTTATCTACAGTAATCTTTTTGTCATTATATGTAAGGTTTGGTAAGTCTTCAATCATAAAAGCAAACATAGGCCATTTTGACCAGTACTGCCATGAAGCAGACATAACATATGCTAAAACTTCATCATTTTCATTTACTGCAATGAATATACCTTGCTCTTTATTTATAATATCTTCTAGTTGTTCTTTAGTAAATGCAGTTGTTACAAAACCATCTTTCTTGTCATCTTCTTGTATTGAATCTATTTGATATTTATTATGTAGTTTTAAAATTGAATCAACATCTTTAATTTTGGCTACTTTTAAATGCATTTTAGGTCCTTAATTTTTTATGTATGATATTTAAATATAAAAAATTTATATAGTAAAATATTGCTTATTATAAAACAAAAACTTTTCCATTTTTAATTTCTATTTTTCCTGATAGCTCATATTCAAAAACTTTATCATTATATTTTGCTACAGCTTCATCATATAATGGTGAACTCTGACAAAATTCCAAGAAATCATCTTTTGATGGTACTATAGAGGAAGTATTTGTAAATTCATTTATAAACTTATCTAAGTCATATATGGGTTCAATCAAACCTTTTTGAACAAGCTCTTGTGTTCCTAAGCTTTCATTTATTCTATGGGGTAGGGTATATACTTTTTTGCCCATTTCAAGTGCGTAATCAACAGAAGTAAGACTACCAGAGTTTAAATCTGCTTGTGTGACAATTAGAACTTCTCCTAAGGCTACAACTATTTCATTTCTTAGTACAAAAGTATAATTTCGTGCTTTTTGTTTTTCTTCATATGCAGATAAAACTAAACCTTTTTGTTCAATACTTGCTATTAAGTTTTTATTCACAGTAGGATATCTTATATCCAAACCATTTGCAACAACTGCTATTGTTTTATAATCTTGAGAAGCTTTATGTGCTATCGCATCAACACCCATAGCAGCACCACTTACAATAGTTGCACCATGCAAAGAGAGTTTTGAAGAGAGTTTATGAGTAAACTCTTTTGTATATGAATTGGGTTTTCTTGTACCTACTATAGAAATCATAGGAGTTTGTAGAAGTTGGGTATTTCCAATAGAAAAAAGTTGATGAGGGTACTTTTTCATATTTTTTAATTGGGGGATTTTAAAATCAATAGTTTTAATCATAACAACTCTTTATAATAAAGTAAGTTATTATATCAATATTTTATAAATAAGGCAATTCGTTTACAAAAATTATCTCTAAGCCTTTAAGAAGATGTTTAGATTCTTTTAAAACTTTAATAGTCATAGAATGAGGATGTCCAATAGCTATTGCATAACCTCTTTTTTTGGCTATTTTAATTGCTTTTTTTAGTTGGTTTTGAATATAAGCATACTCTTTTTTATTATCTATAAAAGTGTTTCTTACTATATAAGGCATATTGTACTTTTCAGCCATTTTTTTAGCAACCGATTTAGCAGTTGTTCTACTATCTACAAAGATGAAATTATATTTTTTTAAAGCTCTAAATAGTTTATCCATAGCTTCTTCATTTTGTGTAAATACTGAACCTGTATGATTATTTGTAAATATAACATTAGGGTACCATTTTCTTAAGTTTTTAACTCTTTGTTCTATTTGCTCATATGTATGAGTGATTTTTAGAGTATTTTTTTCAGGACCCTTGAATTTACTAGATGCTTGCATAGGAAAATGAATCATATGAAAAGGTAAATCTTGAGCAATTTTTGCTGAATTAGGATGACTTTTTGTAGGAGGTAAAAATGCCATATTAACTTTATAACCTATATCTAAGATAGCTTTTTTTTGTCTAGATGAGCTTACATCATCAATCATAATAACTATTTTTGGTTTACTTACCCCATCATATTTATATAAAGATTTTTTCAAGAACTTAGACTTATCATCTTTCTTTACTTCTTCTTTTTGTTTTATTACTTCTTTTACTAAAGGTATCTGCTCTTCTTTTTTTTCTTCAAGTTTTTCTTTAATAATTTTTATTGGCTTATCAATATGGTCTTTATTAAATTCTTGAGTATATTCTTCAAAGGCATTTTTAGGATCTTCTTCTAATTTGAAAAATTCATCAAGCTTTTTTTCTTGAAACTGTTTAACGCTTTTTTCTTCTACTATATTTTTAGGAGTATCTTTTTTTTCATTTTGCATAATAAAATAGCTAAGAGCTGAAGCTATAAATGCAAATAAAAATACTAATAAAAATATATTTATTAGTTTTACTTTTGATATATTATTTTTTTTTGGTGATTTTTTTCTAGTTTTTTTAGTCATAGAAGAGAGCAATTTAAGGAAGTGAAACTCCCTTAAATTATATTATTAGTTTTTATCTTGTTGAACGATTTTTTTCTCAGCAATCCATGGCATCATAGATCTTAATTGAGAACCAGTTTGCTCAATTAAAGAAGCTCTGTTGTTCTTTCTTTCAGCATTCATTCTTGGATATCCAGCTTGACCTTCTAAGATGAAGTCTTTAGCAAATCTACCATCTTGAATTTCAGCTAATAATTCTTTCATTGCAGCTTTAGACTCATCATTGATAATTCTTTTACCAGCAATATAATCACCGTACTCAGCAGTATTTGAAATAGAATATCTCATATCAGCAATTCCACCTTCGTACATTAAGTCAACGATTAATTTTAACTCATGTAAACACTCGAAGTATGCCATCATTGGATCATAACCAGCGTCAGTTAATGTTTCGAAACCAGCTTGAACTAATGCAGTTGCTCCACCACAAAGTACAGCTTGCTCACCGAATAAATCAGTTTCAGTTTCGTCTTTGAAAGTAGTTTCAATAATACCAGTTCTTCCTCCACCTACAGCAGAAGCGTAAGATTTAGCTAATTCTAAAGCAGAACCAGATGCATCTTGGTGAATAGCGATAAGATCAGGAATTCCCCCACCTTTAACAAACTCAGATCTTACTGTGTGACCTGGAGCTTTAGGAGCAACCATGATTACGTCATTAGAAGCTTCTGGTGCAATTCTTCCATAGTGAATGTTAAACCCGTGTCCAAATGCTAATGTAGCATCAGCTTTTAAGTTAGGCTTAATTTCGTTTGCGTAGATATCAGCTTGGTTTTCATCTGGTAATAAAATCATTACAACGTCAGCTTTTGCAGTAGCTTCTGCTACAGTTAAAGTTTCGAAACCTTTAGCTTCAGCTTTAGCCCAAGAAGAACCACCTTTTCTTAAACCAACAACAACTTCAACACCAGAATCTCTTAAGTTTTCTGCGTGCGCGTGTCCTTGAGAACCAAATCCAATCATCGCAACTTTTTTAGATTTGATTAATTCGATATTACAATCTTTATCATAGTATACATTTAATGCCATTACTTAACCCTCAGTAAAAATTTTTGTAATTATATCAAAAAAAACTGAAAGTTTAGGAAAAGTAGAAAAAATTGACCATTTAGTCTAAATAATTACATCTTAATAACATTAATTCAATAGAAATTTAGATAAAATAAATATTAAAAATTAGAAAAATAAGGAAGCTATAAATTGTATAGTTTAATATTTAAAAAAATATTACAAAATAGAAACGATTTTACTAATGATGAGATTAATAAACTTGAAGACTTTATAAAAGAAGAGATTATCCTTACGGATAACGATAAATATTTATTAAATTCTAAATATAAAGTGGGTTTTATAAAATTACAAAATAAAAGAGCTAAATTAAAAGATTTATTCAATGAATATAAGGATATAAATTTAGATTTCGAGCATTTATCAGGTGCTTATGATGGAGATTTTGTTTTAGCAAAAAGAGTATTTAATCCTAGAAGTAAAATAAAAGCAAAAGTATTAAGAGTTTTAGATGGTAAAGATGGAGAAGTACTTCTTTATGTAAAAGACAAAAAGTTTTATACAATAAAAGAGAATATAGAACTTGAAAATAAAGGTGCTACAAAATACGAAGAAGGAGATGTTTTATTAGTTGATAACAAAACATTAGATTTAATAAAAAATATTGGAAATATAAAAGATCCTAAAGTAGATGAGTTTATATCTTTACACCTTTATAATGAAATAATAAGACTTGAAAAGCCTTTAGAAGTTAATGCTTTAATGGATGATGAAAAACAAAGAGTTGATTTAAGGGATTTACCATTTTGTACTATAGATCCAAATAGTGCAAAAGACCATGATGATGCAATTTATTATGATGAAAAAGATGCAATTTTATATGTAGCGATTGCTGATGTTTCATATTTTGTAAAAGAAGGAAGTGAACTTGATAAATTAGCTTTCAAAAAATCAACTTCTGTATATCTTCCGGGCAAAGTTTTGCCTATGCTACCAAATGAGTTAAGTGAAGATATGTGTTCATTAAAAGAAGGAGTTGATAGATACTCTTATGTTTTTAAAATGCATTTAGATTTAGAGAATAAAGATGTAAAAAAAGCAGAATTATTCGAAGCTATTATAAACTCTCACAAGAAGTTTTCATATGGAAGAATTGATAGGGTTTTAGAAGGACATCTTGATCAATATAATAATGTAGAAAAAGAAATTTTTGATTATTTACTTCCTTTATATGAGGTTACAAAAAGTTTTAGGACAAAAAGACTTGAAAAAGGTTATGATTTTAGAACAAGTGAATTTAGACTAAAACTTAAAAATGGTGAACTTTTTGGAATAGATGAAGAAGAATCAACAGCATCTCATCAATTAATAGAAGAGTGTATGCTTTTAGCAAATATTCAAGCTAGTAAAAAAGTTAATAGTATTGGAATATTTAGAATACATGAAGAACCACCTTTTAAAGCTATATCTCAATTAGTAGATGATGTAAATATTTTAGGTGTTAAAGTAAAGCTTAAAAGTGATGTTCATGACACAATTACGCATATTCAAGAAAAAGCCTCTCATAGTGTCTTAAGTGAAGAGATTGATGAGCTTATTATTCATGCGCAAACTCAAGCAAAATATAGTTCTAGAAATTTAGGACACTTTGGTTTAGGTTTTAAGTCATACTCTCATTTTACTAGTCCTATTAGAAGATATTCAGATTTAGTTTTACATAGAATGCTAAAAACAAAAAATACACCTGAAAATATAGATGAGATTTGTGAGTATATTTCTACAAGAGAAAGAGAAGTTGATAAACTTGTTTGGGATTTTGAAGATAGAAAGTATGCTAGATGGGCAGCTAAAAATATTGGAACAGAAATAAAAGTAAAAATCATTGATATTGAAAGAAGTAAAGCTGTTTGTTATGATAAGGCTAAGGGAATGAAAGTTACTTTAGATAATTATAAAGGACAAAATTTATACACTAAATTAAGAGTTAAAATAAAAGAAGCCGATATTGTTACAAAACAAATAATTGCTTCAATTAAGTACTAAGTTATTCTTTAAGATTTGTAAATAATTTAGGTATTTTATCTTTTATAATATATTGGCCAATTAAATTGTGTCTTTTATTTATTAAAATTGGGGCTACAAGATTTACTATTGATTTTTCAATAGGGTCTTGAAGTACCACAGAAAAATATATATCAAAGTCTTCTCTTGATCTTATATGCATTTTCTCTAAGATATCATCTTCAATATTGAAATCAAAAGCAGCATGTTGTAAGTACTTTATATTTACAATTGTAAAGTTAATCATATTCTCTTTATCAAGAATTAAAGTTGAGAAATATTCGTCTAGTTTTTCTAAGTTTACTTTTTTAATTTCATCAAATCCAAGTAAAGGAATAGTAATTTCGTACATTTGAAGCCTTTTTTGTAGTGACACAATTTTATTGAAAGTATACTTAGGATATGATATATCTTATGTATAGAAACGAATTTGATAATCATTTAAAACAGAATAAAAAATTTAATGCTTATATGTTTTTTGGTCAATCAACTTTTTTAGTTGAGTATTATGCTTCTAAAGTAGCGCAACTACATGGTAATAAAGAAGATGTAGAAAAACTATATTTTGATGATTATGATTTCAAATATGCAAAAGATAAACTTTTGCAATCCTCTTTATTTTCTGACAATAATATACTTTTAATAAAATTAGATAAAAAAAGACCTAAAAAAGAAGTTATGGAGCTAATTGAAGCTTGTAATACAAATAGTAATAGTACAGTAATCTTCTCATGTTTAGGTGATAGTGAATTTAAAACAATGGGAAGCTATTTTAGTGATAAAACAAACTCTGTTAGCATTAGAATGTTCTCACCTGCAAATCATGAAGCTATAAAAATTTTAGAGAATGAAGCTAGAGCATTAGGCATAAATTATGAAATACCTGCTTTAAATCATTTATTTTTCATGCATAAAAATGACTTGTCACTATGTATGAATGATTTAAAAAAACTTGCAGTATTAGATGTAAAAATTACTTCAAACATAATAAATAGTCATTGTTTTGGAATAGGTGATGTATCTTTTGAAGACTTCTTAAATGATTTAATTCAAGGAAAAGATATAAGCGATGATTTGCAACTTTTATTAGAAGAGGGTGTAAATGAAATATATCTTTTATCTCAAGTGACTTCTTATGTTCAACAATTATTTATGATAAGCTCATATGCTAGAACAATGGGTGCTCCAAACCCAAAAGAGATATTAGGTTTTGTTCCTCCAAAAAATATTTGGGAAAAGAAGTCAAAACTAGCAATAAATATTAAGCCAGAAGTCTTTGCTGATATGATGGAATATTTACTTGATATTGAACTAGAGTTTAAAACTTCAAAAATCACTAATCAAAACTTGTATTTACAAGCAACTCTAAGAAAGTTTACAGTTTTATTTAGATAAAATCACGGACTTTACAAAAATTCATCCTTGCTGATATTAGGAAATGTAAAGATACCGGCACACACTATAAGGAGAAAAATAGATGTCAAAATTAAAACATTACGAAACAATGTTTATTGTTAAACCTACTTTAACTGAAGAAGAGACTCAAGCTCAAATTGAAACTGTAAAAGCAAATATTGCTAAAAATGGTGGAGAAGTTATTGCTTGTGATGATATGGGAACTAAGCAATTAGCTTACGAAATTGAAGGAAACAAAAGAGGTTATTACTATGTAATTTACTTCAAAGGTGAACCATCAAGCATTAAAGAACTTGAAAGAAATTACAAGTTCAATGAAAATATCATTAGATTTATTTTCATTAAATATGAAAACAAAAAAGAAATCGCTGCATGGACTAAAATGAGCGACGAGGCAGCTAAAAAAGCTAACTAATAAAATAAAGACAGGAACCACTTATGTATAACAAAGTAATTATGGTTGGAAATCTTACTAGAGATATTGAACTAAGATATTTACCTTCAGGTGCAGCAATTGCTAAATCTGCTGTTGCAACTTCATATAAATATAAAACATCTACTGGTGAACAAAAAGATGAAGTTTGTTTTTTAGATTTTAATATCTTTGGTAGATCTGCTGAAGTTGCTAATCAGTACCTAAGAAAAGGTTCTAAAGTTTTATTAGAGGGAAGACTTGTATTTGAACAATGGACTGCTCAGGATGGAACTAACAGAAATAGACACTCTTTAAGAGTTGACACTATGAAAATGTTAGATTCAAAGAGTGATTCAATGAATAATGCATCTGGGGACAACCAAGGTTATAATCCACAAGGTGGATCGTATAATCAACCAGCTGCAAATCAATACAATAATATGAATTCTCAAAATAGTAATACGCAAAACAACTATGGTGGTATGAATAATCAAGCACAACAAATGCCTGAACAAAAAATACCTGAAATAGATATAGACGAAGATGAAATACCGTTCTAGAAAAAAAGGATTATAAAATGGCTGAAAGAAGAAAATACGGAAAAAAATATTGTAAATACACTGAAATGAAAGTTGATTTCATTGATTACAAAAATACAGATTTATTAAAAATTTCAATGTCTGAAAGAGGTAAAATTATGCCTAGAAGACTTACTGGAAACTCTAAAAACTCTCAAGAAATGGTAGAGAAAGCAATCAAAAGAGCTAGACACATGGCTTTAGTTCCTTACATTGTTGATACTAAAAACGTTACTGATGCAGCATACGCTAAATAAGTAAAAGTTTTATAAATCTAAAAAGGGAAGAGGTTTTACCTCTTCCCTTTTTTTATATATTATGAAAAGTTTATTAAAAGAGGCATTACGTCTACGATTTGAGTACTATAATCTTTATGAAAATAAAGAGGATAAATGGCATAAAAAATATAAAAATCATGAATTATATAAAGTTGTAGTTGAGAGTTTTAAATATGATTTTACTCAAATAGCACAGAAAATGCCAGAGTTATTAAAAAAGAGTTAATAAAAGAGGAGTAATCCTCTTTTATTTTTTAGTTAATTAAATGCATAAAATGCATGTGTTTTTCGTATTGATCAACAATATCACTTCTAATACTATCTTTTTCCCAAGCCATAATATCATAGTCTTGGCCACCTTCAATTAAGTGAACAATTGCACAAAAGTATAACTCGTCTTCTTCTCTTTCTTCATCATTTTTATCTTCATTTACAAAAGCAGGTTTAATTCTTGATATATTTTTTACTTGATATAAAAAGTTTTTATTTTCACCAAAGTTAGTCTCTTCACCAAGATTTACAACTAAAGTTACTTTGTCATGAGTATCACTCATTTTTACTTCAACATCAAATTCATTTTTTCTTAATACATTTGCAACATCTTCCATTGCTGGTTTTACAACTTTTTCTAAGAACCTTCTAACATTCTTTTTTGTTGGATAGTTTACAATATTATTAAGTCTTTTATCCCAGTCTTCTGCATTTGTTGTTGATGTTGCCATTGTAGTAGAGTATTGTAAACTCTCCTTTTTAGCAATATCAAGTCTTAGTGCTTTTATAAGACCATAAGTTGCAACTAATAAAACAATACTAAAAGGTAAGGCACTTGCAATAGTCATGGTTTGCAAGGCTGCTAAACCACCTGCAAGTATTAGAATAGATGCAATAACGCCTTCTCCTACTGCCCAATAAACTCTTTGCCAAATTGGTGTATTGTCATTACCATTTGAACAAAGCATATCAATTACCATAGAACCTGAATCCGAAGATGTAACAAAGAATACAATAACCATAATTGTAGCAATTACAGAAGTAAGTGATGCAAAAGGAAAGTTCTCTAAAAATGCAAATAGTGCAACTGTAACATCATTTGATACTGTAGTTCCAAGTTGTGTAATTCCTTTTACTAAAATTAAATCAATAGCAGAGTTACCAAAGAATGTCATCCACATTAATGTAAATCCAGTTGGTACTAATAAAACACCAAGTGTAAACTCTCTAATTGTTCTACCCCTTGAAATTCTAGCAATAAATAGACCTACAAATGGTGACCATGAAATCCACCAAGCCCAATATAAAATAGTCCATCCACCAATCCAGTCAGTTTTTTCATAAGCAAATAGATTAAAAGTACTACTTAGAATATTTGAGGCATATGAACCTATATTTTGAACATAGGCTTGAAGTAAGAATACAGTTGGTCCTACTATTAAAATAAATAGTAAAAGTCCTACTGCTAATAAAAGATTTATTTCTGATAATCTTTTGATACCTTTATCAAGCCCTGTAGTTACAGAAAGTGTTGCAAGTGCAGTAACACCAAGAATTAAAATTACTTGTGTTGTAGGACCTACTGGAACATCCCATAAATAGTTTAATCCTGTATTTACCTGTAAAACACCATAACCAAGTGATGTTGCAACCCCAAATAAAGTACCAATTACTGCAAAAATATCAACAGCATGACCAATTGGTCCATAAATCTTATCCCCAATAATTGGATAAAGTGCTGATCTTAAAGTAAGTGGAAGATTATGTCTATAGCTAAAGAAGGCTAAAATAATTGCAACAATTGCATATATAGCCCATGCATGTAATCCCCAGTGAAAGAATGTAATTCTCATAGCTTCTCTTGCAGCCTCTACTGTACTTCCATCTCCAACAGGAGGATTTAAAAAATGCATTACAGGTTCTGCAACACCAAAAAACATTAAACCAATACCCATACCAGCTGAGAAAAGCATAGCAAACCAAGATAGGTTAGTATAATCAGAGGTTGAATGATCAGGTCCTAGTTTAATATCTCCATATTTTGAAAAAGCTAAAAAAGCAACAGTTATTAAAATAATAGCAACAGTAAGAACATAGAACCAACTACCATTCTCTACTATTACTGCCTGTAAGGCTTTAAAAAAACTATCTGCTACTTTTGGAAAAACAGAAGCAAAAAGTGCTAAACATATAATTAACCCTGAGGAGACATAAAAAACAGTTTTATTTAATTTTGAAGTCATTAAAATCCTTTGTATAATGTATTTGTTATTCATTATACAAAAAAAAGATAATGTTAAGTTTATATAAGTATAGTTTACTAAGTTTTTTAATAAAGCCTAACTTAAGTTAGGCTTTATTGTTTTTCCCAAACAACACCATTTGGCGTGTCCATTAAATTTATGTTCATTGCTGATAATTCATCTCTAACTTTATCAGCACTTTCAAAATCTTTAGCTTTTTTAGCTTCAGCTCTTTTTAAAATAAGTTCTTCAATTTTATTTTTTGTTTGCTCATCAATTCCAAATTGGAAGTATTCATAAGCATCGCTTCCACCAAAACCTAAAGCTTCTTCAATGAACTCTAAAGATGCTACAAGCTCTTTTTTGAAAGCTTTATCTTTTGGATTTTCATTTAACTTTTCATTTGCATTATTGATAAACTCATCAATAACTGAAAGGGCTTTAGAAGTATTTAAGTCATCATTTAAAGCTTCAATAATTGCAGCTTTAAAATCTTTGTTTATAGCAGATTTTCCACCACCATAAACTCTTTTTTTAACTCTATAAAACTTGTCTAATCTTTTTTTAGAAGCTATTAAGTCTTCTTCATTAAAATTAAAGTTTGCTCTATAGTGAGCTGTTATAAGATAAAATCTTACAACTTCTCCTGAGTATGCTTTTAGAATATCTTTTAAGAAAAATGAGTTTCCAAGTGATTTACTCATTTTTTCACCATTGATATTTACAAAACCATTGTGCATCCAATATTTTGCTAAATGCTGTTTTGAGTCACATCTAGTTTGAGCTGCTTCATTTTCATGATGAGGGAAAAGTAAGTCAGCTCCTCCTCCATGAATATCAATTTGATATTCACTATCTTCATAAGCTAAATGTTTTTTAATCATAGCAGAACATTCAATATGCCATCCTGGACGACCAAGACCAAATGGTGCTTCAAAACTTACGTCATTTTCTTTTGCAAATTTCCATAAGGCAAAGTCTGATGAGTTCCTTTTTTCAGTGTTTGTTACTACTCTTGATTGAGAGTTCTCATCACTTGCCATTGATGAAATAGAACCATAAGTTTCATCTTTTGAAGTATCAAAATATATACCATCGCTAGTTTTATAAGCAACATCTTTAGATATTAGGTTATTAATCATATCTTTCATAATTTCAAGATTTTGTGTTGCTTTTGGCTCTAATGTATTATTTAATACATTTAAAGTTTTCATATCATTTTTATAAGCATTGATATACGAAGTAGTAATATCTTCAAGTGTTCTTGATGTTATATACATCTTTTTTATAATTTTATCATCAATATCAGTAAAGTTTTTTGTCATTGTTACTTCATAGTTGTTTATTTTAAACATTCTATGAAGTAAGTCAAATGCAATGGCACTTCTTGCATGACCTAAGTGTGAGTCATCATAAACTGTTGGCCCACACACATATATTTTTACTTGATTTTTCTTGATAGCTTCAAATTGAACTTTTTTCTTCTTTACTGAATCAAATATATTTATAGTTTTCATGTTATTTAAATAGTGCTTCTAAAGATGAAGTATCAGTTGTTTTTTCTTCATTATGATTTGAATCCATAGATGAAGTAGGTGTTTTACCTTCTATTTCAACTAACTCAATATCATATTTTGTAAGCATTGAAGCTAATCTAATATTTAAACCAGATTTTCCAATAGCTTTTGATTTTTGATCACTTGGGATAGTAACTGTTGCTTTACCTTTTTCATTCCCTTCAGGTGCTTTATCAATTTTTACAGATGATATAATTGCAGGAGATAAGGCTCTTGATAAGAACATTTCAGGAACAGTTGAGTATTCAACACAGTCAATATTTTCACCATTTAATTGTTGAGAAACTGCACCAATTCTAACACCTTTAACCCCAACAACAGAACCAATTGGGTCTATTTGTGGATCAGTAGTTAAAAGTGCAATTTTAGCTCTAGAACCAGGAATTCTAGCACTAGCTTCAATAGAGATTTTTTCATCTTTAAGTTCAGGAACTTCAAGTTTTAATAATGACTCTAAGAATTTAGGGCTTGTTCTTGAAATTTCAATAATTAAACCATTTGATTTATCAATATTTACTGATTTTACAACTGCTTTGATTGTATCACCTATTCTAAATGACTCACCTTTGATTCTACTTTTTCTAGCTAGCATACCTTTAACTTCACCAATTTCAATAAATGTATTTTCAGATCTATCTACTCTTGTTACAGTTCCTGAAATAATTTTTCCTACTTTGCTTTTATATTTGCTAACTAAATTCTCTTCAATAAATCTTTGAATTCTATACTCAAAGTTGTTATGTAAAATTGTAGCTGCGTTTCTTCCCATGTTTTCAAACTCAAGATCATAATCTACTGTATCACCAACTTCTAAGTCTTGATCAATCTCTTTTGCTTCAGATAATTCAATAAAGTTTTCAGGGTTAAGTTTATTTCCCCATTCATCTTCACCTAAACCTAAAGTTCTATTATCACCATCAGGTACAACTTCAATTTTTTGTGAAAGTTCTAACTTTTTACTTTCTCTATCAATATTTGCATCAAAGACTAATGTTTCATCCACCATTTTTTGGGCGGTTTTGATTAATGCTTCTTTTAAAGCATTTTCAACATCTTCAATTTTTAAGCCTTTTTCATAGGCAATTGAATCTAAAATATCTATTATTTTGTCCATTAATAACCTTTTTTGTGTTGACATTGAAATGATTTGTTTTGATTTCCAATGTAATGTAGGCAGATATTATATCTAAAACTTCTTTTATACAAATTAAAGCAATTTTAAGATAAAATGTATAGTTACATTAAAAAAGAAAAGGGCTTAATAGATGGAATTATTATTTGCTAGAAACGAGTTAAATGAAAAACCCAAAAAAGTACAATTAGATAAGATTAAAGAAGAATTACAAAAAGAGGGTGAAAAAATTTTCTATTTTGATAGAGATAATTCTCACAAAGATATGATGGCATTAGTAGATGCTTTAGAAGATGAAGGCTTAAATGTATATTTTAGAGAAGTTAAATACGGTTTAGCTGATGAAGAATATATGTATGAGGTTCATGCACTTTAATAGAAAGTAGTTTAGCAAAATGAGTTCAAACAAAAAATTATTTATTCAAACTTTAGGGTGTCAGATGAATGACACTGATAGTCAACACATTGCAGCTGAATTAGAAAAGCATAAAGATTATACTCAAACTGAGCAAATTGAAGATGCTGATTTAATTATAATTAATACATGTTCAGTAAGAGAAAAACCAGTTCAAAAACTTTTTTCTGAAATTGGTCAATTCAATAAAAAGAAAAAAGATGGAGCTAAGATTGGTGTTTGTGGATGTACGGCAAGTCATTTAGGAAACGATATCATTAAAAGAGCTCCGTATGTTGATTTTGTAGTTGGTGCTAGAAATATCTCTAAAATTAAAGATGTTGTTGATGTAAAAGGTGCAGTTGAAATTGCAATTGACAATGATGAGTCAATGTATGAGTTTGCTGCTGCAAAAACAAATAAATACAGAGCAAGTGTAAATATTTCAGTTGGTTGTGATAAAAAATGTACTTACTGTATTGTTCCAAATACTAGAGGTGAAGAGATTTCTATTCCACCCGAAATGATTGTAAAACAAGTGCAAAATGCAGTTGATGAAGGTGCAGTTGAAGTAATGCTTTTAGGTCAAAATGTAAACTCTTATGGTAGAAGATTTTCAGATAAAAGACCTAAATACTCTTTTACTAAACTTTTACAAGATGTTTCTAAAATTGAGGGATTAAAAAGAATTCGATTTACATCTCCTCATCCTTTACATATGGATGATGAGTTTATTGAAGAATTTGCAAAAAATGAAAAAATCTCAAGATGTATTCATATGCCATTACAAAGTGGTTCTACTTCAATTTTAAGAGCTATGAAAAGAGGATACACAAAAGAGTGGTTCTTAAATAGAGCAGCTAAAATGAGGGAATTAGTTTCAAACCTTAGAATTACAACGGATATTATTGTTGCATTCCCTGGTGAAACTAATGAAGATTTCCAAGATACTTTAGATGTTGTAAGAAAAGTAGGATTTGATCAAATTTTTAACTTTAAATACTCACCTAGACCTGAAACAGCAGCATTAGATCTTAAAGATCAAGAAATTCCAGATGAAATTGGAAGTGCAAGATTAACAGAGTTAATTGAACTTCATAAAAGACATCTTGAAGAAGAAATGCCAAAATTAGTTGGCTCTACTGTAAATATTTTAGTTGAATCTTTAAAACCTAATGGTGAGATTTCTGGATATACTGATAACTATCTTCAAGTATTTGCAAAAGGTAGTGATGAACTATTAGGTAAATTTGTGGATGTTAAAGTAACAGATGTAACAAGAACAGCTTTAAAGGGTGAAGTTATAGCCTAATGAAGCTTTTCTTTAAACTAAAAATATTACCATACTTCTTATATTTTTTAGTTAGATTAATCTATGCTACAAACAAAAAAGTTTATCATCATCCAAAATTAGGTGATGAAGCTTTTGTTTTTGTTATGTGGCATGGAGATCTACTTAGTCAACCTTTTAATTACAAAGCCCAAAGAGGTAATAGAGTAGTAAAAGGTATGATTAGTTTAAATAAAGATGGAGAAATACTATCTAAAGTTTTTGCACTTTTAGGAATAGAAGCATTAAGAGGTTCTTCTTCTAAAGGTGCAGCTAAAGTTTTAATTAGTACAATTAAGGAAATTAAATCAGGAAGTGACGTAGCTATTACTCCTGATGGTCCAAGAGGGCCTAGATTTTCTGTAGCAAATGGTGTTGTAGCCATCGCTCAAAAAAGTGGTTCTAAGGTTGTTGTATTAAACTCAAAACCAAGTAAATATTGGCAGTTTAATTCTTGGGATAAGTTTATTTTACCTAAGCCTTTTGGTAAAATAGATTTTTATATGTCAGAACCTTACGATATTAGTAACTTACAAATGGATGAAGCAAAAGATTTTATAAAAGAAAAACTAATGGTTCATTCAATTAAATAGTTTAAATAGGAAATATATGTTTAGTAAAGAGTCTTTATATATTAATGCAATTAAATATGATACTCAATTAAAGCTAGATTATAAAAAACTAGATGATGAGCAGATAATAGAAGCGAATAATTCAGTTTTTTTAGTTAAAGATGAGATTTTATCCCATGAAATTGCACACAAAATTAATGCATCTCAAAAGCAAACACCTTTAAGCTATATTTCTACTTTACTTATTAGTGATACTACAAAGTTAATTCCTAAATCAAGTAAAAGGCCAATTGATTGTGAAATAGTACATTTTAATAATGAATATGATATTGCTGTTTTAAAATCTACTCTTTTTGAAACAGAACACTATTTTGAAAAAACAGGTATTGATTATATTTATTCTGCTTTTCACATTTTAAATCTTCATATTGAGCAAAAAGTATGTAAAAATCAGCTTTTGATTTTTTTATTTAATAATAAGGCATTTATTTTAATTCTTGATGATAAATCAAAGATTGTATATAGTAAGACAGTTGAACTTCCAACTTTTGAAAGTGTTAAAAAAACACACTTTTACGATGATGATGTAGTGGGACAAAAACTTTTTGATGAAATTTATTATTTAGAACTAAGTGAAATAATTCACAATAATTTAAATGAGTTTTATGAGAGTGAGTCTCAAACATTTATTGATAAGATTACTATTTTATATACTTTAAAACAACTAAGCCAAGAGCAAATTGATAATTTAAGTAATGAACTATTACTTACAATAGATTATCAACCAATAAATATTGATGAAGAAATTTTTGAATTATCAAAAGATAAACATCACAAACAAAGCTTTATAAGCCCAAGAAGGAAAGAGAAAAAGAATAATTACTTTAGTATATTAATAGTATTATTTTTTGCACTGGCCTTTTATGGAGTTTATATTTTATTTGATGAAGTATCCCACAATAAGACTCAAGAAACTAAAACCCAAAAGAATATAAGAAGTGAAGTTAAACTTCCTGATCATGTTAATAAAAACGATAGAATAACAAAAAGGATAAAAGCTATTTTTGACTCAATTCCTTATGATGTAGTATTGAGTGAAATGGTTGTAGATGGTGATGCTTTACTTTTAAAAGCTAAATTTTTAAAAGACGATACTTTTATAAAGTCGCTTCAACCTGAACTTGGTTCACTTTATGAAACAATAGAAGTTGAACTAGATTCTAAAGATAAAAAGCATTTTGTAGATGGTACTGTTATGGCTAAAGATTTACTTGATTTAGAGGACATTAACTATAGAAAATATAATAATAAATATATTGTTGATGAATTTTTCCCTATTTCAAGAGTGACAGAACAATTAAAAATCTTAATGCCTGAAAATGCTATAGTAAAATTTCAATCAAGTCAAAATAAAAAAGTCACAGTTTTTAACTATTTAATTAATATTGAGATTTCTACACCTAAAGAATTTTTTGATTTGATTGACATGATAAATAATGAACTGTATTCAATTACTATCTCATATCCTATAAGTATGATAAAGAATGATGAAGGTAAGTTAGATATTGAGTTTAATGTACAATTTAATCAACCTCAATAGATTTAATAAAAGAATTAAAGGTTAATTCCAAACCTTTAATTCATTATAAATAGAGTCTCTCTCAACTGGTGTAAATCCAGAATTTTGAATAAGTTCTACAAACTCTTTTAAAGCAACTCCACCTGCACTTGAAGCGCCTGCCGCACTTTGAATTGATTCTTTTTCAATTGTTCCATCAACATCATTAGCACCAAATTCTTGAGCTATTAAAGCTAATTTTACAGTTGATGTTGCCCAGTATGCTTTAATATTTGAAATATTATCTAGCATAATTCTTGCAATTGCGTAAGTCTTTAAAATTTCTTGACCTGTTAATGGCTCTTCAACTTTTAAGTAATTGTTTTCTGTTTGATATACAAGAGGAATAAAAGCATTAAAACCACTTGTTTCATCTTGTAAATCTCTTAGTCTTATCATGTGATCAATTCTATGTTCTCTTTTTTCTACATGACCAAATAACATAGTAGCATTACTTTGCATTCCTGCTTTATGCCAAAGTCTATGAATTTGTAACCATTCATCAGATTTAACTTTTCCACCACAAATTCTTTTTCTTACCTTTTCATCAAAGATTTCAGCACCACCACCTGGCATTGAATCAATTCCATGATCTTTCATCATAGAAATTAAATCTTCATAAGATACATTATACTCTTTACTCAAAAAGTGTACTTCTGCAGCTGTCAAAGCTTTTACATGAATCGCTGGATAGTTTTCTTTTATCTTTTTAAATACATCCATGTACCACTGTAATCCAGTATCTGGATTATGAGCAGATACAATATGAACTTCTTTTATATCATTTTTTGAAGAGTTTTTAACAATATCTAAAATCTCTTTATGACTCATAGTCCATTGATTTGGGTTTTTTCTACTTGCACTATAAGCACAGAATTGACAAACATCTTTACAAACATTTGTTGGGTTTATGTGTCTATTAATATTAAAATATGTTTTTTTGCCGTGCTTTTCTTCTCTAATTTTATTTGCATAATGAGCCAAAGTAAATAAGTCTAAATCAAAAAGTTCTACACCATCTTCATAGCTTAGTCTTTGCCCACTTTCTAGTTTCTCAATAATACTCATAATTTTCCTATTTACAGTCTAAATCTTTACTGAACTCTTCATTTCTTCCAATATGAATAAAACCAATACAAGTTTTACTTAGATTACTATCAAAGAATCTTACTTTATATACTGTACTTTTATATCTAGTCTTAGTATCTTCTACCCTTAATTTATTAATCACTTCCATACTATTTACATTTTTGTGTCCTAAAGTAGCAAGTATTTCAACCATTTTTTTCTCTTTTAAGTCTTTTAATACTAAAAATATAGCAAATGCAATTGCTACTATAATTGTTATAATAATAACAGTTTTTTTAGGTAATCTTCTTATTTCGGTTTCACTCATATTTTTTCCTAATCTTCTATTTTCATTTCTCTTAGTGGTTTAAACTGTTTCTCTTTTTTGTCTAAATAATCAATCTCTCCATTTTGTACATCATAATGCCATCCATGAATTTCTAAACTACCATCTTCAACCTTTTGTTTTACATCAGGGTAAGTTAAAAGATTTTTTAATTGCTGTTTAATAGAATTTCTCTCAGTGATTCTATACATTTCTTCTTCTGTAGTAAACTTTTTATCTGCTAATGTTTTTTCTTTTGCAGCCATTCCAAGTTTTAACCATGTTTTTACATGAACTAAAGAAGTAGTATCTGGAATTTGATCATATTCATATAAGCTTTTACATGCACCACAGTGAGTGTGTCCACATACAATAATGTGTTTTACACCAAGAACAGCAACAGCATATTCAATAGCTGCTGCACTACCATGGAAATCTTCATCATGTTTAAATGGAGGAATAAAGTTTCCAACATTTCTTAAAATAAACATGTCCCCTGGTTTTGTATTTAACATTATATCAGGTGTTAATCTACTATCTGAACATCCAACAAATAGTACTTCTGGCTTTTGACCATTTAAAACTAATTCATTTAGTTCTTCTTGCCATTTTGGAACCTTGCATTCTTGAAAACTTTTGTGACCTTTGATTAATTGTTTTAAAATCATTTTATTTTACTCTTATCCATTATTATTTTTTTATCATTTACAGTTAATGCTGTAATTTTATTTATATTGTCTTTCTCTTCATCATCTTCGAGTTTATATTCAATAATATAATCCATTTTATGACAAGATACCAAAACTGTATACCTAGATAATTGAATCTTCTCACATTTTTTGATATTTTCAATTTCATTTGAAAAAGTAAATGTAAAAAGTGTAATTAACAAAGTAACTATTTTCATATAAGTTCCTTTATTAAATTACATACATTTCTTAAATCCTCTTCTGATACATCTATTTTTGCAATAAGTCTAATTATGGCTATTTTTACAGTTGGTTGCCTAATGGCTCCAACTATATAACCTTTTTCTTGAAGTTGTTTTTGAATTTCTTTAACTTTTTTATTATCTGCAATTTCAATTGGAATAATTAGACTTTCAGAAGATATATTTAGAATTTCCTTAACGATTTTTAAATTTCTATTTATGTTTTCTTTTAGTTTGTGTTTATTATTTACTATAAAATTTAATGATTCTAAACCCATTGCAATATCAAAAAGTGATGGTGCAGTAGAGTAAATAATAGGTTTAGCTCTATTTTGTAAAAATTCTATAGTTTCATTGGAAGCTAATATGTAGGCCCCGTATGAACCATATGCTTTCCCTAATGTACCCATTTTTATATGCTTTTTATTAGGTTTAATTTTATAATAATCAAAAATTCCTAGTAAATTATCTCCTAAAACACCAGAACTATGAGCTTCATCTACAATTAACAAAGTATCATAACTCTTTGAGAGGTGAAAAATCTCTTCTTTAGCTACATCTCCACCCATTGAATAAACACCTTCAATAGCAACTATTTTTCTACCTTTTCTTTTACAAGATTTAAGTTTTTCTTCTAAGTCTTTCTCATCATTATGACTAAAAACAATAACTTGTTCATCTTTTAAAAATTTAGTAGCTAAAATACCACTTGCATGATAATCTTCATCAATAAATAGGGTGTCATTTTTTCTACATAGAGCTTCAATCATAGAAATATTAGCTAAAAAACCAGAACCTACACATACAGCAGCTTCAAATTTATTTACTTCACAAAGTTTTTCTTCAAACTCTTTATGAATAGAATTGTATCCATTTACAAGCATTGAAGCTTTAGGTGAGTAGTACTTTTGTTTAAGTACTCTTTCATATGCATTTTGAAAAATATTTACATTGGAAGCAAGACCTAAATAGTCGTTTGAAGCTAAATCAATTAAGCTTTCATCGAATATATCTCTAGTTCTAAATCGATTTGATTTTTTAATTGAAAGTAGTTCTTTTGAATACAAAAAATTCTCCATAAGTGTTTGTGTATATTAACTAAAAAACTATAAAAAATAGTTGAATAATTTTAGAATCATTTTGATGCTAGTTTAATGCTATTTTCAGTTGGTATACTTTCAATACTAATTTTATATACGTCATTTAAAAAGATGAATGTACCGCTCATTACATTCATCTTTCTAATAAAAAAGCAATATTTTACAAGACTTTTAACAAACAATTATGTATTATCTTTACTATGAATAACAAAATATTAAAAATCAAAGACTTAGACTATTTAGAGTTAAAATATTCAAAAAGTTTTCATGAATGTTCTCAAAAACATTACCATAATTTAATATGCTTCTTAGGACTAAAAAAAGGTGAAGCAAAAATAGTAATAAATGATAAAACAATTATTTTAGATGAGAATACTCTAGTAGTAATAAATCCAAATGAGGTTCATTACTCACAAAATGCCAATTTTAATAAAGACTATTATGTTATTTATATTGACAGAACATGGTATAAAAACTTACAAAACTTAACATATAAAACCAATGATATTTTTCTTTTACCAAATGAAATTAGAAATAAAGAATATATAAATGATTTCTTTAAACTATTTGACTTTTTAAATACATCTAATGAAAGTATAAAGAAAGAACTAATGTTATTAGAGTTTTTAAAAAAGATATTTAATGAATTTATTAAGAAACATGAGTTTCTGAAGTTAGATAATACAACTCAAATTGCAAAAGATTTTAAAGAATATATTGAAAATAACATTTCTTCAAAACTAACTTTATCAAAAATTGCAAGTGAATTAGGATATAGCCCATATCACATAATTAGAGTTTGTAATCAAGACTTTGGTTTATCGGCTAATGCATATATTGTAAATAAGAGAGTTCATAGAGCAAAGAAGCTTATATCTGATGGCTTTGAGATAAGTCATGCTGCTGTAGAAGTTGGTTTTTATGATCAAAGTCATTTAACAAATGTATTTAAAAAAGTATTTGCGATAACTCCAAAAGCATATCAAAAGGAAATAGAAAAAAATGAAAATTAATTTACTTGACAAAAATAACAATTTTAATATCTTACTTGCAGGAATTATCGGACTTTTTATAGGTGTTGGTGTTGCAAGGTTTTCATATACCTCTTTACTTCCTGCAATGCTTGAGGATGAAGCTTTATCTTTAACCTTTTCTGGAATATTAGCTTCAATAAACTATGTGGGCTATTTAAGTGGGGCTATTTTTGCGATATTTATAAAAGATATTGATACAAAAGTAAAGTATTTTAGAATAGGAATAGTTTTATGTATTTTAACTACTTTAATTTTGGGTATTACTACAAATGAAATTTTATGGTTTATTTCAAGAATTCTTGCAGGTTTTGCTGCTGCTATGGCATTAATTGTTGGTGCTGCAATTGTAATGGTAAAACTTGATTTTGAAGATAAAACAAAAGCTATGGGAATATATTTTTCAGGAATAGGTATAGCATTAGCAAGTTCTGATATTATAAGTAGATATGTTTTATCTTATTCATCTTGGGAAAATTCATGGATTGTACTTACTCTTAGTGCTGCTCTTGTTTGCTTTTATCCTTTATATATTCTATCTTTTGATAAAAAAATAGCAAGCAATAATGAAAAACATCCCTTTAACAAAGCAATTTTTTCTCCTTTTGTTGTTATTTTGATTGCTGCTTATTTTACTGAAGGAGTTGGTTTTGTAGTTCAAGGAACTTTTCTTCCAACTATTTTAAAATCAATTGAGGGACTTGAAGATATTGCTGCTTTATCTTGGCTTTTAGTAGGTCTTGCTGGGATTCCTTCTTCAATTATTTGGATGAGATTAGCTTACAAGTATGGAAGTGTAAATATAATTATTCTTGCTATGAGTTTACAGGTTGTTGGTATTTTAATTCCAACACTTACAACAAATATGTATTTAAACCTTTTTTGTGGGGTTTTATATGGAGGAACATTTGTAGGTTTAGTTGCTTTATTTATGAATCTTGGTGGACAACTTGCAAAGAAAAATCCTGTTATGTTAATGGGTGCTTTAACTACATCATATGGAATAGGGCAAGTTACAGCTCCTTTATATGCGGTTAGTTTAACACAGCTTACAGGTAACTATAATTATGCACTTTATTTAACAGCTGCTATAGTTTCTTTTGGAGTTTTGATTTTATTGTTTTCTAAAAAAGTAATAAATAAATAGCTTTAAAAGTTGTGAAAGATACGAATAGTAAAGAGTTTAAAGGTAAATAGCCTATAAACTCTTTTTTACAAGAAGGGATGCTATTTTATTATGAGCATGTACAAAGTTATCAATGTCTAAATCTTCAAACTCTCTTTTTTCATTAAAGTTATTGATTTTTAAAACAATATTTGAGTTTGGTTTATACTTTAATATTGCATCACAAATCAATCTTTTTTTTGCAACATTATCTAAAGTTATTATAATACTTGAAGCTTCATCCGCTTTAAGGGATTCTAATACTTGTACTTTCTCTAAGTGACCAAAGTATGCCATATGACCACTTTTTCTTGCATTTAAAACATGTCTTAAGTTATCTGTGATTATTACAAAAGGAATGCCTTTTTCATTTAATTTACTTGCAACTCTTCTTCCAAGTGCAGAATATCCACAAACTATAATATGATTCTTTTTATCAATAGGTGTAATTTTATCTGATTCAAAATACTCTTGTGCAAAAAATGATGCAATTTTATATATGTTATTTACAATAAATGGAGTTATTATCATAGATAAAACTGTAACTAAAATCAAAAATTTACTTAATGTTTCATCTAAAATACCATTTGCAGAAGCAAGGGCAAAAACAGCAAATGAAAACTCACCTATTTGACATAAAGCAAGGGCTGCTTTTACTGAGTCATTTTTATTTGCTTTTCTTCTAATCAAAAAGTAAATTACTATAGCTTTTAATAAAAGAATAGCTATAAAAACTAGAACAATATAAACAATATTTTGCATCAAATATATAAGGTCAATTTTAGTTCCTACTGTAAAGAAGAAAGTCCCTAATAATAGATCTTTATAGGAAGCAATATCTGATTCAACTTTTATATGATATTTAGTCTCAGCTATAATCATACCTGCAATAAATGCACCAAGGGAATATGTAAACCCTAATTCATGAGCCAAAATAGAAGCTCCAAAAACTATAGATAAAACTGAACCTATAAATAGCTCTTCAAGTCTTGCTTTTGTTGAAAATTGCAGTAGCCAATTTACAATCTTTTTACCAATTGTAAACATAAAAATAATAATAGCAATAGCTGCTAAGGTTGTTTTCAAAATAATATCTTGTAATTCTAAAGTATCATTTGATAAAAAGCTTATAAGTAAAAGTATTGGAATTACTGCTAAGTCTTGGAAAATCAATATAGCAGTTGTTTTTTCTCCATATGGAGTATAAATATCTTTTGATTGTTTTAAGTATGTTAAAACAATTGCAGTTGAAGATAAAGAAAATGCAAGGGATACTATAATAGCTGATACTGTATCAATAGAAAATACTAACTTGGCTATTGCGAATATTAAAACGGCACTAATTGCTACTTGAAAAAAACCATTTACAAATAAAAGCTCTTTTATTTTTTTTAGTTTATTTACAGACATTTCAAGTCCAATAGTAAACATTAAAAATACTATACCAAACTCTGCTATTAGGTTTAGTGCGTCTAAATTATGGTTTTTGCTTAGGTTAAAAATAGAGGTAATTATTATACCTGTGATTATATATCCAATAATATGAGAAATTTCATATTTCTTTAAAATAATATTCAATATTGATGATATTGCTAGTGATAAAAATAGTATAAATAGTATTGATTCCATGTATATATTTTATCCTAAAGTATATTTTTTAACAAGATAAAACTGTTTATTTATTTTACAAAGTAATATTTTCTAGATGTTCTATTTGCTCATCACAAACTATTATTGCATCTATACAAAATATAGGATTTATTTTTTTTGTTTGTATATAGTAATCTATACTTCTTTTTAATTTTGAGAGTTTATTTTTGTGTATATTATTTATAGCAGTTTCATAATCAGGGGCTGATTTTACTTCACAGAAGTGATAAACATTATCTTTTTTACAAATAATATCTATCTCTCCTAGTTTTTTTGCATAGAAGTTTTGCTCAACTATTTTAAAACCTCTATCTTCAAGGAAACTAAGTGCTTTTTTTTCAGCAAAATCTCCTTTTTGTTTACTCATAAAAAATCATCCACCACCAACAAATTGAAGTAATTCAATTTTGTCATCTTCTTTTGGCTTGAAATTACTCCAATTGTCTTTTTTTACAATTTCCATATTTACAGCAGCAGCCATAACTTTGTCTTCAATTTTTAATGATGTAATAATATCTTGTAAGCTTGAATTTCCATCAAAATTTTTTGTTTCACCATTTACTATTAAATTCATATTAAACCTTTTCTTTCTCATATTCAATCATATATCCAACACCTCTAACATTTGTTATAAAATCTTCTTTTAAAGATTTTTTGACTCTATTAACTTCTGCTCTAATTGTAGCATTATCAATTTCATCACTCCAAACAAACTCTCTAAACGTGTCATATTTTACAACTGAGTTTTTAAACTTTGTTAGGAGTTGAATGATTTGTATTTGTCTTTTTGTCAAACTTTGAACTTCGTTATTATACAAAAGAGTTAGAGTATTTGGATTAAAACTATATGAATCTGACAATTTTTTATCTTTTTGGGGTAGTATCTTAGCTTGACTAATTTTGTCAATTCTAAGTGATAACTCTTTTAAATGAAAAGGTTTTTTTAAATAGTCATAGCATCCAAGTTCAAATGCCCTTGAAATATCTTCAATATCAATAAGTGCAGAAATATAAATAGTTGGAACAACTCTACTTCTTTTATGCAAAAACTCTAGAACTTCAAAGCCATTAATATCAGGGACATTAATATCTAATATCAATAAATCAAACTCTTCCATATCTAATATTCTAAGACAGTTATTCCCATCTCTAGCACTTCTTACTTCATACTTCTTTGATTGTAAAAATTGTGTTATTGCTCTATTTAGCATAACATCATCTTCTAGTAATAAAATTTTCATATTATTTCTCTTTCATTAAAAAGATATTTAAATGAAGTAAAATACTCATTTGAATCTATTTTAATATCTATATTTTCTTCGTCACAAATTCTTTTGACTAAACTTAGTCCTAAACCAAAACCTTTTTTGGTTGAAGTTTCTCTATAATACTCTTTAAATATCTTTTCAGGATATTGAATATATTGTGAACAACTTGAAATTGTTAAAGCATAGGTTTTATTCTCTTTTTTTAATGTTATATAAATATTAGAGTTTTCTTCTGTGTATTTTATAGCATTAGTTAGATTATTATCTATTATTCTTTGAAGTTTAGTTTCATTAAATTCAAAAATTAATGACTCTTTTTGGCTAAAGAATTTAATTGTTGAACCTATTTGTTTAGCTGACTGCCAAAAAAAGTCTATTCTTGATCTTATAAAATCTACAAAATCAATTTTTTTCTTTGGGTATAGTATTTGGTCTTTTTTTACTAAGTAACTTAAATCATCATAAATATTAAAAACATTTTTTAGAGCTACTTCAATTGTAGATAAATAGGAGTTTTTACCATACTCCATTTCAAAAAGTTCAATATTACTCATTATTACGGATAATGGAGTATTTGTTTCATGTACTGCATGTCTTAAAAAAATCTTTTGAGATGCTAATAGCATTTGAGAATTAAATTTTTCTGTTTCTAGTTTATTTGATTGTTCATTATAATCTTTAGAAGATTCTTCTATTAAATGGGTTAGAGTTTTTATATTTCTTGTATAGAAATCATCTAAACTTTTTTGTTCAACCTCTGAAATAAACTCTTTTTTTGTATTTTTAATATTTTCACTTAATGATACTACTGTAAAAGTCTGATTTAGAAGTTCAGCTTCTCCATCTTTATAAAAAAACTCTCCATTTCCAAAAAAACCACTTGTTGTAGCTATTTCTGAATAGTCTTTACTTTCATTAAAAATAAGATTTGGCATATATCTTCTTCTTGCTAAACAAGAGTAAATAAAAAAGGTCTCACTATTTGTAAACTTCTTTTTATCTGTAATTATTTGTTTTTTTAAAATTATTTCAGCATTTCCAAAACCAAATTTAATTTTATCTTTATTTTTTAGATTTCCTGTATATTGAAAACTTCCATCTTTATGTATTTTCATTAAGGCTCTTGCTAGGAAACTTTTATTTCTTTTTACAAGTAAAGGAAATGTGGTAGCACTTTCAGGTAAACTATCAAGAATATCATCACCTAAGTACCTTTTATAAAAATCAGTAATTTTTAAATTGTTTATTTCATATACTTTATTATTGATTGATTTTGTGATTTCATGTTCAATCCCAATACTAGACCAATTGAATCTAAAATCATTTTTTACTTCAAGAACATCTGAATTTATAGATACTCCCACTGCGCTATTTTGATATAGTTTGTCATCTAGTGATACATAGGTATTTTTATAGTTACCATTATCTGCAGCCATTGCACCACAGATAGGTATATTTTTAGAAATACTATTTATACCTTTTAAAAACTCTTCAGCATTAATATTTAAAGAATTTGTAAAAAGTATTAAAAGTTTGCTATTTTCATCTACTAAATCTTTTGCTAAACTTACACCTTTTTTATATGAATCTTCAATTTCACTAAAACTACTTTTTAATGAACTCTTTTCAAATATACTAATAGATACTACAATTGATTCTGTTAAAACTTCTTTTTCTAGAATTTCACCATCTGAACTACTTCCTATACAAGTAGCTTTTGGTAGGTTAGTTTTTAAGTATTTAATTACTTCTTCAAATTGTTTTTTGTTTTGTCCACAAAAAACTTGTACTAAAATATTGCTGTGATTTTTAAATTGCTCAAAGTCAATATTTTCTTTGGAAAAGTTCTTATCTATTTTATAGTTGTAGGTTTTCATGCAAAATTATAACAAATTAAAATTTTACAAGATTTGAAAAGTGAGAAAAAAAGTATCAATGAATAAAATTTGTAACTTATTGACATAATAAAGTATAATATAATCTACTTTATTATGTTTAGTGTTTTAAATCTATCACCCATTCCTGTTGGTTCAAGTAATATTTTAACTTTTTGAGTTTCTCTTAAATAGGTGTTTTCATCAACATTTGCTTTTAGAATTTCTAGTAAATCTAAAATACCAAAGTCAACAAGTGATTTCAATTGAGTATTAAACTTTATACTTTTTACATTTTCTTGTAAAAATAGGTCTTTTAAATAGTTGAAATGTACATCATAAGTAATGTCACTTTTTTTAAATAATTTTTTTAGTTGAATTTCTTCATCAAAGATAGGATGAACATTATGATTTTCATATACTCTTGTTGAAAAATCATTTCTTGGGTATCTATCTCCATAATCAAATGTTAAAAATTCAAAAGAGTTTATGTTTTTACAAATAGTTTGAACAAACTCTTTATAGTCTAGACAAACTTCACCTTTTTCAATACTGTATTTTTTACAATGTTCAATTAACTCAATATCTTGGCAGTCTTCAAATTGAATTTTATGGTCATTTACATAGGCATTTTGTAAAATACCATCTTTATTTGTATAAACTAAATCACATCCAAAGGCATCAAAAATTTCGTTTGCTACAATAAAAGCATTAGCTAGTTTTACTTCACTAATATCATTGTAGTGCTTAATTTTGATTATTTCTCCAAAGGATTCTTTTAGGTAGTTTTTTTGTTGTTTTTGTAGATTTTCAAATCTCTCAACAATAGCAAAGTTTAGTGTGTCTAAAAGCTTTGGTTTTAAAGTATAAATAAACTGAATTATGTCAGCTAGTAAGTAACCATGATGGGCACCAACTTCAACTAAAGTTGTATTTTTAGGAAGAATGTCTTTTTCAATAGAATCAATTAACTTTTTAGCAATTGTTCCTCCAAAAAAAGAACTTGTTGAAACAGAAGTATAAAAATCACCTTCTTTTCCTATTTCTTTATAGTTTGCATAGTATCCATTGTTTCCATATAACCAGTCGTTAAAATATTTATTAAATCTTATCATGAAAGAATTGTATCTAAAAGTTTATTTGAAGAAGAAATGGAAGATAAAATGATTATAAATAGAAGAAAAAATCTTCTATTTACAAGTATCAATTACTGCATTTGCATTTGCATATAAGTATACTTCTACTCTTCTATTTAAACCCATATTTGTTTCATTTGTATTCGGTGCAACTGGTTTATCGTAAGAGCAACCTTTTGAGAAAATTTGATTTTTAATTCCAGAGTTATAAATACTATTTCCTACATTTGAAGCTCTTTTCTCTGAAAGTGTTTTGTTATACTCATAGCTTCCTCTACTATCTGTATGTCCTACTACTTGAACTATAGTATTTGGATATTTTTGTAAAACACCATTTACTTTTGTAATTTTATTAGTTGCACTTGGTGTTGGAATTGATGAGTTTGTAGCAAACATCATATCATCTCTAAACATGATTTTTACATACTTATCTGTATATGATACAATTAAGTCTTGATTTGGATCAAGGGCTGCATTTGGGTCATTATTAACTGTGGTATTTAAACTATCAGCTACTTCTTTTGCTTGTTGGTCCATTCTATATCCAATATATCCACCAAGAGCAGCCCCTGCAAGTGCACCAACAGTTTTATTTCTACTTTTACTTCCTCCACCAATATTATTTCCTAAAGCAATACCAGCTATTGCTCCTATTGTTGTACCAATTATAGCTCTTTGATTATTGTCAATTGTTTGATTTCCTGTTGAACCTGATGTACATCCAGTAAGAACAGCAACTGCTGCAATAGATGATACAAAAGTTTTTAAGTTAAAATATCTCATTTTGAAACCTTTAATTTTTAGTCTATATTATTTTAACATAAGTAGTGTGAAATAATTGTGTTAAAAATCGTAATTAATATGTAATATATTTGTGCTATAATATTTTTAAGAAAAAAAGGAGAAACTGTGG
This sequence comes from Arcobacteraceae bacterium, assembly GCA_048268245.1. GTDB lineage: Bacteria > Campylobacterota > Campylobacteria > Campylobacterales > Arcobacteraceae > Arcobacter_B. Next base: position 100,432 of record JBLWVX010000003.1, read on the forward strand.
AAAAAAGAACAAAAATTTTGGCAACATTAGGGCCATCAAGCCATAGTATAGAAGTGATAGAAGGTTTAATAAAAGCAGGTGCAAACATGTTTAGATTAAACTTTTCTCATGGAAGTCATGAGTATCACAAACAAACACTTGATAATATCAGAAAAGCAATGAAAAACTTAAATAAAACAGTTGGTGTTTTACAAGATATCTCTGGACCAAAAGTTAGAATTGGAGATTTAAAAGAGCCTTTTGAATTACATAGAGGTGATGTAATCACTTTTTTAAAAGATGAGATAGTAGGATATAAACAAGCTGATAAGAAATATGTTGTATCTATTAATTATCCAGATATTTTAAGTAAAGTAAAAATAGATGAATATATCTATTTATATGATGGAACAATTAGAGCAAAAGTTATTCAAACTGGTGATGAGGTTCAAGCAAAGATTGAAAACCATGGTATTTTATCATCAAGAAAAGGTGTAAACTTTCCTAATACAGTTATTGATATTGATGTAATTACAAAAAAAGATGAAAAAGATATTGCATGGGGTGTTGAGAATCAAGTTGATTACTTTGCAATTTCATTTGTTCAAAATGCTAAAGATATGAAAAAAGCAAGAAAGCTTCTACAAGGCTATAAAGGTAAATTAATAGCGAAAATTGAGAAGTTTGATGCAGTTGAAAATATTGATGAGATTATTGAAGAATCAGATGGTCTTATGGTTGCAAGGGGAGATTTAGGTATTGAAGTTCCTTATTATGATGTACCAACTATTCAAAAAATGCTTATTAAAAAAGCAAATAATGTTGGTATGCCTGTAATTACAGCAACACAAATGCTTTTATCTATGACACATAACGAAAGAGCAACAAGAGCAGAGATCTCAGATGTAGCAAATGCAGTTCTAGATGGAACTGATGTTGTTATGTTAAGTGAAGAGAGTGCTGTTGGAGAAGACCCTATTAATGTTGTAGATACAATGAGTAATATTATTGCAAAAACAGAAGATATTTATAACTTTAATAAACAATCAAAATTTGATTATTTAGATCATTTTGATGTAATTCAAGCAACTGTTACAAAACTTGCAGATGATTTGGGAGCAAAGGGTATTTTAGCACTTACAAGTTCTGGTAAATCAGCAGTGAAAATGTCAAGATATAGACCAAGAACACCTATTTATGCATTTACTCATAAAAAGAAAATATTATCAGCCTTAACAGCTATTTGGGGTGTAAAACCTATTGGAACTATTAAAGAAGCACAAGCATCAAAAATGTTCCAAAAGATGCTTAAAGAACTTGATGCAAAAGGTTTCTTAGATAAAAGTGAGACTTACGTAGCAACAGTTGGTTATCCTGTTGGAATGCCAGGAAGTACAAATACTATTAAGATTTTAACTCCATCAGAAATCGAGTATTATTTAAACTTTAAAAGCAAATAATAAGTAGAAGAGATTAACTCTTTTACTTATTTAAAATAATTTGTAATAAAGCAGCTTTATAATTTTGCCCATGACATTCAATTTGAGTGTTTTTAGCAGTAATTTTACCTTTCATATGACTTACAATAATAGTTCTTGTCATATATAATCCTATCCCTGTACCTTGCGATTGAAATTTTGTTGTAAAATATGGCTCAAAGACTTTATTAATAATTTCATCTTTTATACCACCTGCATTATCGTAAACTTCAATATATCTCTCATTGTCTTTTTCAAAAGCTTTTATTTTTATACATTTGATTTCTAATTCTTTTTCTAGTAATGCATCTTTTGAATTATTTAAAATATTTAAGATAGCTTGTGTTAGTTCATTTTCTAAGGTATAAAGTTCAATATTTTCATCAATTTCAAGTTTTATTTGAATCCCTTTATTTTTTAAACTTGCAGACATTAAGTTTATAACTTTTTCAATTGTACTTTTTAGATTGATGCTTGTTTTAATTTTGTCTTTTTTAAAGAAGTTTCTAAAATCTTCAATAGTATTTGATAAGTGCTGTGTATTTGATACAATTAAATCAAGGTTTTTATAAAGCTTTTCTTTATTCATAAGATTTAGTTCATCTTCAAATTTAGTACCGGAAGCTATTGTACTTATAGTTGATAAAGGTTGTCTCCATTGGTGGGCAATATTTCCTATCATTTCACCCATTGAAGCTAGTCTTGATTGTTGATTAAGCATTTCATCGGCTTTTCTCATTTTTAAAACTTGTTCTTTTACCTGTGATTCTAAAGATTCATTTAGCTTTTTTAGTTGATGGTTGTTTTCTTTTAGTTCATTTTCGTATTTTTTAAATTGTAAATCTATTCTTCTAGATATTAATAAAAGCAAGATAATTAATAATAAACTTATAATAGAAGAAATTAAAATAATTTTATACTTTGCATCTTTTACTTCTTCTTCAAGTTTTAGTTTTTTCTTTTGTATTTCTTCTTGAATTTTAGTTGTGTATTGACCTGTTCCAATAACCCAATTTAACTTTGGTACTTTTTTTACAAAAGATATCTTTTTAGATAGTTTTTCTGAAATATTATGACTAGTAGGTGTATATCCTAAGAATGAACCACCTTCAATAGAGGCTTTTTTTAAGATATTTTTGATTACATTTTGCTCTATTTTTGAAAGTGTTTCTATTTTTTTACCAATAAAAGATTTATTTATATGAGATAAAGTAGTTCCTTCTTGATTAATTACAAATAAATATTCATCTTTTTCATAACTTATTGTATCAATAATTCTTAATATTTGATGCTGTATCTTTTTATCAATATCTTCAATATACTTTGCAGTTCCTATATAAATACCCAAAGGTTCAAAAAGTTTTACATATCCAAGTTTTTTCTCAATTCTATTGGTTTTTGGTTTTTGCCAATGCCAAGTTGTAAAACCTTCTTTTTTTGTTGAGACTATATTATTAAACTCTTGTATAAAATATTTACCTTCTTTATCTTGTAGATTGGAAAGAGTTTTTCCTACATGTGATGGGGTTTGAGGTTGCATAATAACTTTATCATTTAAATCTATTATAAAAAAGTAGCCACTAGCATTTGAGTAAAACCTTTGAGGGTTTAAACTTTTTATAATTAGACTAAGGATTTCTTCTTTTGGTTTTGATTCATTTTGTAAATATATTTGTTTGATTGTTTTATATCCAATATTAACGATATTCTTGATATTGTTTTTTTCTTCAATAGTATTTAAATTAGTTTGAGTTTCAATAAGTTTAATAATCCTATTTACTCTATTTTTTATTGTTTTTTTAATTTCTTCTACATAGTTTGTTTGAATATTTTCTATTTCTTCTTTAAACTCTTTATTTCCATAAGAAATAAATTCATAAGTTAGAATAGTTGAAGTTAAAATTACTGCCATAATAGGAAGGATTATGATCCAATATGTGATATTGTTAAGTCGTCTCATACCCTTCCTTTTCTTTTTAATAAACTTTTGAGTATAACTCCAATAAAATTATTTGTTTGTCAATTTTATATATTTTTGCATCTAAAAGTTTAATATCTCTAGAGTTTTTAAGTGTGTCATAATCACTCTGAGTCTTAATTTGTGCCTCATTTTCTTCTTTAATAATTTTTAGAATAGAGTTATAAAGGCTTAAATCTTCACTAGTAATTTTTAATCTGTCTTCTAGCATATTAAGTTTATCTAGTTTTGTTTTAAAAAAACTTTTTTCATCATCAATCTTATTTTTTAGGTTTAGCTTTGATTTTAAGTATTCGATTCTTTTACTTTCTATATCATTTAAGGCTCTAGTGTCTAATGGCATAGTAACAGATAAACCATATGTTTGTTTATTCGTTTGTCCATTTGATTTTGGCTCACCATCTGTAAAATGAGTTTTTGAATAGTTATAATATACATTTACACTAGGTAAATATCTAGCCATTGTCATATGTGAATAATTTTTATCTTTTTTTATCGCAGCTTTTGCTTTTTCAAGTTCTATATTCTTTTCTAAATAATCATCTTTAGATATAAGTTCAAATTTAGGAAGTTTGAAATCTGAATATTTCCCTGAAGCTATATTTTCAAAGTTATTGATAAGTTCTTGTTTTTGATATTTTAAATCAATTAAAGTGTGTTTTGAACTATTTAAAGTAAGTAGGGCGTTATCTAAAAATGAACTATCTAAGAAGCCATTTAAAACTTGTTCTTTTTTTCTTTCAACATCTATTTTTGCATTTGCTAAAGATAGTTTTGTTTTCTCAATAGTTAAATCAAGTTTTTTAATTTGAAAAAGAAGATTATATGCATCTTTTATTAGATTTTTTCTTTGTTGTTGAATTTGAAGGTTTGCATAATCATGAGTTGAATCAGCATATTTTATAGCTTGATAAATCCCACCACTTTGAAAGATTGGTTGATTTATAGAAATTAGTGAAGTTTCACCTTTATATTCATCTCCAAGGTTCTTTTTAAACTGCAAAGTTATTGGATTTATCCAATCTTTTTTTAATTTAGAACTATCTTCTTTAGCTTGTTGTGTTTCTAAATCAAAAGTTTTTTTTCTACTATCTGATAAAATACTTTGGTCTAAATTGTTGTTTGCAAATAGATTTACACCAATTAAACTACATAAAAGTAGTTTAATTTTATTTGATTTTAGAAAGTGCATTTTCTAGCCTTTTGAAGCCTTCATTTATTTCTTCTTTTGAAATCGTTAAAACAGGTAACATTCTAAGTGTATTTTTTCCAGCTCTTAAAATTAATAAACCTTCATTAAATGATTCTTTGATTATTGCTGCTAATGTATCTGCATCTTTTACTCTAAGTCCTCTCATTAATCCAAGTCCCACGCTATCACTAAATACATCTTTATTTGCTTCATAAACTTTGTTTAACTTGTCTTGGAAATATATTATTGTTTCATCTAGTTTTCCAGAATCTTTGTAAGTATCTAAAATCTCTAAAACTTTCAGTGATGCAGCTGTACTTAAATAGTTTCCTCCAAAAGTAGAACCATGATCACCATATGTAAATAAGTCTTTATGTGTTGTAATAACTGCTCCAATTGGAACACCACCACCTAGGCCTTTTGCCATAGTAATAATATCTGGTTCAATTTCATAAAGGTTAGTAGCTAAAAATTCACCAGTTCTGTATGCACCTGTTTGTACTTCATCAATTATAAGTAAAATATCTTTTTGTTTTAAGTATTTTGCTAGTTTTTGAATCTCTTCTTTATCAAAAGGTTGAACTCCACCTTCACCTTGAACAAGTTCAATCATAACAGCAACTGTTTGCTCATCAATTGAGTTATAAATGTCTTCAATTTTATTATCATATGAAAAACCATCTGGATAAGGTGAAAAGTTAGGTGAATGCATAGAGCTTTGACCTGTAGCTTTTACCGTAGTAATTGTTCTACCATGGAAAGAGTGCTCTAAAGTAATAACCTTATATCTTTTGTTTTCAAATTTAGTTTCACCATACTTTCTAGCAAGTTTAATAGCTCCCTCGTTCGCTTCAGCACCACTATTTGCGAAAAATGTTGCAACATCCATACCTGAAAGTTTTGCAATTTTTTCACCTAATTTTGCTTGTGGTTCAATAGCATAAAGGTTTGATATATGTGTAATATTACTTACTTGATTATAAATAGCATCTGCTACTTCTTTATTACCATGTCCAACAGAAACTACTCCAATACCTGATGTGAAATCTATATAATCTTTATTGTTTTCATCAAATAAAGTTGCATTTATACCTTTTTTGAAGTTTACATAGTTTCTTGCATAAGTTTGAAGTACATAATCTTTATCTAATTGTTCTAACATTTCTTTTCCTAAATACTTTATAAATTAAAAAAGATTATATCTAAAAAATTTAAACCATATATTAACAACTGTTTTTTGAGAAGTTGTTTTTTCTTTAAACTCATTTTGGGTAAAATAAAAACTAAAATTAAAGGGAAAAAATGCAGCATTTGATTAGAACTTCAGATTTTTCTAAAGAAGAGATAATTAGTTTATTTGACGACGCAAGAGAGTTTTTAAAGTTTGAATATAATGAGGTTTTAAAAGGGAAGATTATAGTTACTCTATTTTTTGAGAACTCAACTAGAACAAGAAGTTCTTTTGAAATAGCAGCTAAAAGACTTGGTGCTGAGGTAGTATCACTTGATGTTGGAACTTCATCAACTTCAAAAGGCGAGACTATTTTTGATACAGTTGCAAATATAAATGCAATGAAACCTGATGCATTAATCATCAGACATTCAGAGTGTGGATTACCTGACAAACTTAAAGACTTTGTTGAATGTCCTATCTTAAATGCAGGTGATGGAAAACACGCTCACCCAACACAAGCACTACTTGATATGTTTACAATATATGAACATTTTGAAGGTCAAACTGATGGTAAGAAAATAGCTATTGTTGGTGATGTAAGAACTTCAAGAGTTGCTGGTTCAAACAAAAGATTATTACCTAAATTTGGAATTGATGTATCTTTTGTATCTCCTGAGTGTTTTAGATATGAAGGTGATGATTTTAAAACTTATACAAGTTTAAATGATGTGATTGATGATGTTGATATTATTATGAGTTTGAGAACTCAACTTGAAAGACATAATCAAGTATATTTTGAGTCATTAAATGAATATGCAAAAGACTTTTGTATTACAAGTGAAGTAATGGGAGATAGAGATATTTTATTATTACACCCTGGTCCTGTAAATAGAAACGTTGATATCTCAGATGAAATGCTAAAAGACCCTAGAAATAAAGTATTAGAACAAGTTACAAATGGTGTTGCTATTAGAATGGCTGCACTTAAAAAACTAGTTTTACAATAAAAATACAAATTGAACAAACAATTTATAGAAGAACAACTAAATAAGTATGGCTCGTCAAACGAGCCATTTTTTTTCATAATATCTTATGATTTCACAAAATTTTATGTGGAAAAACTATCAAACCTACCTGAAAATATAAAGTTTGAAATTAACCAAAAAACAAGCTCTAAAAATAAACACAAAACTACGGTTGATAAATCTCCTATTTCTTTTAGAGAATACAAAAAAAAGTTTGACTTTTTGCAAGAACAAATAAAAGAAGGAAATACTTACCTTTTAAATCTAACAGCAAAAACTCAAATAAAAACTAAATATTCTCTTGATGAAGTATATGAAAAAGTTAATGCAAAATTTAAATTAAGATATAAAAAAGATGATGATAATTTTGTATGTTTTTCACCTGAAAGATTTGTAGAAATTAAAAAAAACAAAATTTATACCTATCCTATGAAAGGTACTATTGATGCTAAAATAATAAATGCTTCTGCAAAAATCTTAGGCGATGTAAAAGAAATGGCTGAACATACAATGGTTGTTGATTTGCTTAGAAATGATTTGGGAATAGTCTCTTCAAAAGTGAGAGTTGATAAGTTTAGATATATTGATAAAATAAATGCAGGTGAGAAAAAACTACTTCAAGTTAGTTCAAAAATTTCAGGACACTTAGAACATAATTGGAATGAAAAAATTGGAACAATTTTAACAAAAATGCTCCCAGCAGGTTCTATTACTGGTACTCCAAAGAAAAAAACTGTTGAATTATTAGAACAAATAGAAGAATATAATCGTGATTTTTATACTGGAATATTTGGTGTTTATGATGGGGTGTCTTTGGATTCAGCTGTAATGATTAGATTTATTGAAGAAGATGAAAATAAAAACCATTTTTATAAAAGTGGAGGGGGAATCACTTGTGATTCTGAGGTTAATGCAGAGTATCAAGAGCTCTTAGATAAAATTTACTTACCTTTTTAAACTTGTAACTTTAATGTAATCAAATAACTTTATTATTCTACGAAATATTTTAAGTAGGATAGTTTAAAAATGAAAAAAGCAAATACAGTTTTTATTATAGAGTATCAAAAGGGAAGTGATAAAGGATTTGATGGTTTTAGACCAGATACAAAACCAATTTTAAGAGCCATTGAAGAAGAAACATCTTTCAAAACTGAAATTGTATTTTTTAAACCTAACAAAAAGTATCAATTATTAGAGTATTTAAAAGAGAATGCACATGCTGTTATTTCAAGAATCAACCCAGGTAATTTAAAACAAGTTGATGAGTATTTTCAGTTCTTAAAAGCATTAGGAGATAGTGGAGTTGAAATTCATACTCATCCTGATGTTATGATAAACCTTGATTTTAAAGATATTCTAGCAAAATTAAAGGGTACTGTCTTAGGTGATGATGAGTCTTATTTTTATCACAATTTTTCAGATTTTGCTTCAAAATTTCCAATAGATTTAAAAAAACATGGAATTAGAGTTTTAAAAACAAATTATGGTTCAACAGGAGAGGGTGTTTATCTTGTAAGACAACAAGATGATGGCTCTATTATTTCAACGGAAGCTGTAAATAATGAGAAGTTCTTCTTTGATGACATTCATGAGTTTATTTCAAAATTTGAGAAAAACTTTGAAGACGATAGTGAATATGCTGAATATTTTCAAGGAAAAGTTGGTTTTGTTGGGTGTAGGTATTTAGAGAGAATTAATGAAGGCGAAATTAGAGTTTTATTAGTAAATAATAAACCAATTTCAGTAGTTCATAAAAAACCACAAGAAGGACAGTTCTCAGCTACACTTTTTTCAGGTGCAAAATATAAGTATGAATCACCAGATGAACCTAAATGGAAAGATGTTATTGATTTAACTACAGAAGGCTTAAAAGTTTTAAAGCCATATTTAAGAGGTCAAAACTATCCATTACTTTGGACTATGGATTATATTTTAGATTATAATGAGGATGGGTCTGATAAGTATGTATTATCAGAGATTAATTGTTCATGTGTTGGAATTACAAGTGAACTTCAATATGCAAAAGATGTAGCCCAAGTTTTTGTAAGATAAAAGAAGCCATTAGGCTTCTTTGCTCCAAAGTTTTAAAAAGTTGATTATGTCATCTTTAACATAGATATTTGTTGTAATATCATGTTTTGTTTGAGGTAAAATTATAACTTTTGCATTTTTATATTTTCTAAGAGCTTTTGTACAATGACCATCAACTTCATGCTCTTTAGTAGCACTTGCGTCATTTGAAAAGTACTCATCATGTGTTCCAATGATATTTAAAAATGGTTCATATTTATTAGCACCTATTTCAAAGTTTTTTGAATAGTATGAGTTTTCACAAGAATAAGCTGTTACAATTCTTCCTTTAAACTCTTTACCTTTAAAAGAAGCAGCAGCCAACCCACCTTCTGAATTGCCCATTAGAAAGATATTGTTTACATCTATAAAACTTATGTTTTGAAGTTTTTGAAGATTATAGTGTATCTCTGCTTGTCTAAATTTATGTACTTTTTCATAGTTTTTTAATTTTGTTGGTGTTTCATATGTTGGTCTATTTTTTACTTTAAAAGAGTTAGGGCAAAAGAAAATAAAGTTTGTATTTTCAACTATCCATTTTCTATAAATTACTCCTTTATTTAAACCAGCAGAGCCATGTAAAAATAAAACAGTTGGTATTTTATTAGAAGCTTTAAAGTTGGGGTATAATTTTTTAAACTTTTGAAGTGTACCAAAATAGTGTTCTTTTAAGCCTCCAAAACCTTTTGGTATTCCTATATATGCATATTTATAAGTATTATCAAAGTCTTTATATTTATCAATAATTTTTTGGTATTTTTTTTGCATGAGAAGCCTTAAAATAAAGTTTTGATATTATATCTTTTAAATTTAAATTGACTATAAAAGAAGAAAAAGTGTATTTTGAAACTATAAAATGTGATGACTATGAAGTTTTTAATTTAGAATATCATCAAAAACGAATTGCAAAAACAGTAGGTTTGAACATAAACTTAAGTGAGTATGTGTATCCTATTTCAAATAAACTATTAAGATGTAAACTTATATATGATGAGACAGGAATTCAAGAGGTAAATTATTTCGAGTATAAAAAAAGAGATATAAAAACCTTTAAATTAGTTTATGATGAAAATATAGAGTATTCAAAAAAGTATTTAGATAGAGGAAATCTAGATGAACTTTATGCTAAAAAAGAAGATTGTGATGATATCATTATCATAAAAGATGGGCTTTTATTAGACACCTCAATAGCAAATATTGCAATTTTTTATGAAAATAGATGGCTAACACCTACTAAACCTTTACTTGAGGGTACAACAAGAGCTAGACTTATTAAACATGGGCAGATAATAGAAAAAGATATCAGTGTTCAGATGTTAAAAAAGTGTGAAAAGTTTGCTTTAATGAATGCAATGATAGGATTTGATGAGATAGAGAACTACTCATTTTTTTCATAAACTCTATGAAGTAGCTTTTCCCATTTATTTTCTTTCCCCCAGTTGATTTTTACTTTTTTTGTAAAACCATCTTTTGTAAATTTATAAGAATCAATTTCATTAAAAGCAAATTTTGGAATAAGCTTTTTTCTTTTATTAAAAGGAATAACTTTAAAACTTAGATTATCCAAAACTAAAGGACTTTTCTTCTTATCTTCTACATAAAGTAAAACCATATGATAGTCTCGTTCACCTTTTACTTTTACAACTGCAAAATATAGATTTTTCTTTTTAATACCAAGTTCTAGTAGTGTGAAATATTTACTTATAACATAATCTTCACAATCCCCATGACCTTGTATTAGAAACTCTTTAGGTGTTGCCCAATAATCAATTGATGAATTTGCTTTAATATCATGTTGTGGTAGAATTTTATTAAAGAAAGCATTTATATGTGAAAGTTTTCTAATTAAAGTATAATCCACAACTTTTTCTTTTAAAGCTTTATACTTTTTTAGTCTATTTACTATTAATGATTGTTTTTTTGATTGTTGAATATATTTAATATCATTTTTATTTAGCTTAAACTCATAGGCAAAAGTAATATTGTAAAGTATTAAAATAAGCAAAAATATTCGTTTCATAGGTTATAATACCACTAAATTTTTGAAATGGATATTAATAATATGATAAATAATATAATAGAAGATCTAAATTATAAAAACTTAGTAAAAAAGCAAGTGTTTGAAACAATAGAGTTTCTTTTAGAAAAAGATCAAGAGTTTTCAATAACAGCAAATATTGAACCAATAGAGTTTACTCCTGCTTTACCAAATGCTATTAAAGAGCAACTTCAAAAGTTTTCACTTTTTATATTGAGTAACTATACTTATACAACTATTGAAATGACTGAAGATTACTTAAGTTTTGAAGCAGGTTTTGGAAGTGAAAATTTTGGAGCTGTAGTAAAAGTACCTTTACATAGTGTATTTCAAATTGTAGTTGATGAATCGATTTTATATATAAACTCTGTAGCAACAGTAGATAAGTTTAATAAAGACCCAAAAGAAAAATCAATGAATATTTTCAAAAACAATCCAAATAATAAAAAGTTTGATAAGTAGGTATAGGTATTGAAGTATGAAAAAGAGATAAAAACTGCATTTAAAGTATCAATACCTGTTATGATGGGATATGCAGTTTTAGGTTTTGCTTTTGGTTTACTTTTAGTTTCATTTGATTACCCTTGGTATTTAGCACCTATAATGTCACTTTTTATTTATGCAGGAGCATTACAGTTTGTTGCAATAAACTTTTTTAATGCTAAAGCAGGTTTTGTTGATATTGCAATAGCTACATGGTTTATAAATATTAGACAATCTTTTTATGGCTTATCTTTACTGAAAAGGTTTAAAAAAACTGGAAAACTAAAACCATATTTGATCTTTGGTCTAACTGATGAAACTTATGCACTTTTAACAACAATAAAAGATGATGAACAATTAAAAAAAAGATGGTACTACTTCTTTTTAACAGCATTTAATCAATCCTATTGGTTTATAGGATGTACATTAGGAGCTATAATAGGCTCTAATATTAAATTTAATACAGCAGGTTTAGAGTTTTCCTTAACTGCACTTTTTGTAGTTTTATGTATAGAGCAGTATAAAAATTTACAAAATACTATGCCTTTTATAGTTGGAGCTATAGCTTCATTATTTTCACTTGTTTTTGTACCGAGTGATAAAATGCTAATTGTCTCAATTATAGTAGCACTTATATTAATGTTTACGTTTAGAAGAAAGATAGAACAATGAGTGGTATTGAAATATATATAGCAATTGCTATTATGGCAGTAGTTAATTTTTTTACTAGGGTGTTTCCTTTTTTATTTTTTAGAAAAAATGAACTTCCTTCATATGTAGTTTTTATTGAGAGATTTTTTCCTGCAGTTATTATGACTATATTGATAGTCTATTCTATAAAAGATATAGATTTTTCACTTGCTCCATATGGTATAAAAGAGATTGGAGGGATTTTATTTACAGCTATTTTACATATTGTATTTAAAAACTATCTAGTTTCTATTTTTTCAGGAACAATATTTTATATGGTTTTAGTACAGTACTTATAGTACTAGGGCTTTTTTGTAGTTTATGTGGAGTTTTGAATAAATAAGTAAGTATTTGGTATAAAATAAATAAAAGGCTTAAGCCTTTTATTTATTTTTTTGGTGCAAATGGGAAATAAGCACTTCCCCAAGTAAGTCCTGCTCCAAAGGCATCAAATAGGATATTATCACCTTTTTTGATTTTTCCTTGCTCATAAGCATAGTTCATAGCCATTGGAATTGATGCTGCTGATGTATTACCATATTTGTCTACAGTAATTACTGTCTGTTCATTATTTAATCCTAAAGCTTTTCCAACTGCACTTATAATTCTGTAGTTTGCTTGATGAGGAATAAAATGATCAATGTCATCATTTTTAATATTGTGTTTTTTCATCATTACTTCAACATCTGCTGTTAAAGTTTTAACTGCTAGTTTGAAAGTTTCATTTCCTTTCATTCTAATACACGCCATTTTTTGCTCAACTACTTCTTGTGAACATGGATGTTTACTTCCTCCACCTGGAGTTTTGATTAAATCATCATAGTTTCCATCACTTGAACAATTAACATCAACGATTGCTTCACTTTTGTCATCTGTTGCTGATATAACTGCAGCTCCTGCTCCATCTCCAAAGATAAAACAAGTACCTCTATCAGTGTAATCTAAAATTGATGTATATGTTTCTGCACCTATTATTAGTACATTTTTCTTCATTCCTGATTCAATAAATGCTTTTGCTATAGATACTGCATATACAAATCCAGTACACGCTGCACTAATATCAAAAGCTTGAACAGGAGGTAAATCTAATTTTGATGCGATTAAACAAGCCGTAGAAGGCATACATAAATAATCTGGAGTTACAGTAGCACAAACAACCATATCGATGTCTTCTTTTGCAATTCCTGCTCTTTCAATAGCAACTTCCGCTGCTTTTGCTCCTAAATCAGATGAAGCTTCATTTTCTTCAGAAATTCTTCTCTCTTTAATACCAGTTCTTTTTGTAATCCACTCATCACTAGTATCAATAATTTTTTCAAAATCTGCATTTGTCATAATCTTTGGAGGAATATATGCTCCAATAGATCTAAAAGCTGCATATGCCATTTACATATCCTTAAATAAAAGTATAACTATTATATCTAAATTAATTGCTATACTGTGATAATCTCTCTTCAATATGACTATTTAAGTTTGAGCTAGCTGCATTGATAGCTTGGAATATTGCATTTTGAATTGCTTTTGGATTTGATTTTCCATGAGCAATAATTACAGGTGCTTTTACACCAAGTAAAGGTGCACCACCATATTCCGCATAGTCAACTCTAACTTTTAAGTTTTTAAATACTTTTCTCATTAGAACTGCACCAGCTATTGAAATTAGAGATCTTTTTAAATTCTTTTTGATGATTTGTCCGATTGTATCTGCAACACCTTCGGCTGTTTTAAGTAAGATATTTCCTACAAAACCATCACAAACAACAACATCAACTGTTCCTTTGAAGATATCACTACCTTCTACATTACCTGCGAAATTTGGAACTTTTGATATAAGTTTATAAGCTTCTTTAGTAACTTCATTACCTTTGCTTTCTTCTTCGCCATTAGATAGTAAACCAACAATTGGTTCATCAAGTTGTAATACATCTTGTGCATAAACTTGTCCCATAACAGCAAATTCGAATAAGTTTTTTGCATCACTATCAACATTAGCTCCAACATCTAATACTAAAGTATTTTGGTTTTCACTAGTTGGCATAAGTGTTGCTATAGCAGGTCTTGATACACCTTTTATTCTTCCGATTCTAAGTGTTGCTAAAGACATTGAGGCACCTGAGTGTCCAGCAGAAACAACAGCATCAGCTTTTTGGTCTCTTACTAATTCAATAGCTTTATAAATTGTAGAATCTTTTCTTTTAAGTGCATCTGTAGCAGAGTCGTGCATACTAATTACATCATCTGTATCTAATATCTCAACTCTTGATTGAAATTGTTTTGGTAATAAAGCTTCAATTTCATCTTTCTTACCAACTGCAACTGCAGTGAAGTTATTATTTTGTTTTAAAGCTGCAACAAGGCCTTGAATAATAGGTTCAGGACCGAAGTCCCCACCCATTGCATCTATTGCGATCTTCAACATTAGCTTTTGTATTCACCAGTGTTTGGGTTAACCGAATGAGGCATTTTCCAAGATCCATCACTATCTTTAACTGGTTTTTTTAAAGTTATTTTGTAGTGAGTTCTTCTTTTCGCTGCTCTAGTATGAGATACTCTTCTCTTTGGTACTGCCATTTTTTTCTCCTTAAAATTCTTTTTGAAATTCACTATCATCATGTGAACAGTTTTCACATAGATAGTAATCACTTTTAATTGATTCTAATTCACTTTGAATTATCTCATCAAAGTCAATTGTATTATTGTCTATTTCAATTACTAAATCTTCCGATTCAGAATCTTCTTTATAAATACCATCACTTAATAAAAACTTTGCATCTTCATTTAAAGTAATAGTATCTGTGATACCACATCTGCAACAATCGATTTGTGTATTACCTTTTAATACTGCATCGATTTTTACTAACGATTGCGATATTTTACAAAAAGTACCTTCAATTTCTACTGAATTGAGTGAAGCACTGAATTCACTAGGGTTTTGAGGTACTTTCTTAAATTCTATTTTCATGTTAAATTATAAAATTTACTTATTGATTAACAAATTTCTCTGTCAGAGAAGAAGAATTTAATTTCATTTGCTGCATTTTCTAATGAATCTGAACCGTGAACTGCATTAGCATCAATTGATTCTGCAAAATCTGCTCTGATTGTTCCAGCTGCTGCTTCTTTAGGATTTGTAGCACCCATTAAGTCTCTGTTTTTAGCCATTGCGTCTTCACCTTCTAAAACAGTTACTACAACTGGTCCAGAAATCATGAATTCAACTAATTCACCAAAGAATGGTCTTTCAGCGTGTACTGCGTAGAATGCTTCTGCATCAGCTTTGCTTAATTGAACTTTTTTAGTTGCTGCAATTCTTAATCCATTTGATTCAAATCTGTCTAAGATTTTACCTACAACATTTTTAGCTACCGCGTCAGGTTTGATGATTGATAGTGTTTGTTCCATATTTATATATCCCTCAATATTTTTTTAAGTCGCGGATTATACCTAAAAAAATAAAAAAAGGCAAGTAGTTGAAAAAACTACTTACCTTTTATAGTGTTTGGATACAGTTAAAAACTAAAAATTAGTCTTCTACTACAGGAGTTCCAGCTTCACCTCTGTCTTCTTTTTCAACAGAACCTGAACCAGCTTCATCCCATACAATACATCCTTCAGTTGGACATGCATCAGCACATGCTGGCTCATCATTGTGACCTACACACTCAACACATTTGTCAGCGTATACATAATATACATCTTCACCAGTTGGGTTATCATCGTTATCAACAATTGCTTCTACTGGACACTCATCTAAACATGCGTCACAGCTAATACAAATATCAGTAATTTTTACTGCCATAGTAAATCTCCTATATAATAAATTTAGTAAAACTTTATCACAGTAAATATAAAATTAACTTTAAAAAATAAAAATTATCAAATGATACTAAAAATGTAGCATTTATGGTAACACTGGCCATTTATTAAATTAAAATGATAATGATTATTGAGATAAATAAAACATTATAAATATACTCGCATATTAAGGATAAAAATTATCTTAGGATAAATTTTTACAAATTTTAAAATTTAAGGAAAGTTGTAGCTTAATTTGAAAGTTTTTGGTGTATAATTACATCACAAATAAAAAATTAATAAAGGAATTAAATATGTTAGTAACTAAAAAAGCTCCAGATTTTACAGCTACAGCTGTACTTGCAGACGGACAAATTGTTGAAGATTTTAACCTATATGAGAACATTGGTGAGAATGGTGCGGTATTATTTTTCTACCCATTAGACTTTACTTTTGTATGTCCTTCTGAGATTATTGCATTCTCTAAAAGAATTGAAGAGTTCTCTTCAAGAGGTATCAATGTAATTGGTGTTTCTGTTGACTCACAATTCTCTCACTTTGCTTGGAGAGAAACTGCAGTTGAAAATGGTGGAATTGGAAGAATCAAGTACCCATTAGTTGCAGACTTATCTAAACAAATTTCTAGAGATTACGATGTATTATTCGGAGATTCAGTTGCTTTAAGAGGTTCTTTCTTAATTGATAAAGATGGAACTGTAAGACACGCTGTAATTAATGACTTACCATTAGGAAGAAACATTGATGAAATGATTAGAATGGTTGACACAATGTTATTTACTAACGAGCATGGTGAAGTTTGTCCTGCAGGATGGAACAAAGGTGATGAAGGTATGAAAGCTTCAACAGAAGGTGTAGCTGAATATTTAGGTAAGCACGAGGGTGACTTATAATATATAATTAAATGTATTTTAAATAAAGGTGTTTTTGCACCTTTATTGTCTAAGAGAAATCAATTTAATTGACTTTTTTTCAAATTAACACTACAATTACACTATTACTTTTTAAACTACAAAAAAACTACAAAAAAACTACATACTTAATATGTAAAATCAAAGGTTAAGATTACTCATGGAAGAGTCTAAAACTCAAAGTAAAACAAAAAACACTAGGAAAACTAGAACTCATATACCTGTTGAAGGGTATAAAATTGAACAATTAAGAGAACTTCCTTTAGAAGATCTTTTAAATATCGCAAAAGAACTAGATGTAGAAAATCCCCAAGAATTAAAAAGACAAGATTTAATGTTCTCGATTTTAAAAAATCAAATTGATGCAGGTGGATTTATTTTATTCACAGGTATTTTAGAGATTAAAGAGGGTGGATTTGGATTCCTAAGAGCAATTGATGGAAACTTCTCTGATACATCAAATGATTCTTATGTAAGTGCTACACAAATTAGAAAATTTGCATTAAGAACTGGAGATATTGTAACTGGACAAGTTAGACCTCCAAATAAAGAAAGTGAAAAATATAATGCTTTATTAAAAATTGAAGCAATTAATTATTTACCTATAAAAGCATCAAAAAACAGGCCATTATTTGACAACTTAACACCTTTATATTCAACTGAGAAATTTAAATTTGAGTATGAATCAACTAGAATGACAGGAAGAATGCTTGATTTATTTGCTCCAATGGGTAAAGGTCAAAGAGGTCTTATCGTTGCACCTCCAAAAACTGGTAAAACTGAGTTATTAAAAGAGTTAGCTCATGGTATTACAAAAAATCATCCAGAAGTATCTTTAATGGTTCTTTTAATTGATGAAAGACCTGAAGAAGTTACAGATATGCAAAGAAGTGTAAAAGGTGAAGTTTATAGTTCAACTTTTGATTTACCTGCACATAATCATGTAAGAGTTGCTGAAATTGTTATTGAAAAAGCAAAAAGACTTGTAGAGATGAAAAAAGATGTAGTTATTTTACTTGATTCTATTACAAGATTAGCTAGAGCTTATAATACAGTAACACCAAGTTCTGGAAAGGTACTTTCAGGTGGGGTTGATGCAAATGCTTTACATAAACCAAAAAGATTCTTTGGTGCTGCTAGAAATATTGAAGAGGGTGGTTCTTTAACAATTATTTCAACTGCATTAATTGAAACTGGTTCAAAAATGGACGAAGTTATTTTTGAAGAGTTCAAAGGAACAGGTAATAGTGAAGTTGTATTAAGTAGAGATGCAGCTAACAAAAGAGTATATCCAGCTCTTGATATTACTAAATCAGGAACTAGAAAAGAAGAATTACTTCTTACTCCTGAAATTTTACAAAAAACATGGATTTTAAGAAATGCTATTGCTTCTATGGATGAAGTTGAAGCACTTAAGTTCTTATATTCAAAAATGAAAAAGACAAAAGACAATGAAGAGTTTTTTGCAGGAATGAATGAATAGAAGAGATAATCTCTTTTATTCAAAACAATAAACTATACAAAACTAGTCAAAAATAAACTACACAAAATTACAATTAATTTCAAAAAAATTCTATTTTTATTCTATATTTAACACATATTTTATTCAAATTTCTATACTATTCCATCACTTAATGAAGGATTTATCATGATAACTATAGAGAATTTAAATAAATACTATGGTGATACAAAAGTTTTAAATGATATTTCTATAGATATTAAAAAAGGTGAGATGTTTGCTATTGTAGGACACAGTGGCGCTGGAAAATCTACACTACTTAGATGTATTAATGGACTTGAAGATTATAGTGATGGTTCATTAAAAGTTAATAACAAAGAAATAAAATCTTTAAATAAACAGCAGTTAAGAGAATTTAGAAAAAATATTGGAATGATATTCCAACATTTTTCACTAGTACAAAGAAAAACTGTTTTTGAAAATGTAGCACTACCAATGCAACTTTGGGGATACAGTAAAGAAGAGATTTTAAAAAAAGTAAAAGAGTTATTAGCTTTAGTTGGTTTGGAGCAAAAAGTTGATGCGTATCCAAATCAATTAAGTGGAGGTCAAAAGCAAAGAGTAGCAATTGCTAGAGCTTTGACATTAGACCCTGATGTATTATTAAGTGATGAAGCAACTTCAGCACTTGATCCAAATACAACTACATCAATTTTAAATCTATTAAAAGAGATAAATGAAAAACTAAATATTACTATAGTTCTAGTAACTCACGAAATGGAAGTTGTAAAACAAATAGCTCAAAAAGCTTTACTTTTAGAACATGGAAATATTATAGGTTTTGATGACACAGAAGAGTTATTTTTAAAACCTGATGAAAAAATGAAAGACTTTTTAGGAGAAACTGAGGTCGTTCCTAATGATGGTGTAAATATAAAATTATATTTCCCAAAAGATAATGCATATCAGTCATTTATAACAAAAATGGCAAGAGAGTTAGATATGGACTTTAATATCGTATGGGGAAAACTTGAAGAGATTAATTCTCATATTGTTGGAAATATGGTTATTAATATAAAAGATGAAGATAGACTTGTAGTTACAAACTACATTAAAGAGCATGACATTGTATGGGAGGTTTTATAATGGTTGATATTTTATTACCTGCACTTGGTGAAACTGTATATATGTCGTTTGTATCTACTTTTTTAGCTGTTGTTATTGGATTTTTTTTAGCAATTGTTCTAATTTTCACTTCAAAAGGTGGTTTAAGAGAGAATTTAAAGGTTTATACAGTTTTAGATGTTGTTATAAATACTTTAAGATCATTTCCTTTTATTATTTTGATGATTGTTCTATTTCCTTTGACAAAGTTTTTAATTGGAAAAAGTATTGGAACAACAGCTGCAATTATTCCTCTTACAATTGGTGCTGCTCCATTTATTGCAAGATTAATAGAGAGTGCTTTTAAAGAAGTGGATAAGGGAGTGATTGAAGCTGCAAAATCTTTTGGAGCAAGTGATACTCAAATTATATTTAAAGTGATGCTAGTAGAAGCATTACCAAGTATTATTTCAGCAATCACTTTAACACTTATTACAGTTATTGGATTTTCTGCTATGGCAGGGGCTGTAGGTGGTGGAGGTTTAGGAGATGTAGCTATTAAATATGGTTATTATAGATTCCAAACTGATACTATGATTTATACGGTTATTATTCTTATTGCACTTGTTCAAGTAGTTCAAAGTGCTGGGGATTATTTATACAAAATTACAAAAAAATAAAAAAATAGAAAGGAAAATATATGTTAAAAAATTTATTAAAAGTACTACTTACTGTAGCAGTTGCTTTAGGATTAGTAGCTTGTACTGATTCAAAAGAAGAGAAAAAAGTTGAGTCAAAAGTTATAAAAGTTGGAGCTACTCCTGTTCCTCATTCTGAGATTTTAGAAATAGCACAACCTTTATTAAAAGCTAAAGGTTATGATTTACAAATTGTTGAGTTTACTGATTATGTAACTCCAAATATTGCTGTTGATGAGGGTGAGTTAGATGCTAACTTCTTCCAACATGAGCCATATTTAATTGAGTTTAATAAAAGTAAAAATACAAAATTAGTTAAAACTGTAAATGTTCACTTAGAGCCAATGGGACTTTATTCAAATAAGTTAAAAAACTTAGATGAATTACAAGATGGTGCAACAATTGCTGTTCCAAATGACCCAACAAATGAGAGTAGAGCTTTAGATATTTTAGAGAAAAAAGGTTTATTAACATTTAATGATGTTCAATTTAAAACAGCTTTAGATATCAAAGATAATCCAAGAAACTTAAAAATCAAAGAGTTAGATGCTCCTCAATTACCAAGAGTTTTAGATGAAGTTGATGGTGCTATTATTAATACAAACTATGCTTTAGCAGCTAATTTAAATCCTTTAAAAGATGCTTTAATTATTGAGCCAAAAGATTCTCCATATGCTAATATTTTAGTTGTAAAAGCTGGTAATGAAAATAGTGAAGCTATTAAAGCTTTAAATGAAGTATTAAACTCAACAGAGATTAAAAACTTTATTGCTGAAAAATATGAAGGTTCTATTGTAGAAGCTTTTTAATAAAATCTTTATATTGAATAGGAAAGTTTTCTTTTCTATTCAATACTTTTTTAAGTTTTATTCTTAAATACTTTTTCATATTGCTCAACTCTAAAATCAAAGGTAGTATAGTTTTGATTTTCAAGTTTTCTTTTTTTATATAAAGCATTTGAACCTATATATCTGTTTGCAGCATTTGATGGAGATGTTAGGCTTATAGTTTTTATAACTCTATTATCAAAAGAAAAACTATGAACTTTTGGTATTTCTTTTGAGATTAAATTATACTTGATATTTTCTTTTTTTAATAGCTGTCTTAAAAAATATTCAGGACCATTTTTACTATTTCCACCTGTGAATATTAGAGTTTCTATATTTTTATATTGTTTTAAATAAGCTAGAATATCTCGAAGTTTAACTTCACTCATTCCTAAATCACTTGCATCAACTTTTTCTCTTTTACAAGATTGTACAATATCACAAATCCCAATTTGTTTTTTTATCAAAAACTCTTTTCTTTGATTTACTGCTTCTTTTGTATTATTATAAAGTAAATTTAAATCAAATATTTTATCAAGGCACTTCCATAAAAGACCATCTTGTGAACCATAACAAAAGTCAACATCATTGATTTTAAAATCTTTTTTGCAAAATCTAGGAGGTGGTAGTGTGCCTATTATTACTTTTTTTGTATCATTATTTAAAAATGGTTCATAAGGGTGAAAGTGAAAAAACAAAAGTAGCCTTTTAATTAAATATTATTTTACAAAGATTTATTAGTTTTAACATTTTTATTATAAAAATACCCTAATTGTTTTCATCTACTTTTTTGACCTTTTTAGATATAATCCCTTAAATTTATAAAAGGCAAAAGTTGAAAGTAGGTGTATTTGATTCTGGACTTGGTGGTCTTACAGTTGTAAATGCTATCAAAGATGTTTTTAAAGGTGCTGATATTTTTTATATTGCTGATACAGCCCATGCTCCTTATGGAGTAAAAAGCCATGAACAAATTCTTCAAAGATGTATAGAGCTTACAAACTATTTTATAAAAGAGTATAAAATAGAGGTTTTAATTGTAGCTTGTAATACGGCAACTTCTGCTGCTATAAAGCATTTAAGAGAAAACTTTCCTTTTTTAATCGTGATAGGAACAGAACCTGGAATCAAACCAGCTATAGAAAATACAAAAAGTTTAAGTGTTGGTGTTTTAGCAACTCCTGCAACTTTGAAGGGTGATAAGTATCAAACTTTAGTTGATAATCTTTCACGCAATAAAGAAGTAAAACTTTTTGAACAAGAGTGCCCTGGTTTAGTAGAGCAGATTGAAAAAGGAAGAGTTTTACATAATGACACAAATGAGATGTTAGAAAAATGGCTTCTTCCTATGAAAGACAATGGGGTTGATACTATTGTTTTAGGTTGTACACATTATCCTTTGGTATCCCAAGCTATAAAAGGCATTATGGGTGAGGGTGTAAATCTAATTCAAACAGGAGAAGCTATTGCAAATAGACTAATTAGTTTAAGTTCACAAAAGGGACATACTAACTTAGGAGATTTAAAAATATCTATTTGTTACACAGGTGAATTAAATAAAAATATGGTGAATATGATTTTTAAAGAGTATGAAAAACAAGATGAAATAATGGTAAGGAAATGTGAAGTATGAGTGAATCAGTAGAAAAAAGAGTTTTGGCTTTAAAGTATAGACCACATAGATTTGAAGATTTAGTAGGACAAAGCACAGTTTCACAAACACTATCTTTGGCATTGGATTCAAATAGATTATCTCATGCTTACTTATTTAGTGGTCTAAGAGGAAGTGGTAAAACAAGTACTGCTAGAATTATGGCAAAAGCTTTATTATGTAGCCAAGGTCCTACTTCAAAACCATGTGAAGTTTGTGATAATTGTAAAAGTGCAAACTCTTCAAGACACTTAGATATTATAGAAATGGATGCAGCTTCAAATAGAGGTATTGATGATATTAAAGATCTAATTGAACATACTAAATATAAGCCAAGTAGTGCTAGATTTAAAGTGTTTATTATCGATGAAGTTCATATGCTTACTACACAAGCTTTTAATGCCTTACTTAAGACTTTAGAAGAACCTCCTGGTTTTGTAAAGTTTATTTTAGCAACAACGGATCCTTTAAAACTTCCTGCTACTATTCTTTCAAGAACTCAGCACTTTAGATTTAATAAAATCTCAAACTCTGATGTAATTCATCATTTATCTCATATTTTAAATGAAGAGGGAATTGATTATGAAAGTGAAGCTTTAGAAATTTTAGCTAGAAGTGGACAAGGAAGTTTAAGAGATACTTTAACTATGCTTGACCAAGCTATTATTTTCTCAAAAGGAAGAGTGTCAACTACAGCTGTTGTTGATATGCTAGGACTTATAGACCCAGAGGTTATGGATACAATTTTCCAAGTAGTTTTAAATAAAGGTGATATTACAGCTATTGTAAAAGAGCTTGAGAACTATGAAGTATCACAGGTTTGTGATGAAATGACAATTTATTTAAAGCATAGAAT
The DNA here is from genome assembly GCA_048268245.1 of Arcobacteraceae bacterium. Classification (GTDB taxonomy): domain Bacteria; phylum Campylobacterota; class Campylobacteria; order Campylobacterales; family Arcobacteraceae; genus Arcobacter_B. Next base: position 123,858 of record JBLWVX010000003.1, read on the forward strand.
GTTAGAAAAAGATTCAAGATTTGATTTACTTTTATATGATAGATTTTTTAGAATACTAAGTGATGCAAAACATCTTTTAGCTATGAACTCTGATGGTGGTTTTGTACTTATTTTAACACTAATGAAAATGATTGAGGCTGTTGATATTAGAACAATTGATGAAATTATTGATCAAGTTCAAAAAGTAAAAGAAAAAGAAGACCCACAAGTTAATCAAGTAGCAAAACAAACAGCTCAAACACCTCAAGTGTCTACACCAAAAGTTGAAGAAGCTCCTAAAACAGTAGTTCAAGAAATAATTGAAACTCCTCAAGTGAAAATTGAAGAAGTAAATCATACTCAAGATATACAAGAAGTTCCAGTTTTAAAACCACAAAGTGTAGAAGATGTAGTTCAAAAAGTTGAGGAAACTATTCAATCACAAATAGAACAAAACCAAACACCAAATGATAATCCATTTGAAAATGAACCTGAAACGAAAATAGAAGAGCCCACAGCACAAGACATAGCTTATGCTAATAGTGTTGGTGATATTGTTGATTTAGGTGTTACTGATGCAATTGAAACTGTAACTTATCCTACACCATTTGATGATTTACCAACAACTGCACCTACAGTAAATACACAAGAGCAAAAGCAAAGTGAAAAGTTAACTGCTGATATTCAAGAGCCACAAATAAACCAAAATATACAAACTACTATGTCTCAGAATAATGAGTCTTTAGTAAATAATATAGATTCAAATCCTTTTGAGCAAACAATAGTTCAAAATGCACAAGAAAATCAACCTACACCTCAAAATGTAGAGCCAACTAGTTCTGATGAAATTCATGTAGAAGCAGTTGAACAACAAGTAGCAGTAAATCCAAATATGGAAGTAGAAGCTGTTCCTTTTGAAGAAGAAGTACAAAAAGAGCCAGCTGTAAATGATTTATATAGTAAATTAACTCAAAAGGTTTATGAAAGAGATTATACTTTAGGTGAATGTTTTGAGAAGAACTTTATTTTTAATGGTCATGAAAATAATAAGCTATATATAATATCAAGAGCCCAAGGTGATGATAGAAAGTTTTTATATAAACACTTTGGACTGATAAGAACATTTGCTCAAGATGTTTTTGGAAATGAAATTGAGCTAGATTTTACAAAGGAGCCAGCCCGCAAGGTCTTAGAAGAAACTAAACCTAGTAAGGAAGAACCAGAAGTAAAAGAAGAGTCTAATTCATTATTACAAAATAATTCAAATGATACAGGTTCTATGCTTGAGGATGTTGAAGTTGGCTCTGGTTGTGTTGCAGATATGCAAAAAGTTGCATCTCCTAAACCATCACAGAAAGAGTTACAGTTAAACGATATACTAAATTCTCCTATGCTAAATAGAGCAAAAGAGCTTTTAGATGTAAAGAAAATAACAGTTAAATCAAGAAGTTAAAGGAGAGATATGAAAAAGGCATTAAAAGTTTTAAGTTTAACAAGTTTATGTACTACATTACTTTTTGCAAATATTAATGATAAAGAAGTTATAGAATTTGAAAAAAACAGACTTGGATTAAACCCTAATGTAGAAGTTTTAAATGTAGAAGTTAGTTTAAAAAAACAAATGCCTTTAGAAGATTGGTATGGATATATTTTAAATGTTCAAGCACAAATACCAACTTCTAAAGATACTTCAAAAATAGTAGATGTTAAAGATATTGTTTTTACAAATGGAGAATATGTATCATTAGATTTATTAGATTTAAAAACAGGTAAATCTTTAAAAAGTTTAGTTACTCCAACTTTAACAAAAGAGTATTATAGAGAAGATAGATTAATCGCAGGTAATCATAATGCAAAAGACAAAATAGTGATTTTCTCTGATCCTTTATGTCCTTTTTGTATGGACTATGTACCAGATGTAATAAACTACGTAAATAAAAATAGTGATAACATAGCTTTATACTATTATCATTTCCCATTACTTAGAATACATCCAGCAGCAGGACCATTGTCTCAAATTATGGAAGTAGCAAAACATAAAAACATAAAAGATTTAGAACTAAAAGTTTATGAGATTGATTGGGATAAGTACTTTGACTCAAAATCAAATAATACAAATAAAATATTAGAAGCTTTTAATAAAGAACTTAAAACAAATATCACGTTAGAAGAACTAAAAAAAGCAAATATCCAAAAAGATATAAGCATGGGTGAAGATGTGATGGTTCAAGGAACACCAACTATTTTTGTAAATGGTAAAAAAGATAGCACAAGAGAAAAATATAAAACATTAGGGAAGTAAATATGGAAAAACTAGTAATCGCAACAAGACAGAGTAAATTAGCATTATGGCAAAGTGAATATATCAAAGCAGAATTAAACAAACACTACCCAGAGATGCAAATTGAGTTAAAAACATTTTCAACAAAAGCAGACAAGATTTTAGATGTACCATTAGCTAAGATTGGTGGAAAAGGTTTATTTACAAAAGAGTTAGAAATAGCTTTATTAAATAAAGAAGCAGATATTGCAGTTCACAGTCTAAAAGATGTTCCAGTTGAGTTTGAAGATGGATTTGTATTAGCTGCACTTACAAAAAGGTTTGATCCAAGAGATGCTTTTTTAAGCCAAAATTATGAAAGTATTGAAGCTTTACCAAAGGGTGCAGTTATTGGAACAACAAGTCTTAGAAGAAGAATGGAAATCAAAATGATAAGACCTGATATTGAACTAAAAGATTTAAGAGGAAATATCAATACAAGAATTGCAAAGTTAAAAGCTGGTGAGTATGATGCAATTATCTTAGCTGCAACTGGTGTACAAAAACTTCAAATTGAAGATGAGGTAAACTATTTTACACCAATTTCTACAGATTTAATGATTCCATCAATGGGACAAGCAACTTTAGGTATTGAAACTCTTGATAACAAAGAATTAATAGAGTTATTGTCTGTTTTAAATGATGAAAATGCTTATATTGAATCAACAATTGAGAGAGATTTTGTAAGAGTATTAGAGGGTGGTTGTCAAGTTCCAATTGGTTCAAAAGCAACAATTTTAGAAGATGGTAAAAAAGTTAAATTTCAAGCAATTGTTGGAATGCCAGATGCCAGTGAGAGAATAGAAGAAGAAGTAATTGAACCAATAGAAAACTATAAAGAAATTGGTAAAAAAGTTGCACAAAGCTTTATTGAAAAGGGAGCAAAAGAGCTTCTTAAAAAAGCAGAAGAAATAGCATTTAAATAAAAACCCAATTTAACAAGAAAAGGAAAACATGGAAAATTTACCAAACTGCCCAAAATGTGGGAGCGAATATACTTACGAAGATATGGATTTATATATATGTCCAGAGTGTGCCTATGAATGGTCAAAAGATGCTTCTTTAGAAGAAGATGAAGACAAGCTGATTGTAAAAGATGCTAATGGAGCTATTTTAGAAGATGGGGATGATGTTACTGTTATCAAAGACTTAAAAGTAAAAGGTAGTTCATCTGGTATTAAAGTTGGTACTAAAGTAAAAGGTATCAGACTAGTTGAGGGTAATGATGGTCATAATATTGACTGTAAGGTTCCAGGTGTTGGGGCTATTAAACTTAAACAAGAGTTTGTTAAAAAAGCTTAAAAAACTGCGTTATTTGACAAAAGAGTTTCTCTTTTGTCAAGACTTCAAAAATTTTCAAAAAAGCAATATTTTCCAAGAAAATTAAATAATAATTTTAGTATCATATTTACATTAATATATTAAGGAGTGATATATGAGAATAAATGTAGAAGATACACTATTTTGTTTAGTAGATGTACAAGAAAAGCTATTTCCTCACGTAACAAATAATGAAGAGATTGAAAAAAAACTAATTACATTAATTAAAGGTTTAAAAGTTCTAGAGGTTCCTTTTATAGTAAATGAACAGTATAAAAAAGGAATAGGAGAGACAATTCCTTCTTTAAAAGAATTAGTAGTTGATTATCCACATTTTGAAAAAACAACATTTTCTTGTTGTAAAAATGAACCAACAATGGAAGCTATTAAGAATAGTGGAAAGAAGAATGTAATTGTTGCTGGAATTGAGACACATGTATGTGTATTGCAAACTTGTATTGATTTATTAGAAGCTGGACTTCAACCAATACTTGTTACTGATTGTGTAACTTCAAGAAAGCAAAATGATACTGATGTAGCAATTCAAAGATTAGTTCACGCAGGTGTTATTCCAACTACATATGAATCAATTTTATTTGAATTAACACTAAATGCAAAAAATCCAGTATTTAAAGAAATTTCAAAATTAGTTAAATAAAACCTATTTATTAATATTAAAAGAATTAATTTGTTATGGTATAATAATTGTATTTTAAACTTATAAATTAAGGGAAAATAATGAAAAAATCCATTGTCAAACTGATTCTTTTAATGTGCTCTATCAGTTTTTTAAATGCTGATAACTCAAAATACTTCGATATTGATGAATATATACAATTCACTAGTCAAGAGAAGATTACAACTGATTTCATAAGCCAAATACAAAAAGATGCTATCAAAATAAAACAGCAAAATAAAAAAATAAAAATAGTTTTAGTATATCCTGGTAAACAGTTAACTGATTATTGGATGAAAAGTAAAGTTTCATTTGAGAAAAGACTTGATGAATTAGGTATAGATTATGAGTTGGTTCTTCATTTTACAAAGCCCCATGTTGAAACAAGAGTTCAGTCTAAATTACTTTTAAAAGCTATAAAAGATAATACAGACTATTTAGTATTTGTATTAGATGCAAGTAAACATGCAAAGTTTATTGAGCGAATTATAAGTAGAGAAAAACCAAAATTAATTTTACAAAATATAACTACTCCTTTAAGAAAATGGCAAAAGAGTCAACCCTTTTTATATGTAGGTTTTGATCATATGATAGGTAGTCAGATGCTTGCAGATTACTATATTAAAAAAACAAAAGGTGAGGGTAAATATGCTGTTTTATATACGGCAAATGGTTATGTAAGTTATATGAGAGGAACAAAGTTTATTGATTATGTTTCTAAAAACTCTAATCTAAAAGTTGTCCATGAATACTTCACAAATACTAGTAAAGAAAAAGCTAGACTGGCAACTCTTGATTTATTAAAGCAAGATAATGATATTAAATTTATATATGCTTGTTCTACTGATATTGCTTTAGGTGTAATTGAAGCACTAAAGCAAAAAGATTTAGTAGGAAAAGTTTTAGTAAATGGATGGGGTGGAGGAAGTAGTGAACTTCAAGCTATTCAAGATGGTTTTATGGATGTTACAGTTATGAGAATGAATGATGATAATGGTGTAGCAATGGCTGAAGCAATAAAACTTGATTTAGAAGGTGAAAAAGAAAAAGTACCTACTATTTTTTCAGGAGAGTTTGCACTTGTAGAAAAAGGAATTGATAAAAATAAGTTAGAGCAACTTAAACAAAGAGCTTTTAGGTATACACAAGATAATGCAAAATAAAAAACTGTCACTATCAATAATAAATAGTTTATTGCTATTACTATTTTTTATTATATTAACTACTGCTGTACTTTTTTCAAGTTATATGAATACACAAAAAGTAGTAGATAAAAATATTAGTGACTATTTTAATCAAACATTTAATATTACTAAACTTATTATTGAAAATGAACAAAAGAGTTTACAAGAGATAGTTACAAATGTGACAAATGAGTTTAAAAGTATATCTAAATTAGATAATCAATATGAAGTTACATATAAATTAGAAACATTGTCTTATGTGGACACTGTAGATTTAGTTTTTTTTGAAATGGATGGAGAGTTTTATGATTATAGTACTTCATTATTTGATTCGAAACTGATTATTGAAAAAATCAAACTAATGGACTCATCAATAGATAATAGAATTATTAGAGTAAAGGTTGAGAATAAAAATATCATTTTGATGATAAATAAAGATAACATTATAGATGAATTAACAGGAAGAGTTAAAGCAAAAGTTTATGGAGCTAAAGTTTTAAATGATAACTTTAGTTTACTTGAGCATATAAAAACTAGAGCTAAGCTTTTTGATATATATATTTACTTTGATAAAGAACTAATTGCTTCTACAAATAATAAAGAGAATATTGATTTAAATGCATTTAGTAAAAAAGGAATATTTGTAGATGAAGATACAATTTATTCTAGTATACCTTATGATATATATGATAGTAAGAAGTTAGAAGTTGTATATGTGAAAAAAAATAGTACTTTTGAAATACTAAAGAATAATTTTACTCAACAAGCTTTTTTATTAGTACTTTTTGTGATTTTTTGTTTTATTCTTTTATACTATTTATCTAATAGATTTATCATTAAACCTTTTAGTCAGCTTGCAGATTATGCAAACAAGGTTAAAGACCAAAAAGATATAGAGTATAAAAATACAAATGTTCTTGAGTTTGATAGTTTTGCCCATGAGTTAAATGATATTATTTCTGAATTAAGAGATGTAAAAGAACAATACTCAAGGGCTATTGATGGAGTTCAAGATGGTTTATGGGATGTAGATTTAAAGAATAAAAAAGTATTTTATTCTCCAAGATTTAAAACTATGTTAGGTTATGATTTAGAAGATAAGATTATATATAAAAGTTTTTGGCAGAGAAGTATTCATAAAAAAGATTATAAAAAGACATTGCTTGAACTAAAAAATCATATAAATAAAAAGTCAGACTTATTTGAAATGGAATATAGATTTAAATGTAAAAATAGTTCATATAAATGGATAAAAATTAGAGGAAAACTATTCTATGATTCAAATAATAAACCAAACAGATTTATTGGTTTTCACACTGATATAAATGATTTAGTTTTATTGGAAAAACAAAATCAAGAAAAAGAAAGAATGTTATATCAACAATCAAAACTAGCCTCAATGGGTGAAATGATTGGTAATATTGCTCATCAGTGGAGACAGCCTCTAACTATTATGAGTGTTATCTCTTCTTCAATGAGTATGCAATTACAATTAGATAAATTAAATAAAAAAAAAGCACAAGAAAATTTAGAGAAGCTTTTAAAAAATATTGATTATTTATCATCTATTATAGACAAATTTAGAAACTTTTTTAATCCTAATAATAAAGTAGAAGAGTTTTATATAGATGAAGTTATTGCAGAAAATTTAGTGATATTTGAGTCTTCATACAAATCAAGTAATATACAGTTAATACTAGACTTAAAAAATATAAAAATAGTAGGTTTTAAATTTGAACTTATGCAAGTTGTTATAAACATAATAAACAATGCAAAAGATGCTTTAGTATCTAAAATGTCTATAAGAGATTTAAATAAATTTATATTTATAAAATCATATATAACTAATAACAATTTGCTATTAGTAATCACTGATAATGCAGGTGGTATACTTAGTGAAATCTCTGAGAAAATATATGAACCATATTTTACAACAAAACATCAAAGTCAAGGTACTGGACTTGGTCTTTATATGTCAAATGAAATTATAAAAAAACACTTTAAAGGTACTTTGTCAAATAAAACTATAGAGTATGAATATGAAGGAAATAAATATAAAGGTGAAGAGTTTAAAATAGAAATACCACTTTTATGTGAGTAGTATTTTAGTAATAAAAAAGGGGATAGATAGGAATTCTATTCCATCTATCCCCTTTTTATTTTAAAGTATTTAGATTATACGTCCATAGTTCCAGCTGGAACGTGAACATTACCTTCCATAATAATTCTAGCACTTCTACTCATAGAAGCTTTTTGAACTGTAAGTTTATCACCATCTTTAGTAATTGTAGCACCAACTTTAATAGCACCACTTGGATGACCAAATGTTACAGTATCTCTTTCCCCTCCACCAGCAGCAAGGTTAACTAAAGTTCCTGGAATAGATCCTGCAACACCAATAGCAACAGAAGCAGTTCCCATCATAGCATGGTGTAATTGTTGCATAGATAATGCTCTTACATGTAAATCCATCTCACTTGCCTTTACTTCTTTACCAGAAGATGTAATAAAGTCTTGTGCAGGAGATACAAATGCAATTTTCGGAGTGTGTTGTTGAGTTAATGCATCACTTGCATCTTTCATAACACCCATTTTTAAAGCACCTGCTATTCTGATTTTTTCAAACTTTTCAAGTGCTGCTGTATCAGAGTTAATATCACCTTGAAGCTCAGTTCCTTTATATCCGATTTCATCAGCATTTACAAATACTGTTGGAATACCAGCAGTAATCATAGTAGCTTTTAAAGTTCCAATTCCTTCAACTTCTAAATCATCTACTAAGTTTCCAGTAGGGAATAACTCTTCACTAGGATCAACTGGCTCAACGAACTCTAATACAATCTCTTCAGCAGGGAAAGCAACACCATCAATTTCGTAGTCACCCATTTCTTTAACCATTCCATCTTCCATTGTTACATAACAAAGAATAGTTTTTTTGATATTTGCTTGCCAGATTCTTACACAACAAACACCATTTTCAGGTACATTGTCAACTAAACCTTCTTTGATAGCAAAAGGACCAACTGCTGAACTTAAGTTACCACAGTTTCCACTCATATCAACAAAATCTTTGTCAATTGCAACTTGACAGAAGTAGTAATCTACATCATGATTAGGAACATCAGATTTACCAACTAAGATAGCTTTTGAAGTAGATGAAGAAGCTCCACCCATTCCATCCATTTGTTTTTTATAAATATCAGGAGAACCTACAATTCTTTGTAATAGTTTGTCTCTTTTTCTTCCATCTTCTTGTGCTTCTTTTGGAAGGTCTGCAATATTAAAGAAAGTACCTTTTGAAGTACCACCTCTCATATATGTTGCTTTTACTTTAAATTGTGGTTTGTAAGCCATAATAATATTCTCCTTTTAGTTTTAAATAAAATATTTATTAAAAAAATCTTTGATTTCTTTAACAAATATTTTAAGGGCAAAGCCCCTAAAATATTGAGAGTTATTACTTAGTTTCAGCAACAACGTCTTTAGCGAATTTTTGTAAAATACCACCATTTTTGTAAACTTCAACTTCAGCAGAAGTATCTAATCTACATAAAACATCGAATTTAACAACTTCACCATTTGCTCTTGTCATAACAACTGTTAAGTCACATCTTGGAGTGATTTCACCTTCGATATCAAAAGTTTCAGAACCATCAATCTCGTAAGTAAATCTTGTATCACCTTCTTTGAATTGTAATGGTAATACACCCATTCCAACTAAGTTAGTTCTGTGAATTCTTTCAATTGATTCAGCAATAAGAACTTCAACACCTGCAAGTCTAACACCTTTAGCAGCCCAGTCTCTTGATGAACCTTGACCATAGTTAGTACCAGCAACGATAATTAATGGTTGTTTTCTATTGTTATATTCTTCAATAGCTTCCCACATTCTAGATTCTTTACCTTCTGGCATAATCTTAGTTAATGAACCTTGTTTAACATTTCCATTTTCATCTTTAACCATTTCGTTAAATAGTTTTGGATTTGCTAATGTAGCTCTTGATGCAGTATTGTGGTCACCTCTATGCGTTGCATAAGAGTTAAGATCAGGAATTGGTAATCCCTTAGAAATACAATACTCACCAGAAGCTGAATCTGGTAAAATAGCATTTGATGGTGATAAGTGATCCGTAGTGATGTTATCAGGGAATACACCTAATGGTCTCATACCTTTTAATGCTGGCATTTGCATATATTCATCTTCCCAATATGGAGGTTTGTTAATATATGTAGAGTTAGTATTCCATTTGTAGAATGGATCTACTTTAACACCTGATAATCCATCTCTTGCGAACATTGGATCATAAATATTGTTATACATTTCAGGTCTAACGAACTCTTTTTCAACAGCGTCAATCTCTTCATCAGATGGCCATAAATCAGCTAATTTAATGTCATTACCATTTGCATCTTTACCTAAAGAGTCATTTTCAATATCAAATCTAACAGTACCAGCTAATGCATATGCAATAACTAATGCAGGAGATGCTAAGAATGCTTCTTTTACGTATGGGTGAATTCTTCCATCAAAGTTTCTGTTCCCAGATAATACAGCAGTAGAGTAAATATCTCTATCTACAACTTCTTGTTGGATTTTTGGATCTAAAGCACCTGACATACCATTACAAGTAGTACAAGCAAAACCAACTACACCAAATCCTAATTTTTCCATCTCAGGTAATAATCCAGCTTCTTTTAAATAAACTTCAATTACTTTTGAACCTGGTGCTAATGAAGACTTAACCCATGGTTTTCTTTGAAGACCAAGCTCGTTTGCTTTCTTAGCTAATAAACCAGCAGCAATAACGTTTCTTGGGTTTGAAGTATTTGTACATGAAGTAATAGCTGCAATTAAGATACCACCATCAGGAATTAAATCACCTTCTTGAGTCCACTCTTTTACGATACCTTCTTCTTTTAAAGTAGAAGTTGGAACTAATTTATGAGGTTTAGATGGACCTGCTAATGATCTAGTAACTTTAGATAAATCAAATTGAATAGTTCTAGCGTATGTAGCATTTTCGAATTGGTCAGCCCATAATCCATTTGCTTTAGCGTAAGCTTCAACTAATTCACATTGTTTCTCTTCTCTACCTGTTACTCTTAAGTAAGAAATTGTTTGCTCATCAATAGCGAACATACCAGCAGATGCACCATATTCTGGAGTCATATTTGCAATAGTAGCTCTATCACCTAAGTTTAGGTATTTAATACCTTCACCGAAGAACTCTAAGTAAGCAGAGATAACATTGTTTTCTCTTAAGAATGAAGTCATAGATAATGCAATATCAGTTGCAGTAATTCCAGGAGCTCTTTTACCTACAATTTCAACACCAATGATTTCAGGAACTCTCATGTATGATGGGTTACCTAACATTACGTTTTCAGCTTCTAATCCACCAACACCAACAGCAATAACACCAAGTGCATCAACGTGTGGAGTATGTGAGTCTGTACCAACTAATGTATCAGGTGAAGCGATACCATCATCTAAGTGAACAACTGGAGACATTTTCTCTAAGTTGATTTGGTGCATAATACCATTTCCTGGAGGGATAACATCAACATTGTTAAATGCTTCTTTAGTCCAGTTAATAAAGTGGAATCTATCAGCATTTCTTCTATCTTCAATATCTCTATTTTTTTGGAAAGCATCTGGATCATATCCACCACACTCTACTGCTAATGAGTGGTCAACGATTAATTGAGTTGGAACAACTGGGTTAACTTTATCTGGGTTACCACCTTTAGAAGCTACTGCTTCTCTAAGTCCTGCTAAATCAACAAATGCAGTTAATCCTAAGATATCGTGACAGATAACTCTTGATGGGAACCAAGGGAAATCTTTATCTGTTCTTTTTTCAATTAATTGTACTAATGAATCTTTTAAATCTTCACTAGGACACTTTCTAATTAAGTTTTCAGCTAAAACTCTTGAAGTATAGTTTAGTTTTTCAAATGAACCTGGAGTGATATCTTCTACAGCTGCTTTAACATCGTAGTATTTAACACCATCTACACCATCAAGGTTTTTAAGATATTTTTCGTTTGTCATTATTTATATCCATTTTTAAATTTTGTTAAGAACCTTAGTTCTATTTATGTTTCCAAACAGTGCTAAATTTTTTATTGTAATTTATCCACTGTATGTGGCACTTGTGTTGTGATAGCCTCTAAAAAGAGGCTATTTTATTTTTTATGTAAGTTTTTTATGTTTCTTGTGCTTTTTAAAAAAGAAGAAAGAATTAAGATCTATCTTCTAATGCTACGAATTCTCTTGGCTCAGGTCCAGTATACTCTGAACTTGGTCTGATAATTCTGTTGTTCGCTCTTTGTTCAAATGCGTGAGCAGCCCATCCAGCAGCTCTTGACATAATGAATAATGGAGTGTAGTATAATCTTTCGATTTCCATGTAGTGGTAAATTAATCCACCGAAGAAGTCGATATTATCTGGTAAACCTTTTTCAGCTTTTACTTTGTCTCTAATTGCTTTTGCAATATCAAATAATTTCGGGTCAGAAGTTTCTAATTCTTTTAACTCTTTAGCTAATTCGAATCCGATAGGAGATCTTGGATCTACTTCTCTATATACTCTATGTCCGAATCCCATAATTTTTTCTTTTTTAGCGAATAATTCATCTACAGATTTTAATGCGTGATCAACATCGTCAAACTCTAATACAAATTTAATTGCTACTTCATTAGCTCCACCATGTAAGTGACCTTTTAATGTACCAATACCAGTAGTCATACAAGAGTAGATGTCTGATAATGTAGAAGCAGTAATTCTGTTTGCAAATGTAGATGCGTTGAACTCATGCTCAGCATATAAAGTTAACATTGCATTCATAGCTTTAACTTCAACTGGTAATGGAGTAGTTTCTTTTAATCTTTCTACAATGTAACCAGCAATTGTATTTTCTTCAGATGCTAATTCAATTTCTTTTCCATTTACATGCCAGTGGTGCCAGTAAACTAAGAATGATGGGAATGCACCTAATAATCTAGTGATTTTGTCCATTTGATCAGAGAAATCTTCTGCTTCTGGTTCAATACAACCTAAAGCTGAAGTTGCAGTCTTCATAACGTCCATTGGGTGAGATGAAGCTGGAATTGCTTTTAAAACTTCTTTAACAGAAGCTGGTAATTGTCTACCTGCAATAATTTTTCTTCTGAACATTTTAAGTTCTTTTGCGTTTGGTAATTCTCCAACTAATAATAAATATGCTACCTCTTCAAAATCAGCTTTTAAAGCTAAATCTGCAATATCATAACCTCTATAGTTAAGACCATTACCTAATCCACAAGTACAAATTGATGATTGACCTGCTGTAACACCTGCTAAACCACTCATTTCTCTCTCCTTAAATTTTGTGTTTTAATTAAAATTTTATATTCGTGCTTTTGTTTTAAGGCGAAGCTAATTACTTAGCTTTACCTTTTGAAAACAATTCGTCCATTTTTTGCTCATAATCATGGTACCCTAACATATCGTAAAGTTCCATTCTTGTTTGCATAGTATCTAATACACCTTCTTGAGTTCCTTTATCTTTTAACTCTTGGTATACGTTTAATGCAGCTTTATTCATTGCTCTGAATGCTGATAATGGGTAAAGAACCATATCAATACCAACTTCTGCTAATTCTTCAGTTGTGAACATTGGAGTTGCACCAAATTCAGTAATGTTTGCTAATACAGGTACAGACATTTTGTCTGTAAACTCTTTGTATTCTTTTAATGTGTGAATTGCTTCAGCGAAGATTGCATCTGCTCCAGCTTCAACGTAAGCTAATGCTCTGTCGATTGCAGCTTGTTGCCCTTCAGAAGCGTGTGCATCAGTTCTAGCGATGATATAGAAATCTGGGTCTAATTGCATTTTTGCATCAACCGCAGCTCTAATTCTGTCACACATTTCTTCTGTAGATACTAACTCTTTATTAGGTCTGTGTCCACATCTTTTTGCAGCAACTTGATCTTCAATGTGAAGTCCAGCTGCACCAGATCTAATAAATTCTTTAACAGTTCTAGCAACGTTGAATGCGTGTCCCCAACCAGTATCAGCATCTACGATAACAGGAGTATCACAAATAGAAGTAATTCTTCTAATATCAATACATACATCCTCAATCATAGTCATACCTAAATCTGGTAAACCATAAGATGCATTTGCAATTCCTCCACCTGAAAGGTAAATTGCCTTATGTCCTACTTTTGTAGCTTGTAATGCTTGGTATGCATTAATTGTTCCTACGATTTGTAAAGGAGACTCTTCCTTAAGTGCTTCTCTAAATTTTTTTCCTGCGCTCATACACATCCTTTAATTTGAATTGAGTACTATTATACATGATTTAGATATATGTACAGTGTATGATTTTTGTAAGAGAAAACACAACTTTTTTTTAAAAATATAGTAAATGTACAATATTTGTTCTTATGTTTTAAAATGGTACAATATTTGATAAAGTAAATTTTAAGGAATGTAAGTGAATTATAAGAACTCAATCGATAAGTTTATAGAGATATTCAAAAGATCAAACCTAAGTATATCAAAGTTTGCATCTTTAATCAACAAGGACAGAAGAACTGTAACATCGTGGATTGACAATCTAACAGAAGTTGAACCAAGTAATGATGTTAAAGAAAAGATTTGTCAAATTTTTAGGTACCCAGATTATATATGGGAGGATGGTTGTATAGATGAAGAGTTTTTGAAATCGATAACACAAATACCTCAAAAGGAAGTTAGGATAATAGATGAAGACTATCATGGTAGATTAAAGTATATCATGGATGTTGAAAAAAATAGAAGATTTGTTATTCAAGCACAATTTCCTGGACCTATGTATAGAGATACAGCCGTACAAAAAGTATACAGAACTAAAACATCAAAAGATATAGAAGATTTAAAACAAAAAAGAATTGAGCAGATGTTAAGATATGATTATGATACTACTGAGTGGTATTCTATAAAATCTGTTTTATCATTTTGTTTTGCAAGTATTGGAAACTTCTATACAAAAGAAGAAAAAATCAAAATATTAGAACTTATATATGAACTGTTTAACAATAACTATAATAAAAAGCTTTTCTTATTTGATAGTTTTTCAAGAAAGATTTATGGAATGGAAACAACATATATATCTATAAATGTAAAGCAAAAGATACTTTTCTTTAAATCACCAATTGAGTCTGTTTTTATAGAAATCAGAAATAAGAATTTAGTTGAAAGAATGCATAAGTATTATAGTTCACCTATTGAAGCACCATCTCATGTGAACTTTTTAGAATCTGTTAAGATTATAAAGATTTTACAAGAAGCCTTAATATATAACAATGATATTAAACAAGCATATGAGACTATAAATAGAACTACAGACTATGGGGAACTTTTCTATCATAATCTAAGTTTGGATTTACAAAAAGAAGTTAGTGATCCAAAATCAGGTCAAAGAAGGAATTAAATTGTTTGATTATTCTTTATATATAAATGAGTTTTTAATATTAGCTGGTGCTTTATTTATTGCATTGTTATCTCCTGGTCCTGATTTTGCAATGATTTTAAAACAAAGTGTTAGTTATGGTAAAAGAGCATCTATTTTTTCAAGTATAGGTATAGGACTTGGTGTTTCTGTTCATGTTGTTTATACTCTTTTGGGAATAGGTCTTATTATTTCAAAGTCAATAGTTTTATTTAATATTGTGAAGTATTTAGGTGCTGCTTATCTAATTTATCTTGGCATTATGAGTTTAAAATCAAAAGGAATGAGTTTACAAAGTGATAACTCAAAACAAAAAGAGAATATAAGTGATTTTAAATCTTTTAGCATAGGATTTTTATGTAATGCTTTAAATCCTAAAGCAACGCTATTTTTCTTATCAATGTTTACAGTAGTTATAAGTATAGATACTCCTATGTATATACAAGCTATATATGGAATATTTTGTATGATGGCAACTATTGTTTGGTTTGTGTTCCTTTCTCTATTTTTAAGTCATAAAAAAGTAAGAACTTTCTTTAATTCATTTGGTGTATGGTTTGATAGAGTTGTAGGTGTGGTATTGATAAGTTTAGGTGTAAAAGTAGCCTTAAGTAAATAAAGGAAAAAGATGAATAGTAGAGATAAGTTATTAAAAGTAGCCTTTGAAGAGATATTTCAAAATGGGTATCATGCAACTTCTGTTGATAAGATACTGAAAAAAGCTTCAATGAACAAGGGAAGCATGTATCACTTTTTTAAATCTAAAAAAGAGTTGATTTTAGCAATTATAGAAGTTCATGTTGATGAGTATATTCAAAAGAAATATGGGGTTATTTTAGACTCAAAAGAGAACATGATAGAAGCTATTATGTCTGTATTAAGAAATAAACCTTTATATAATTTCATTTATGGATGTAGATTAAATAATCTTGTACATGAATTATCAAATCAAGATAAAGATTTTAAGAAAGCTTTAGAAAAATCATACTTTAAATTTGAGGCAATCTTTCAAGAAGCTTTAGATAGAGCAGTACAAAATGGTGAAATAAAAAAAGATACAGATACAAAAGCTGTTGGAATGTTTATCCTAGCCACAATACAAGGTGGACTAACAACTGCCAAAAAATCATCTGATTCTAAGTATTATGATATATGTATAGAGCAATTACATAATTATCTTAATCTTTTAAAGAATTAGAAAAACAAAAAGTAAATCATAGTTTCTAAATAAAGAAAAGTTTGAATATAGGAAATCACAAATTGTGACTTCCTATTCAGATTATATTAAATTTCAACTTTTTACTAATATCTTTGCTTAAAATCAAGTTTAACAATTTCTTTTAAATTAGATAGTTGATTTATCTATAAATGTTAATAATGCCATTATAGAATATCCTATCTCATTATTTTGATTATCCATTATTTCAATAATATATTAGTTTTTAGCAGCTTTAAATTCACAGAAGTGGTTTTAAATATGTTTCATTTTATAGCTGAGGTTAATATAATAGTAAGAAATTTATTTCTGGGTATGCTTAATGAATTAAAATAAATTTCCCATCTTAACATTCATGTATTGCTTTGAAGCTTCAATCAAAAAATCCATACTTAAAGCTTTTGTTGCATTTTTTAATCTATAGATTTCAGTGTCATTAGATAACATATCATAAAATTTATGTCCTTTATCATGAAGTCTCAATTCTAAACCAATGTTAGTTTTATAAAACCCTATTCCAGACGTGAAAAATACTCCTGGTTTTCCAGATTTATTTATAATAAAATTATTGTCCAGTAATAGTTCCCAATGAAATGTAAACTTTTCAAAATTATTGTTAATCATTTCTTTAAATTCACCACTTCTAATATAATTAGTTTCACTAACTATAAACTTCTCTAAAATTAGTTTTACATATTCTATATCTATTGTCATGTTATTGCCTTTTTAATATATTTTATAAATTATACATTAAAAAATTAGCACCATTTTCCACTTTTATTCTATCAACAAAGCAGTGATATTTATGTTCTAAAAAAAACTAGCATGATTTCGTTTTCATCAATAGTTAATTCATTTTTTTCTTCATCATACTCACACCTAAACCTAAGAAAAAAGTTAAAATCTTGTCTTTTTATATTTTTATACTCTTCTATACATACATAAAGCAATTCCATAATAAATCTTTAAATATAATTTTTGAAACATATTACAAAATATTATTAAAAAATTGTAACTTTATTTTATTATATCTATTCATCCACACATAACCCAAGCTATGATACTATCACAATATGAATACAAAATATAAAATACTAAAAGATATATTTGGACATGAGAAGTTTAGGTCATTTCAAGAAGATGTAGTTGATACGATTATTGGTAGGCAAGATGTTTTAACTATTTTGCCAACAGGTGGTGGAAAATCACTTTGCTATCAACTTCCAACACTACTTATGCCTGGAGTTACAGTTGTAATATCTCCACTTATTGCTCTTATGCAAGACCAAGTAAAAGCTCTTAATGATTTAAATATAGAAGCAGATATGATTAGTTCACTTCAAAGCAGTGATGAAAATAGTTTCACTCTTCAAAAGCTTTTGCAAGGTGAACTAAAGTTTTTATATGTAGCTCCTGAGAGATTTACTTCAAATGAGTTTGTAGGTGTACTTCAAAGAATAAATATAAACTACTTTGTAATAGATGAAGCTCACTGTGTATCTGCTTGGGGTCATGAGTTTAGAGCTGAGTATAGAAATCTCGATAGATTAAAGCAGTTTTTTCCTCAGACTCCTATATGTGCGTTTACAGCAACTGCTACAAAAAAAGTAGAAGCTGATATAGCAAATAGTCTAAGACTAAATAATCCAAAACATTTTAGAGCAAAAACAAAAAGAGATAATCTAGATATAAAAGTTGAACCAAGAGTTTCAAATGGAAAAAGACAAATACTAAATTTCTTAAAAACTCATAGAGGAATGTGTGGAATAATTTATACTTTTACAAGAAAAGAGGCTGAGAGTATTGCTAAGTTTTTATGTGATGAAAACTATAAAGCAGCAGCTTATCACGCAGGACTTAGTGTAGATGTAAAAAACAGAGTTTTTGAAGACTTTGTATATGAGAGAGTTGATATAGTTGTTGCTACTATTGCCTTTGGTATGGGGATTGATAAATCGAATATTAGATTTGTAGTACATACTTCTATGCCTAAAACTTTAGAAAACTACTATCAAGAAATAGGTCGAGCAGGGCGTGATGGTGAGATGTCTTATGTATATTTACTTTATTCAAAAGCTGATGAGGTAAAAAGAAAAATACAAATAGAAGAAGCCATAGATGATGGATATAAATCAACATCTTTAGAAAAGCTTGAATTCATGTATAGATATTGTGTTTCAAATAACTGTAGGCATAAAATCATAGCTTCATATTTTGAAGATGAAATACCTAATTGTGAAACTTTATGTGATAACTGTACTAAAGGAGAGGTTGAGCAAGTAGATGTAAGTGTAGATGCTCAAAAACTTCTTTCAGCTATTTTTAGATGTGAACAAAGATTTGGAATAAATCACATAGTTGATGTTTTAAGAGGCTCAAAAAATCAAAAGCTTTTAGAATTTGGTCATGATAAGTTAAGTGTTTATAATATAGGCGCTCAAAAAAGTAAAAATGAGTGGATAGCTATTTGTGATAAGCTTATAGACATACAAGCCTTAGAATTAGGTGAGTTTAGAGCTTTGAAAATCACTGATTTAGGAATGAAAATATTAAAAGGAAAAGAGAAACTTTTCATAGATAGTGATAAACTTGGACTTTTAGTAAAACAAGAAGAGGAAGAATTGGAACTTAGTTTTGATGATAAAATATTTGAAGAGTTTAAAACTTTACGAAGAGAAATAGCAAATGAAAATGAAGTTCCTGCATATGTAATCTTTGGGGATAAAACTCTAAAAGAGTTAAGTCAAAAACTTCCTATTACAAAAGAAGAGTTTCTTGAAATAAATGGAGTTGGAAAAGTAAGATTTGAAAAATATGGAAATTCTTTTTTAGAACTTTGTCAAAAAATAAAAGAAGAAAATAAAGAAGAGATAGAAAATAAAGCTCCTTCAAAAAAATTAACAAAGACATATTTAGATACTTTAGAGTTAATTGAAAATGAAAAAACACTAGAAGAAATAGCACAAATTCGTGATTTAGGGATTAGTTCGATATTAAGCCATTTAACACTATTATACGAACATAAAAAGCTTTCAAAAAACAAAAAACAAGAGTTATTAGAGCCTATTAAAATTCCAGATGAAATAAGACAATGGATAGAAGAAGGTTTAAAGTATGAAAGTTTAAAAGAACTAAGACAATATTTGTACTTGTATGAGTATTTAAAGAAGGAAAGTAATTGAAACAGTATTTAGATTTATTGCAACATATTTTAGATAAAGGTGTGAAAAAAGAGGATAGAACAGGTACAGGAACCACTTCTGTATTTGGTTATCAAATGAGATTTGATCTAAGTGAGGGCTTTCCACTTGTAACTACTAAAAAGACATTTTTAAAAGCAATTATTTCTGAGCTTTTATGGTTTATAGAAGGTAGTACTGATGAGAGAAGACTTGCTGAGATTCATTATGGAGATAAAGCTTCTAATTTAATAGGTAAAAAAACAGTATGGACAGCAAATGCAGATGCTCAAGGTAAAGACCTAGGATATGTGAATACTGACACTATTAAAGAGCTTGGACCTGTATATGGAGCTCAATGGAGATCATGGATGGGTACTGATGGAAAGGCAATTGATCAGTTAGCTGAACTTATAAATCAAATCAAAACAAACCCTGATTCAAGAAGAATGATTCTATCAGCTTGGAATGTAGGAGAATTAGAAAAAATGGCTTTACCACCATGCCATACATTTTTTCAATTTTATGTAGCAAATGGAAAACTATCTTGTCAGTTATATCAAAGAAGTGCAGATGTGTTTTTAGGAGTACCTTTTAATATTGCATCTTATGCTTTACTTACTATGATGATTGCACAAGTTTGTGATTTAGAAGTAGGGGATTTTGTACATACTTTTGGAGATGCGCATATATACTCTAATCACTATGAGCAAGTGAACTTACAGTTAAGTAGAGAACCTTATGAAAAACCTACTATGAAAATCAATCCAGCTGTAAAAAATATTGAAGATTTTAAAATGGAAGACTTTGAGTTAGTTGGGTATAAATATCATGAATCAATAAAAGCTGTAATGGCTGTATAAGGATAAAAGATGAAAATTTCAATGATTGTAGCATATGGTAAAAACTGGGAAATTGGTCTTGATAATCAAATGTTATGGCATATAAGTGAAGATTTTAAAAACTTTAAAGCTATTACATCAGGTCATCATATCTTAATGGGAAGAAAAACTTTTGAGAGTATTGGAAAACCACTTCCAAATAGAACTTCACTTGTTTTAACAAGAGGTGATTTCTGTCATGATGGAGTTGAAACTTTCAATGACGTACAAAAAGCTTTTGATTTTGCAAGAGCAAATGGAGAAGAGGAACTATTTGTAATTGGTGGAGCAAATATCTATGAAACACTATTTGATTATGTGGATAAGATGTATTTATCAGAAGTAGACTTTGATGGAAAAGCTGATGCTTTTTTAAAGCCTATTGATTTTTCAACATGGGATTTACAAGAACAAAGAGAGTATGAAGCTATAAAAGATGAAAAGGGAGATATTATCTCACCTGCTTGGAACTTCAAGGTTTGGGTTAAAAAAGATTGATTAAAAGCTTGACTTTGAGGTCAAGCTTTTTTATTATAAATCTACTTGACTAGTCGGTCAAAAAAAGATAAGATTTATAAAAATTATAAAGGAAAAACATGAAAATAGCAATTTTAGATAGAGCAACACTTGGAAATGATGTAGATGTATCTATTTTCGAGAAGTTTGGTGAACTAATAATTTATGATATGACAAGTGAAGAACAAACACAAGATAGAGTAAAAGATGTAGATATTGTTCTTACTAATAAAGTAGTAATAAATAGTTCTCATATGGATAACTCATATATGAAACTTATTTGTATTACAGCAACTGGTATGAATAATGTAGATTTACAATATGCAAAACAAAAAAATATAGCTGTTAAAAATGTAGCAGGATATTCAAGTTCTTCTGTTGCACAAGTTGCTTTTTCTATGATTTTTCATTTTGTTACAAAACTTGATTATTATAAATCTTATGTTGATAATGGCAACTGGCAAAAGTCACCAATCTTTACTCATATAGATAAGCCTTTTTATGAGCTTGATAATAAAAGAGTAGGTGTTATAGGTCTTGGGGATATAGGAAGAAACTTTGCTAAAAAAGCAAAAGCTTTTGATTGTGAAGTAGTTTATTATTCAACTTCTGGAAAAAACTCAAATAGTGACTATAAAAGAGTTGAGTTAGATGAGCTTTTAAGTACTAGTGATATTATCTCTGTTCATTGTCCTTTAAATGAAAACACACAAGATTTATTAAATTATGAAAATATGTCAAAGATGAAAGATAAAGCTATATTATTAAACCTTGGAAGAGGTGGTATCATAAATGAAGAAGATTTAGCAAAAATCTTAGATGAAAAAGAGATTTATGCAGGAATAGATGTAGTTTCAAAAGAGCCAATACTTGAAAGCAACCCACTTTTAAAAGTAGAAAATAAACAAAGACTATTACTTACTCCTCATATTGGATGGGCAAGTATTGAAGCTAGAACTAGACTACTTGAAATGGTAGCAGATAATATAAAAGAGTTTTTAAAATGAATTATGAAGATATAGATTTTAATGAATTATATATAAAACAAAAAGAGCTTACATCTTTTAAAGCAAAAGGTAAAGAAGCATGGGATGAAAAAGCACCTTCTATGAACAAAAGAGTACATAAGTCTATTTATAATGAACAGTTTTTAGAAAAGTTAGATTTAGAAGGAATAAACAGCTTACTTGATGTGGGTTGTGGTGTTGGAAACTTATCTTTAAGACTTGCAGATAAACTTGATGAGGTTTATTGTTTAGATTACTCATCAGGTATGCTTGATATTTTAAAACAAAATGCAAAAGAGAAAAATATATCAAATATCAAAACAATAAACAAGTCTTGGTATGATTCTTGGGATGATGTGCCAAATGCAGATTTAGTAATAGCCTCTAGGTCTATGGAAGTAAAAGATATGAAAGAAGCTCTTACGAAGTTAACTAATAAAGCCAATAAAAAAGTAATAATTTCTTATAAAAAAGGTGGCTCTTTTGTATCAGATGAAATACTTGATGTTATGAAACGAAAAATAATCAAAAAACCAGATTATATTTATGTACTAAATGTCTTATATCAAATGGGAATAAATGCCTCAGTAAACTTCATACAAAGTGAAGGAAGAAACACTATATATACATCAAAAGAAAAGTTTATACAATCAATTTCATGGAGTATAGATGGACTAAGTGAAGATGAAATAAAAAGACTTGAAAACTACTATGATACTTTAGATTTAGAAAAGAAACAAAAAGAAGAGTTTGTACAGTGGGCTTTGATTTCTTGGGAGAAGTAAGAAGAAAGAGTTTAACTCTTGCTTCTTCTTATAATATATTTAGTTGGTGTGCGAAATCAGCTGCGATTCTTTCATAATTTCTTACATCAAGTAATCTTTTTTGACCATTTATTCCAACTTGTGCTACTTCATCTTTATTTAATCCTAAAATATAATCAAGTTTTTCTTTTATCTCTTTTTTATTAAAGTTACTAAACCAAGCACTTTTATCATCTTCAAAAATAGAGCTGTTGTTTTCATTTTTTGACATGATACAAGGTACTGCTGATGAATAGTAATCAAGTACTTTCATAGGTGTTGATGAATTAAATAGTGAAATATCAGGAAGTAATCCTATTCCTATATCTGCTTTTGCGATTAACTCTAAAAGTTCACCTTTTGTTTTAGCATTGTAAATTTCAATATGATCTTCAATATCTTTATATCTTGATACTAAATCTTTTGCATATTCTGGGTCTTTTGTAGAAATCATAAGTTTATATGTACCATCACTTAACTCACTAAAAGCATCTAAAATAGTTTCAAACTCTCTTAGTTTATCTAGTGTTCCTGCATAGAAAAATCTCTTTTCAATACCTTCATGTTGAATATTTTCTCTAAGAACATCAGGGTCTATTGCTGATGGAATTACAAAAGTTCTTGTTTTTACATCTTTGAAATAGTCATTTTTCATTTGAATTGATGTAGGTAGGAAGATGTCACATTCATTTATAAGTGCTGTTTCTGTAAATGTTTTGATTTTATTGTTTATTACATCTAGGAAACTTACTTTTTTATTTGCTTCATCAGTTTGAATTTTAGCAATTCTTTTTGGAAATGATAATCTAAATGCCAATTTAAAATCGCCAGTTTTTTTATATTTTAGTGCATCTTTTAGTATTTCTGTATCATTTCTTACAGCTACAACTTCATATTGCTCTAATTTGTAGCCATTTTTTTCTAACTCTTCTATAGGATTCTTTTTGAATTTTTCTGGAAGAATTAATTTATTTTCATTTTTTACTTCAAACTCTGAAGAAAACTTTGAAAAATAAACAATATCAATTTCAAAGTGTTTATTTAAATATTTTTCAAATAAAGGGCCAATAAAACTATGTTCGTGATACTCTTCTTGGTCAGTAATATATAAGAACTTACTCACTTGCTACTCCTTAAATTTTTATTTTTAAGATAGTAGCAAATAAGTATCGCATTAAAAGAGCATAAATGTTATTTGTTTATTTTTCCAAATCGTAACTCTGCAATTAAAGTTGCTACCAAAATTAACACTGCTCCAAAGATTTGTATTTGAGTTAGTATCTCTCCACCAGCAAAATATCCATAAATAGCAGCACTTACAGGTTCCATAGTAAAAATCACAGCTGTTTTTGTAGCTGTTGTAAATTGTTGCATATATGTTTGAATTAAAAAAGCATAAACTGTTGCAAACACAGCTGTTACAATTACAGCTTTAAAAAAGTTATAGTCATATGGTAGATCAAATGTTTTATCATCTAAGTATAATGAGAATATAAGTGATAAAATAGCAACTGTTATAAACTGCACTAGTACTAAAACAAATACATTTACTTTAACTGAGAACTTTCCAGTAAATATGATATGTAAAGCAAATAAAACTGCACAAATTAAAGTAAGAAGTTCACCAATTCCAAGAGTTAGAGTTCCACTCATTGTAAGTAAATATAAACCTACAACTGCTATTAAAGAAGCTATAAACACATTTTTTCTTACATGATCTTTAAATATAAAATAAGCTAAAAAAGGAACACATATTACATTAAGTCCTGTAATAAAAGCTACAATTGAACTTTTTGTGAAACTAAGACCAAAAGTTTGTGTTGCAAAGGCTGAAAAAAGTATAAGTCCCAAGGTCATACCATAGGCTATTGTTTGTGTGTTTGTTTCTTTTAAATATTTATAAGCAATAATAAACATTAATAATGAAGCAAGTGCAAATCTAAAAAATAAAAAAGCATAAATAGGTGTAGTATTTATAGCTTCTTGAACCATCAAGAAAGTAACACCCCATGCTATTGCTACAGTCAAAAGTAATAAATCTGCTCTATATTCATAAAGTTTTGATTTAGTCATAAAATCTCCTGAAAAATAAAAACGGAATTATATCATTTTATATACAATTTATTTATATAAATGGTATAAAATTTACATATAATAGACAGTTAATGTAACTTTAAAACTATTTTCAGTAATATTTAAGCTTCAATCAAAAAAGAGAGAGTATATGAGTGATAATATAATTTCAATGACAAATATCGATAAATACTATGATGATTTTCATGTTTTAAAAAATATTAATTTTAGCGTAAAACAAGGTGAAATTGTTGTGGTTTGTGGTCCTTCTGGATCTGGAAAATCAACATTAATTAGATGTATAAATGGACTTGAAGAGATAGATTCAGGTGAAATTATCGTTGATGATATTGATATTCATGCAAGTAAAAAAAATCTAAAAGAGATTAGAAGTGAAGTGGGAATGGTATTTCAACACTTCAATTTATTCCCACATTTAACTATTTTAGAAAATATTACAATTGCACCAACTTTGGTAAAAAATATGTCAAGTGCAGAAGCTTCAAAAGTAGCTATGGGATTACTAGAAAAAGTAAAACTTGATCATAAAGCAAGCTCTTATCCTGCTGATTTATCAGGTGGGCAAAAACAAAGAGTTGCTATTGCTAGAAGTTTAGCAATGAAACCAAAAGTAATACTATTTGATGAACCTACATCAGCTTTAGACCCTGAGACAATTGGGGATGTTTTATCTGTTATGAAAGATTTAGCAAAAGAGAATTTTACACTTGTTTGTGTAACTCATGAAATGGGGTTTGCAAAAGAAGTAGGTGATAGAATTGTATTTATGGATGAGGGAATTATAGTAGAAGAGAACACTCCTGAAGAGTTCTTTAATAACCCAGAATCACCAAGAGCTAAAAAGTTCTTAAATGAAATCTTAGTTCACTAAAAATATTAAATCAGAAATTAAAAAATAGGAAAGAAAAAAGAATGATAAAAAAGATTGTAGCTTTATTTTTATTAGTTGTATCAACATCAGTTTTTGCAGATGATATAAACCTTTGGAAAAAATCAACATTAAACAAAATAGTTCAAAAAGGTGAATTAGTAGTAGCTTTAGAGCCTGGTTATATGCCTTTTGAAATGAAAGATAAAAGAGGAAGAATTATAGGTTATGATGTTGATATTGCAAAAGCAATGGCAAAAGCAATGGGTGTAAAACTAAAAATAGAAGAAACTGCATTTGATGGAATTATTGCAGGACTACTTACAAATAAATATGACATTATTATTTCAGGTATGACTATCACTCAACAAAGAAACTTAAAGATTAACTTTTCAGACCCATATATCATTGTTGGGCAAACTGTTTTATTAAATAAGAACCATCAAAATGAGATTAAAACTTCTAAAGATTTAGATAATGAAAAGTATACAATCACTGCTGTTTTAGGACAAACAGGAGAAATTGCTGCTAAAAAGTTTTTCAAAAATGCGAAAGTTGTTACATTTGAAACAGAGAGTGAAGCTGTATCAGAAGTGTTAAACGGAAGAGCAACAGCTTTTGTAAATGACCAACCATACAATACAGTATTTATGGATGGAAAAGGTAAAGATAAGTTAGTTCATATGGATACACCTTTAACTTATGAGCCTTTAGCCTTTGCTATTAGAAAAGGTGACCCAGACTTTTTAAATTGGTTAAATAACTTTTTAAGACAAATTAAAGAGGATAAAGTAGTAAATCTACATGAAAAGCTATATCAAAAATGGTTTGTAGATACAAAATGGCTTCAAAGAGTACAGTAGGTCAATCTTAAATTAAGGAGAGAGATAAGATGAAAAGTATAAAGAAATTGTTAGTTGCAATGTTTGCAATTAGTGCATTTGCAAGTGTAAGTTCATTTGCTGATGATATTAACCTATGGAAGAAATCTACGTTAAATCAGATTTTACAAAGAGGTGAGTTACAAGTTTGTTTAGAACCTGGATATATGCCTTTTGAGATGAAAGATAAAAGAGGAAGAATCATAGGTTATGATGTTGATATGGCTAAGAGAATGGCTAAAGAGATGGGTGTTAAATTAAGTCTTAAGCCAACTGCATGGGATGGTATTATTGCTGCACTTGTAACAGGTAAATGTGATATTATTATGTCTGGTATGACTATTACTCAACAAAGAAACTTAAAAATCAACTTTGCTGACCCATACGTTGTTGTAGGTCAAACTATTATGATGAAAAAAGAGTTACAAGGTAAGATCAAATCTGCAAAAGATTTAGATAAACCTGAGTATACAGTAGTTACTAAACTTGGTGTTACAGGTGAAGTTGCAACTAGAAAGTTCTTTAAAAATGCAAAGATTATTACATTTGAAACAGAAGCAGATGCAGCTAGTGAAGTTTTAAACGGAAAAGCTGATGCAATTGTTTATGACCAACCATATAATATTTTATTTATGAGTGATAAAGGTAAGGGGAAATTAGTTCACCTTGATACACCTTTAACTTATGAGCCATTAGGTTGGGCCATTAGAAAAGGTGACCCAGATTTCTTAAACTGGTTAAACAATTTCCTAAGACAAGTTAAAGAAGATAAAGTAGTAGATTTCTACAACAAATTAAACCAAAAGTGGCTTAAAGACACAGACTGGTTAAAAAGAGTTCAATAATAAATGGCAAGAAAAGAATCGTGGACACAAAATAAAAACCTAGGGCATTTAATAGCCCTAGCGTTTTACATAGCAGTAGGTTACTTTTTCTATTTAGCAGCTGCTAATATGAATTATGTATGGAAGTGGAACTCTGTTCCTAAGTATTTTGCTTATGAGCAAACAGTAAATGTTGAAGCTCCTATAGATGGAAAACTAGTATTAGAAGATGGAAAGTACTACATTGATGGTAATGAAAAAGTAGAACTTAAAAACTTAGATAGTAGTTTTTTATTTGATTATGAAGTTGGAAGTGATGTATATCAATATGACTACATTGCTTCAAAAACTGAAACAAAAGCAGGACCTATTTTAAATGGATTATGGGTAACTTTAAAAATCTCATTTTTATCGGCAATACTTACTTTTATAATTGGTATTATTGTAGCAATGATGAAGTTATCCTCTCTTGTATTCTTAAGAGATATTGCGTCCGTTTATATTACTATTGTTAGAGGTACACCTTTACTTGTACAAATATTCTTATTCTATTTTATAGTTGCGAATATTTTTGAGCTTGATAGATTTGTAGCTGGTGTATTATCTCTTGGTATTTTCTTTGGTGCTTATATGGCTGAGATCTTAAGAGGTGCAATACAATCAATAGATAAAGGACAGTTAGAAGCTGCAAATTCACTTGGTATTTCTAAGTATCAAGCTATGAGATATATTATTTTACCTCAAGCTTTTAAAAGAGCATTACCAACATTAGTTGGTGAAATGATTGCACTTATAAAAGACTCATCTTTAGTATCTGTTATTGCTATTACAGATTTAACTAAAGTAGGTAAAGAAATAGTTGCAAATACCTTCTCTCCATTTGAAACATGGATAGTTATTGCACTTCTTTATTTATGTATAACTTCAACTTTAAGTTATGTAGGACATAGATTAGAGAAAAAAATGAAAGCTAAAGGCGGGATGAGTTAATTGGAATTCATCTCAACTTTCTTACAACAGTCAATAACATTTTTTGCTATTATGGACCCAATAGGGATTAGTGCAATTGCACTATCTTTATTGAGTACAAATATTACTAAAACACAAATCTCAAAAGTAGCATATAAATCAACACTTACTATTGTAATTGCATTTTTTGTAGTTATTTTATTTGGTGAGGCAATACTTAAACTATTTGGTATTGATGAAAACTCACTTAAAGTTATGGGTGGTTTAGTTCTTATACTTATGGCTATTTCAATGGTTAGTGGACCATCAAAACCTAAAAATAATGATAGTAAAGAAGAAGAGAAAAATGATGAAGAATTAGCAATTATTCCTATTGGTATTCCAATTGCTTTTGGAACAGGTCTTTTTACTACAATTATCATCTTTAAGCACCAAGCTGAAACTTTTTTAGATTTAGTATCAATAGCATTAGCTTTTTTAGTAAATGCAATTTTATTTTATATTATTTTAAAAAACTCAATTTATATCAAAAAATATTTAGGTCTTACAGGACAAAATATTATTACTAAACTTATGGGTTTAATAGTTGGTGCTATTGCCGTTCAGTTTATAGTAAGTGGTATAGTTAATCTTGCAAAAGGTTATTGGGGTGCTTGATATATACCTAAAAGGCTTTATTGTAACTATCTCTTTAATAGTTGCAATTGGAGCACAAAATGCCTATGTCTTAAAACTTGGACTTTTAAGACAATATGTTTGGGTAGCTGTCTTAATTTGTGTAGTTGCTGATTTCTTATTAATTGCAGCAGGTGTTTTAGGACTTGGATTTTTTATAAAAGGAAACCAACTTTTAATCAATTCTATTGCAGTTATAGGAATAGTTTTTTTAAGTGTTTATGCACTTTTATCTTTTAAATCTGCTTTCAAAAATGAAAGTATGAAAATAGATGATGAAGTAAAAACAAACCCTCTAAAAAAAGTAATAACTATGCTTTTAGTTTTTACTTTCTTAAATCCACATACTTATCTTGATACAGTACTTTTAATAGGTGGAATTGGAGCAAATGTAGAAGATAGTATGAAGCTATATTTTTTACTTGGAGCTGTAAGTGCTTCTGCTTTTTGGTTTACTCTTTTAGGTTTTGGGGCAAGGGCTTTAATACCATTATTTAAAAAGCCAATTACTTGGAAAATACTTGATATTCTTATTGGTATTTTAATGCTTGTAATTGCATATTCTTTAATAGATTTAATTACATTTTAGTTATCATATTATCATTGAAAAGGTGATAATATGAATAACTCTAGCGTTGAAAAAATAGCTTGTTTTACTACTGTTCTTGATCCATATAATGGAATAACAATTGATGCAAAAGATTTACCAAACTCTAAAGAAGAGTTTGAGTTAAATCTTGATTTTCTAATAGAAGAAACAATAAATAAAAGAAATTTAATTTGGATATATATAGATATAAAAATATCTGATTTTATTCCAATTGCAACTAAAAGAGGTTTTTATTTTCATTCATGTGATGAAGATTATGTTTTAGTTGTAAAAAGACTCAAAGAAAACGCAATTGTTCCAACAGCTGCAAATCATACTTTAGGAGTGGGAGCAGTTGTAATAAATGAAAACAATGAACTTCTAGTTATAAAAGAGAAAGTATCAACTATAGGATTTAAACTTCCAGGTGGGCATATAGATAACGGTGAGATGATTTCTACTGCTTGTGTAAGAGAGGTTTTAGAAGAGACTGGAATAGATGTAGAGTTTGAGTCTATAATCTCTCTTGGGCATTTTTATCCCCATCAATTTCATAAATCAAACTTGTATATTTTATGTTTAGCAAAACCACTAACTTTTGAAATAAATATACAAGATACAGATGAAATACTAGATGCAAAATGGGTCAAAATAGAAGAATACTTAGAAGATGAAACAGTACTTGCATACTCAAAAGCTGTTGTTATGGCAGCGTTGGAGTATCGAGGTTTTAAATTAGCAAATCATCAAACCCTTTGTCATATCAAAAGGGATTTTGAGTTGTTTTTCCCAATTGAAAGATAGATATTGTATAATACTTTTTTTAAATTATAAAGGAAGTAAATGAAAACTATAATATCAACTAATGACGCTCCATCAGCAATTGGACCATATAATCAAGCAACAGCACTTGAAAAGCTAGTATTTTTATCAGGACAAATTCCATTAGATCCAAAAACTATGGAATTAGTTGGGGGAGATGATGTTCAGGCTCAAACTAGACAAGTAATGGAAAATTTAAAAGCTGTATTAGAAGAAGCAAACTCTTCTTTTGACAATGTTTTAAAAACAACTTGTTATTTATCTGATATGGATAACTTTGTAGCATTTAATGAAATCTATGCAGAATACTTCGGTGCAGATGATGCACCAGCAAGAGCTACAGTAGCAGTAAAAACTTTACCTAAAAATGTTTTAGTTGAAGTGGATGCTATTGCATTTAAAAACTAGAGATTGTCTACTTTTTCTTTTAATAAAGAAAAAGTAGCAAAAAGAAAATCGTGAGCAAAGTTTCAAAATAGCTAAAAAATCAAATGAAATCTTAAAATTTGAAAACTCGGCTCGTCCCTCACCTCAAACAGTTCAAATTTCTTTACAGATTTAATTTGATTTTTCTTTACGCTATTTTGAAAATGCTCACTTTTTATTTAAATTCAAATTTATCAAAAGCATTTGCAAATGTGATTTTGTTCTGTTTAGTGTAATGATTATTCAATGTCTCATCCAGTAAACCTTTTTTTTCTGACTTTTTTGTTAGTAAACTAGCCAAAATTTCAACATAAGATTCTTGTACTTTAGAAAGTTTTTGTATTTCTGATTTAATATCTTGCAGTTCTAATTCATGAAGTCTCTCAATTTTTTCTGATTCTGGAATATCAATTTTATTAAAAGAAGCAGGTGATGTTAATTCCATTAGTCGTATTAATGAATTAATTTCTGATTTGTCATCTTTTTTAGAATATGTTTCATTAAGAGATTTTGTCAATTCTTCTACGGCAAATTTTACTTCTCTATGCTTCATATTTTTATTATATGTGACATATCTTAATCCTGATATATCAAATGGAGTACTAGTTGAATTATCTTTTATTAGCACTGTTGGCATATCAAATGCTTGTCTCATACCTAATTCGTAAAATACATTTGGGTTTTTTGAACTCATGTCACATATTGCAATTGGAGTTTCAATAATTCTTTTTAAAATATCAAGTTGAATTAAATTAGTATTTTTAGTTTCATCTGCTCTTATAGGCTTCATATTATTTGCTTCAATTGCAGGTTTTATTATATCTTCATAAACTAATGTAAAGTGACCATCTTCATAATCTTTTTGGTTTGAAATTGGCATAATTACAAAACATTCAATCTTATCCATTTTAGTGACTTTACTTGACATATCTTCCCTAATTCATAATTTTATTAAGTATATAGTAATAATACTAAAAGTACTATTTCAAACTCAACCCAACCCTTTGTTTCTCTAAATCAACACTTATAACTTTTACTTTCTCTAAGTTTTGATTGATACTTAAAACTTCGCTTGGGTGATTTATTCTTTTACTACTTATTTGTGAGATATGAAGAAGGGCATCGTTTTTTAGTCCTATATCTACAAAAGCTCCGAAGTCTGTGATGTTTCTTACTATTCCACTTAAGATAAAGCCTTCTTTTAGCTCTTCTATTGAGCATACATCACTTGCAAACTGTACTTGGTTGAAGTTTTCTCTTATATCAAAACCTGGTTTTTTAAGCTCTTCTATAATATCTTTTAGTTTTAGTGGCGTTGTATTTAGCTCTTTTGATATTTGTTGTATTTGTGTATCTTGTATCTCTTCTATATTATATGAAGTTTGAAGTTTTTTTGTTAGTTCATAATCTTCTGGGTGAATTGCTGTATTATCTAAGATTGATTTACCATCTTTTATTCTTAAAAATCCTACTGCTTGGATATATGCCTTCTCCCCTATACCTTTTACTTTTAAAAGCTCTTTTTTTGTAGTGAACTTTTTAATTTTTTCTCTATGTTCTACTATGTTTTTTGCTATTTTTTCACTAATCCCTGAGATAAAAGATAGAAGTTTATATGAAGCTGAGTTTAAATCTACTCCTATTTTATTTACTAAGTCAACTGTAGTATTTTCTAGTTTTACAGCTAACTCTTTTTGATTTACATCGTGTTGATATTGACCAATACCTAGTGATTTTGGGTCGATTTTTACAAGTGCTGCCATTGGGTCTCTAAGTCTTTGGGCTATTGAGATAGCTCCTCTTATAGTAACATCAAGATTTGGGTACTCTTCTATTGCTATTTTAGATGCAGAATAAACACTTGCACCTATTTCACTAACTATTGCATAGTTTATATCTAAGCTATTTTCTTTTATAAGATTAGCTATAAAAGAAGCAGTTTCCCTTGAGGCTGTTCCATTTCCTATTGCTATTGCTGTAATGTTATGTTTTTTTATTAGTTCAAGTACTACTTTTGAAGAGTTTTTTATATCTTCTTTGGGTTTAGTAGCATAGATTACATTTGAGTCTAAATATTGTCCATTTTTATCTATCACTGCTAACTTACAACCTGTTTTAAATCCTGGATCCATTCCTAAGATTACTTGATTTACAAGAGGTGCTGTTTGAAGTAACTCTTTTAGGTTTTTCCCAAAAAGTTCAATTGCTTCTTTATTAGCTTTTTCTTTTAGGTTTGCTATTGCTTCTCTTTTTAGACTTGGAAGTAGTAGTCTTTTAAGACCATCTTTATAAGCTTCAAAGACTATTTCTTTTGAACTGCTTGCCCATGATGGAATTTTGTATTTTTTTATGTTCTCTAAAATATGTTTTTCATCAATATCAACTTTGATACTAAGTTGTTTTTCACTTACAGCTCTTAAGATAGCAAGGGTTCTATGTGGTTTTATATATTTTATTTTTTCATTTTGATCTGCAAAACTTGAATAAACACCATTTTTATCAAACTCTTTTGCTTCTTTTATTTCTAAAATTCCCCAGTTTGAAATGATATTTCTAATAATCTCTTTTGATTTAAAATCATCTGCGTATCTTTGAGCTATTATGTCTTTTGCTCCTTGTATTGCGTCATCAGTTGAGTTTATGTTTTTATTTAAAAATTGCTTTGCTTTTTGGTTTACTTCTTCATTTGAGTATTTTAAACACTGGATTATATTTGCTAAAGGTTCCAAGCCATTTTCTATGGCATTACTTGTTCTAGATGATTTTTTATCTTTAAAAGGTGTATATATATCTTCTAAAGCTTGAAGTGTTGTAGCTTCTTGTAGTTGTTTTTGAACTTTTTCATTTAAGAAGTTTTTCTCTTTTAGAAGAGTTGAAATCTCTTCTTTTCTTGTTAGTAGTTTTTGAGAATAGTTATAAACCTCTTCAAAAACTCTTAGTTCTTCATCTGTAGCACCACCTGTGAAGTCTTTTCTATATCTTGCAATAAATGGAATAGTACAACCTTCTTCAAGAAGGTTGATTATATTTGTAATTGATTTTGAGTTAAGGTTTGTTTTTTCTTGGATTAAAGTTGTAAGTTGATTAGTCAAGTACAACTTCCTTGAAGTCACTTCTAGTATCTTTTAAAGGTTTGTTATTTTGAGCTCTTACAGTATAAACAAAAGAGATTTTTGCTTCATCTGTTTTATTTTTACTTGCATGGTGTAGTGTTTTACAGTGAAAAAGTACTACATCCCCTTTTTTTAGATTTTTGTGGGTTTTCTTTGCAATGATTTTTTTATTCTCTTCATGTTCATCTAAAAAGTTTGAGTCTTCATCAAAACAATCTTTACAGAAGTTGATTTTATGACTTCTGGGAATAAATTCTAATAAACCATTATCTAAAAACTCATCACCTAAACTCAGCCATACAGATACTAAGTTGTCACCTTCAAAATGCCAATATCTTCTATCTTGATGCCAATAAGTTCTAGTACTTTCATGGGGAAGTTTCGTCATGATTGAGTTATGATGAGCTAGTGTTAAAACAGGTGTGTCATTTAGTACTTGTTTTAATATAGGTCTTATTTCTTTGTTTGTCATCCAATCTTTAAAAATATCTTCTCTATCATAAACTTGTCTTAGTCTTCTAACTGTAATATTTTCATCACTTAATTGCATGTACTCTTGCTCTGTTTCTATAGGAGCTTGTTTTGCATTTAAGTGTTCTTTTGCTTTTTCTAAGATTTCATCACAAAGTTTTTCATCTGCGAAGTTTTCAATGATTAAAAAACCATTTTCATTAAACTCTTCTAGTTGTTGTTGTGTTAGTTCCATTTATACTCTTAATAGCTAATTTGTTCGTATTATAGTCAAAAAAGGATTTCTATTTGTTTATTTATATTAAATTGTATAAATAAACTTTTAATTTTATAACTATAACTTATAATTATAAAATTAATTTTAATTATAAAATAAGC
>JBLWVX010000004.1:0-145040 GCA_048268245.1 Arcobacteraceae bacterium
TCGGGGCGAGAGGATTCGAACCTCCGGCCCCCTGGTCCCAAACCAGGTGCGCTAACCAGACTGCGCTACGCCCCGACACTTAACGCTTTTTAAGATGTTTCTCTCAAAAAGTGGACGGAATTATAATATATTTTTTTTACTTTGTCAAGGGTTTTTTGAAGAAAAATCAAAAAATTTTGATTTTTCTTCTAGAAGCCCCTAAAATTGGATCAATCCATCAATAGGTGAACTTGCTGTTGCATAAGGTTTTTTAGGAATTCTACCTGCTTTATAAGATAATCTACCTGCAATTGTTGCATATTTGAATGCTTTTGCCATTGCCATTGGATTTTGTGCTTGAGCTATTGCAGTATTTGCTAAAATTCCATCTGCACCTAATTCCATAGCATAAGAAGCATCACTTGCACAACCAAGACCTGCATCAACTAATACAGGAACTTTTACAGCATCTTTAATAAATGCAATATTATATGGGTTTTGAATTCCAAGTCCTGAACCTATTGGTGCTGCTAATGGCATAATTGCATCGGCACCTGCATTTTCTAATTGTTTAGCAACAATTGGATCATCAGAAGTATAAGCCATAATTGTAAAACCTTCTTTCTTTAAAACTTCACAAGCTTTAATAGTTTCGATTACATCTGGATATAGTGTTTTTTGTGCATCACCAATAACTTCTAATTTAATAATATCAATACCTGTAGCTTCTCTCATTAATCTAAAAGTAGTAATTGCCTCTTCAGCTGTAAAACATCCAGCTGAGTTTGGAAGTAGTTTTACATTTGTATCTTTAAAGTAATCTAATAGATTTTCTTCATTTGGGTTTGTAATATTTACTCTTCTGATTGCAACTGTAATTAGCTCACTTCCTGAAGCTAATGTAGCATCTTTTGTAGTTTGAAAAGAATCATACTTTCCAGAACCAACAATTAATCTACTGTTAAATTCATAATCACCAACTTTTAAAATATCGTCGTTCATTTTTTAATTTCCTCCAATAATGCTTTGTATATATTGTAATGGTTACTAAAATTAGCAACAATCACTTATAAATTTTGTATATTTTTTACTTGAATTTGTTATATCTATTTGGATAATTTCCGGCACATCATAGCTATGTAATTCTTTAATTTTGCTTTTTACTTTTTCAAAGTTTTCTTTTCTAGTTTTTATATTTAGTATTGTTTCAAAATCACAACATAACTCACCTTCCCAAGAATAAACAGATTCTACTTCGTGTAATTGTACACAAGCTGCAAGTTTTTCTTGAACTAAAACCTTTGCTATATTTTTTGCTTCAACTTGTGAAGCACATGTTGTTTGAATTATTACTGCATTCATAACTTTTTTACCTCTTCTATTAAATCTGATGGTATTAAAGAGTAGTCATTCTTTTGATAAGCCTTTGCAGCTAATGTATGAGCTAAACTAGCACTTATTGCTGCATCTATACTCTTATAACCTTGAGCTAATAATGATGCTATTAATCCACTTAATACATCACCACTTCCACCTTTACTTAAAATTGAGCTTCCAAAAGAGTTTACAAAAACTTGATTACCTTTTGATATTATTACATTTGCACCTTTTAATAGTAGTGTAACATTTGGATATTTATTTGTAAATAAAGAAGCATAATAAAACCTATTGTCTTGAAGTTCTATTATTGAAATATCTGCTATATCACAAAGCTTTAGTAAAGCACAAAACTCTTTTGGATGTGGAGTTAAAACTATATCCTTATGTAAAACATCTAAAATTAACTCTTCATAAAATAAGTCTGCATCTATAATCATTGGTATATCTTTTGACAAAATATCTTCAATCTCTTTTCTATCATATTTACCAAGTCCCATACCAATTGCTATTGCTGTACAGTTTTGACTTAAAAAGTGTGTTTGCATAATGTGATAAGGTAAATCAAGTTCTTCATGACAAACTACACTTACTAATCCAGCTCCAAATCCAAAAGCAGCTTTTGCGGCAATAACCCCTGCACCCTTTTTACAACCTGCTATTACATTTAAATGACCAAAAGTTCCTTTATGAGAATTATGTTTTTTAGTTCTTAATGGTAAAATCATATCTTCTTTTTCTAAAAGATATTTATTTGTATCGTTCTCATAGATTTCTCTTTGAACACCTAAATTAGCTACTTTTATATCTCCAATATACTCTTTTGCTACATCTGTAAATAAAGATGTTTTTAAAGCGCCCATTGTAATTGTAATATCTGATTGGAAAGCTACACTTGAAACTTGACCTTTATTATTTATACCACTTGGAATATCACAAGCAATTTTTATAGAGTTAAAATTGTTTAGTTTTTCTATTAATTCAATCGCATCATTTTTTAGTGGTTTATTTAAGCCACTTCCAAAAATACAATCTACAATAATATCAGCCTCATATAAATTATTTGTGATATTTATACCTAGTTTATTAGCTCTTTTAAGTTGTAGTTGTGACATTTGAGATTTTGCTTTACTATAAAAGTATAAAGATATATCATAAGCTTTAAAAAGAAGTCTTGCAAGGGCAATTCCATCTGCCCCATTGTTTCCTGAACCACATACAATCAATATAGATTTTTTGTCTTTATAGTTTTCTTGGATATATGAAGCCATTGAAGAGGCAGCATGTTCCATCAAAATATCTTCACTCAATGCAAACTCTTCGTAACATCTTTTATCTAAAGAGTTTACCTCATCAAATAGTTTCTTCATAATAATCCTTATTTTTTAAATTTCCAAGCATTAGCCTCTAAAACAGTTTTTACTTTATCTTTTACATCACCTTGTAATTCTATCCACTCTTCTTTTATAGCTCCGCCACAAGCAAGCTTTTTCTTTAGTAATTTAAGAACTTCCTTTTTCTCTTTTTCTTCTAAATAAAATCTTCCTACTATTGTTACAGGTTTACCTTTTCTTTTTTCATATGTAAATACTAACTGATGTTGATTTTTAGGAATTATCTCGTTGTTTGATTTGTTTTTATTTTTTTTATCGTTTTTAGAAGTATCAAAACTATCACCTTCTAATTTTGCACCCATTTCAAATATCATATTACATACCTTTTAATCTAGTTTGTACATCTATTTCATTTACATTTACAAAATCATTTTGTTTATATTGTTCAACTGATACTCTTCCAATCATAGCAGCATTATCAGAACAATATTTTAATTGGCTTAAATGAAGGTTTGTTTTATGTTTATTACACAACTCTTCTATTTGAGTTCTTAAATGTATATTAGCACTAGCTCCACCTACTATTGCAAAATCTTTTGGAATTATCTTTTTAAACTGTTTTTTTAGTTTTTGCATTATATGAGCAACTGCAGTTTTTTGAAAAGAAGCACAAACATCATATTTATCTTGTTCAGTTATACCACCCTCTTGGTTTTCTAGCTTTTCTATTTGCATTCTTACTGCATTTTTTAAACCACTATAACTAAACTGTATATTAGGACTTTGTCTTAAAGGAACTGGAAAATCAAATCTATTTTCATCACCTTTTAATCCATACTCTTGAACAACTGGACCACCTGGATAACCTAAGCCCATCATTTTAGCAACCTTATCAAAACTCTCACCAAAACTATCATCAATTGTTGAAGCAATGATATTCATATCATTTAAAGATTTTGCTTCTATGATTTGAGTATGTCCACCTGATACTAAAAGTATTGTCATTGGTAAAACTTCTTGCTTTTCTATAAATAGTGAATAAATATGACCTTTTAGATGATTTACTGCAATTAATGGAAGATTTAAACTAATACTAAGCGCTTTAGCCATAGTAACTCCCTCCATTAGTGTTACAGACAAACCAGGAGCATTTGTAACTGCTATTGCTTTTAATAAAGGAAAAAACTCTTTACACTCTTCTAATATTTTTGGTAAAGCTTCCACATGAAGTCTTGCAGCAAGTTCAGGAACTACTCCTCCATACATACTATGTTGAAGTTCTTGAGATATTTTTTTATGATAAACTAGCTCTAAACTATTTATATCTGTAATAGCAATTGAACTATCATCACAACTTGATTCAATACTTAAGATTAACTCTTTTGACATTTATATATAACCCTTATCATTTTTCTCTTTAGTTAACCAATCAAGTGCAAAATCATGACTTCCAAAGCCAGAGTCTGCATTTATATGTCCTGCATCTTTCATAACATTTATTTCTACATTTAAATCTTCTTTTAATTGCATAGCCTCTTCTTCTGTCATATAAGGATCATTTGTTGAAGCTAACATAATAATCTCTTTTGCTTTTAAATCTTTAGGCGGTGTATAAGGATAAAATGTTTGGGCTGCTTCTACTACTCTATTTCTTGATACAGGAGCAACTAACATTAGTTTTTCTAAATTTATATTTAACTCTTCACAAGTTTGAAACCATAACACATTTGCCAATGAGTGACAAATAACAGTATCAGGTTTAAAATGCTCTATCTCTTTTTTTAAAAACTCTTTCCACTCTTCTAATTGTGGATTATCTCTTTTAGGAAAAGCTGGAAATGATACTGTATAATTTTGTTTGATTAAATCACCTGCTAAAACAGCTTGCCAGTGAGGGTAATCACTTCCTCCTAATCCGTGTAATATTAATACTCTTTGCATTTCTTATCTCCTATTTACATACTTCTAACACATCTAACATATTTCTTTTTATGTCTACTATCATAATATGGTGTACCACTTACAAAATGCATATAATCAGCATAAAACCATAAAGTTCTCCAATGAGCTTTTAAAGCCCAGTAACCATCTGGTACATTATATTTGAATCTGTAATTTATATAGTTTTTATAATTCTTCTTATTTACAATAGTTTTAAATTCATCAATTGTTGGAATTCTCCAATTTGAATATCCTGCAAAAACTAGATTTTCACAATATGCAATTGAGTTTTCATGATCTTTTTTGATTTTTATTACATCAAGATTATCTATCCACATAAGCTTAGTATTTGTATCAATAACTACTTCTAAATTACTTTTTCTAAATGTTTGTGATTGTAATAATGAACAAAATAAAACTAAAAAAACTATATATTTCATAACTTATCCTTTTAAGTTATCTGTTTGAAACTTCCCTTTTTCAAGATTATCTTTTACATTTTCATCAAGAAGTTCTATCTTTAACTTATATCCTTGCTTATATACTAAACCTACCAAAACTTTTGGTAAATCTTCTTTTTTCTCTTCTTTAAAAGTTGAAGTACTTTTCCATTCTTCAAACTTCTTTTCATATAATTGTACTATATCTTTTTCAAATTTACTTCTTGTGTAGATTAGATAAATAACTAATATTAGTAAAATTGAAAAAGGAATTAACATATCAAGACTCACAGTAGTTCCTTACTTCTTTATCTATTTCAAATATATCTTCAATTGTTTTTGCTTTTACATAATTAAATTTATTTACTACATCTAAGCTAATCCTTGATACATCTAAAAAGCCTATTTCATTATTTAGAAATTTTGACACAGCTACTTCATTTGCTGCATTTAGAACAACACCTAAATCAAGATTATTTAAGATTTCATCTTTTATTTCCCATATAGGGTATCTAGCTTGTTCAATTTTTCTAAACTCTAAAGAGGCTACTTCAACTAAATCCACTGGTTCTAGTACTTGCTCATCACATTTTCCTAAAATTGCATAAGCAATTGGAAGTTGCATAGAAGCATTTGCTATATGAGCAGTTGTACTTCCATCTTTAAAGTTTATAAGCGCATGAATAAGTGATTTAGTTTCAATAACGGCATCTAGTTTTTTGATATCAAATAACCATGCAGCTTCCATTAGCTCAAACATCTTATTTGTCATAGTAGCACTGTCTATTGTAATTTTATTTCCCATAGACCAATTTGGATGATTTAATGCTTCTTTTATAGATACATTTGCTAGTGACGCAATTGGATAATCTCTAAAAGATCCACCACTTGCTGTAACTAACATAGAATCAATCTTTTTATCTTGTAATAAATACCATAGCCCAAAATGTTCACTATCAATAGGACTTAAAGAGGCTTTATCTATAAACTTTCCAGCAACTACTAAAGACTCTTTATTTGCTAAAGCAACTTTTTTACCACACTCTATAGCCTTTAGAGTTGGTTTTAATCCAAGAAAACCAACAAGTGCATTTACTACGGTTTTTGAAGTACTATTTTCAATAGCTTCCAAAATAGCTTCTTCACCAAAAGACACATCATCATGGCTTACTTTATGAAGATCATCTTTTGAACCAATAACAACTTTTTTTGGCTTAAACTCTTTTATTTGATTGTTTAGTACTTCAATATTTCTTCCTGCAACTAAAACCTCTACGTTTAAGTTGAACTTTCTTGCAATATTTAAAGTATTAACACCAATAGAACCTGTACTTCCTAATACAATCACATTACAATCCTAAGAAGAACTAACATTACAATCGCACCAAAAAGGTATCCATCTGTTCTATCTAATATCCCACCATGTCCAGGAAGAATATTTCCACTATCTTTTACACCAGCTTCTCTTTTTAAATAAGACTCAAATAAGTCTCCAAATACAGAAGCAAAAGCAACGATAACTGAAATTACTATAGCCATTATAAGGCTTAGATTATCATGGGCAAAAATTGTTCCTAAGATACCAGCTGTTACAACTCCACCTACTACACCTTCTATTGTTTTATTAGGACTTGTTTCACAAAATTGAGTTTTTCCTATACTCTTACCAACAAAATAAGCACCAGTATCAGCACCTGCAACAATCACAAGTAACCATAAAAGAGTCATAACTCCATATTCAGAGTACAGTGATAATAAGAATAAAAATGAAGCAGTTGGATAAAGAAGAGGTAAAAACATTTTTTTATCAAGTGTTTTTTTGTATGCCAATTGAGAAGCATAACCAATAGCAACAATAAAAATTAAATCCTCTGGATTTGTATGGAAATATGCAGCAAACCATAAAAGAGCTGTGTATACATAAATACTATCACTTTTTAAACCAAAAAGCTTTTTTGATTCGCTAATTGAAATCATTAGCATCGTACCAAATAAAAGCCACATTATAAAAAATGAATCTATATACCCAACTATTACCATTGCAATAATTAGAACTAAACCTGTCTTAATTCTAGTAGAACTATCTTTGATTATATCAGCCATAAAGTAAACCTTGTGTTAATTGAAATTAACTAGATTATACTAAAGTTTGGCTTTTGATTAAATTTTTACAACTGTAGTTGTATATGGATTATATAATACATTTGAACCTGATTGTATTTTAACATTTCTTCTTTGTGTAAAATCAACTTCATAAGTACCTGAACTATCCATAGAAAACTTGGCACAGAGTATTGCTGCTTGCTCTATCACTGAATCTGGAATTGTTTTTTTAGAATTTTGAACTATTACATGAGCAGATGTTCTATCTTTTAGATGAAACCAAAAATCGCTTGCTTTTGAGTTTTTGAGTAAATATACATTTTCTCGCTCACTTGTTCCTAACATGATTTTGTAACCTTCATAAAAAAAGCTTTCATAAGGTTGAGCTTTTTTAACTTTTGCTTGGTTTCTTTCTTTTTTAGGATACAAGAACTCACATTCTTGAATAGAATTTGCATTTTTAATATTTAATTTCATTCTATGTAAAAATGCTAATTTCTCATCTAAATTGTCTTTTTCAAGTGAAATATTTTCAGCTTTTTGTTTAGCTCTTTTTGCTTTTTTAAATAAATCATTTGAGTATTTTGAAGCTGATGCATTCTCTTCTAAATCTATTTCTACTTCATTACCACTG
The DNA here is from genome assembly GCA_048268245.1 of Arcobacteraceae bacterium. Taxonomy (GTDB): domain Bacteria; phylum Campylobacterota; class Campylobacteria; order Campylobacterales; family Arcobacteraceae; genus Arcobacter_B. Next base: position 7,809 of record JBLWVX010000004.1, read on the forward strand.
TAATCATAAGTTTTCAAAGTTTTTTGATATGGCTTTAGGTTATGAATATTTCCTAAAATCAAATTTGCTTTTTCATATAAATTATTAGACTCTTCTTCTAACTCTTCTTTTTTTGCTAATGAATTAATTGTTTTTTCTAATTTCTTTATTTTTTTATCTATCTGAGTTATTTTTTGTTTTTTTAAATTCTCTAAACTTTTTAATTCTTTTTGAGTAAATATCTCATATAAATACTCTTCAATATTTTCAACTTTATCTACTTTTGGAATAAAGTCTTGTTTTGGAATCTCATCAAGTTTATGCCCTACTTTTACAATTCTACTTGATGAAAACTCATCAATATGTCTTAAAGCCTCAAGAACCACTCTATTTTCATCTAAAAGAATTATATTAGTATGCTTGCCTGTAAACTCTAATTGTAAAATTGTTGTAAGTTTTTTATATGAAGAAGATGAGTTCACTTTTATATTAATTACCTTATCATCTTGATATAAACATATATCTTCTACTTTAGAATTATTTAACCTTTTTTGAAGTACCACATCAAAAGGTGCATTGAAATCTTTCTTTGATTTAAGCACCTCTTTTGACTTAAAAATTGAGCTATTTCCCTTTGTCATATCAAAATATAATATATTTAAATTATTAAATTCAATTATAATTGTATTATTGTCAATTCTCTTACAAAGTCTTATTTTATGGACATTATCCAACAGATACTCCACGACTTGTTTTAATAAAAAATGTTTCATATAGTATTCACTTTTCTAATATTTTATAAGATAGTATTTATCTGTATTAGATATAATTGTATCCAAATAATTATTAGGAGTGAAAAATGAAGTTATTGAAGTTATTACTAGCTGCTACTTTAGTATTAGGTGTATCTGCTACAACGTTAAGTGCAAGTTCTGTAAAGGGTCAAAAGCTATTTATTAAAAAGTTCAAAAAACCTTGTGGAATGAATGGAGCAAAATTTGCTGCAAAACACTCTCAAGACGAATGGCAAGAGATTATGGATAATGGAAACTTTAAAAAAGAGTTTGTAAAAATTTGTCCAAATGTAAATGAATCAGATATTAAAGATAGCTGGGTAGAGCATATTTTTGAATTCTCTTATGAGTACGCAAATGATTCAGGAAATGTTCCTTCTTGTTAATTACAAATCACTACTTTTAAAAGCTTGGTTTAATAACCAAGCTTTTTTTATGCCCAATCTAGTATAATTTAAACTAATGATTTAACTATAAATTAAATTAATAAAACTTATAATACAGAAAATTTAAACCAAGGATTTTAAATATGAAAAAAGTATTATTAAGTTTAGCTGCAATTACTACACTTACTACTAGCTCTTTTGCAAATGATATAAATAAAGAGATGTTTGAACAAATACAAATATTAAAAGCAAAAATTGATGCATTAGAAAAACAAATGCAAAAGCAAAATGAAACTCCAAAACTAGATGAAAAAAGAATTGTAAAAATAGAGAAAAAACTAAAAAGTAATTCTAAAAAAATACAAAAAGTAAAAGCCCATGATGCAGGGGATAATATAAAATGGAATGTAGACTTTAGAACACAAGTTGATAATCTAAACTATAAATTAGCAAATGGAAAAAGATTGAAAAATGAAGCTGTTATGTCTAATAGACTAAATTTAGGTATGAAGTTTAAAGCAGATGAAAACTCACTATTTTATGGAATGCTTTCATACAATAAACTTTATGGAGAAAACTCTTCAAATACAACTAATAACGCAAATTTTGATTGGATTACAAATGAAAGTGCAACAAATGATAATGAACTAAAAGTAAAGGAAGCTTATTGGTTGTACTCAAATGATTCATTTTTAGGAAATGATGATATTTCATGGACAGCAAGTGTTGGAAGACGTCCTTCAACTGATGGTTTAGGTATAAATTATAGAGCAAATCAAAAAAGAAAATCAGCCTTAGCTCATACTGTAAATGTAGAGTTTGATGGAGCAAGTGCAAGATTTAATATAGATAAACTTACAGGAATGACAGGTTCTTGGGCAAAGGTTTGTATGGGTAGAGGTTTAACAAATGCAAAACTTAGATTCTCAAATGATGGAAAACCAGCGTATACAAAAGATGCAAGTAGTGAAAATATTGATATGGCTGGCTTAATTTATGTACCTTATGATGATGGACAATACTCAATTCATACAAACTACGCAAGAGCTTGGAACTTGATAGGAAATGAAGATTTAAATGCAAACGGAAAATTAGACTCAAATGAAAAAGCCTTTAAAGATTTTGGAAAAATTGATTTAGCAACTTTAATGTTTAAAACTGATGGTATTGGTAATGGAATTAATGACATTTTAGATTATACAACTGTTTTTGCATCATTTGCTATGAGTAAGACTCATCCAAAAGAAGGTATGAGTATGCTAGGTTCAAATGATTCTAAAACAGGTCATTCTATTTGGTTGGGAGTTAATGCTCCATGTCCTTTAAGTCCAGATAATGCAAAAATTGGAGTTGAATGGAATAAAGGTAGTAAATATTGGAGATCTATGACTTATGGTGAAGACACAATGGCAGGAAGTAAAATTGCAGCGCGTGGTACAGCTTGGGAAGTATATAGACATCAACAATTAACAAAAGCCTTAAGTCTTACAATGAGATATACAAATATTAAATATGACTACACAGGAAGTAATGGTTTCTTTGGAGAATTAGGAGCACCTAATAAAGTTACAGGAGATAGTGTAAAAGAAGCACAAAATATTACAGCAAATATAAGATATAGATTTTAAGGAAGTTTTTCTTCCTTAAATTTTAAGATAGTGAAATTCTATCAAATTTGTAGATAATTTTTTCTGCTAATTCTAACATCTCTATATTTAGCTTTTTAAACTCTTTTTCTTTTATATTTACAATAAAATCATCATAAACATTTCCATAAGGATATAAAATGAAGTATATATACTCTTTTGACTTTGGTTCTTTATTTAACTCTTTAAACCAAAGTGCTAACATAGCAAAATAAAGCATTGAAGGATTAAAAGATTGATTTTGCTTTAAAAGTTTTGATAGTTCTTGGTTTATGAAATTATAGGCATTTAATATAGCTTTTATTCTATAATGCTTTCTATTTTGTAAATAATAATTTGAAGATAAAGTTACACTATTTATTTGAGTAAGCATCTCATCACCAATTTTATTAAATTTTTCAACTACTTCTTTATCTATTCCATAACTATTTATATCTTCCTTATCTTTATAAGAAATAATCAAGTCTTTACAAAATAATAATAGGCTTTCCGTTTTTATCTTTGATAGGTTTAAAATCATACTTAATTGTAACAAAACTTTGTTAAATTACAAAATATCTAATTAACTTTAAGAAGCTTTGCGATAAAATAAGCTAATTTTAATAAAAAAACATAAAAAAAAGGAATTTATTGGAACCTATTGGTGTATTAAAAGATGGTCAAATATATGACCTTCAAACTGCTGAAGCTTTAGACATTCAGGGAGAGGATATTAAAGCTGATAACTCTAGTGAATCTTTAGAGATTCTTAGACACTCATGTGCGCATATGATGGCACAAGCTATTAAAGAATTATATCCTGAAGCTAAGTTTTTCGTAGGTCCTGTTGTAAAAGAAGGATTTTACTACGATTTTAAAGTTGACTCTAAAATCTCAGATGAAGATCTTCCAAAGATTGAGAAGAAAATGAAAGAGATTGCAAATAGAAAACTACCTATTGAAAGATATGAAACTTCAAGAGAAGAGATCTTAAACAAGTTTGCTAACGACGAGTTAAAACAAGCTGTACTACAAAATATCACTGATGATACATTAACCCTATATAAACAAGGTGACTTTGAAGATTTATGTAGAGGGCCTCACTTACCAAATACTAAAATGATTAGAGCATTTAAACTAACAAGAGTTGCTGGAGCATATCTTGGTGGAGATGAAGAAAATGAAATGATTACTAGAATTTACGGTATTGCTTTCTTTGACAAAAAAGAATTAAATGATTACGTAAGAATGCTTGAAGAAGCTAAAAAAAGAGATCATAGAAAACTTGGAACTGAATTAGAACTATTTACATTCAATGAAGATGTAGGTGCAGGGTTACCATTATGGTTACCTAATGGTTCAAGATTAAGATCTAAACTAGAGCATTTATTATATAAAGCACATAGAGTTAGAGGATATGAACCAGTAAGAGGTCCAGAGATGTTAAAATCTGACATGTGGAAGATTTCTGGTCACTACCAAAACTATAAAGAGAATATGTACTTTACTGAAATTGATGAGCAGGAGTATGGTATCAAACCTATGAACTGTGTTGGTCATATTCAGATTTTCAAAAATGATTTAGTTTCTTACAAAGACTTACCAAAAAAACTATTTGAGTATGGTGTTGTTCATAGACATGAGATGAGTGGAGCAATGCATGGATTATTTAGAGTAAGAGAATTTACTCAAGATGATGCACATATTTTCTGTACACAAGAACAAGTAAAAGATGTTATTATTGATGTATTAGAATTTGTTGACTCATTAATGAAACTATTTGACTTTAAATATGAGATGGAAGTATCAACTAAACCTAAAAAAGCAATTGGTGATGATTCATTCTGGGAAAAGACTACTAAAGGTATCATGGATGCACTTGACCAAGAAGGTTTAGAATATGGTATCGATGAAGGTGGAGGAGCATTCTATGGTCCTAAAATTGATATTAAAATCTTAGATGCTATTGGAAGAAAATGGCAATGTGGTACTGTTCAAGTAGATATGAACTTACCTGAAAGATTTGAAGTTGAATATATCAACGCAGAAGGTGCTAAAGAGCAACCAGTGATGATTCATAGAGCAATTCTAGGTTCATTTGAAAGATTTATTGGTATTTTAACTGAGCACTGCGCAGGGGAGTTCCCATTTGTTATTGCACCAACTCAAGTAATTTTTGTTCCAATTGCAGATACTCACGTAGAATACGCAAAAGAGTTACAAAAAGAGTTAACATATAATGAAATGGATTCTAAAATCTTTGATATGAATGAGTCTTTAAATAAAAGAATCAGAATAGCAGAGAAACAAAGAGTTCCTATGATTGTAGTAGTAGGGGATGAGGAAGTAGAAAATAAAACTGTTGCATTAAGAGATAGAAGAAAAAGAGAACAGTCAAATATGACTAAAGATGAATTTATCGCAATGTTAAATGAAATAAATAAAGGGAGTAGAATTTGAGTAGTATGAGAAAAGGTAAAAAGAACGAAGCAATAATGAATGAGGACATTACTGCTAAAGAAGTAAGATGTATGGGAGATGATGGTACGAACTATGGTATTATCCCTACAAGAGATGCACAATCAACAGCAGATGATTTAGGACTAGATTTAGTTCTAATTTCAGCAGATGCTAAACCACCTGTTGCGAAGATTATGGATTATGGTAAATTCAAATACCAACAAGAAAAAAAGAAAAAAGAAGCTAAGAAAAAACAAAAAGTTATCGTAGTAAAAGAAGTAAAATTTTCTGTAAAAATTGCAGAAAATGATATCAACTACAAAGTTAAACATGCGATTGAATTCTTAGAAAAAGGATACCATGTAAAATGTAGAGTATTCTTAAAAGGTAGAGAAATGGCTCACCCTGAAGCTGGAGCAGATGTACTTGAAAGAGTATGGCCAATGCTTGAAGAATATGGGGTTAGAGATGGAAAACCTAAACAAGAGGGAAGATTTGTTAATATGATGGTTCTTCCTAAAAAAGACGAAAAACACTAACATTTATACAAATAGAAGAGATACTACTCTCTTCTACTCTCAAAAATACTTCTTTAAACATTTTTTAAGTAACTTTTAAGTAAAATCACGAACTTTTTCAGTTTATTTGAAAATGCAAATTTAAAAGGAGGATTCTTCCATGCCAAAGATGAAGACTAACAGTGGCGCTTTAAAAAGATTTAAAGTGAAAAAAAATGGTTCTATTAAAAGAGGATCAGCTTATAGAAGCCACATCTTAACTAAAATGACTCAAAAGAGAAAAAGAAATCTTAGAGGTCCTAAAACAGTTGCAGCAGTTGACGCAACTAGAATTAAAAGAATGTTAAACAAAGCGTAATTATTTATTTTATATAAATAATTATTAGTCCCTCCACATATGTGGACAAGTTCAACTTTAAAGTTGACACCTAATATTAACAATATAATATACGGTAAAGGAAAAAAATGCCTAGAGTAAAAACTGGTGTAGTTAGAAGAAGAAGACACAAAAAAGTATTAAAGCAAGCTAGAGGTTTCTTTAGTGGTAGAAGAAAACACTTTAGAAAAGCAAAAGAGCAATTAGAGCACTCTTTAGTATATGCTTACAGAGATAGAAAACAAAAGAAAAGAGATATCAAAAGACTTTGGATTATCAGAATCAATGCAGCTTGTAGATTAAATGATATCAACTACTCAAGATTCATGAACGGTATGAAATTAGCGGGAATTGAATTAGATAGAAAAATCTTAGCTGATATGGCTATGAATGATTCTGCTGCATTTGCTTCATTAGTAGTAAAAGCTAAAGAAGCACTTAACTAATAAATTTGCAAATCATAAAAAATTAAAAGGGAGTAAGGCTTTGCCTTGCTTCCTTTTTTTATTTATACACCTAAAGGTTCATTTACCTCTATTTTACAATTATCACCTTTACAATCTATATTTGCATCAAAGTAATAAATCTCACCCATATCAATTTTTCCATCTTTTAGTTTTACCCATGCATCCATTGATCTTCCCCCAGCTGTACAATTAAATACAATAGTTTTACCTTTTGGAAGTTTTGAATAAAACTCTTTTGCTTTTAACTTTTCAGCTTCAATATTTATTGCACTTTTTAAATGACCTTTTTTAAACTCATCAGGAGATGTTACATCAACTATTTGAATATATGAAGGAACTTTATTGTTTTTGATTAAATCATAAAACCATTCTCCATCAACACTCCCTTCATCAAGACCTTTTTTTAAACCATTTTTACTATATTGAACTTTTGATTTAGTATCAGCCTTACTAGTTGTGCTTGCACTTTTTGTAGTTGCTAGTCCAGCTTTTTTCCATGCTGGCATACCTCCTGCAAATACTGATACATCACTATATCCTAAATCCAATAATCTGTTTGCAACGATATGCGATTTTGCACATACATACCCACCACAAAATGTGATGATTTTTTCGTTTTTATTTACAGGAAATCTTCCTTCTAGTGTTTTTAACTTAGTGTCAGGAATAGAGATTGCCCCAGGAATTGTTTCTTGTAAATATTTAGCATATGGTCTTGCATCAATTAACAATCCATTATTTTTAGCTTGAGCAGCTTTTGCAACAACTAAATCTACATCTAAATAACTCTTTTTAGCCCATTGAGGTTCACCTGCTTGATAAAGTTTTATATTAGTAAAACCTTTTTTCTTAAGCATTGAAGCAAGCTTTGGACTCTTTCCACATTTCCATCCACCACAATATACAATAAGCTCTTTATCTTTTTTCACATCTTTTAGTTGAGAATAAAACTCTTCAAACTTTGTATCTGGAATATTTATACTTGAAGGAATTGCACCTTTTTTAAACTTAGCTTCTGGTCTTGCATCAATTAAAATTGCTTTTGCACTTTTTCTTGAACCTTTTGCAATTTTCTCTTTTACATAATCAAAACCTACAACTTCTAACTTGTTTTTTTCAATTAACATTTTAACCTTAGGACTTGCATTATCCAAAGATGTTTGACTCGTCGCACATCCTGCAAATAAAAGTGTTGCTGTTATTACTGAACCTAAAAATAAACTTGTTTTCATAAAATCCCCTATTTTATTAAAATTATGCTTTTCCAGAAAGCATTCCATATTGTGTCATTGGTTTTAAAATATATGCTTTTAGTAACCACCAAATATATCTCTCTTGTGTTGGATCAAGTGGAAAAGATGGTTTTGGTTTCATAGACCAATCAAATTCAGCAAGCATTACTTTTCCAATATCTGTTATGATTGGACATACTGTATAGCCATCATATTTAGCTTTTAACTCTTTTCCTTCCATAAGTGAAATTAAATTCTCAACTACGACTTTATACTGTTTTCTAACACTTCCACCTGTTTTTCCTAAAGGTACAGCTGCAATATCTCCTAATGAAAAGATATTGTCAAATTTCATATGTTGTAATGTTTCTTTATTTACAGGAACCCAACCCTTAGCAGAACCAATCTCTGAATTTGCAATCTCAGGTGCTGCTTTCATTGGTGGAGCTATATGTAAAAAGTCATATGGTACTTCTACATTCATATGTTTTACTATAGTATCATACTCTTCTAAATCTTCATCCCATGCACCTTTTTCATTCCAAAACTTATCAAAAGTTGCAACTTTATTTTTTAAATCAACTTTTGTTAGATTATGTTTTAGATGATACTTCATATCTCTTGTACTATATTGTTGCAAGATAGCTTCTTCATACTCTTTTACGCTAAACATTTTACTACTATTTTTGTAAAGTGTCATATCTACACTTGCTCTAGCATTTGCTCCTGCTTCATTTAATCTTGCATTCATTAAATACATCATTTTCATAGGTGCACCACCACATTTAATAGCTGTGTTTGGGTGAGTAAATACTGCTTTTTGTTTCTTACCATTTTTAGCATTTTCAATTGTTGCTTGCATATTCTTCCAAGTCTGAACAGCACCATCAACATTATAAATAGTATTTGCATTTGTATTTTTTAAAAAGTTATTCATTTTTTGAGAGTCTTGAACTGTATATATATGACCTAATTCTTCTAGTCCTTCAATTTTTTCAAAATCAAGTACTAAACCAGCAGCAATAACTAAAAAATCATACTCTAAAGTTTCACCTTTTGAAACTCTTAATTTATTATTTTTGGGATCAAATTCTACTGCTTTATCTTTTAAAAGTTTTACACCACTTGGTAAAAAATCTTTTGTTTTATATATAACATCATTTTTTTCATAAAGGCCTGCTCCAATAAATGTATTTCCTGGTTGGTATGAAACAGATTTATCATTTGGTTCTATTATTGTAATATCAGGAGTTGTTAGACTATTTGCCAGTCTAGCAGCTGTTGAAATTCCCGCTAAACCTCCGCCAACTATAACAATTCTAGCCTCTACATCACTAGTATTTGCTGTACTTGCTTCTGCCTCATTTCCCATCAATAATACTGTTCCAGAAGCACCCATCAATTTTAGGGCATCTCTTCTTGATATACCATTTTTGTTTAGTTCATTTTCAAACTCATGTTGTAAATCTTTACTCATTTTGCTCTCCTTTAATACAAACAATCTATATTAACTATACTACTTTTATTATGAATAATTATTCATTTTTTTTAGTTAAGAACTAATATTTCTGTTCATTGTATGCAATTTTAGCTTAGAATAATTACAAAGGATTTACATGTATAAGCTTATAATATAATAAAAATAAGAGTAGATTATTAATATTATTTTTTTGAGAGTTTTTTCTTTATTTTAAGAAATATAGTAAAAGGCGCAATAACTATGCAATAAATTAAAAATGTAAAAATAAATGGATGAAAAAAACCTAAGCCAAATGCATCTGCATGGCTTAGATTTTGTATATGATTTATAGGATTATTTATCCATTCTTCAATATGAAAGCTTATTGATAATATAAGCAATATTACTATAAAAATAGATAAATGCCTTTTCACTTTATGCTCTTCCAGATAACATACCATACATTGTCATAGGTTTAAGAAGATATACTTTCATTAACCACCAAATATATCTCTCTTGTGTTGGGTCTAACGGAAATGAAGGAATTGGCTTTTTAGTCCAGTTAAATTCAGCAAGCATTACTTTTCCAATATCTGTAATTAAAGGACATACTGTATAACCTTCATACTTAGCTTTTAATTCTTTTCCTTCCATTGCTGAAATTAAATTGTCAACTAATACTTTGTATTGTTTTCTTACACTTCCACCAGTTTTACCCATAGGAACAGCTGCTATATCACCTATTGCAAAGATATTATCAAATTTTACATGCTGTAAAGTCTCTTTGTTTACGGGAATCCATCCTTTCCCTGAACCTATTTCTGAATTTCCAATTTCATCAGGAGCTTTCATAGGTGGAGTAATATGTAAAAAGTCAAAAGGAACTTCTACATCTTGATGTTTAGTTATCATCTCATACTCTTCTAAGTCCTCATCCCAAGAACCTTTTTCATCCCATCTTTTATCAAATGTAGCAATTTTATTTTCTAAATCTACTGCTGTTAAGTTGTGTTTATAGTGCCATTTAAAATCTCTTTTTTTAAATTGCTCTAAAATCGCGTCATGATACTCTTTTACTCCAAACATACTAGTTCCATTTGGATAAAATGTTAACTCTGCATTATCTCTTGCACCTGCTTCTTCTAATCTTGAATTAGTAAGATACATAATTTTCTTAGGTGCCCCACCACATTTAATTGAAGTATTTGGATGAGTGAATACACCTTTTACTTGTTTACCACTTTTTGCTTCTTTAATAAACTTTTGCATTTGTGTCCATGTTGCAACTGCTGAGTCAGTATTATAAATAGAACAAACTCCACTATTTGCAAATTTATCTGTAATTGCTTTTCCATTATCTAAAGATAATTTATCACCAATATCTTCTAAACCTTTTATTGAAGCAAAGTCTAAAGTAAGTCCTGCTGCTACAATCATAAAGTCATAGTCAACTCTTTTACCTGATTGTAAAACTACACTATTATTTTGTGGATAAAATTCTACAGCTTTATCTTTTATTAGTGTACACCCATCTGGTAAATAATCACTAGTATCATACATAACATCAGATTTTTCATAAATTCCAGCAGCAATTAAACTATTTCCTGGTTGATATGAAACTGACTTAGGATTTGGTTCTATTATAGTTATATCTGGATTAGTTAATGTATTTGATAATCTAGCTGCTGTTGCAATTCCAGCTAAACCTCCACCAATTATAAGTATCTTTCCTTTTACTTCACTAGCATTTGCACTTGTCGATGCTTCTACTTCTGATGGATTAAGTAAAAAAGAGGCTGTACCTAAACCTGCAAGTTTAAATGCATCCCTTCTACTTAATCCAGATTTTTTAATTTCTTCATCTATTATCTCTAAAGCTTCATCAAATTCTTTTTTTGACATAAGTTTTCCTTCTAATATAATTATTAATATTTCTTATTTTACTTATAAAAAGAATAGCTAAAAAGAGATAAATAAAGACTTATACTATAAGTTTATTTTTGATTATAATTATAATTTTATCTTATTATATCTAGGGATTTAAAATAATCTTCTTTGTGGTTAAGATTTATAAACTCATCATCATTAGGAAGCTGTAAAACTTTTGTTTTATTATTTTGTAGTAAAAACCCTACTTTATGGAAATCATCATTTAGCATTTTTTTTGTTGTATTTTTTATAGATTGACAGAACACTCCACATAAATTATGAGTTCTAATTGTTTTTGCAACTGTTATATCATAATCATATGAAGCACTTATAAGTTTAGAAATTGAATCTATTGAAACTAAAGGAGTATCAACAGTAATAATAAAAACTTTTTCTTCATTTAATCTATTTAAAACAGAATCTATTGCAGTAATAGGAGAGTAAACTTCACTTTCATCAAGTAAAAGTTTGTTTTTGTCTAAAAAGTCAAACTTATCAATTTTAGAAGATATATATATATCTTTGAAATATGGTTTTAATCTATCGAATTGATATTGAGCGAGTGTGGGTTTATCATCAAAGGGAAGAAGAGATTTATCTTCTCCCATTCGTGAACTTTTACCTCCACATAAAATTACACATGGCATTTCAAATGAAGGTTTTGTCATTATAAGCTTCTTGGGTCAGTTATATATCCAGAAATTGCACTTGCTGCTGCAACTGCACTATTTGCTAAATAAATTTTAGATGATCTAGAACCCATTCTTCCTACAAAGTTTCTATTTGTAGTTGAAATACATACTTCATTATCACCTAAAATACCCATATATCCACCTAAACATGCTCCACATGTAGGATTTGATACAACTGCACCTGCATCAACTAAATCGTCAATATATCCAGCTTTTGTCGCATCTCTTAAGATTTTTTGAGTACCAGGAGTTAAAATAAGTCTTACATGTCTTGCTACTTTTTTACCTTTTAAGATTTCAGCAGCTACTTTAAAGTCTGATAATCTACCATTAGTACAAGAACCAATAAATACTTGATCAACTCTAATTTCATCAGCTACTGCTTGAGAAACAGAATGTCCATTATCTGGTAAGAAAGGATATGCAATAACTGGTTCTAATTTTTCAACATCAATTTCAATTACTTTTGTATAGTTTGCATCTTCATCAGAATAGTGAATTTTTGGCTCAGCTCTTAAACCACCATTTAATTCTGCTGTTTTCTTTAAGAACTCTTCTGTAACTTCATCGTATGCAAAAATACCATTTTTTGCACCTGCTTCAATAGCCATATTACAAATAGAAAATCTATCATCCATTGATAAGTATTGTACAGTATCACCTGTAAACTCTAATGCTTGATATAAAGCACCATCAACACCTAAAATTCTAATTACTTCAAGAATAATATCTTTTCCAGATACAAACTCTGAAGGCTTACCTGTCATTACAACTTTAATAGTTTCTGGAACTTTAAACCAGTTACCACCAGTAATCATACCAAATGAAATATCAGTTGAACCCATACCAGTTGAAAATGCACCTAATCCACCATGTGTACATGTATGTGAATCAGCTCCAATAATAACATCACCAGGTAAAACTAAACCTTTTTCAGGTAGTAATGCATGTTCGATACCCATATCTTTTTCATCAAAGAAATGTTTTAAATCATGTTTCATTGCGAAATCTCTAGAGATTTTAGCTTGGTTAGCTGATGCAATATCTTTTGCTGGAATGAAGTGGTCTAATACAATTGCAAATCCATCTGGATTAGCTAATTTTTCTCTTCCACTTTCTTCAAATGCTCTAATAGAAATAGGAGTTGTAATATCATTACCAATTACCATATCAATTGGACTTCTTACAATTTCTCCAGCTTTTACTTCTCTTCCTACGTGTTCACTAAAAATTTTTTCTGTAATCGTTTGACCCATTTTGTACTCTTCCTATACTTTATTTATATAATTTTTTGCGATTATATCTAAATTTATTTTAAGCTCCCAAATGACTTAAGAACTTATCTCTTTTTGTTTTTTCTCTTCTCTTGCTTTTTTTATTTGAATAAATATCACAATGGCAACACCCAAATTGATGATCACATCGGCAAGATTAAATATTGCAAATTTAAAGCCATAATGCCAATAAAAATAATCAACCACAGCCCCATAAGTAAACCTATCTAAAATATTTGATAAACCACCTGCATAAATAAGTGCAACAGATATATAGTAATCACTAAATACATCTTTGTTTTTCATAAGATATATAGTTGCACCTGCTAAAATTAGAAGCTGGATATATTTTAAATACTCAGCTAAAAAAGCAAACATTGAAAAAGCAACTCCATAGTTATATGCAAGTTGTAAAGACATAACAGGACCTTTTACATCCCAATCATAATTTACAAAGCCGTATTTAACAACTTGATCAAATATAAAAATGAAAATGAATATTACTAAAGCTATATTAAACTTTTTTTTCATAGTGCCTTTTTGAAGAATGTAATTAATTCTTCCATTTCCTCATCAACTACTTTTTTGTCTTTACCTTCTAAAAGTAATCTTATCTTATTTTCAGTTCCTGAATATCTTACTACTTCTCTAAGACCTTTTGCTCTAATTTTAGAGATTAGTTCTCCATAACCTTCAATCTCTTCTAAAGGTATTTTTTCATCAACTTTCATATTGTGTTGTGCTTGAGGATATAAATCAAATGGATTTAAAGCTTCGCTTGCTTTTTTACCTGATTTTAACACTAAAGCTAAAACTTGAAGAGCAGAAGCTAGTCCATCACCTGTTTTTGCTGCATCAGCAAAAATAATGTGACCACTTTGTTCACCACCAAAGTTTATATTTTCTGCATTCATAGTTTCAAGAACATATTTGTCCCCTACTTTTGATCTATGAAGTTCAATTTTATCTTTTGCAAGATAATCTTCTAAAGCTTTGTTTGACATAATTGTTGCAACACAAGCTTGACCTTTTAAAAGGTTCTGGTCATTTAAATATTTACATAAAGCACCTATTAATTTATCCCCATCTACAACATCACCATTTTCATCTACAACTACCAGTCTATCAGCATCACCATCAAGCGCAAGCCCAATATCAGCTCTGTATTCTCTAACTAATTTCCCAACATTTTCAGGATGCATAGCACCACAATCTTCATTGATATTATAACCATTTGGTTTGTCATTTATAGTAATTACATCAGCACCCAATTCTTCTAAAATTGTAGGACCTACTTTATAAGCAGCTCCATTTGCACAATCAAGAACAATTCTTAGGCCACTAAGGTTTAAATCATTAGGGAAAGAGCTTTTAATTGAAACAATATATCTTCCAATTACATCATCAATTCTTTTTGAAGAACCAATATGTCTTCCTGTTACTTGCTCACTAATCATCATATCTTGGTTGTTGAAAATCTCTTCTATTTTCTTCTCACAAGATACTCCAAGTTTATTTCCATGATTATCAAAAAATTTGATACCATTATCTTCATATGGGTTATGTGAAGCAGATATCATAATACCAGCATCACATCTCATAGATTCAGTTAAATATGCAATAGCAGGAGTTGGCATAGGTCCAATTTGAATTACATCATAACCAACAGCTGTTAATCCTGATACTAAAGCATTTTCAATCATATAACCACTTCTTCTTGTATCTTTTCCTACAAGAATTTTTTTAGTAGTTGAATGCTTTCTAAAATAGATACCTGCAGCTTTTGCTAATTTAAGTACAGTTATTGCATCTAAAAACTCACCAGCCTTACCTCTAACACCATCAGTTCCAAATAGCTTCATTAAATCTTCCTAAAATTAAACTAAGTTTAAGTTATTTTAGATAACATTCTACCCTTAAAAATTTTACAAAGAGGTTAAAGAAAATGGCAAATCATAAATCTGCTGAAAAAAGAGCTAGACAAACTAAGGTTAGAACTGAAAGAAACAGATTCTACAAAACAAGAATCAAAAATGTTATCAAAGCTGTATTAACTGCTGTTGAAGCTGCTGATAAAGAAGCTGCAACTACTGCAATGGCTACTGCAAACAAATATATCCACCATTGTGTATCAAAAGGTATCCTTAAAAAAGGTAACGCAGCTAGAAAAGTTTCTAGATTACAAACTAAAGTTAACGCTATATAATTTATAGTCAACAGTTAAAAGAATATAGGTAAATATGACTCAAGAAAAATTACAACCCTTTATTAATAGGTATAATGAGATTAATGATCTGTTAATCTCTCCTGATATTACTAGTGATATTAAAAAAATGACTGAACTTTCAAAAGAACAGTCGAGCATCGAACCAATAGTTAAAAAAGCTCAAGAATATATTCAAGTATTAGAAGATATTAATGAGAATAAAATGCTTTTAGATGATGATGAATTAGGTGATCTTGCAAAAGAAGAGCTTAAAGAACTTGAATCAAAAAAACCTGAACTTGAGGAAGAAATTAAATTTTTAATGATTCCTAAAGACCCTAATGATGATAAAAATATCTACTTAGAGTTAAGAGCAGGAACAGGTGGAGATGAAGCAGCTATCTTTGTTGGTGACTTATTTAGAGCTTACTTAAGATATGCAGAAAATAACAATTGGAAAGTTGAAATCATGAACTCATCAGAGAGTGAGTCAGGTGGATATAAAGAGATTGTAATTTTGGTAAAAGGTGACCACGTATTTTCAAAGTTAAAATTTGAAGGTGGTACACACAGAGTTCAAAGAGTACCTGCAACTGAATCTCAAGGCCGTGTCCATACATCTGCTATCACAGTAGCTGTAATGCCTGAAGTTGATGATGTTGATGTTCAAATTGATCCAAATGATTTAAAAATTGATGTAATGAGAGCTAGTGGAAATGGTGGTCAATCTGTAAATACTACAGACTCGGCTGTAAGAATCACACATATTCCAACAGGTCTTGTTGTAACAAACCAAGATCAAAAGTCTCAACACAAAAATAAAGACAAAGCTATGAAAGTTTTAAAAGCTAGACTTTATGAAGTGCAAATGAATGAGAAAATGGAAGCTGAAGGTGCCAACAGAAAAGAACAAGTTGGAACTGGAGATAGAAGTGGAAGAATTAGAACTTATAATTATCCACAAGGAAGAATTAGCGACCATAGAATAAATCTTACTCTATATAGACTGGATGCAATAATGAATGATGGATTGTTTGATGAAGTAATTGATCCTCTTATTGCTGATCATCAAGCAAAACTTATTGAAGCAAATGGATTATAATCCATTTGTTTTTTTCTTTTAAATAAATGCATATTTCAAAAAATCAAATATTTAAACACTACAAAAATAATCATACTTATGAGGTAATAGATTTTTGTAAAATCCAAGAAAATGACATCTGGATTGAAGCAGTTCTATACAAACCAACTGATTGTGATGAACTATTTGTTAGATCCCTTCAAGAATTTAAAGAAAAATTCTCTTTAGTAAACTAATTTTTAAAACTTATTTATTTTATACTTTTCTGCATTAGATTAGAAAACCCCTTATTTTACACTAAAATTGATAGTAACCAAAATGTAACCTTCTCAGATTATACTTTCACCATAAAATTTATTTAACGGAGAAAATAAACATGAAAAAAACACTTTTAGCTTTAGGGGCAAGTGCATTATTAGTTACTAGTTTAAGTGCTAGAGATCAAATCAAAATCGTAGGTTCATCAACTGTATATCCTTTCGCATCATCTGTTGCTGAAGAATTAGGTGCTACAACTAAATACCCAACTCCAGTAGTTGAATCAACTGGTTCAGGTGGTGGTATGAAATTATTTTGTGCTGGTAATGGATTAAATACTCCTGATATTACTAATGCTTCAAGAAGAATGAAAACTAAAGAATTTAAAATGTGTCAAGAAAATGGTGTTACTGACATCACTGAATCTGTAATTGGTTATGATGGTATTGCATTCGCACAATCTAACTCAAATGCACCTTTTGATATTTCAAGAGAACATTTAGCATTAGCAGTTGCTAAAGAAGTACCTTCAAAAGATGGTAAATCGTTAATTGCTAACCCATACAAAAAATGGTCTGATATTGATGCTTCATTACCAAATAGAGAAATTATTGTTTATGGACCACCAAAATCATCTGGTACAAGAGATGCATTTGAAGAGTTAGTTATGCAAAAAGTATTCAAAAAAATGCCAGTTTATACTGACCTTTACAAAGCTGATAAAAAAGCTAATAAAAAATACAAAAAATACTCTGTAGTTAGAACAGATGGTGCTTACGTTGAATCTGGTGAAAATGATAACTTAATCGTTCAAAAGTTAAATAAAAACAAATCTGCATTTGGTGTATTTGGATTCTCTTTCTTAGTTGAAAATGATGATATGATTCAAGGTGCTACAATCAATGGTGTTGCTCCAACTCCAGATACAATCTCTTCAGGAGATTACCCAGTTTCTAGATCATTATTCTTCTACGTGAAAAACTCTCATGCTAAAGAAGTTCCTGCGATGAACAAATATGTTGATTTATTCATGAGTGAAAAAATGATTGGTAAAGATGGAATTTTAGGTGAAATCGGACTAATTGCTTTACCTGATTCTACAAGAAATGCAATAAGAGCATCTGTTGCAAAAAGAAAAAAATTAACTTTAGATGCTTTAAAAAAACACTAATTAATTAAACCCTATCTATATATAAAGAGGAGAAGGCTTCACTCCTCTTTGTAACTTTACTCATAGGCTTTTATCTGTTATACGCGAACAAAGAGATAAAAGCCTATAAGTAAGGTTATAGCTCTCTTTGGATTAAAAATGACAAAAAAATGGAACACAATTTTAAGAAGGCTTGATTATGCCTTCCAACCAATTATTCATGCTCATACAGGGAAAATTTTTGCAGTAGAAGCCCTACTTAGAAATGTAAATGATACTGAATATTTAAACTCTATACAAGAACTTTTTGATATGGCTTTTCAAGAAGACATAATCTATGAAGTAGATTTGATACTTAGAGAAAAAGCAATAAGTAAATTCTCACAAATTAAAGTAGAAAACCTAAGATTATTTTATAATTTAGATAATCGAATAATATATAATAAAACATATAGATCAGGAAATACATCTAAAATACTAGAAAAATACAATTTATCAAAAAGTACAGTCTGTTTTGAGTTAAGTGAAAAAGGTACAACAATAGAGCGAAGTGCCCTATCAAGTATGCTACAAACTTATAAACAAAGTGGATATCAATTAGCAATTGATGATTTTGGCATCGGAGTTTCTGGCTTAAAACTTTTATATTTTTCAGAAGCTGATATTATTAAACTTGATAGATTTTTTGTAACAAATATAGATACAGATTCAAAAAAGAAACTATTTTGTAGCTCAATAGTTGAAATGGCTCATGTAATGGGAATGAAAGTTATTGCTGAGGGTGTTGAAACTAAAAATGAGTTTTTAACATGTAAAGATATGGGTGTTGATTTCATCCAAGGATATTTAATCCAAAAACCAACAGTAAAAACTGATGAAATAAGACCAACATATAAAAAAATGACTGAGTTAATTCATAGTGATAAAAGAAATGAAACAGTTCACATCATAGAGAAAAAATATATTGAAAATATTGAGCCTTTGAATATAAATAGCTCATTGCATGATTTGTTTGTTTATTTTAAGAATCAAACTAAAAATATATTTGTTCCTATAATAGATGACCACAAAAATTTACTTGGAGTAATTTATGAAGTAGATATTAAAAAAATATCTTATTCACAATATGGATTATCTTTAGCTAAAAATAAAAATATCTCTTCAACTTTAAAAAAATATATAAAAGAAGTAATATCTGTTGAATCATCATGGGGTATTGATAAAACTTTAGATAGGTTTAATCACAATTCAAAAAAATCTATGGGTATTTTTATTACAAGTGCAAATAAATATAAAGGATTTATTGGACTAAATTCTTTGCTTGAATTATCTCATAAAAGAAATATTGAAATTGCATCAAATCAAAACCCTCTTACTAAACTTCCAGGAAATCAACAAATTGAGAACTTTATATACGAAGCTTCAAAAAATAAAGACTCTTATATTTCACATATGCTGTATTTTGATTTTAATGATTTCAAACCTTTTAACGATTATTATGGATTCAGACAAGGGGATAGAGCTATTTTAATCTTCTCAGAATTAATCCAAAAGAAATATAAAAATGACTTTTTTATTGCTCATATAGGAGGAGATGATTTTTTTATTGGTTCAAAAAACAAAAATTTTGAAGAGTTATTTGAACTTACAAATAAGGTATTAAAAGAGTTTAAAGATAGTGTTAAAAACCTTTATAATACAACTGACAAAAAAAATGGTTATATAATCACAAAAGATAGGTTTGATGAAAAAAGAAAATTCAATCTTTTATCTACTTCTTGTGCAATTATAGAGGTCTCTAAAAACTCAAAAATACAAAATTTTGACCATACTATAAGTCTTTTAAAAAAACACTCAAAAAAGTATAACTTCCCTCTTTGCGCCTCTATTTAAACTTTGTAACCATTGTGTAACCATCTTTAATTATAATCTGCTCAAATTTTATACAAAAAGGCAATTATTTGAGCACTTTTGAATCTAAAAACAAAAAAACAGAAGTTATTGAAAAGCTAATTAAGTTAGCATTAATCACAGCCTCTGTTATTGCAATTTTAACTACATTTGGAATTTTATTTTCAATTCTTTTTGAAGCAATTGAATTTTTTCAAATGAGAAGTTTTTGGTACTTTATTACAGGAAGTGAATGGTCACCTGGAGTTGTAGGAAGTAAATTTGGTGCAGTTCCTATTTTTGCAGGTACTTTTGTAATTACGATTATTGCACTAAGTGTTGCTATTCCTATTGGTTTAGGAAGTGCTGTTTACATGAGTGAATATGCAAGTCCAAAATTAAGAGACTATTTAAAACCTATACTAGAAGTATTAGCAGGTATTCCTACAGTTGTTTATGGTTTCTTTGCAGCTATTACAGTTGCTCCTCTTATTGTAAAAGCAGCAAATGCAGTAGGCTTAGAAGCTACATTTAACTCTGCACTTGCTTCTGGTATTGTAATGGGAATTATGATTATTCCTGTTATATCATCATTATCAGATGATGTTATTAGATCGGTTCCTGACTCACAGAGAAAAGCAGCTTATGGTTTAGGTATGACACATGGTGAAGTTATTAAAAATATTGTTTTACCATCTGCTATGCCAGGTATCATTTCAGCTTCGCTGTTAGGTCTTTCAAAGGCTTTGGGTGAAACTATGATTGTTGTTATGGCAGCAGGTCTGCGACCAAATTTATCATGGAATCCACTTGAAGATATGACTACTGTTACAGTTACAATTGTAAACTCATTAGTTGGTGACTTTGAATTTAATTCTCCTGAAACATTATCAGCATTTGCCTTAGGTTTAATTCTGTTTATTGTTACATTAGTTTTAAATATGCTTTCATTGTCATTAATTAGAAAATTCAAAGAAAAGTATAAAGTGAACACATTATGATTAGTAAAAAAAATAAGAAAAAACAAGAAAACAATCCATTTTATGACCCATCATTAAAGAAAAGACATGCAAGTGCAGGAAGATTTAAAAAGTTTACTTTAACTTCATTAATCTTTTCAATTGCATTTTTAGCATTCTTTTTATTTGATATTATTGGAAAAGGTATCCCTGCTTTTAATGTTACATATGTAAAAGTAGAAGTTAACTATAGTGAAGCTGCTGTAAAAGATTATAGAAAAGCTGTTGATAGAAAATACAGAAATATAATCTCAAGAGCTTGGCTTAGAGAGTTACCTTTGATAATCAAAAAAGACCCATCTTTACTTAATACAAAAAGAACACAATGGGTTTTAGCTGATGACCAAGTTGATCAATATATAAAAGAACATCACTACAGATTAAAAAGAAAAGATAGAGTTTTAGTTGATGACATGAAAGCACAAGGTTTAGTTGAACTAAAATTCAACTCAATTTTCTTTACACAAGGTGATTCAAAAACTCCTGAATATGCAGGTCTATTCTCAGCTATGGTTGGTTCTGTTTTAACACTTTTAATTACGATGGTAGTTGCTTTTCCAATTGGAGTTATGACAGCAATATATTTAGAAGAGTTTGCAGATGATAATAAGTTTACAAGATTTATTGAAGTAAATATCAATAATCTTGCAGCAATTCCTTCAATTTTATTTGGTCTTTTAGGTCTTGCTATTTTTATTAATCTTTTTGGAATGCCTAGAAGTTCACCTTTAGTTGGTGGTTTAACACTTGCTCTTATGACTTTACCAATTATTATTGTAAGTTCAAGAGCAGCTCTAAGAGCAGTTCCAGATAGTATTAGACAAGCAGGTTATGGACTTGGTCTTACTAAAATTGAAGTTACAAGAGACCATGTTTTACCTCTAGCATTTCCTGGAGTTTTAACAGGTTCTATTATTGGTTTAGCACAAGCTATGGGTGAGACTGCTCCTTTAATTATTATTGGTATGATTGCATTTATTCCAGATGCACCAAATATGGTTACAGATGCAGCAACAGTTATGCCAGCACAGTTATTCACATGGGCAGGTATGCCAGAGAAAATGTATATAGAAAAAACAGCAGCAGGTATTATGGTACTTTTATCGGTACTTATTTCACTAAATGCACTTGCTATATATTTAAGAAAAAAATTCGAAGTTAAATGGTAGAAGGAAAAATTAAAATGTCAAAAGATAATAAAGTAAAAATTAAAGTAGATGAATTAAACCTTTGGTATGGTGATAACCATGCCTTACACAATATTACTGCTGATTTATATGAAAATAAAATCACTGCATTAATTGGACCTTCTGGATGTGGTAAATCGACATTCTTAAGATGTTTAAATAGAATGAATGACTTAATTAATATCGTAAAAATTGATGGTGAAGTTGTAATTGATAAAAAGAATATTTATGATAAAGATGTAGATGAAGTAAGTGTTAGAAAAAGAATTGGTATGGTATTTCAACAGCCAAACCCATTTCCAAAATCTATCTATGACAATGTAGCTTATGCACCATTAAAACATGGAATTGTAAAAAAAGGAAAAGAGTGTGATGAACTAGTTGAAACTTCACTTAGAAAATCAGGACTTTGGGATGAAGTTAAAGATAAATTAAATGAGCCAGGAACTTCACTTTCAGGTGGGCAACAACAAAGATTATGTATTGCTAGAACTATTGCTGTTAAACCTGAGGTTATCTTAATGGATGAACCAACATCAGCACTTGACCCAATTTCAACTGAAAAAATTGAAGCACTTATGTTAGAGCTTAAAAAAGATTATACAATCATCACGGTAACTCACAATATGCAACAAGCAGCAAGAGTTGCTGATTATACTGCATTTTTCCACCTAGGAAAACTAATTGAGTATGATGAAACTGAAACAATTTTTGTTAACCCTAATAATAAAAAAACAGAAGACTACATCACAGGAAGGTTTGGATAAAAAATGTTAAGAACATATGAAGAAAAAAAAGTAAAAATCCAAGATGAGATTTTAGAGATTGGAAATAGTGTTGTTGAAGCCTTAGAGTTAACACTTTCAGGTTTAAAAGATGAAGATTTAGCAAAGCTAAAAGAGATTGACTTATCTGTTAAGAAAATTTCTAATAAATCAAATGAAATTGACAATTTAATTGTTACAACTTTAGCTTTATATTCACCAGAAGCAAAAGATTTAAGAGAATTAGTTTCATATTTAAAAATTACAAACGAACTAGTAAGAGCAAGTGCAAATACAAAAGCCTTCGCTAAAATTTTTAGAAAAGCTTTTAGTGATGATTTAAATACAAAGACTATTTTAGAGTATGCTATTCCTCTTCAAAAATCAGCAACTTTAGCACTTCAAACTTCTATGAATATGCTAAAAGAATCAAACTCTAAGCATATAGAAGAGAAATATCAAAGAGTAATTGTAGAAGAGAGTAAAACTGATGATTTATACTCAATGATTGAAAAGAACATTTTAAAACTTATTTCTAAGAACTTAGAATTATCAAAAGAGTATTTTGATGTTTTAAGTGCTTTGAGAAAACTTGCAAAAACAGCAGATAGAGCTGCTTCTATTGCTAATCTCTTACTATTTGCTGAAATGGGAGGAGATATAGAACAATCTAAGTAATTGTTCTTATTCAATGAAAAATGCAATTTTAAAAATAAAAGCATACTTCAGTTCAAACTTTGAAGTACTTGCTGCTATTATAATCTTTGTGGCTATTTTTGCCACGGGATTAGAGTTTTATAAGGCTATAATCTTAATGCTTGAATTTATCGTAGTAATGGAAGTTGTTAAGATGATTTCTGACTTTGTAAAAAAACAAAAACTACGACTTAGATTTGTAATTGATATTTTTATCATTTTTTTAATTCGTGATGTTATAATACTATCAACAAATGTCAATAAAGACTATTTTGACATCAGCTTTTTACTTATAGTAATTTTTGTATTTTTTATCTTTAGGATTTTAGCAATAAAATTCTCCCCTGGTGGAAACAAAAAAGAGAAGTAAAACCCTATCAAAACAAAAGAGACAAATATATGGAAGATAAAGTAATTTTAATAGTAGAAGATGAAGAAGATATACTAGAACTTTTAGAGTATACACTTCAAAAAGAAGGATTTGAAACTATTGGATTTTTAAATATTGATAAAAACTTAGAAAAAATTTTTGACGAAGAGCAAATTGATTTAATCTTAATGGATAGAAACCTTCCTGGATGTGAAGGTACTACATTTATTGATGACATTAGAAAAAAAGGTTATACAAATCCTGTTATTTATGTAACAGCAAAAGATAAAGATGAAGATATTCTTGAAGGTTTTGAATCACACGCAGATGACTATATAACAAAGCCTTTTAATGTAAAAGAATTAGTTGCTAGAATTAAAGCTGTGATAAAAAGATCTACAAAAGATGTTGATATCTTAAAAATAAGAGATATAGTTTATAAAGCTTCAAATAAAAAGTTTTTTATTGACGATATAGCCTTAGAGTTAACTCACTTAGAGCATGATTTGCTTTTAGAGTTTATGAAAAACAAAGATATTTTAATGACAAGAGAACATTTACTAAACTCTGTTTGGGAAGATTCCCTTGATAAAAAAATGAAAACTGTGAATGTTGCAGTAAAAAGACTAAAAGCAAAGATTGATCCTGATGGAGAAAAAAACTACATTAAATCAATCAGAGGGGAAGGTTACATTTTTTGTTAAAAATACATCAACTTTTTTTAAGAACCTTTAGTCTTATTTTTATAGCAATTCTAATTAGTTTAAGTATAGTTACTTATTTTTGGTCTAAAAATATCTATTTAGATCAAATTGAGAAAAATCTAATTCAAAATATTGATACCTTATCTATTGTATTAAATGATTTAGATAATGTAGATAATATTATCAAAGACTTACATTCACAAATTGATCTTAGAATTACTATAGTTGATGAAAAAGGAAATGTAATAGCTGAAAGTGACAAAAATAAAGAATTATTAGAAAATCATGCAAATAGAAAAGAGATTTTAGAAGCTAAAGATTTTGGAATTGGAAAAGTTATAAGATATTCTACTACAATGCACAAAGAACTACTTTACATAGCAAAAAAAGTTACTATCAATAAAAAAATATATTTTATTAGAATGTCTGACTACACAGATAATATTACAGACAATTTTATGAAATTATCACTTCAAATTTTTGCATTTATTAGTTTTTTTATAATTATTGCATTTCTTGCTTCTTATTTTATTAGTTTAAAAATCAAAGATGAAACTGAAAATATTTTAGATTTTTTAACTCAACTTGCTTCTAAAAAAACTACTTCTGATTTACAATCAAATTTTACTTTGGAATTTTATAAAATCACGAAGATACTAAATAAAGTTGCTATAAAACTTAAGAAAAAAGAGAAGCAAAAAGCTAAGCAAAATGCAAAGCTTAAAATAGCAAATAGACAAAAGGATGAAATAATCTCAGCCTTATCACATGAGTTTAAAAACCCTATTGCTATAATTTCAGGCTATAGTGAGACTATTTTAAATGATGAAGATATGCCACCAAGTATAAAAAGAAAGTTTTTAACAAAAATTCACTCTAATTCACTAAAAATGTCCGATATTATTGATAAATTAAGGCTTACTTTAAAACTTGAAGAAGGAAAACAAGAAATCATTTTAACTTCAACTTCAATGAGAAAATTAATTGAAGAAATAATATCAGATTTAAATGACAACTATAAAAACAGAGAAATAGAACTAATAGGTGATGATATTGAGTTAAAAGTAGATTCTACATTAATTAGTATGGCTATTTCAAACCTAATAGAGAATGCTTTAAAATACTCAGAAGATAAAGTAAGTGTAGAAATAACTTCTGATTGCATCAAAATTATTGATAGAGGTATAGGAATAGAAGAGAACGATTTAGAAAAAATCAGACAAAAATTTTACAGAGTTTCTAAAAATGGATGGAATAACTCTTTAGGGTTAGGTCTATTTATCGTTCAATCTATCCTAAATTTACACTCATTTGAACTTGAAATAGACTCTATTCATAATAAAGGTTCAGAATTTTCAATAAAATTTTAAAATTTACTTAATTTAAGTATTTTTTAAGTATCACTACACTATTATTCCACCTCATTAATAAAAGCGGAGAAAATAAATGAAATTTACTCAAATGGCAAAAGCTAACGAAATCGAAAGAGATTGGATAGTAGTAGACGCAGAAGGTAAGGTTTTTGGTAGAATCATTACTGAAGTTGCAACTATCTTAAGAGGTAAAAATAAACCTTGCTTTACACCACATGTTGATTGTGGAGATTACGTTGTAATCATTAACGCATCTAAAGCAAAATTTACAGGTGCTAAATTAGAAGATAAAAATTACTTCACTCACTCAGGATACTTTGGTTCAACTAAGACTCACAAAATGTCTGATATGTTAAATAACAACCCTGAGAAGTTATATAAACTTGCAACTAGAGGTATGCTACCAAAAACTACTCTAGGTAAAGCAATGTTAAAAAAATTAAAAGTATACGCAGGTTCAGAGCACCCTCACACTGCGCAAATTAAAGGATAAGACTAATGGCAAAAGTTTACGCAACAGGAAGAAGAAAAACAGCTGTAGCTAAAGTATGGTTAGAAAATGGTAACGGTCAACTTACAATCAACGGTCAATCTTTAGACGCATGGTTAGGTGGACACGAAGCTATCAAAAAAAGAGTTATGCAACCATTAGAAGTATCTAAACAAGAAACTTCTGTAAACATCGTAGTTAAATCTTTAGGTGGTGGTTACTCTGCACAAGCTGATGCTATTAGACACGGAATTTCAAGAGCTCTAGTTGCTTATGATGAGCAATTCAGAACTATCTTAAAGCCTTACGGGTTATTAACTAGAGACTCAAGAGCAGTAGAAAGAAAGAAATACGGAAGAAGAAAAGCGAGAAAAAGCGGTCAATTCTCAAAAAGATAATCAATATTTTATCTTTTTATACTTTGTTTTTACAAAACACAAAAGGAAGCAAGAGATTACTTCCTTTTTTTTTATCACAATTTTACTACAATACCTTATGAAAAATCTAAAGCGTATATTTACAATAACAACATTACTACTTATATTTACAACTACTGTATTTTCAAGTACTTTAAATATGTCAATTAGTTCAAGTCCAAGTAGACTAAATCCTATTCTATCAAATGATACAGCTAGTTCAACAGTATCAGGTTGGCTTTTTAATGGTCTATTTAAATATGATAAGAATGGTAATCCAACAGTGGATTTAGCAAAATCTTATGAGTTTAAAACTCCTACTCATTTGATTATCAACTTAAAAAAGAATGTTTTATGGCATGACAAAAAAAAGTTTACTTCAAAAGATGTGATTTTTACATATGAGCAAATAATTTCACCAAAAGTTTTCACATCAATAAAATCAAATTTCAAACAAGTAAAAAGTGTAAAAGCCTTAGATGATTATACTATTGAGATAATATATAAAAAGCCTTACTTTAAAGCTTTAGAGACTTGGATGGTTGGAATTTTGCCCTATCATCTTTTAAAAGATGAAAAAGATTTAATGACAAGCAAATTCAACAAAAAACCAATAGGTACTGGTCCATATAAAATTGATGGGTTTGAAACAGGTGCAGATATTAAAATATATGCAAATAATGATTACTTTGATGGACGACCAAAAATTGATGAAATTCATTTTAAATTTTTACCTGACACAAATACTTCATTTTTATTTTTAAAACAAAAAAAACTTGATTTAGGTAGTCTAACTCCTATTCAAATAGATAGGCAAATTGATGATAAATTTAAAGACAACTACAAAATTATTGAAAATCAAAGCTTCTCTTATTCATATTTAGGTTTTAATCTAAATATTGAGAAATTTAAAAACAAAAAAATAAGAGAGGCCGTTTCCTTAGCAATTAATAAAGAGGAATTAGTTGATATACTCTTTTTTGGACATGGGCAAGTTTGTAATGGACCATTTTTACCTGGAAGTTTTGCATATAACAATGAAGTTAAAACAGTGAAACAAGATATAGAAAAATCCAAAGAGATTTTAAAATCACTTGGGTTTGATGAAAATAATCCTTTTACTTTTGAAGTAGTTACTAATACAGGAAATGACACTAGAATAAATGCAGCACAAATACTTCAATATCAATTAGCACAAGCAGGTATCAAGATGAAAATAAGAGTTATGGAATGGCAAGCTTTCTTAAACACAGTAGTTCATCCAAGAAACTATGAAGCTGTACTTTTAGGTTGGAGCTTAGCTTTAATGCCTGATGCTTATCCTCTATGGCATAGTGATTCAACAAAAGTTGGAAGATTTAATCTTGTTGGATATAAAAACAAAGAAGTAGACAACTTAATTGAAAAAGGTGCTCAAACTGTAAATAGAGAAGATTTAGGTAAAATATATAGAAAGATATTTAAAATAATAGCAGAAGACTTGCCTTATATATTCTTATATATTCCCAACTCAATTACAGTTGTAAATAAAGATATTAAAAATGTAGAACCTGCTTTTATAGGAATAACACACAATCAAAAAGATTGGATAAAGGAATAAAATATAAATGAATAAAGATACAATAATACTATTTGACTTAGATGGAACACTTATAGACTCAACAGATGCAATTATTTCATGTTTTTATCACTCATTTAAAGAATTAAATTTTGATTTTACAGGAACAACTGATGATATAAAAAATCTTATTGGTTATCCATTAGATGTTATGTATGTTAATCTTGGAGTTGAAGATAGTAAAAAATGGGATTTTGTTGATTCATACAAAAACCAATATAGACAAATTTCAAAAGAACAAACATATCTTTTAGAAAATGCAATTGAAGCAGTTGAATATGCAGCATCATATGCAAGAGTTTCAGTTGTAACTACAAAAACAAGAATGTACACAATGCCTCTTTTAGAAAATCTAAATATTGATAAGCATTTTGAAATAGTTACAGGAAGAGAAAATGTTGAAAATCCAAAACCCCACCCTGAACCTATAAACATTACACTTAAACAAATGAATTATGATAAAAACTCTCATGATGTTTGGATGATTGGGGATACAAAACTTGATTTAATAGCAGCAAAAGAAGCTAATGTTAATAGTGTTGGTGTTTTATGTGGATATGGAAAGAAAGAAGAACTTTCTCTTTATACTGATTATATACATACTAATGCTTTTGAAGCAGTAAAATTTATAAAAGAGCGAAAAAATTAATATTTTTCACTCTTTTAATATAGTTTTCTTAAATACTATCAACTTAATTTAAACTTTATTTTTAAAATTAGTACATATTTTCTACATAAACTTAAGTTATACTTCATATAATAGTTCAATGAAATAATAATATTTAATAGTTTATTGAAAATGACTATAAAATAAGACTTTTCAAATTTTATAACATTTTTAATAACATCTAATTTATTATTTTTGAACTTTAATTTATAGTAAAATACTAGTGTTTAAAGGATTTAATAGTGTTTAGAAAAGTTACATATTAGGCTTAATGATTCTTTATGAAAGAACATTCTAAGTTAAAAGTATGTATAATACAAAAGACTAATTAAATTTTTTAAGTCAAATTTAATATTTAAGGAGCCACTATGTTAGAAATTAGATGGCATAGCCGAGCAGGTCAAGGTGCTGTTACTGGAGCAAAAGGACTTGGGTCGATTGTTGCACAATCTGGAAAAGAAGTTCAAGCGTTTGCTTTTTACGGTTCAGCAAAAAGAGGTGCGTCAATGACTGCCTACAATAGAATTGATGATAAAGTTATTTTAAATCACGAAAAATTTATGAGTCCTGACTATGTATTTATACTAGATCCAGGATTAGCATTTACTGATGATTTTACTGCTAATGGTAAAGATACTACAAAATATATTATTACTACACACCTTAGCAAACAAGAGTTAATAGACTCAGTTCCTGAATTACAAGGGATTGAAGACAGAGTATACATTTTAGACTGTCTACAAATAGCTAGAGATACTATTGGTAGGGCTATTCCAAATACACCAATGCTTGGTGCATTTATGAAAGTTAGCGGAATGTATAAATTAGAGTTCTTTAAAGAGGCAATGCAAGGGGTATTAAAAAAATTACCTCAAAATATTATTGATGCTAATATGGTTGCAATCCAAAGAGCTTATGACGAAGTTCACTAAAGGATAAAATATGAGTAAACCAATTAATGAAATGGGATGGGATGAGCTAGTACCAGGTGCTGCTTTATACACATTCGAGGGTGATGTTGATTACAATATTGCTGATATTCAACCAGAAGAAAGAAATTATTCTGAGACAAGTTCAAAAAGCATGTCAGTAGGAGATTGGAGAGTAATTAAACCAGTATGGAACTCAGAAACATGTATTGATTGTCAAAACTGTTGGGTATTCTGTCCGGATACTTCAATCATTGCTAGAAACAAAGAGATGAAAGGTGTTGATTACGAACACTGTAAGGGATGTGGTTTATGTGTAAGTGTATGTCCTACAAATCCAAAATCTTTATTAATGTTCAACGAGTATGAAACTGTTGAAGATGCACTTGCTAAATGGCCAGAAAAGAAGAAAAGAGGTGAAAAGTAATGAATAGTAGAAAAATGGAATTAAACGAAGTAGAAGTTTGGGATGGTAACATGGCAAACTCTCAGGCTCTTAGACAAGCTGACGTTGATGTAGTTGCTGCTTATCCTATTACTCCTTCAACTGCAACAGTTGAAAACTACGCTATGTTCCATGCAAATGGATACGTTGATGGTGAAGTTATCATGGTTGAGTCTGAGCACGCTGCAATGTCAGGATGTATTGGGGCTGGTGCTGCTGGTGGTAGAGTTGCAACTGCAACTTCTTCTCAAGGTTTAGCATTTATGATTGAAACTTTATACCAAGCATCAGGTATGAGAATTCCCGTTGTATTATGTCTAGTAAATAGAGCTTTAGCTGCACCTTTAAATGTAAATGGAGACCACTCTGATTTATATTTAACAAGAGATTCAGGATGGGTATCGATTGACGCATTTAACCCTCAAGAAGCTTATGATATGACTTTAATGTCATTTAAAATTTCTGAGCATCCAAGTGTTAGATTACCAGTAATATCTAACCAAGATGGATTTATAACTTCACATACAGCACAAAATGTGTCTCCTTTAAAAGATGAAGTTGCTGCAAAATTTGTTGGTGAATATACAAAAGTTAATGCATTATTAGACTTTGATAAACCTGTAACACATGGTGTACAAACTGAGCAAGATTGGCACTTTGAGCACAAAGCAAAACAACACGCTGCATTAATGGCATCAAAAGATGTAGTAGAAGAAATTTTTGCTGAATTCAAAGAATTAACTGGTAGAGAATATAAAGTAGTTGAATCTTACGGTATGGAAGATGCAGAGATTGCTATCGTATGTTTAGGTTCAACATATGAAACTGCTATGATTACTATTGATCAATTAAGAGAAGAAGGCATTAAAGCTGGTGTTGTTGCACCTAGATTATTTAGACCATTCCCTCTTGAAGAAGTAGCACATGAGTTACAAAAGGTTAAAGCAGTTGCTTGTATGGATAGATCAGCTCCAGGTGGAACTGTTGGTGCATTATACAACGAAGTTTCTGGTGCATTATTCAATACACCTGCAAGACCTTTAATGTCTAACTTAATCTATGGATTAGGTGGTAGAGATATGACAGTTGCAGGATTAAAAGATATCTTTAGAACATTAGATAAAGAAGCAAAAGATGGTAAATTATCAGGTAACATCCAAAGATTAATTGGTGTTAGAGGTCCTGAGTTAAGCTTCTACAATGTGGAAGGAAAATAAATATGAGTACACAAAAAGTAATTAAAAACTTAAAAACGTTTTCAACAGCAGCAGAGAGATTTGAAGGTTCACACCTTCTATGTCCTGGTTGTGCTCACTCTATTATCGTAAGAGAAGTTTTAAATGCAACTAATGATAACTTAGTTGTATCTGCTTCTACTGGATGTTTAGAAGTTTGTACAGCAATTTACCCTCATACTTCATGGGACTGTTCTTGGATTCACATCGGTTTTGAAAACTCTTCAACTGCAATGGCAGGTGTTGAGACTATGAACAAAGCTTTAAGAAACAAAGGTAGAATTGCAGCTGATGAGCCACAACCAAAGTTTGTAACATTTGGTGGTGATGGTTCTACTTATGATATTGGTTTCCAATGGATTTCAGGTTGTTTTGAAAGAGGACATGATTTCATGTACGTTTGTTTAGATAATGAAGTATATGCAAATACAGGAGGGCAGAGATCATCTTCAACTCCTATTGGTTCTTCAACTACAACTGCTCCTGCTGGATCTCACTCTTATGGTGAGAAAAGACAGAAGAAAGATATCGTATCTATTATGGCAGCTCACGGTGCTCCTTATGTTGCACAAGTTGCTCCAAATAAATGGAAAGATATGGTTAAGAAAATCCAAAGAGGATTTGATACAGAAGGTCCTGTATTTATCAACGCAATGTCTGCTTGTACAACTGAGTGGAAATTTGCACCAAATCAAACTATTGAAGTTTCTGATTTAGCAGTTGATTCATTAGTTTTCCCATTATATGAAATTATTGATGGTAGAGAATTAAACATCACTTATAGACCTAAAAACATTGTACCAGTAAGAGATTACTTAGGTGCACAGCCAAGATTTAAACACTTATTCAAACCAGAAAATGAATATTTAATTGAAGAATGGCAAAAAAGAATTGAAGAAAGATGGGCATTCTTACAAAAAAGAGAAGAAATTAGAATGTAATTTTTCTATGCTTGCTCTAGGAAGGCTCCTTTTTTCTAGAGCAGCATAATTTACAAATATTATTATAATATTGACTTAATACTAGCATGAAATAATATAAACCTAAAAATCCAATTTCACTTCCTTTCTTTGGATTTTGGGTTTATATGATAAATCTTCCAAAATCACTATTTTTTTATTACAATTTTATTTTTCTTACATTTTTTTCACCTAAACTTAAAATATACAAAACAAAAAGGATAGAAAATGAAAAATATAACTACGAAATTTTGTAAAAGTTTAACAATTGCTGGATTACTGGTTGCAGGAAGTGTAACAGCAACACTTGCTTCTAGTGTTGATAAAGTACACTTTTTAATTCCAGGTGGAGCTGGTGGTGGTTGGGATGGAACTGCTAGAGGTGTTGGAGAGGCACTTAAGAATTCTAACCTAGTTAAAGAAACATCATTTGAAAACATGTCAGGTGGTGGAGGTGGTAAAGCCATCGCATATTTAATTGAAACTGCTAAAAAACAACAAGATACATTAATGGTTAATTCAACTCCTATTGTTATTAGATCATTACAAGGTGTTTTCCCTCAATCATTTAGAGATTTAACTTTAGTTTCTTCTGTTGTTGCTGATTATGGTGCTTTAGTTGTAAAACCTGACTCTAAATATAAAACATGGGCAGATGTAAAAGCTGAGTTTGATAAAAATCCAAGAAAAGTAAAAATTGCTGGTGGAAGTTCAAGAGGATCTATGGATCACTTAGTTGCTGCACAAATATTTAAAGCAGCAGGAGGGAACCCAACTAGTGTAAGATATGTAGCTTATGATGCAGGTGGAAAAGCTCTTGCAGGACTTTTAACTGGTGAAGTTGATGTACTTTCAACAGGACTTGGAGAAGTTCTTGAAAAACATAAAAAAGGTGAAGTAAGAATTATTGGTATTACTTCAAATAAAGATATTGATGGAATTCCAAGCTTTAAAGGTATGGGTGTTGATGCATACTTTGCAAACTGGAGAGGATTCTTTGCTGCACCTAACTTACCACAAGAAAAAGTTGATGCTTTTGCAGCTACTTTAGGAAAAATGTATGACACTAAAGAGTGGGAAAATGTAAGAAAAAGAAATGGATGGACTAACCTTTATCAACCAAAAGAAGAGTTTCAATCGTTCTTAGAAAAGCAAGAGAAAATCATCTCTTCACTTATGAAAGAAATGGGATTTCTATAGGATAAGTAGAGAGAAATCTCTACTTTGACGAAAGGATTTATTATGACGAAAAATTCAATTGGAGCAATATTCTTTTTAGTTTTTTCATGTTTTTATTTTTACAATGTATTTAACATAAAAAAGATGCCAGGATCTCAGTTTGAAGTGATGACAGCCTCTACTTTTCCTTTTTATATAGGAGTTGCAGGAGTTGTTATATCAATACTAATCTTAATTTTATCAATAGTAAAAAAAGATGAAGATATTTTATCTTTATCGTATTTAAAAACTTTAGATTTTAAAACAACTGCTTTATTTATTGTAGCAATGATTTTCTATGGGTTTACTATTAGAACTTTAGGGTTTATTATAGCAACTATTATTTTCTTAGGACTTGGGTTTTCAATACTAAAAGAGAGAAATTTAAAGAGAATATTTTTAATATCAGTGGGTGTATCAGTAGGTTTTTATCTGATACTAAACAATCTTTTAGGTGTATATATAGACCCAGGAATGATTTTTGATAGTTTAGCAGGAGGTGAATCATGATGGATGGTATATTTCAAGGGGTAAGTACTGCCCTTTCAGGTTACAATATTTTTATGGTAGCAATTGGTTGTTTTGCAGGTACTTTTATTGGAATGCTTCCAGGTTTAGGACCTATTTCAGCTATTGCACTTATGATTCCTATCACTTATGGTATGGATCCAGCTTCTGGACTTATTTTAATTGCAGGTGTTTATTATGGTGCTATTTTTGGTGGTTCAACTTCATCAATTTTAATCAATGCCCCAGGTGTTGCAGGAACTGTTGCTAGTTCATTTGATGGTTATCCAATGGCTAAAAAAGGTCAAGCAGGTAAAGCCTTAGCAATTGCTGCTTATGCTTCTTTTACAGGTGGAACAATCGCTGCTGTATTTTTACTTATAGCAGCCCCAGCACTAGCAAGTGTAAGTTTAAGTTTCCAGTCATCTGATTACTTTGCTTTAATGGTATTAGGCTTAACTGCTGTTGCTGCTTTTGCAGGAAAAGGAAAGTTTTTAAAAGCTGCCATTATGACAATATTTGGTCTTATGTTGGCAACTGTTGGAACAGATAGTGATTCAGGTATTGCTAGATTTACTTTTGGTAGATTAGATTTAATTGATGGTATTTCATTTTTACTTTTAGCTATGGCAGCCTTTGCTTTATCAGAAGCACTTATGAATGTACTTGAGAATAAAGAACCTAGTGATAAAGAAAAAGAAGAACTTAAAAAAGATATAGGCTCATTAAAACTTACAAAATCAGAAGTTAAGGAGATGGTTCCAACTGTTGGTAGATCTTCTGTTCTTGGTTTCTTTGTTGGAGTTCTTCCAGGAGCAGGTGCTACTATTGCTTCTTTTTTAGCTTATGGAATGGAAAGAAGTTTTGCAAAAGCAAAAGAAAAACTTACATTTGGAAAAGGAAATATAAAAGGTTTAGCAGCTCCTGAAAGTGCAAATAATGCTGCTTGTTCAGGTTCATTTGTACCTTTATTAACTTTAGGTATACCAGGGTCTGGTACAACTGCTATTATTTTAGGTGCGTTAATCTCTTATGGAATTCAACCAGGACCTACAATGTATGTGGATAACCCTGCCCTATTTTGGTCAGTAATTATCTCTATGTATATTGGAAATATTGTTCTTTTAATTTTAAATTTACCGTTAATTCCTTATATCGCTAAGTTATTAACATTACCAAGACAGCTGTTGTTACCACTTATTATATTCTTCTCATTAATTGGGGTTTATTTAGTGACATTTAACAACTTTGATATTTATATGATGACTATCTTTGCTGTTGTTGCATTGTTTTTAAGACTTATTGATTACCCTATGGCACCTATGATTTTAGGATTTATTTTAGGTGGAATGATGGAAGATAATCTTAGACGTGCACTTACTATTAGTGATGGTTCATTATCATTTTTATGGGAGAGACCTATTACTTTAAGTATTTTGATAATTACTGTTTTAATTTTATTTATGCCAGTAATTAGTGAGTTTTTCGCTAAAATAAAAGAAAAAAGAAAAGAGGCTTAGAAGCTTCTTTTCTTTACATGGATTTATCATGGAAAAGTTTAAAGAATACACAATACTATATATTGAAGATGATGAAGGTGTTCGAACTGTAAACTCAAGATTTTTAACTCGAATGTTTTATAAACTTTATGAAGCAAAAAATGGAGAAGAAGGTTTTGAACTTTATAAAAAACATCAACCAGATATAATTCTAACAGATATAAATATGCCAAAACTAAATGGCATAGAACTTGCAAAAAAAATAAGAAAAACAGATAAGAATACAAAAATCATAATCTCTACAGCCTTTAGTGATAAAGACTATTTATTGGAAGCTATTGAGCTTAGTCTAGAAAAATATATAATCAAACCACTCACAAGTAGAAACTTACTTCCGGCTCTTACAAAAGCAGTAGAAGCTTTAGAAAAAACAAAAGAAAAAAAGATATATCTTGATGAAAACTTCTACTTTGATAATACAACATCACTTTTTTATATGGATGATAAAGTTCTTAATTTAACAAAAAAAGAGCTACTATTTTTAAAGCTTTTAGTTACAAACAAAAATAGAGTTGTAAACTATGAGGAGATTGAACAGTATGTTTGGGAAGATGAACCTATGAGTTTAAATTCACTTCGTACTAGTATTGGATTTTTGAGGAAAAAGATTCCTTTTAATTGTATAAAAAACATATCAAATATGGGGTATAAACTAAATCTTGAAAAAAAACTATGAGGAAAATGTAGAACAAAGAATCAAAAAAATCACGCTTCTTAGTTCTACTATTATCATATTACTTGTTGCTACTATTATAGGCTCAAATCTAATAAAAACAGAATATGACAACTTTAAAAGTCATATCAAAAACTTCAAAGACACTATAATAGATAGAGAGAAGTTCTACATAAAGACTGCCATAGAAAATTTAAGAAATGATATTGAGTTTGAGAGACTTTCTATTTTAAATAGTAAAAAACAAAGAATTAAAAATCAATCTATTATTGCCCATAACCTTGCCACTTCTCTTTATGAAAACTCAAAAAACCTATCCAGAGAAGAACAAAAAAAGTTGATTATCTCTTCTATTAGACAAATATCTCAAAAACAAAATGACATTCACTATTTTATCTATGATATAAATGGAAATTTACTTTTAAATACTGAAAACCCAAGAAATGAAGGAGTGAATTTTTTAGATTTTGAAGATATAAACGGTGTAAGGTTTATAAATGAGATGATTAATGCAAAGGAAAATAAACAAAACTATGTTGAATATTTTTGGTACAAACCAAACAAAAGAATCACTTATTCAAGACATATAAAAGAGCTTGGTCTTATTATAGGTTCTGCTTCTTTTTTAGAGAGTAGAAAAGAGGAATTAAAAGAAAAACTTTTAAAAAAAATAATACTTCAAAACTTTAATGAAGAAGAGTTTTTATTTATATACAAGCTAAATAGCTTAAATAATATCACCACTAAAAGTAATTTACTTATTGAAAAAAATATACAAACCTCAAAAGATGAGCTTCAAGCAGTTGAAAAACTAATGATAAAATCAGACTACAAAGGAAATGACTACCTCATCTATGATAACAATCAAAAAGTTTTTTATGGAACTTTTCTTACAAATCTTAGATATTTTATGGCTGTGGGAGTTAAACTATCTCAAATCTATAATATCGTAGAAAAAGAAAGAGTAATATCTTTGGATAATATGTATAAAAATATCATCAAACTTTTTATTATTATAACTATTATGACTATAGTATTTTTTATTTTTTCAATATACTTTACAAAAAAGATTGAACAGCTTTTTGAGAAATACAAAAGAAAAGTAATAAGAAATGAACAAAGATTTAGACTTCTTTTTAACCACACAAATGATGCTTTTATCATTTCAGAGTTATCAAAAGATTCTGCAAAAGTATCAAGCTTCAATGATACAGCACTTGAAGTTACTAAATATGAAAAAGATGAACTAGTAAATAAAGAGTTCTTTGAACTATTTGTAAATCTTGATATGAAAGCCCTTGAAGAAGATAAATCACTATTTAAAACAGTAGAGCTTAAAACAAAAAAAGGAGATATAAAAACCATAGAATTAAATATCATCATATACTCATATGACAATGAAAACCTTCTTTTCGCATCACTTCGAGATATAACTGAGAGAACCTTACTTAAAAAAGAGAATGAGAAACAAGAAAACCTACTAATTCAGCGTTCAAAAATGGCAGCTATGGGAGAGATGATAGGGAATATCGCCCATCAATGGAGACAGCCCCTATCTCAAATCTCAGGACTTTTCTTCGATATAGAATCTGCATATGACTTTAAAGAGCTTAATAAAAACTATCTTACAAAAAGAGTAGATGAAGCAAACGATATACTTGAATATATGTCAAGAACTATTGATGACTTTAGAAACTTCTTTAATCCAAACTCTATAAAAGAAGAGTTTAGTATACAAGAAGCAGTTACAAATGCTCTAAAGATAGTAAACTCAACTCTAAACTATCATAATATACAAATAGATATACAAGTAAATCAAGACCTTAAAATAAATGGCTATAAAAATGAATATGCCCAAGCAGTAGTAAATATAATCTCAAATGCAAAAGATATTTTAATGGAGAGAAAAATACAAGACCCACTAATAAAGATCTATATAAGAGATAAAAACACTCTATGTATAGAAGATAATGCAGGTGGGGTAAATAAAGAGATTATAGATAAAATATTTGACCCTTACTTTACTACTAAGTTTGACTATGGAACTGGTATTGGGCTATATATGACAAAACTTATTATAGAAGAGAAAATGAATGGAACTATAGAAGTTGAAAACTCTGAAAATGGTGCTATTTTTTGTATCGAAGTTTAAATTTGATTTTTCTTACATTTTATTTTATTACTATTACTTTATGAGTATTATAGAAGAGTAAGTATTTAACCTAATACCTCCAAATATACCTATCCTGTGACTAGGAATAAATACTTCAACCCATTTTTTTTGCTTCCTCCTTTTGGGAATTGAAGTTTTTATTTACTACAATTTCTATAATACTTTTATCTACAATAGGAACAGCATGCCAAACTCACATAATTTATATAAGATGTTATTAGCTTTAGGAATTAGTGTTTGTGGTTCTATTGTATTTATTTATTTGGGTTTACCTTTGCCTTGGCTTTTAGGAGCTATCTTTGCTTCTTCTGTTGCTATGAGGTTTGAAAAACTTCCTATATTAAGCCCTAAGCCTTTTTCTACTCCTGCTAGAATACTTATAGGTCTTACTATAGGAAGTGCTTTTACTCCTGAGATATTGCAGTATATTGATGTATATTTTTATAGTTTACTTCTTGTGATACCTTTTACTATTTTAACTATTATTTGTGGGATGTATTACTATTATAGATTTCAAGGTTTTGATAAAAAGACTGCTTATCTAAGCTCCATGCCAGGTGGTGTAATAGAGATGGTAATCATAGCTGAAGAGATAAAAGCAAATATCTCAAAAATCACTTTGGTTCAATCATCAAGGCTTTTCTTTATAGTAGTTACTTTACCTTTTGTAATACAGTATATCTTCAAAGTAGATATAAGTGGAAATAAGCTAATCACACAACCAATAACTACTATAAATATCCCTGAGTTTTTAGCTTTGGTTTTTATAGGTGTAGCAGGTGGAGTAATAGCTAAAAAGATAAAACTATCAGCTGCATATCTAATAGGCCCTATGATAGCAAGTATAGCTGTTCACTCTACAGGAGTTATCACAACAACAGTACCTGATGAGTTTTTGAAGTTTGTACAAGTAGTATTTGGTACAATCATAGGGTTTACTTTTAGAGGTGTAAAGATGAAGACTATCATCTCAATACTAATAGGAACTTTTGGACATTTTATCATACTAGCTTTAATATCAAGTATCTTTATTAGTATCGCTTACTTTAGTTTTGGTTTTCCTATCATCTCTACAATCCTAGCATTTAGTCCAGGTGGACAAGCCGAACTAAACCTAATAGCAATACTAGTAGGTGCAAATGTACCTTATATAACCCTACACCATATAGTAAGACTTTTTATAGTGATGAATATAGCACCTATTTTTGCTAAGAGGTTGAAAGATTAGATTGTCATTTATTTATTTGGTAGTTAACTCTTTTTAATCTCTCTTTATATTTTTCTAAATAGAATACTTTACCTTCATCCGACAAAAAGGAAGCATTTATCAAATCTTCTACTTTAGTTATACTTGAATTTAGTTGAGTTAGGATTTTGTTAAATCTTTTTTCACTTATACCTAGATAAGTAGCAAACAATTTAAAATCATAAAAAGTATAATATCCAACTTGTTCAAAAACATCTGAATAATCATCAAGCAAAGCTAATGCAGTATCTCCATATTTTTCATTTACATGAAATCTTGTATTTAACAAATCATAATTTGGAGTCAATCTATAATCAACACTATCTGGCAAACTATACAATGAAAAGTTCTTTAAATGAGCATCGCCATTAGCTATGAGATAGTTAAGTAATATTCTTTTAAAAAAATCTTCTAATGTAACTATTGATGCAGGAACATTAAGCTTTATTGCATTTGCACAATCTAAATAAGTTTTAGCTTCATATTTATAATCAGCACCATCTTTTGCAGAATTTACATCTAATATTGATGCAAAATCTTCTTGATCATATTTCGTCCCATCTTTTGTATAATCGAACCTTTTTGTTATATATGCAAGTTCACCATCTCTAAAAGGTATAACTGCACAATTTGCAGTATCTATCTTAAAAATCTTTTTTGATATTAACATTGAAAGATGTTCATTTACAGCTACATCTTCTTGGTTTTTTATTTGATGACTCATAGGACCTGGTTTTAAAATATAACTTCCATTTGTAGCAGTTACTTTTAGTCTATTATCATTGAAAGTTAATGAAAGTTTATCTTGTACACCAGAAATTGACATTCTATGAGCTAATTCATTTCTTTGTATATAAAAATCTTTTTTATCAAAATCTAATGGCTCAGGTATAACTCCTCCAAAGACCTCATCGATACATTTTTTACAATAAAATTGACTTTTTAGTTTTTTTTCTTCTAAGCAAGCATAACATTTAGGCATTGTCTGTTCCTTTTATTACTTCTTTTATAGTAATTGAACCTATGGTATTTTCTTTTGCTGTTTTTAATAATCTACTAAAATCATCATCTTTATCTAATCTTAACTGTTTACATTGAAGATCTTTCATATCACCCTCACAAAGCATATTTGAGAAAAAAGAGAATAAATAATCAGATACATACTCTTCTTCACGCAATTTTAGGTTTATACTTATAGATTTTGCATTATCACTGTTTAGATAACTCTTATCATATTTAAAATAGTATTTATTATCTTTATCTCTTTTTATAAGACCTACGAATTTATTATTGCGATACACTTTTCCTATTTGCATTAGTTAGTCCTTTTTATGATAACTAAATCGAGTGTTAATCCAAGAGGAATTAGAAGTTTTTCAACAGTCTTGATAGTTGGGTTAGCCTTTCCTGTTTCAATTCTTGATATTGTTGCTTCTGTTATACCACTGTATTCACTTAAATCTTCAATATTTAGTTTGAGTTCTTTTCTTCTTATTGCGATTTTTTTACCTATATCTTTTAATAACATGACTTTTCCCTACTAAACTTAATAGTAACTTTTATTTTATATTATAATATAATTTATCAGAATTTTTATTTAGATAAACTTAAAAATAGCTTTTATTTTATACTATAATATAATCTAGATTAAATCCAACTCTTCACTTATATCTTTGATTAGTTTTGAAAATGGCTTTTTTGATAGGTCTTCATTTTCTTCTATTAGGTTAAATATATCTTTTTTTATTTGTTGAAAAGGAATACCTGTTAAGTCTTGTAGCTCTTTTAATCTACTATCAGGATAAAGCTCTGCTTTTTCTATCATGTCATAAACTATAT
This sequence comes from Arcobacteraceae bacterium, assembly GCA_048268245.1. GTDB lineage: Bacteria > Campylobacterota > Campylobacteria > Campylobacterales > Arcobacteraceae > Arcobacter_B. The sequence goes on from JBLWVX010000004.1 coordinate 49,672, forward strand.
CTTTGTGGGCTTTGTATCTTTCATTTAATTTAAAAACTTCTATATACTTTTCATACTCTTTTGAAAACTGCTCTTTCAATCTTATCTCAATATCATCTTTATCTTTTACATGTAAATTTTTACAGTTTTTATCTAAGTATAATTTGAACTTTACTTTTTCGTGAAATTTAAACTCTTCACTATTTGGAACAATAGTACTTATCATATTTTCACTACCTTTTACTTTTTTAGAGTTACAAGTGGCACATGAAGGAATAAGATTATAAAAAGACAAGGCTAAATATGGATAAGTTCCCTTATCATAAAAGTGGTCTAACTGAAAAGTAGAAGTGTATACACCTTTTTGTTTCTCAAAGTTTGTAATAAAATCTTTGTTGCAATAAAAGCAAGTTTTAAAATCAAAGTTATCTGTGAAAAATGGTGTGATTACATCAGCTTGAAACTTAGCTTCGTATTTAAATAAATCTTTTACTTTTTTATATAAATTCTTTTTTTTCTTTTCTGTTAATCTAAAAATTTTATTCTCTATATCAGCTACTATATCTTTTAGACTATCACTCTTTGCTAATACAATATCTTCTAAACTGTAAGATTTAAATACATCCTTAAAAGTACCAGTAGTTTTTATATATCTTTTATACCTATTTTCTAAAGACTCACCATTTTTACTATTAAACTTACTTTTATTTAAAGATGTGAAATACTCTTTTTTTATATCAAAATCTTTATATTTTAAATAGTTTTCATAATTTAGATTAGTCATTGTCTAAAAACTTTCTTACAGTATCTTCTCCAAACTCTTCAACTAACATTTTTAATTTTTTTTGTTTATAGTTTTCTTTATCAAATATCTCTTCAAGCTCATCTAAATAGTTTTTTATAACTTTTTGTAAAAATTGTTCTCCTATGATAGAAGCTATATAATCAAACTCTTTTTTATTTAATTTATAATATTTTTCAACTCTTAAATGAACTTTTTCTTTTGAAAATATCTTATCTTTATACTTAGTTGTAAAATCATAAAACCTTTTTATTCGCTCAATCTTACTCTTTGCAAATTCACCCATAAGCCCATCTTTCATAAAAAAGCCATGAGAGAGTAAAGTATGAATATTTGCTCCAAAAGTATTAAAATCTTTCATTTTGTCAGTTGCATTTATACAGTTTCCTGTTTCTTCATCTTTTTCTAAGAATATTACATTTTCTTTTGGAATATCTGAAAGAATAAAAGGTGAATGAGAAGATACAATAACATGTAAATTCTTTGCTAATTGATTTTCTTTTATAAAATTAAGAATAATCTTTAAAATTCGTTTTTGCCAATTTGGATGAAGGTATAATTCGACTTCATCAAAAAGTAATAAATTATCTTTATTACTAAATCGACTTATCATTAAATCTATTTTTTGTAAATAAAACAAAATAGTTTTTTCACCTGAACTCAAACTTATACTTTTACCTTCATTTGTTTGAAAGGTTAATTCAAACTTATCTTCCAAATTTTTTGAAGATACTAATTTAAAAAAATTATTAAACTGTTCAGTTCCTATAATTAAATTGTCATTTTCAACAATAGTAAGTATTTCATCAATAATATTAGGAATAGTTGAATCTATAACTCTTGTTTCATCACCATTAGGAGTATTAGAAACTTTAATATTTTCCAAATCTTTTTTGATATATTTAACGTTAATACAATTTGGTTGGGTTATCTTAAATTCTTTAAAAAATAATTTTTTATATTTATCATCTCTCAATAAATAACTTATTGCATATGTTTGTAAAAAGTTAAATTGAGAGAGTTGAAAATTTGAAAAAGTTTGATAGAAATTTGTTCTATGATAATTATTTTTAATATCATTTTTTTCATATATACCATAATACTTAATAGGGTCTTTTGGACTTTCAGAATCATTTTTAATAATACCATCTCGTTCTAAATGAGATATGTTTAAATAGTTAATATCAAAATGTTCTTCTAAAGCAACTTTGTAATTTCTTATGCCTTTATCAAGACTTCCATCTATTACTCTTATTGGAATATTTTTTTCAACTGCTATATCTTTTTCTAATAGTTTAATATTATTCGAATAACAGATATTACTACTACCATCATTTAAAACATAAAAATAGTTAAATTGTTCATTATTATTTAACCTTAATATATTTGAAAATATTTCAAATACACTACTCTTCCCACTACCATTCTCCCCAACAATAGCAGTTACATTAATATTTTCAGGAAAGATACTTACATAGTCTTCATTTTTTTCTATTATAAGTTCACAATCATCTTCTAAAACTTCATTTCCATCTTTATCTTTTTCATATTCATCTTTAAACTCACACCTAAACCTAGGAGAGAAATTAAACCCTTGTCTTTTTATATTTTTATACTCTTCTACCCACAGATATACTAGTTCCATATTTTACTTTCATTATTTTATATTATTTATATGATATTAAAAATGTTATTTAGTTTTGCTTTGTTTTTTTACTTTCATATTTTATACAGCTGTATATTTACTAAGCAGTTTTTTTCATATATGAAGTTTTTGTTTTGCTATACTAAAAATAAAACAAGGCTATTTATGGGACTATTTGATATAAGTATAAAAAAAGAGTTACCCTCTACACTTTCAAAACATGAGTTTTTAGAAGAACTAAAAGTTTCACTTATTCAAGACAAAGAGTATGAAACAAAACTAGATAAAAGCTCACTTGAAATAGAAAAACTTCATCTTGATACACTTTTGAAGTATAACTGTAAAATCACTTTAGAAAAACAAAAAAAATCAACTTCATTTCATCTTGAAGGGCAGTTACATGATACTTTGATACTTACTATTTTGATTATCTTAGCTATTTTACTTACTTATGGAATAGGTGTAGTATTAGTGATACTTTTCACATATTTTCAAAAGAAAAAAGCAACTAAGTATGTAAATGAGATTTTAGATAAGTATGAGCCTATAAAAAAATCAAATTAGCTACTACTTACAAAACTTTAGATACAATCACTCTTTAGAAAATCGAATAATTTATAATAAACAAAAAGGAAAAAATATGCCATTATTAGATAGTTTTAGAGTTGATCATACAATTATGCCAGCACCAGCAGTTAGAGTTGCAAAGACAATGAAGTCACCATCTGGTGATATTATCACTGTATTTGACTTAAGATTCTGTGTTCCAAATGAAAAGATGTTAGGAGAAAAAGGTATTCACACATTAGAGCACCTTTTTGCAGGATTTATTAGAGAGCATTTAAACTCTGATACAGTTGAGATTATTGATGTATCTCCTATGGGTTGTAGAACTGGTTTTTATATGAGTTTATTGGGTTCTCCATCAGAAGAGCAAGTTGGTAAAGCTTGGAGAGCAGCTATGGAAGATGTACTTAAAGTTGAAACTCAAAATGACATCCCAGAACTAAACGAATTCCAATGTGGCACATACAAAATGCACTCATTAGAAGAAGCAAAACAAATCGCACAAGATATTTTAGATAGCGAAATTGGTGTTATGTCAAACAAAGAGTTATTTTTATCAGAAGAGAAACTAAACTCACTAGGAAACTAAGTTTTGAGTAAAAAGCTAGAGCTTTTCAAAGAGTTATTTGCTGATTATCCAAATATAGCTATATTGCATGTGGATAACTCTTTGGATTTAGTTACAAATACCCTGGAGCAAGTAAGAGAAAAAAACGACGGAAATATCAAATATATCAAGTTTGAAGATGAAACCTCAGCAAGACTTAGAGCTACAGCTAGAGAGTATGAGTATGTAATCTTAGGAGATATTTTATCTTACTGTCCAAACAAAGATAAAATTTTGAAGCTTATGTATAAGGCTATTGAAAACTCAGGAAATATCATCATCTTAGAAAAAAAGACAAATGACAATCTTTATGAGCTTTTAGAGCTTATAGAAAATACTGGTTTTCAAGCTGTAAACAACATCGATTTATTTGATGAATACAACACAATCACTGCAAAAAAAATGCACCATTGGGACAACGGACTATAAGTTTGCAAGAAATAGTAAAAACAATAGATGGGTCAAACACCCTTTATTCACCAAAATACAATCAGCACTATCACAATATAGATGATGGTGCTGTAAATGAAGCCCTATCAAAACATATCATCCCAACTTTACAGTTTCAAAAAAACAAAAAAGAGTTAAATATCTTAGATATTTGTTTTGGCTTAGGATACAACACATTTACAACTTTGTACCATATCAAAAAAAACAATCTATCACATAAAGTAAATATCTACTCACCTGAACTTGATGGAGATTTAGTAAAGTCTTTAGAGAATTTCGAGTTTCCAAAAGAGTTTGATGAAATAAAACACATCATAAAAGAAGTTAGTATCAACAGTTTTTATGAAGATGAAGATATTAAAATAGAGGTATTTATAGGTGATGCAAGAGACTATATCAGAAGTTTTGAAGAAGAGTTTTTTGATATAGTTTACCAAGATGCTTTTTCTAGTGAGGTAAATATGGAGCTTTGGACAAAAGAGTATTTTGATGATATTTTTAGAATCTCAAAACAAGACTCTATTTTATCTACTTATGCTATAGCAACTCCAATAAGGTTATCACTTTATGAAGCTGGTTACCTTATTTATCAACATATTCCAGTAAAAAGAAAGATTACTTTAGCTTTTAAACAAAGCCAAGAAAATATTGGAAAATACATAAATATGGAACTAAAAAAACAAAGAAACAAAGAAGCAAAAGCTATTTATGATAAATAGCTTTTGTTTTCAAATTTAATCCACTTTTATTACAGCAGCACCACGTCTACTATCACAACCACCATTTAGGTTTCCATCCACAGCTTGAACTCCACCAAAAAATACATTTAAATCATCAAAGTATTGAAGTTTATAGTGTTTTTCTAACTCATCTCTTATGGCTTGTGAACAATCAGGTTCCATACAAACACTTCCTTTTTCAAAGTGAATTCTAGGACTGTTTATACTCTCATGTAAGCTTTTTCCATAATCAAGATTGTTTATCATAGTTTGAGTTATGGCTGATCTTATTCTATTACTTCCTGCACTTCCAAGTATAAGTTCTGGTTTTCCATCTTTAAGTACTGCTGTTGGTGCCATCATAGATGGAAGTCTAAGTCCTTCTTCCCATGCAAACCAACCATGAGGATTTAAGTCTTCTTCTCCCATCATATTATTTAGCATAATTCCAGAACTTGGTATTACATGACCTGAACCTTCACCATTTGTAGTAGTAACTGATACAGCATTTCCAAGTTCATCTATAACTGATAAGTGCGTTGTATTTCCCCACAGATTAAGTCTTGAGTGCATAGTAGTACAGTAGTTTTTGATAAGTCTATCATTTTGTAAAATATCTTTTAGTTTTTCATCATGTAAAAACTCATCCACATGTTCACGTCTAAAATCACTTGTAGTATTAAAAGCTTCTATCATTCCTTTTACATACTCAAAACTTCTAAAATCTTTAAGGTCATATTTTTCAAGTATTTTCATAGTAAAAGCTATAAGTATTCCTCCTCCACTTGGTGGTGAGTTTGTAACTATTTCATAACCTTTATAGTTAAAATCAATTGGTTCTCTTTTTATACACTGATAGTTTTTTAAATCCTCTTTTAAAATAAGTCCATCATTCTCTTTCATGATTTTCTCTATCTCATCAGCAACTACACCTTCATAGAAAACTTTACTTCCTTCTTTTGCAAAGGCTTCTAAAAAGTCAGCATATGCAGGGTTCTTAAATAAGTGTGTTTCATCTATTAGATTTTTATCATCAATTCCATATACATCCATAGATGATTTTGTTGATGTAAAAATAGGCTCTAACAGTTTTACAAAACTAGCTTGCATAGAAGATAGATATACACCTTGCCTTGCATACTTTACAGCTGGTTTAATTATCTCACTTAAAGGAAGTGTTCCTTTATCTTTGTGTACTTGATAGATACCTTCAACAAGTCCAGGAATAGCAACACTACCAGCTCCTATATGAAACTCTTGAACGGCTGCTCCAAAATCTACATATATTGGATAAAACTCCGGCTCTTCCACTCTTTTTTTTGGAACTTGTACAAAAAAATCATAAAGTTCTGGCTTTTTACCTTTTTCAAGGCCTAGAAGAAAGCCCCCTCCACCAAGACTTGTAAATAATGGCTCTGTTAAAGGAGCTGCTAACATTACAGCAAGTGCTGCATCATAAGCGTTTCCTCCTTGTTTTAATATATCAGCTCCTGCTTGTGCTGAGTTTGTATCTCCTGCTGAGACTACACCTTTCATTTAACTACTCCTATTTTTTCTACTTCTTTTAAGTCATTTGTTTTTTCATAAATTTCTATCATATCTTGTGCAATTGAGTTTTTATTTACAATTTCTCTTGCCTTATCCATAAACTCATCACTAATTATGTGATGTTCATATAGTTCATCAATAAGTTTGTGAATAACTTCTCTTATTGTTTTTTTCTGATTTTTACCTATAAAGTTTGCATTCATTGAGTATCTTGAGGCTTTCCACATATTTTGTTTTAAAACTTGCATAGGTTCAAAAGTTACTTCTTTTATTTGTGATAGTTTACATATCCCTCTAAACAATCCTATTATTATCTCTAATCTATCAAAATCATTTATAGCATCACAAACTCTAAACTCGATAGTTTTAAAGCTTGGCTGAATTCTCACATCCCACCAAACATCTTTTTCACTTTGTATTGCCTCTGATTTATAAAGTATGTTATATACATTTTTCATTTGCGTATAACTAGTAAAATATTCAGGAATAGAAGCTTTTGGAAGTCTATCAAAAACCTTTGTTCTATAAGAGTGAATACCCGTATCTTGACCATTTGAGTACACAGATGAAGCAGATAGTGCTACAAATATAGGCATATAGGTCAATGAAAAGTTATATGCTTTTAACGCCTTGTCAAAGTTCTTAAAGCCCACATGTACATGCAAACCACATATTGAGAAATCATCTAAAAGTATTTTGTGTTCATTTGATAGTTCTTGGTATCTTTTATTTGAAGATAATTCTAAATGGTCTTGTTTTAAAGCACTCGAACCGCTTGATTGAAGAAGTAAGTTTTTCTTTGAAGCTAAACTATTTAATTCCAAAGTAATCTCTTTAAAGTATTTTATTAAATCTGATAAATTATTAAAGACAGGTGTATTTATTTCTAGCATACACTGTAAAAATTCAGATGTAATATTATCTTTAAACTTAGCAGAAATATTTTGCTTGAAATAGTCATACTCATTTGCACAACTTAAATCATCAGCATTCAGAATTCTTAGTTCTAACTCTGCGCCCAACGTAAATACATATCCATTTGTAAATTTGTCGAAAATCAAGTTGCACCAACTTTTTTAAAGAGATTTGTTGTAACATATATACTAACATAAAAATTATAAAAAGGTTACTTATCATGTACAAAAATATAATATTTACTATCTTAGTATCTATAATTTTTAGTTCTTGTAGCTCTACAAAAGAGGTAAAGCTAGATAACAAATGCTATGAGCTTCCAAAAAGTGGTATGTGTAAAGCAATGTTCTCAAAATATTATTTTGATCAAAATGAAAAAAAATGTAAACAGTTTATTTGGGGAGGATGTGGAGGAAATATTCCTTTTGAATCTTTAAAAGAGTGTGAAGAAAAGTGTAAGTAAAACCTTACACTTATTCACTTAAATTATCTAAAATATATCTTTCTAAATCTCTTTTTGAAACTTCATCTTTTAGTGATTTTTCAAAAATCTCTTCTATTTTTTTTGAATAATCTTCATATGAAAATAAAGGGAAGTGTAATTTCCATGATCTTTTAATAAGAAGTAAACTAATAGAGTCTCTCATTCTTGATCTAAAGAAATTAAACCCAATAAAAATTACAGCAGTAATCACCATAGCACCCAAGATAGAAATATGTGAATCAATCTTAGCTAAGGTTTTATGAGTAAGTAGTGATATTGGAACTATTATAGATAAAACAATTCCCAAATAAACTAAATAAGCTCTTGTAAGTCTGAGTCTAAAACCTAACTTTGCAGGGTCTACATGCATTCCCTCATTATATTGCCTATTTGCAATTAGTAAATCTCTTAAAAGTATTGGCTGTTTTGATGTAATATAAATATAGTCTAAAATTTTTTCTTTAAATGTTCTTTTTTTAGGCATAAACTTTCCCTATAAAATTTTATATTTATTTTATCTAAAAAAATGATAATAATCGGTTAATCAAACAAAGTGAAAACTTTATAAATCACTTAATACCTATTGTTTCTTAATATTTCTAATATAAATAAAATTTATATAAAAATTTAATCTAAATAACTATAAACTAGGCAAAATATTTTAGGCATTATAATGAAAAAAACAGTTTTTATACTTTTTACTTTTTTTTATGCTTTTTTATATGCAAATGAAAAAAGCGAAATATCTATACAGTTTATGTGGCATGATCAGTTTCAATTTGCTGGATTTTATATGGCAAAAGAAAAAGGCTTTTATGAAAAAACTGGCTTAAATGTAGAGTTTCATAAATATACTTCACAAACCAACCTAGTAAATAGAGTACTTACAAAAAAATCTGATTTTGCAACAGGTTCAAGTTCACTTATAATTGATAAATCAAATGGTAAAGATATAGTTCTACTTGGTTCTATTTTTCAATCTTCTCCAATGATGCTTTTAGCTTTGAAAAACTCAAACATCACTAGTTTTGAAGATATTAAAAACAAAAGAATCATGACAATAAAAAACAAACAAAGATTTGCCACTTTACAAGCAATGCTAACAAGTAAAAATATATCGATGAATGATATTGTTTTTTTAGATCATAGCTTTAATATTAAAGATTTGATAAACAAAAAAACTGACTTGATGTTAGCATATACTACAAATGAACCTTTCTTATTAAAAGAGTTAGGTTATGAAACAATAAGTTTTAATCCAAAAGATTATGGTTTTGATTTTTATGAAGAGTTGATTTTTACATCAAAAGAGTTTGCTACAAAAAACCCAACTACTGTTAAAAACTTTTATGATGCTAGTATAAAAGGATGGGAATATGCCTTTGATAATATTAATGAAACTGCAAAACTTATTTTTGAGAAATATAATCCTCAAAACAAAAGCTTAGAGAGTCTTCTTTTTGAAGCAAAACAAATGAAAAAGCTTGTTTATACAAAAGATAAGAAAATAGGAACTATCACTAGAGAAAAAATAACATTAATTGAGAACACTTATAGAATTATGGGTTTACTTAACAAACCTTTAAATATTGATAAGTTAATTTATAAAGAACATATAAAAAGTAAAAACACCCTTTCTCAAAAAGAAATTCAACTTTTAAAAAAGATGAAAACTATAAAAATGTGTATTGATCCTAGTTGGATGCCCTTTGAAAAAATCCAAAAGGGCAAGCATATAGGTATTTCAGCTGATTTTATAAAACTTATAGAAAAGAAAATAGATACAAAAATAGAACTAGTTCCAACAACAAATTGGAGTGAATCTTTAGGGTTTGTTAAAAAAAGATTATGTGATATTATTTCTTTGATTATGCCAACAGAAGATAGAAAACTATTTTTAGACTTTACAACACCATATTTAGAAGTACCTATAGTTGTTGCATCTAAACTTAATAACCCTTTTATAAATACAAAAACTGATTTAAAAGGAGAAAAATTAGCTATTGTAAAAGGTTATGCCTATGCAAAAAAATTAAAATACCAATACCCTTATTTAAATCTCATTGAAGTAGAAAATATAAAAGAGGGATTTGAAAAAATAGAAAATGATGAAGTTTATGGAGTTATAGGTAGCCTTGGAACAGTTGGATACCATATACAAAAAGAGTATATAGGTCAACTAAAAATTAGTGGTAAGTTTGATGAAAAATGGAGTTTAAGTATAGGAACAAGAAATGATATTCCTGAACTTAAAACAATATTTGAAAAAGCAATAAATAGTATAGAAGAGAGTAAAAAACAATCTATTTTAAATAATTGGATTTCAGTTAACTATGAAAGAAGTTTTAACTATAATCTTTTATATAAAATCATTGCTGCTATTTTTATAATAATATTTTTAGTTTTCTTAAGTTACAGACAAATTCTTCTTAAAAATTTAAATGAAAAGCTAAAAAAAAAAGTTGCCCTTGAAATAGAAAAAAACAATGAACAAAACCAACTAATGAACCAGCAAGCAAAACTTGCAGCTATGGGTGAAATGATGGGAAATATTGCTCACCAATGGAGGCAACCTTTATCTTTAATTACCATAACAGCCACAGGTATGAAGTTTAAAAAAGAACTAAATATCTTAGATGATAAAGAGTTTAATGATTGTATTGATCAAATCGTTACTTCTACAAAATACTTATCAAATACTATAGATGATTTTAGAAACTTTTTAAATAGAAATAAACCTGCTTTTACATTTAAAACAAAACAGTTAGTTTCTAAAACTCTAAATCTAATAAATGCTCAATTTAAAAACAACGATATTGAAATAATTTTAAATGTAGATGATGTAAAAATAACAACTCATGAAAATGAACTTATTCAAGTTTTAATAAATATCTTAAATAATGCAAAAGATGCCCTTGAAGATAAAGATTATGAAAAACTAATTTTAATAAATATTTATGAAGAAAGAAATAGTGTTTTTATACAAATACAAGATAATGCAAAAGGAATTGATGAAAATATTATTTCAAAAATTTTTGAACCATACTTTACCACAAAACACCAAACACAAGGGACAGGTATTGGTTTATATATGAGTAAACAAATGGTACATAAAACTATGAAAGGAAATCTAAAAGTAGAAAATAAAAACTTCACACATAAACAAAAAGAGTATAAAGGTGCTTTATTTACAATACAGTTAAATAAAAACTAATATTTTTAAAAATCACTCTCTTTTAAAAGTGTTGCTAAGACTTTTATATAGGCTTTTTCTATAATACTTTGAGGTTTTGACTTTACCACTAATACACCTTTTTGCCTATAAGAAAAGCTCTTTTGCAAACTTGTAGGTTTAGCAAAAACTTTATAATAAGCTTTTTGGCTTACTATATTTTCATTTCCATCTTTACTTGAAGCAATACTTCCTTTATATAAAGAGCTTAACTCTTCAAACTCTATATTTGGCAAAGAGAATGTAGAAATATTTAAAATAATAGTATCCATCTTTTCAAGGGCATTATCTAACAAAAGTTTGCCTTTTTTACTTTTTTTTATATATGAATAATCCTCTTCTTTGCAATAAGCTATTACCTCAAAAGAGTTTGGATTATATATAGTAAATAAAGGTTGTTTTTTATTTACCCATGTACTTTTTTGTAAGTTTTCATTTAGAGATACTATTCCAGTAAAAGGGGCTTTTATTTGAAGATTTTTTATATCTTTTCTTAATGACTCTTTTTGCTTCTCAAGTTTTAATAACTGTTCTTCCAAAACAAGCCTATTATCTAAAAGTTTTTTAGCTCCTGCCATACTACTTAACCTAAGGTTTAGAAGCTTTATTTTTTTATTTATTTGGCTTAATTCAAAAGTTTTTTTGGGAGATGATAAGATAGCTAAAATTTCCCCTTGTTTTACTTCTTTTTGCTCTTTTATATATATTTCTTTGATAAAAGCTTCATTTTTTGCATAAATTTGATTAAATTGTTTTGCTTCTAAAACAGCTGGCATAGAAACTTTACTATTCCAAGGATAGATTAAAAAGCCTAAAAATAAAACAAACAAAATAAAACTTGTAATATTTCTCATATTTAAACTCACCTCATTAAACTTTTTAAACCAAATTTTTAACTCATTATAAATTGGCATTAAAATAAACCAAACAATCTCAACTATAAATAGAATAATACCCAAAACTTTAAATGCAAAGAAATAAACAAGCAATGCAATACCTAAAAAAAGAAAAAATCTATATATCCAAGTTGCTATTGCATAAATGATAAAAAACCTTTGTTTATATAAAGGTAAATATTCAGGAGGATTTATATTCAAACCTAATACATATTTTCTTAAAAACCATCTAGCCATTGCAAAACTTCTTGGCTGTAGATTTTTTGTATTTGTAGCATCACTTAAAGCATAATAACCATCAAACCTAAGAAAAGGACTTATATTAATAAGTATTGATGTAATCCAACTTGTTGTAGCAATTATAAAAACTATAGTTTTTAAAACTCCATCAGGTAAAAAAACCCAAAGAAAAGTAGCTATTAAAGCTAAGTATAGCTCTGTTTTTACACCAGCTAAGACTATTTGAAGTCTTTTATACTTTGATTTTAGTTTCCAAGAATCAGTTGTATCTGTATACATAACAGGAAATAAAACCAAAAAGGCAACACCCATAGTAGGAACTCTTACACCATTTCTTTTTGCTGTGAAAGCATGACCTAATTCATGCAAAATTTTTACAAAAATGATTGATAAAATATAGTAAAACATACCTTGCATAGAAAAAAGATATGAAAAAGTATTTATAAACTCTTCATAATTTCTAAGGGCAAATAAAATCCCAATAAATCCTAAAAATAGAACCAAACTCTTATAAAAAGAGCTATAAAAAAAACTAACTTTTGATAGATTTTTCTCTAAAAACTTATCACTTCTAAATAGTGGTATTTTTATAAAAAGATAGTTTTTTAAAAGCCATTTAAAAGGTGAGTTTTTTATTTTTTTATACTCTTCATAAAGTTGCTTTACATCTTTTGAATTATTTGCTTGTAAAAGAGAGTTTTTTCTTAGAAACTCAATAAAAATATCCAAAGAGTTTCCATCAATTTCATAATCATTTTTTTGTAAAAAATCCAAAAATCTTTCTATTTCTTGATTGTTTTGCCAAAAATTTAAAAGTTTAAAAGCATCATAGGATATATTAAAATATTTATCTTGCAAAGGGTCAAAAATAAGCCAGTTTTTCTCCCCCGTTTCACTAGGCATTGCCTCTAAAAGTTTTAGGTCTTGCCTTAGAGAAGGAAGTAGTTTTTGCTTATTATTTAGCATAAACTACCAACCTATATACTGTCTTAGTGAAGTTATAGGCTTTTTAAATAAATAGAAAAATAGTGTTACTTCTTGTGAATATATCTTTGCAGTTCCTCTTAATCCAATATTTGGTATCTCTTGGCTCTTTTCATTTTCAAAAGAGGCTATTATTTCATATGATAAAACATTTTGATTACTAAGTTGGGGCTTATAAGAAATATATTTAACCTTTGCATCCCATGAATTTAAAGGGTCATTATCAAAGAAAGCTTTTACTTTTGAATTTTTCTCTATAAAAATAGCATCACTTACAGATAGCATTATTTTAAGTTCTACACTCTTTTTATCAGCTAAATAAAGAATTTTTTCACCTATAATTACAGGTTTTCCTTTCCATTCATTTGGACTATGAACTATTACTATTGCATCTTTTTTTGCATAAATCTTTGTTCTTTCCAACTGCTGCTTTGCATACTCTAAAGCTGTTTTTTTAAGCTCAACTTGTGTTTTTAACTCTGCAATTTTTCTTTTTTGATTTATATCATAAAAACTTGCTTGAGATGAAGTGTGTAATTGAGCTTTTGCAATATCTAAAGTTTTTTTAGCTACTTCGTACTCATTTTTATAAAAAGTGTCATCTAAAACTACTAATAATTCACCTTTTTTTACCTCATCATTTGGCTTCACTTCTATTTTCTTTACTGCTGCTTCCAAAGGTGAAGTTACAATAAAAGGATTTTTTGGTATTACTTCAAGAGGTGCAAGAACTGAAAGTTTAACAGGAATAAACATAACTAAAACAAGCAGTATAAAAACGTATTTAAAATAGCCACTAAAAAACATTGATTTTTTAATTTTACTTCTAAAACTATTTTTTGTCATCGCATATAAAAAATAAGCATATGAAGAACTAAGATGAGCTATCACTTCTAAATGTTTCTTTTCATAAGTTTCATCATTTAATAAAATCATATAATACTGTATAGAAGCATCATTTTTTTCTACTTTTATTGGAATAAAAAGAAGATGTTTATAAGAGTACTCATCTAAAACCTTTTTTTCATAAGTATCTAGTTGTTTTTGCGTATCTATTTCATGTAGTGTATCACTATTTTTTAAGGCTTTTGTTGCAATAGACTCTAAAGTTTGTACAAAAATAGAGTTTGTATTTATAGTTGCCACATCTGAAATAGCCTCTACTTTTAGGTTTTGTTTTGAATCAATACAAAAAAATAAAACTGCTTTATATGGTACTAATTTTCTAGTTTCATTTACAATTGTATATCTTAATTCTTCATAACTTTGAGTATTTCTACAATTATGCTCTATTTGAAGAAGATCAGCTACATTTAATTTCAAAGTTAATCCTTATGTATCTTTACTTGAAAATAATTGCGCTAAATTTTTACCATAAGTCTGCATTTGATTACTTTGACTTGTAACTTGTGATGAGAAATCATTATTTATATGAGATGAAGTAATTTCTATAGCTTCTTCTTTTAATGCTGATATATCTATTTTTATATTTAATATTCTAATTTTATTATCAAAATCATAGGCTTTTATACTAAACTCCATATTATCTTTCAATAAACCTTTTAATAAACCTGTTTTTTCATCAAATACCATGGTGATAGGGAGTTTATCTCCATTTACCATTAAAACTTCATATGCTCTTGCTTGTTTTATATCTACAATTTTTAATTGCATATAATCACTTACATAAGAGAAATCTTCTATTGTAAGACCTAAAGTCTCATATGCTTCTTTTTGTTGAACTTGAAAGTCAACTTCTCCTCTTGTTCCTAAAGTAATATCAATAGATTTTAAAATATTAAACTTATTGATATTTGTAAAGACCTGTGTTTCATCTACTGTTTTAAAATCAGTATATCCTTTAGCTAAAGTATCTAACTTTTGAAAGTCTTGATTAAACTTACTATTTTCTTGTTCTTCAATTGTATTACTTTTTATAACTCCAATTTGTTCAACTTTTTGTGAGTTGTCAGATATTTCAACCTTATCTACTTGTATAGGTGGTTCTACTTCTTTAGGAGGTTCAAATTCTGGAACTACTACCTTTGGAGGTCCTAAAACATCAATTTGATAAGTTCTTGAAGCTAAAGCTTGCATAGAAGAGGAGTCATAAGTAGTGATTGTAACTTCAAATATTCCTATTTCAAGTGGTCTTCCACTTATCAAACCAGTAATTAGGTCATAATTTATTCCCGTGGGAAGTCCTGTTGCTTCATATACTAAATTATCACTCTTATCAACATCTGTAAATAAAAATGAAATCTCTTGTGAATAATCTTGTCCATAAGTTATTATTGAGTCAATATTATCATTTGATACTATTGGTGCATCATTTTGCCCACCAATATCTATAGTAATAGTTTGCATGTCTTTTTGGTTTTGACTATCTGCTATTTCTATATTATATGTGATTTTTATTAACTCATTTTCAGCTAAAAAGTCAAGTTGGGCTTCACTTATAGTATAATCCCAAGTAATTGTTCCACTACTAGTTCCCTCACCTACACTTGAAATACTAAATGCATTTAATAAATCAATTTCTTGTTGAGTAGTTAAGTTAAATATTGTAACACCATCCGCTCTATAGGCTGTAATTGAATCAAAATAGTCATTTATACTAATATTATCACTTAAATCTAAATCATTAAAATTAATTGTTCCAGTATCATTATAAGTTGAACTCTCTTGAATAGTTCCTGCAATATCTGAACCAGTTATAGTAGGAGTATCATTTGCTCCTTGTATTACTATTTTAACATCTTGTGTTGAAGTTTGTCCATCATTATCAGTTACAGTTATTGTAAATATTGCTGTTACTGTTTCACCTTGAGCTAAAAAATTTATATCCCCTTCACTTATACTATAATCCCAGGTAATTGTTCCAGTGTTTGTATTTGAGGAGAGATTAGTTATTGAAAAAGCATTTTCTATTGCATCTCTTTGAGTAGTACTTAAAGTAAAATCTTGGTTATTACTATCCTTAGCAATTACATCTTTTACATCAAAACTTCCAAAGGGTTTATCATCTTTATCTATATCAGAAAAATCAATAGAGCCACTATCACTTAAAGTTGAGCCTTCTTGTATCTGACCTTCTACATCTACAGCAGTTATTAAAGGAACATCATTTTCACCTACTATTAATATAGTGATATCTTGAGTTGAAAACTCACCTTGGGCATCTTGTACTCTTATTTGAAAAGTTAAAGTAACCTCATCTCCTTGACTTAAAAAGTCCAATTGACTTTCTGTTAGAGAGTAGTCCCATTGAATCTCTGAACTGTTTGAATTAGGAGTTAATTGAGTAATAGAAAAAGCATTTTCTAAAATAGCTTGATTTGAACCACTTATGCTAATTGTATTACCAGTTGAATCAACTGCTTGAATATTAGTTAGACTTTCACTTATACTTGGTTGGTCTGTTTTATCTATATCACTAAAGCTAATCTTTCCACTATCACTTAATGTTGAGCCCTCAGATACTCTACCCTCATCATCTATAACCTGAATAGTTGGCTTATCATTTGTTCCTTTTATCTGTATTGTAATATCTTGTTGTCTTGTTCCACCATTATTATCATTTACTTCTATGGTAAAAACAGCTGTTATTACTTCTGCTGTTCCCAAAAATTCAATATCACTTTGAGAGATTGTAAAATCCCAATTTATAGAGCCAGTATTGCTATTTGGATTTGCATTTGTAAAAGAAAAGGCATCTAAAATAACTTGTTCTTCTTGTGAACTTAAGTTATAACCATTTAAACTTGTGCTTACTAAAGAAGCAGATATTTTATCTGTTGTATCTTCATCTACAAAAGTTATTACTCCATTTTGAGAAACTACACCTTTATCAACAATTTCACCTGTACTAGTAGAACTATTTACACTAACAGTATCGTTTACACCTTGTATGTTGATAGTAATTACTTGATTAACACTTGCTCCACTATTATCAGTTATTTGGATTGTATACTTTACTATTACACTTTCATTATTGGCCAAGAAATCAAGCTTATTATTAGATATTGCATAACTCCAAGAAAAAGTTCCTGTATTTGAATTTATACTACTGTTAGTAAAATCAAAACTGTTGATTATCTCATTTTGCTGAGTTTGAGTTAAAGAAAGAGGAGTTACTCCATCACTTTCATAAGCTTCAAAACTATTTGATATATAACTTGCAGATAAAGTATCATTCAAGTCCTTATCGCTTACATCAATATCTCCAGAAGCACTAATTGTTCCATTTTCAACTAAATTTGAGTTATCATCTGCATTATCAATAATAGGAGTATCATTAACTCCAATTATTTCTAAAACTGTTTTAGAAATATTACTATCGTTTACGCCATCATTAACTTTCCAAGATAATGTCCTTTGATTAAAAGCTGTTTCAGGAGAATCATTTGTTGAGTAAAATCTTATTGCTTTTAAAGCATTTTTATACTGTTCAACAGTAGCAGTACCACTAAGATTTAGAACACCCGATGATGAATCATATGAAGATAATATATTTCCATAAAGTGTATTATCATCATTGTTAAACTCCAGCATATCACCACTTGTAAAGCCACTTGTTATTGAGATTTGAGCACTTTGTAAATCTGCTCCATCGTCAGTTAAAATCACTAGATTTACTAATTCAGAAGATGGACCATCTTCTGTATATGTAAATGTAGTTATATCCATACCACCCAACTTAATCTCAGCAACTTCTCCTGCACCACCACCTCTAATTTTATTAAATTCAACTCGATAGTATCTAAATACTTCCGTATTGGAGAACTCTACTTTAACTTCTTCCCCTCTATTTGTACTAGGGTTTATATCCATAGAAACAATTAAGTTACTACTAAAGTCTGACCTATCATTTGAACCATAAATAGCAAATTTAATTGGATCTAAATCATCAGAACCAGTTGATGTAGTAATAGCAAAAGAGTTTACTATATAAGGATTTAAAGCATCAAAATCAAAACTTGTTCCTGAGCCTAAAGGAAAAGAAAAAGAAGTATTTACATCATTGTCAAAAGCGAAAGATGCGCTATTGTCTGAAAAGTCACTTGCTGGAATTGAATCATAATTTGTTGAAGTTGAGAGATATGGAGCATCATTTGCTAAAAGGGTTTCATAGTTATCAATACTAATAGCCTGACTCTCAATAACTCCACTTTTATACTCTAAGTTCCAATCACCATTTAAAAGTTTATCACCTGTCAAGTCATCTGATGCTGCTACATCTGCACTTGTTAAAGATGAGATTTTATCCACGAAATCTTTACCTTGATTGTTTTGACCAATAGAACATCCATAAAGTAAAATATCAGCTTCTTTACTTAAACTATTTGAAATATTTTTTAAAGTTTGTTCATAATCTTGAATATTTTGTGAGTTTATACTTCCACTTGAAAAAAGTAATTCTCCCTCTTTACCATGGGATATTATATGTAAAGTATCAATATCATTTTTATCTTCTAAAATAGTCTCAATTTGCTCTAAGACATCACTTTTGTCATCTAATATATATACTTCCGTATTTTCATCAAGTTGCTTTAATATCTCTTCTTTATTTTCAACTTGACTATCTATAAATACTATTTCTTTACTTTTATTTTCTTGTGGGGTAGTATCAGGTGTGTCATTGTTTTCAAAGCTATTATTATCTAAAACATCAACAGCAGTTGTAACTGCTGCTCCATCAAATAAAACTCTAGGTTCTAAGGCACTTATTAGTGGATTTCGTTTCATATTAAGCCTTTATTTTTGCTCATTAATCTGAAATATTGCTGTTGCACTCATTCCTGGTATTATTTTATCATAAGGTTTTTCTAATGATACTCTAACTAAAACAGTCTGACTAATAGGGTCAACTACAGAACCTATTTCTTTTACTACTGCATTTATAGATGTTTGAGTTTCATCCACATTTAAAACAACTCTCATATCTTTTTTTAGAACTGATAACCATGTTGAAGGAACAAAAGTTTTTGCTTCCAAACTCTCTGTTGAAATTATCTCTAATATCTGCTCATTTGGCTTTACACTTTGATGTTGAGAAACTTCTCTACTTACTACTCTTCCATTGTAAGGGGCATAAATATCACATCTTTTTACATTTATAGAAGCTATTTTATACTCTGCTTCTTGCTTTCTAAACTCTTCTCTTGCAATATCAACTTCAAACTTTCCAATTGATTTAAAGCTTTCTAGTTTTTTATTCTTTTTATATTTTAAATATGCAATATTTTTTTCAATAGCTGCTTTTGCTTTTTGAGCTTTATAAATATCACAATTTAGTTTTACTAAAAGGTCACCTTTTTTAAAAGAATCTCCTTCTATTTTTTTTAAATACGTAATATTTCCAGCTAATTCACTTGATAAAATAGTTTTATCATAAGAAGTAATAACAGCCCTTGAACTAATCTCATCTTGTGCAAAAATATATGTGATTAAAAATCCTATTAAAAATATCTTTTTCATTCTCTACTCTTTTATATCCATCACTAAATTACTAATATATCCAAAAGATGTTTTATACCAAACATCTTTATTGTTGGATATTATCTCTTCAATATTTATTTCTTGGTTTTTAGGAAGTAAGAAAAGAACAGGGCTTTGCCAGTTTGCTTGGGATCTAATATTTGCATTTTTAAAAGCTATTCCTTTAAAAATAGTTTTTTTTATCTCTTTTTTACTTGCTAGACTTAAGTTATCTTCTTTTTCATCTTTTATAAATACAGCACTTTTATAAATAAATCCAAGTGGTGTCTCTATCCATTTTCCATATTTATTTTCAAACTCTCTTAAAACTTTAACTTTTCTATTTTTTAGTAAAACAACACTGTACATACTATCTTTATGAGGTTCTTTTCTTAGATATACATTTTGTGTTGTTTGTGCAGTTTTTACTAACTTTTCAAGTTTAGCTTTTTTAATTTCTTCTTTTTTCTTTTGGATTTTTTTAGGCTCTTTTACTTTTATAACACTATTTTTTTCTAAAGTCTCTTTTCCTATATCCTCATAAGTTCCTATTGAAGCAAAAACTCTACCATAGCTATTTTGTACATTTGCATAAGATGAAGAGTGTCTAAGCAAAGCTAAGATATAGTTTAGTTTCTCTTTTATATAAATCAACCTACTGTTCATATTTAGTTTATTTGTAACTTCTGTTAATTTATAAATCTCTTGAGCTACATCTAAATACTTTTTTGAAAGTTTATACTCTTTTTTTGATTGTTCAAAATCTGCAAGGGATAAATGAACCTGTGATAATACTGCCATTGAAATAGCAAGTTTTTGCTCTTTAGCAAGGGCTATTTTTGTTTTTGCTATTTTTTGACTTGTATTTGCTTTAAAGATATTTAATAAATTCCAAGAGATAGTTGCACCATATGAGGTCCAATTGTTATTTAATAAATAGTCATTATTATCATAAGAAATACCACTGTTTAATTTAATTCCTGGAAGCATTTGCAAGATTGCTCTTGTAGTTTCTTTATGAGAAATTCTTTGTTTATATCTACTCTCTAAAATCTCTGGTCTATTCTCTAAAGCCATTATTTCCATTTGTTTTAAACCAAGATTTAATTTTGGAAGTTCATAATCAGTCTTTATTTCTTGGGCTAAAGTAAAATGTGTTCCAGCTTTTAAACCCATAAGTTCAGCTAACTCAACCTTAGCATTCATAAGATTTCTTTCTAAAGATTGAAGAGATCTTAATACTTCAAGTAAATCCCTTTGATATGCCAAAGACTCCATTGGTGAGTTGATTCTAAGTTTTTTAATCTTATTTGAGTCGTTTAAAGCTACTTGAACATCTTTCATCATAGGAACAATTTTTTTAAGTAAAGCTTGAGCTGATGCAGCTTTATAGTAAGTTCTTCTTACTTCTTGTACTATATTGTGAATTACTTTTCTCTCATTTTGTTTTGCCATTAAGTATTTATCAGCTTGTTGTTGAGCTTTTACATAAGATAATCCAAAATCCAAAACATTCCAACTAAAAGAGATATCTGCATCAATTTTTTCTTTGTCTTGAGATACCGAGTATGATGGTTCACCAGTTATTGGCTCAGGGTTACCATTACTAAAAGAAGTACTAGCAGATGCAGCGTACTCATCTCTTTTTGAGTATCCTGCACTTGTAGTTAGATTTGGTAACATATCATAATATACTAAATCAATTTGTTGTTTTGCTAAGGCTGTTTGCATTAACTTGATTTTATTTCTTACATTATTTTTTAAGGCTTTATCTATTGCTTCATCTATGGTAATAGGTTTTGTAATAACAGGGGAAATTCTATTTATTAGTTTTAAATCTTGATTAGCTTTTAGGGATATTTCTTCTTTACTTAGAGGCTGGGGAGTTACTGTACATCCACTTATAAAAAAAGTAATTAATAGTAAAAGTAGTGTTGATTTTTTCTTTAAAAACCCCATTTAAAACCCCATGATGTAATTATTTTATATATTTTGCCCTATATAAACTTAAATCCCTATCTAGTGGGGTTTTAGCAAGTTATTTTATACTTTAAAAAGTAGTAAAACTACTTTTTAAATATTATAATATTTTGCGTCGTGGTGAGGAACTACTATTGCACAAGTAGTTTGTTCTGGATGCATTTGGAATGTCTCAGATAATTCAATCCCAAACTTTTCAGGATCTAGTAAATCAAAGATATCTCTATTCATAGCTAAATCAGGACAAGCTGCATATCCAGGAGAATATCTACAACCTACATATTGCTTCATTTGAACATCATTTAATGTTGGTCCTTCTTTTGGAACAATATCTAAATCAAGTCTAATTTGCTTATGTAAAACCTCAGCTAAAGCCTCAGCAAGCTCTACTCCAAGCCCATGAATTTGATAATACTTATTAAATTCACCTTTGTTGTAATACTCTCTTTCATAATCAGCAACTTTAAGACCTGCACTTGCAAGGGTAAATCCAACTACATCTAATCTATCATTTGCAAAATAATCAGCAATACATCTAAAAGGTTTTCTTTTTTGTCTTGGGAACTCTAAAACTTTTATTGCTTCATCTAATGATGGCTTATTATTTCTAGCTTCTTCTTCTGAGTTGAATAAGTACTTTTTATCAAAAATATAAAGCTTATTATCATGAGACATACAAGGGTAATACTCATAAATAGCGATTGGATCAAAGATATTTTTATCAAGTAATTCTTCTTTTAACTCTTCATATAAAGGCTTAACAACTTCTTCTTCATGCTTAATAAAATCAGTACTTTTTTGTTTTCCTCTTTTATATCCCCATCTTTGTCTAAATAAAACTCTATGATTAATCCATTTAAATACTAACTCTTTATCTACTTCATCACCAGTTTTTGCAACTCTATCCCAAAGTGGAGGGAAAGTAAACTCTGTAGGTTCTGGAAGTTCTATCTCTTCATACGGAGGAATTTCAACTTCTTCTTTTGCAACCCTATCACTTGTATCAATTTCTTCAATTAAATCAGCTGCTAAAGCAGTATTATCTAAATCACCCTCTTCAATTCTTTGCATAGAAACAACTCCATCAAAGGCATCTCTACAATAGAATATTGGACCATCATAAATAGGTCTACAATAATCATTTACAAAACCTTTTGTAAGTGCAGCTCCTCCTAAAAGGACAGGAATATCTATTCCTTCTTTTTGAAGTGTTTCTAGATTTTCTTTCATTACAGCAGTTGATTTTACAAGTAATCCACTCATTCCAATAGCTTGAGCTTTATTCTCTTTTACTGCAATAATAAAGTCATTTAAATCAGCTTTAATACCAATATTGATTACTTTGAATCCATTGTTTGAAAGAATAATATCAACTAGGTTTTTACCAACATCATGAACATCACCTTTTACAGTTCCAAGTACAAGTACAGTTTCACTAGCTTTTTCTTTTTTAGGTAAATATGGATTTAAGCTATCAACTGTAGCTTTCATAGTTTCAGCACTTTGAAGTACAAATGGTAACTGCATTTGACCTGAACCAAATAACTCACCAATAATTTTCATACCATCAATAAGCCATTCATTTACTATAATCTCTGGATTAACATCATGTCTTAGCTCTTCTACAAGTGGTAACATTCTATCTTTATCACCATCTAATAAAAGTTTTTTAACTTTCTCAACTGGCTCTAATTTTTGGTACTCTTCATCACTTTGCTCTTCCATATCTCCCACATTTGCAAAGTGGTCTATAAAGGCAAATAATGGGTCACCATTTTCTTGATTATTAAAGATTAAATCATCACAAGCTTTTCTATCTTCATCAGAAATTTTATTCAGAGGTAAAATATGTTTTACATTTACAATTGCTGTTGTAAGTCCTGCTTTTACACAATGGTCTAAATAAATTGAGTTTAAGTAAATTCTAGCTTTTTGATCCAGTCCAAAAGAGATATTTGAAAGTCCTAAAGTAGTTCCTACTTCTGGGTGTCTTATTTGGAACTCTTTAATAGCTTCAAGTGTTTCAACACCAGCTGTTCTATACTCTTCATCCCCTGAACCAATAGTAAATGTAAGCATATCAAATACTAAATCTTCTGGATTAAATCCATGTCTATTTACACATAAATCATAAATTCTCTCTGCTACTTCTAACTTTCGCTCTAATGTTTTAGCCATACCAATTTCATCAATAACTAAACAAACAAGAGCTGCACCAAACTTTTTAGCTAATCTACAAATCTCATCAAATTTGTCTTCACCATCTTCAAGGTTAACTGAGTTGATAATAGGTCTTCCACCTATTTGTTTAAGTGCTGCTTCAAGTGCTGGAATTTGTGTTGAGTCAGGCATTAAAGGAAGTGACACTTTTTGAGAGTAAAGTCCCACAACTTTATCCATATCTTCTCTTTCATCACGTCCTGCGAATCCAACTGATACATCAATTACATGTGCCCCTGCTCTTACTTGCTGTTGACCAACTGTTAAAGTTCCTTCATAATTATTTGCTTTTAGTAATTCTCTAAAGGCTTTCGAACCTGTAGCATTTGATCGCTCACCTATTAAAAGTGGTGCTGGGTCTTGTTTTAGAGGAACTACATTAAATAAACTTGCTAATGAAGCTTTTAAAAATCCGCTAGGTTTCTTTGGTATTATACCTTCAATATCTGCAACTAATGCTTTGATATGTTCAGGAGTAGTACCACAACAACCACCCAAGAATGAAACTCCATTAAACTCTAAGAACTCTTTTGTTAATTCTGTAAACTCTTTAGGTTGCATTGGATAGTAAGTTTTTCCACCTTTATTTTGTGGAAGCCCAGCATTTGCATGAACAGAAATAGGGAACTTACAAATCTCACTTAATGTTTTTACATGTTTATGTACTTGTTTTGGTCCAGTACCACAGTTAAATCCAAGTGATAATATATTAAATGGCTCTAAGATAGCTGCAATTGTCATAGCGTCTGTTCCTATAAGCATCGTACCACTAAGCTCAATAGTTACAGATACCATAATTGGAATATTTGGTGCCACATCATTTAAAGCATGTAAACCTGCTTTAATTTGTAAGGGATCTTGACAAGTTTCAAGTAAGAACACATCAGTTCCACCATCAGCCAGTCCTTGTGCCATAACTTTATAACCTTCATACATTTCATCATAAGTTATATGTCCAAGTGATGGTAACTTTGTTCCAGGTCCAATTGATCCTAATACATATCTTGGTTTTTGAGGTGTACTAAACTTATCACAAGAATCTTTTACAAGTTTTGCTCCAAGTCTTGATAATTCATATGATGTTTGAGGAATTTGATATTCATCCAATACCCATGGCATAGAACCAAAAGTATTTGTTGAAATCAAATCAGCCCCAGCTTCTAAATAATCATCATGAATCTTTTCTAAAACATGAGGAGCAGTCAAGTTTAAAAGTTCATTACAACCTTCTAGATTGATTCCCTCATATTCCCACTCTTTATCTTTAATCTCTGCTAATTGAAGCTGTGTTCCCATAGCTCCATCAATAACTAGCACTCTTTCATTTATTATACTTTTTATTTCTTCTATCATATTTTTTACTCTTATTTGAAAATCTTATAATTATTATATATTTAAGTTATAATATACCAAGTTATAACTTAGGGAAAAATTTCTCTTTTAGTTTTCTACAACTACTCTAATTACTGAAGCTTCACCTTGATGACCTTTACCTTCATCTAAAATAGTAACCACTTCATTTATTTCACTTTGACATAAAGCAAAGCCTTTTTTAAAATCATCTACTGTGTAAAGTAAATCTTTATCTTTTGGTCCACCACTATTATAATTTAGCTGATTTACAGAAAAAAACTCCCCAACAAAAATTCCATCAGGTTTTAGTGAATCCTGTATTTTTTCAAAAAGCTTAGCTCTATCTTCTTTATACATATGTAAATAAGAAGCAACAATTACATCGTATTGTTCTTTTACTTCCCACTCATTTAAATCAGCACAAATAGTTTCTATATTTACACCCTCTTCTAAAGCTCTAAAATGAAGTTTTGATATTCCAATATCAGAAGCATCTATTGCTGTAACTTCCATACCTCTTTTTGCTAAAAAGATTGCATTTCTTCCTTCACCCTCACCTAAGCATAAAACTTTTCCATTCCTAGGAAAAGATTTTACTTTTGAAGCAATAAAACTATTTGGTTTTATACCATAAAGGTAACCTTCTCTTGAAAATTTACCATTCCAAAACTCTTGTTGACTCATTTTTTAGAATCCTTTTTTACACTACAATTTGTTGTTATTCTATCAATTAAAGTTATATACCATTTTCCATCATCTAATTTGTTTAAATAAAATACAATTTCAGGTGTTAAAATAACTTTGTATGACATAAGCTCAATCATTTTTGCTTTATGAAAATCCTCTTTTTTAAAAGAATCTTTTTTAATCATATTTTTCTCTTCCATAAACTTTTTTAATTTTGCATTTGTATTAGTACTTAAAAAAAGTCCATCATTTGTCCATCCATAATAAGCATCATTATAAGGACTACAATTAAAAGTAGAATCAGCTTCAATTATTGGTAAGTTTATAGCTTTTTTAGGAACTCTTGATATAAGATGTGAAAATTCTTCAACCTTTATAGTATCTTCTTCAACTACATTATGAAACATTTTCTGAAAAGAAAAATTTTCAAATCCATCTACTTTATATAAATTATATAAACCGAATTTTTGGTTTATAAATTTACTATTTAAAAGCTGCAGATTATTTTGAGACATTGCTTTTACTATCTCATGAACTGTCTTTAAAAGTTCATCAGAAACTACAGGTCTTTCGTAAACAAACTCTTTTTCTTTTGGTTGAACCATTTTATTAAAGTCCTTAACTGAACAACCTGTAATAACTAGTATAGTAAATGTACCTAAAACAATATTTTTTATAAATCTACTCATCTAAAAAACTAATCCTAAAATTTTTTTGATAATATACCATAAGTAACTATTCAAAGCCCTAAAAGGAATTTAACATCTAAACTATGACCTAAATTTAATAATATCTTAGCTAGAATATTCATTAAAAATTAAATCATTAGGAATTTATAAGATGACTGAAGCAAAATATATATGGATGGATGGAGAATTTGTAAATTGGCATGATGCGAAAGTACATGTTCTTTCGCATACTCTTCACTATGGAAATGGTGCTATTGAAGGTACTAAAGCATATAAAACTCATGATGGAAGATGTGCTATTTTTAAACTTGAAGAGCACACAAAAAGACTTATAAACTCAGCTAAAATGACACTAATTGATGTTCCATTTAGTGCTGAGGAATTAAATAAAGCACAAATTGAATTATTACAAAAAAATGAATTAACTGAAGGTGCTTATATTAGACCACTTGTTTACTTAGGATATGGAGTTATGGGTCTTTACCATAAACAAGCTCCTGTAAATGTTTCTATTTCTGCATGGGAATGGGGAGCATATTTAGGTGAAGAAGGTATGAAAAAAGGTGTAAGAGTAAAAATTGCATCTATGACTAGAAACTCAAATACATCAGGTATGGGTAAAGCAAAAGCAGTAGCAAACTACTTGAACTCTCAAATGGCAAAAGGTGAAGCTGTTGAGTGTGGTTATGATGAAGCTTTATTAAGAGATGACCAAGGTTATATCGCAGAAGCTTCTGGTGCTTGTTTCTTTATTGTAAGAGATGGAGAAATTATCACTCCACCAAATGACAATTCACTAGAATCAATTACACAAGCTACAGTTATTGATTTAGCAAAAGACTTAGGATATACAGTAACAAGAAGAAGATTAACAAGAGAAGAAGTATATATTGCTGATGAAGCATTCTTTACAGGAACTGCTGTTGAAGTTACTCCCATTAGAGATATTGATGCAAGAATTATAGGTTCTGGTTCAAGAGGTCCAATTACTGAAGTATTACAAAAAGCATACTTTGATGTAGTTCAAGGTAGAAATGAAAAATATACTAAGTATTTAACATACATTAACTAATCTTAGTTAATATTTTAAAAATAAAATAAGGGAAAAAATGCCAATAGACAACGACTATTTTAAAAACAGACAACAGAATAATGGTGGTGGTTCTAACAACAACGGTGGTGGAAACTATCAACCACCTTTTGAGCCACCAGAATTTTTCAAAAACTTTGGTAAAAAAGCAGGATTTATTTATGTAATTATCATAATTATAGCTGCATTATTTATCTTTAAACCATTTGTGATTATTGAATCAGGTCAAGTAGGTATTAAAGTTACTACAGGTAAATATGAAGATAGACCATTAACTCCTGGTTTCCATTTATACATTCCAGTATTCCAAAAAGTTATTGTAGTTGATACAAAAGTAAGACTTATTAACTATAGAAGTGTTGAGCAAATGGGTGGTTTTGACCAAAGTATTAGATCAAACCCAGCAATTAATATCTTAGATGCTAGAGGTTTACCTGTTTCTATTGAATTAACTGTTCAATATAGATTAACAGCAGATGGAGCTCCAACTACTATTGCTACATGGGGTCTTGGATGGGAAGACAAAATTGTTGATCCAGTTGTAAGAAATATTGTAAGAAATATTGTAGGTGGATTTAACGCAGAGGAATTACCAACAAGAAGAAATGAGATTGCTACATTAATTGAAAATGGTATTAGAACTCAAGTTGAAGCTTTAGAAGGTACACCTGTAAGTGTAGAATCTGTTCAATTAAGAGAAATCGTATTACCTGAAAAAATTAAAGAACAAATTGAAAGAGTTCAAATTGCGAACCAAGAATCTGAAAGAGTTAGATACGAAGTTTTAAGAGCAAAACAAGAAGCTGAGAAAAAAGCTGCACTTGCAAAAGGTGAGGCTGACAAAAACAGAATTGAAGCCCAAGGTAGAGCAGATGCTGTAACTATTGAAGCGAAAGCTCAATCAGAAGCAAATAAAGTTATTGCTAAATCATTAACTAATGAATTACTTCAAATGCAACAAATTCAAGTTCAAGGAAAATTCAACGACGCACTTAGAGAAAATAAAGATGCTAAAATTTTCTTAACTCCTGGTGGTTCAACTCCAAATATCTGGGTTGATACTAAAGACAAATCAAGAGATACTGCAATTAACGGTAAATAATAAAGTAGGGTTTCCCCTACTTTATATTTAGATAAAGTAATCATATGAAAAAAACTAACTTACTTTTAATACTATCTTTTTTACTTATTTCAATTAGTTATGCACAAGAAAAACAAGAAGAGAGTGTTAAGAATAAAAATGAAATTAACTTAGATATACCACTTGAAGAAGATAGATATTCAAAATATAAAGAAGAAAAATACTCAGAACCTCCATCAGTAGAAGAAGTAGAAAAACTTAAAGAAAAAGATATTGAAATTGGTGGAGATATTGAAGTTGATAAAGTTACAAAAGAAGTAGAAAAACTAAAACTTGATATCAGTAAAAAATTTTAAGGGCAAAAATGGAAGCAATAGAAAAAATTGATTGGGAAAAAACTAATGGTTTAATTCCTGTAGTTACACAAGATGCAACAACAAATGAAGTGTTGATGCTAGCTTATATGGATAAAGAAGCATTAAAATTAACTATCAGCACAAACTACGCTCACTACTTTAGTAGAACAAAACAAAGAATTTGGAAAAAAGGTGAAAGCTCAAATCACACACAAGAAATAGTGAATATTATGCTTGACTGTGATAATGACACTCTTTTATTAAAAGTAAATCAAGAAGGTGTAGCTTGTCACACAGGAAGAAAATCTTGTTTCTTCACTGATTTACAAACAAACGAAGAAGTGTCAAAAGTAGAAGTTGATACAACTGCTGCTTATGGTGTAATAGATACTTTATATCATACAATACTTGATAGAAAAAATGATGACCCAAGTAAATCATACACTTCAAAACTTTTAAATGGTGAGCAAAACTCTATGCTTAAAAAAATCGTAGAAGAATCAGGTGAATTTACATTTGCAATAAAAGATGATGATGAAGAAGAAATTATCTACGAAGCAGCAGATATTACATATCATGTTTTAGTTGCCCTTGCTTCAAAAAATATAAGCCCTGATAGAGTTAAACAAGAGTTAGCTAGAAGATTTGGAATGTCAGGAATCGAAGAAAAAAACTCAAGAACTAAATAATTTTAAGTTTCAAGTGCAATTAATGCAACTAAGTTGCACTTAAACTTTAAAAGCTATAATTTCCAAAAGGAGTTATTATGGCTAATCACTGTCAATACTGCTCTAAAAAAATACCTATTTCAAAGGTTTTTTGCTCAAAAGAGTGTAAAGAAAACTATTTTGAAAAAGCAATTATTAATATTCCTAAACCTTTTGTAAAAAAACTATATTTTTTTTGTAATGAAGAAGAAAAAGAAGCAGAAATCTTAAAGTTTTGCGAAAGACATAACTGGAAAGAACAGCTAGTAAAACAGAAAATTGAAGAAATTTATTTAGAGTATTTTAAATGTGGATAAAAAGTAGCAATGCTACTTTTTATCTTTTTGTCTTAGTGACAACCACATCCTGTACCACAACTACCACCAGATGATTGTTGAGTTTGTTGTGCAGAACTAGCACTTGCAGCTGTTGTTGAACAAGCACTTACACCTGGAGGTGTAGTTGGTTGAATATCTGCATTTGATCTATCATCATCTACGCTATCTAAGAAAGCAATTACTTTTGATGCTGCTTCCATATATCTTTTTGCAGATATTGATTCAGGGTTAAAGTAAGTAATTGGTTTACCACCATCTCCACCTTCTCTAATTGCTGGTTCAATTGGTAAGTTACCTAATACTTGAGTATTGTATTGATCAGCTAAATCTTCACAAGTTCCCATTCCAAAAATATCTGATTCTGTTTCACATGATGGACAAATAAATCCACTCATATTTTCAACAATACCAGCTACAGGAATATGTAACTTTTGGAACATATCTAAAGATCTTCTTGAATCATCAAGTGCAACATGCTGTGGAGTTGTTACATTAATACCAGCTGCAACTGGAACACTTTGAGCAAGTGTTAATTGAGCATCACCAGTACCAGGAGGCATATCAATGAAAAGAATATCTAACTCTTCCCATAAAATATCTCTTAACAGTTGTTGGATAGCTTTCATAATCATAGCCCCTCTCCAAATAACTGCTTGACCTTCATCCATTAATACACCCATTGACATTACATCAACACCATATGCATTAAGTGGTCTTGCTTTTTCACCGATAACTTCTACTTCTTTTCCTTGTAATCCCATCATTCTTGGAATATTTGGACCATAAATATCAGCATCAAGAATACCTACTTTTTTACCTTGCATAGAAGCTGCAACAGCTAAGTTTACTGTAGTAGTTGATTTACCAACTCCACCTTTACCAGAACTTACCATTACAATTTTTTTAATCTGTGGAGCGATGTTTTTACCACTTACAGAGTTAGAGTTTTGTTTTGGAACTTGTGGCTTATTGAACCCAAGTCTTACTTCAAGTCCAATAGCATTGATACAGGCATGAATATCTTTTCTTAATTGATCTTCAACCTCTTGAGCACTAGATGTAATATCTAATACAATTGAAGCAGTGTTTCCTTCTAATTGAACATCTTTTACGAACCCAAAGTCCATAATAGATTTTTCAAATCCAGGATACTTAACCTTTTCAAGTTCTTTTTTAATATCTTCTATATTTGCCATAGAAAAATCCTTTTTATAAAGTTTTATATTTAAATTTTTTGTATTATAATTGAAATAGGATAATTTTTGTCTTAATTAAACTAAATTTTCTATTTTTTTGTAAAAAGTAAAGGTTTATTTACTTTTTTAAACAGTGATATTTTATCAAAAGTTTATGAAATACATAGAATTTTAAAGGCTTTAGATTTATTGTTTTTTATAATTTTGATTTTTGGAAATAGTTTTGAAAGTTTAAAATAAAAAAAGCACCCTTCAAATTATTTTGAAAGATGCTTTTTTATTAGGTGATTTGGGAAAAGTTTGATTTTCACTTTTCTTATCCGGCATTCTGTCTGACCTTTTTGAAAATTTACGCAAATCAAGATTTGTTATTTTCATAAAAAGCTCGTTAACGCTGAAAAGAGTGAAACTCTTCACTCTTTTTATCCAACATTTCGTCAGAGCATTCGGCTCAATTACGAAATCAAAGATTTCTATTTCGCATCGAATCCTCGTAAATGCCGAAAGAAGTGAAACTCTTCACTTCTTTTATCCGGCATTTACCATCGCATCACCGTGGTCTTTTACGATTTTTTGTGTGATTTTGTATGAACAAAACTTTGGCCCACACATAGAACAAAACTCTGCTTCTTTAAATACATCTTGAGGAAGAGTTTCGTCATGGTACTCTTTAGCTCTTTCTGGATCTAAACAAAGCTCAAATTGTTTGTTCCAATCAAATGCATATCTAGCATCTGACATTTCATCATCAATATCTCTTGCACCTTTTCTACCTCTTGCAATGTCAGCAGAGTGAGCAGCAATTTTATATGCGATAATACCTTCTCTAACATCTTTTGCATTTGGTAAACCTAAGTGCTCTTTTGGTGTAACATAACAAAGCATTGAAGCTCCATGCCATCCACCAACAGCTGCACCAATTGCAGATGAAATATGATCATATCCAGCAGCAATATCAGTTGTTAAAGGTCCTAAAATATAGAAAGGTGCCTCATGACAATACTCTTGCTCTATTTTCATATTTCTTTCAATTTGATTTAAAGGAACATGACCTGGCCCTTCAATCATAACTTGAACATCTTTTTCCCATGCTCTTTTTGTTAATTCACCCATTACTTTAAGTTCAGATAACTGAGCTTCATCAGAAGCATCTGCTAAACATCCAGGTCTTAATG
Source organism: Arcobacteraceae bacterium (assembly GCA_048268245.1). Lineage (GTDB taxonomy): Bacteria > Campylobacterota > Campylobacteria > Campylobacterales > Arcobacteraceae > Arcobacter_B. Next base: position 82,092 of record JBLWVX010000004.1, read on the forward strand.
AATCACCTAAAGATAATGATACATCGTATTTTCTACAAATCTCTAAGATTTCATCAAATGCATCGTAGAATGGGTTTTCTTTGTGGTAGTGCATCATCCATGCAGCCATTAAAGAACCACCTCTTGAAACGATACCCATTTTTCTTTTTGCAACATGAGGCATAAATTGAAGTAAGAATCCAGCATGAATAGTAAAGTAAGAAACACCTTGTTGTGCTTGCTTTTCTAATACTTTTAACATAACTTCAATAGATAAGTCTTCAATCTTATTGTTTACATCATGTAAGATTTGATACATTGGAACTGTACCAATAGGAACGTTTGAGTGTCCAATAACAGCTTCTCTAATTGCATCTAAGTCTCCACCCGTACTTAAGTCCATGATTGTATCAGCACCATATTTTAAACATACATCAACTTTCTCAACTTCTCCATCAATATCTGAAGCTAAAGCCGAAGAACCAATATTTGCATTAATTTTACAAGATGAAGCAATACCAATAGCCATTGGTTTTAAGTTTCTATGATTTACATTTGCAGGAATAATTAATCTTCCTCTTTCAATCTCAGATCTAATTAATTCAGGATCTAAGTTTTCAACTTTTGCAACATACTCCATATCAGGAGTAATAATACCTTGCTTTGCATAATACATTTGTGTTCTAACTTTATCATCTTTATGATTATCTAGCCAATCTCTCATTTTAAAAATCCTATAATATTTATTTGATTGTGTGTTGATTATATCTAAATTTGTTTATAAAACCTTAATCCAAGCAATTAATTTCCATTTATTATTTGTATAAGTTTCTTTTCTATATAATAATCAAAGAAAAAATAATGGGATAATTATGAAAAATAAAGTAAAAAAGCAAATTGATTCATTACCACCATTACCCAATAGTATTATAGAACTAGAAGAGTTTAAAAAAGTAAAAAACTCTTCTCCTGATGAATTGATAAAAATAATTGAGAAAGATCCCCTGTTAGTAGCAAATATACTAAAAGTAGCAAACTCTTCAATGTTTGGTTTTAGAAGTAGTGTAGATACTTTAAGTAGAGCTATAAACTTACTTGGCATAAACTTTACTATTTCATTAGCAATGGGCTCAATTGTTCAAAATACAGTAAAATGTAACCTTTTGGCCTATAGCATTTCAACGGATGAATTTATAAACTTAAGTGCTTTATCTACAAAAATTATAAATGAATGGATTTCAAAAATAGACAATGACTTAAAAGATAATTTATTAATGCCTGCGTTTTTACAAGAAACAGGTAAATTTATCATTGCTAAAATAATTGAACAAGAAAATAAAATTGATGACTTCAAAGAAGCTTTAAATAAAGAGAATGATATTTCAACAGTTGAGATAAACTTTACAGGCTTTACGACAGCTAAAATTACTGCTAACTTATTTAAACATTGGGGGCTAACTCACAATATCATATATTCAATAGGGTTTGTTGATGATATAAATAATGCTTCTAGTGAATATAAGAAAAAAGCACAAATTCTAAAAATCACAAAAGAGCTTGCTAACTTCAAAGCTCCTTTGAGTGATTCATCTATTGAAATGGCAAATAAATTGTCAAAATCTTATGGATTTGATGAAAAACAACTAAATAATTCAATTCAATCAATAAAAGATCAAATTCTAAATAATTCTTAACTTTTCATAAGTAACATTAGATTATAATATGTAACTTTTTTACACAAAGGGGATATTAGTGTCTGACGTTGCTTTAATTGTACTATGCGCTGGTAATTCTACTAGATTTCAACATAAAGCAAAAAAACAGTGGCTTAGAATTGAAAATGAACCACTATGGCTAAATGTGACTAAACGATTATCAGGTTTTGCTCAATTTGAGAAGATTATTGTTACTGCCCACAAAAATGAAATCGGGTATATGCAAAACTTTAATGATGACTACACGTACGTAACAGGCGGCGACACAAGACAAGAATCTATGGCAAACTCTCTAAAAGAAGTTACCTCTAAATATGTAATGGTGACTGACGTTGCAAGAGCTTGCGTTCCTAAGAGTGTAATTGATAATCTACTCAACGAAAAAGGTGTAAAAGATTGTATAGTTCCTGTTCTAGATGTTTCTGATACAGTAATATACAATGAAGATACAATAAATAGAGATAATGTAAAACTTATCCAAACTCCTCAACTCTCAAAAACTGACATCTTAAAAAAAGCCTTAGATACAATAACTGAATTTACTGATGATAGCTCTGCTATAAAAGCAATAAATGGTTCTATTAAATATGTAAAGGGAAGTATTGAAAGCAAAAAACTAACTCATGGTGATGAAATAAATGACTTACCAGCTTTAAAAGCAGCATCAAATAACTTCTTTACAGGAACTGGTATAGATATTCATCAATTTGAAGATGGTAAAAAGATGTATTTAGGTGGTGTTGAGATCCCTTGTGAATATGGTTTTAAAGCTCATAGTGATGGAGATGTATTAATTCATTCAGTAATAGATGCACTATTAGGTGCAGCTGGTGCTGGAGATATAGGAGAATTTTTTCCTGATACTGACCCAAAATATAAAGGTGCTGATTCAAAACTATTACTTCAAGAGATTGTAGAGTTTATTTATAATGTTGGCTATGAAATAGTAAATATAGACCTTACTATATTAGCTCAACAACCTAAAATTAATCCTTTCAAAAAAGATATTAAAAAACAATTATCAAAAATTTTAGCCCTTGAAAAGCAATTTATCAATATAAAAGCAACTACTGGGGAGAAAATGGGATTTGTTGGTAGAAAAGAAGGTGTGGCAGTTCAAAGTATTGCTACATTAAAATACTATAAATGGAAGTAAAATATGAATATTTTAATTATTGAAAATGAGATTTATTTAGCACAAAAAGTAGTTTCTAGACTACTTGATGATGGACACAGTTGTGATTATATTGAATCACCAAATATTGATAACTTATCAAAAGATTATGACATAGTACTTTTATCAACTTCACTTCCATCAAGTTTATGTAAAAATATAATCAAAAAATATAAAGAAAACTCTATTATTCTTCTTTTAGTTTCATATATTTCAGATGAAACAGTTACAAACCCTATAAAAGATGGTGCAAAAGATTATATTATGAAACCATTTTTAATGGATGAACTTGTAAGAAAAATTTATCACTATAAAGAGTGTAGAAGTTTAAAAAGAGAACTACAGACACTAAGAGAATACGTTGATTTTATTATGGACGAAGTTGATACAACTGATACGTTCTTGCCTCCATCATTCCCTACTTTAGTTGAATCAAACTCACAAAAATGTGCAGATAAACTTGTATTTAAATTATCAAGAAGACTTGATATGCCAATCTCATTTATCTCACTAAATTGTGCAAATTGGCAAAAGAAACTAAATGCATTAGATGATAAAGGTATTATATATCTTACTGAGTACCACAGTTTAAAAAGAACTGCAAAAGATAATCTTATTAAATTGATAGAGCATAAAAACTGTGTGATTTCATCACTTGAAAGTGAAGAAGACTTCCCATACAGAAAAATAGAGTTTAACAATGAGAATTTACTTATGAGTACTACAAATATCATGACTATAAATGACTATGTAAAACTTATGGTTCTATCATACCAATCAAAATACCCAGATACAGAACTATCTAAAAAACTTGGTATTTCAAGAAAATCTCTTTGGGAAAAGAGAAAAAAACTTGGTATAGAAAAAAAGAAATAAGGTAAATTATGAATTTAAGAAAGTTTTTCCTAACAGTTGGATATTCAGGTTTATCTCCAAAAGCTCCTGGAACAGTAGGTTCATTTGTAGCTTTAATCTTAGCAATTGGTATACTACAAGTATTTGATGTTTCAACTCTATTTTTATTAGGCTTATTTGTTACTGTGATTGCAGTAAAACAAATAGATATATATGAAAAAGAAGTAGGTGAGCATGATAGTAAAGAAATAGTAATTGATGAGCTTGCAGGAATGTGGATAGCACTATCAATTTGTAAACCAACAGAATCAAACCTTCTTATTATGGCAGCCTTAGCCTTTATATTCTTTAGAATATTTGATATATGGAAACCTTCAATTATTGGAAGAATCGATGAAAAAGTAAAAGGTGGATGGGGAGTTATGGGTGATGATGTAATCGCCGGAATTGCAGGTGGTATCTCAGCCTCAGCAGTTTACTACTTAGTTACACAATTTATTTAAATAAAAGCTCGTTAGTCTAAATTAGACTAACAATGCTTTATTACTACATATATTTTCTATTTATTAACAGATTTAAAAAGTTTTTATTCGTGATTAAAATAGTGAAAAAGTTCACTGTTTTGTTGAAGTTCAAGGCAAAATTTGGAATTTATGAGGAGCGTACATATAGTATGGAAGTAGGGGAAAACTTGTGCCCATAAGGCACAAGGCAAACTTCACGCGTAACTTGAAGTTTTCAACGCAGAAATTGCGTAAAATAGGTAAACTATTTTACGATTTTTGCGAATTCGTCAAAGATATATTTCGACTCATGTGGCCCTGGAGATGCCTCTGGGTGATGTTGTACTGAGAAGATATCTTTATTTTTATATTTTACACCTTCTATAGTTCCATCAAATAAGTTTTTATGAGTAATCTCAGCAATTTGCTCAATTGAATCTGGAACATTATAGTTATGGTTTTGTGCAGTAATTTCTACAACCATTGTTTTAGGGTTTGCAACTGGATGATTTCCACCGTGTTGTCCAAATGGTAATTTATATGTATCATGCCCATGAGCAATTGATAACATTTGGTGTCCTAAACAAATAGCAAACATCGGAATACCTGCTCCAATTAGTTTTTGTACTTCTTTTTTCTCTTCTGTTAAAGTAAGTGGATCACCTGGTCCATTTGATAAGAAAATACCACCGATTTCTTTAGCTTCAAATCTAGCTATTAAATCATCAGCTTTAAACGTTGATGGAACAACTTCAACTTCTAATCCTGATTGAACTAATTCATTTAAGATATTTCTTTTTACACCAAAGTCAACAACAACGATTTTTTTATCACTCATTACAGCTTTATTGTAAGCTTTTGATTCATGATTCCAAGCTCCACTTTTGTGAATATAAGGCTCTTTTGTAGATACTTGTTCTATATAGTTAATATCTTCAATTCTTGGACTTTCACTTAGTTTTTTAGCTAATTCATCTTTATCAGAAATTTCAGTTGAAGCAATCATCATCATTGCACCTTCATCTCTAATCATTTTAGTTAAGTATCTTGTATCAATTGCTGTAATACCTAAAACATTATGCTCTTTTAAAAGTGAATCTAAATCACCTTGCGCTCTATAGTTTGAGTATTTATGATGATAGTTTCTAACTAATACACCTTTACAGTATGCTGTTTTACTTTCCATATCATCTTCATTTACACCAACATTTCCAATTTCTGGCATTGTAAATGTTACAAACTGTCCTGCGTATGATGGATCAGTAATGATTTCTTGGTAACCTGTTAATGACGTATTAAATACTACTTCTCCAACAGATGTACCAGTTGCACCAAAAGATTTTGCTTCTAAAAATGTTCCGTTTTCTAAGTAAATCCAAACTTTTTGCATCTTATATTAACCCTCTTTTAATTAATTCTTCTTCATATAGTCTATGATAAACTAAATCATAATCCTCAGTCCCTGGTATTAACTTTCTTTTATAGTTTTTAAGCTTAGCTAATACCATTGAGTCTGCTTCTTCAAAACCTTTCATAAACTCATCGATTGATGAGAAAATGATATTTTTAACTTGATTGTCAGAGCAAGTATAATGAATATAATCCTCTTCCCATAAAAAGTCTAAAACTTGATGGGCAATATCAGAGAATCTATCTTCATTATTTAAAATAACACCAAAATCATTTGCTAATCTTTTTTTAGTCATCCAAAAAAGTTGCCTTCTATCAGCATTTAACATTTCAATTTCTTCATCTTGTCCATCAAGAATATCATCAACTTTTTCGTCTAATTCAAACTCTTTTTCTATATCAGCATCCATGATTCTTTCTATTTGTGCTTCTATAGCATTTTTATCTTTTCTTACCTCTACGAAATCACAATTAATGATGTCTCTTGTAATTCTTCTAGAGATATATGGTGTATGATGTAATTTGATTCTCATCGTATTACCCCCTTATAATAGTGTCTGCTCTCTCAGGAGATGTCGAAACAATTCCTACTTTTACAGCTGTTACCTCTTCAATTTTTTCAATATATTTCTTTGCATTTTCAGGAAGTTGATCATAATCTCTACAACCAACAACACTATCCCAACCATCAATTTCAACATATACAGGCTTAACATCTTCTAAGTCAGATGGAACATAATCAATTATTTCACCATTTACTTCATAAGCTGTACAAACTTTGATTTTTTCAAATCCATCTAAAACATCTAATTTCATTAATGCTAATTGATCACACCCATTTAATCTACCTGCATGTTTAACAGCAACTGCATCAAACCAACCACATCTTCTTTTTCTACCAGTTGTAGTACCAAACTCTTTTCCTACATCTGCCATTGTATCACCATCTTTTCCAAAGTCTTCTGTAGGGAAAGGACCATTTCCAACTCTTGTACAGTAAGCTTTAGTAATTCCAGTTACAATACCAATATCTTTTGGATTTAATCCAAGACCAGTACAAGCTCCTGCACTTACAGTACTTGAAGATGTTACATAAGGATATGTACCATGATCAATATCAAGCATAGTTCCTTGAGCACCTTCTAATAATACTTTTTTATCTTCATCAAGTGCATTCCAAACCATATTTGTAGTGTTTGTAATAAATGGCTCTAAAGCATTTTTGTACTCATTTAATAAAGCTAATAGTTCATCTTTATTTGGAGTTGCAATTTCAAGTACATCAAAAATAGCTCTATTTTGTTCAAAATATTCTAAAATTTTACCAGTTAAGTTTTCAGGATTTAGTAACTCACCAACTCTGTGACCAATTCTATTGATTTTATCAGAGTATGCAGGTCCAATTCCTTTTCCTGTAGTACCAATTGCCTTATCACCTTTTAATCTCTCTTTTGCTTGATCAATTAATGCATGATATGGTAAGTTTAAGTGTGCTTTATCAGAAATATAAAGTCTACCCTCTAAATTTTTAAATTGACTCATCTCTTTGATGATTGATTCTGGTGATAAAACTACACCATTTCCTATAACATTTATAGCTTTTGGATTTAAAACTCCTGAAGGAATTAAGTGAAGTGCATACTTTACACCATCAACCCAAATAGTATGACCTGCATTATGACCACCTTGGCTTCTACAAACCATGTCATAATTTTGTGCTAGCATGTCAACTATCTTACCTTTTCCTTCATCTCCCCATTGGATACCAACTATTAAATCTGCTCTCATATATTAATCCTAATCCTCTAAAATTTTTAATAAACTATCTGTGTATAGGGCAAAACCTAATGAACAAGTACCTTCACTTGAATACATACCACCCTTACATACTGTTAAATTATCGCTAATTACTCTATAATAAACACCATTGTAATACTTTAATGAACCATAATATAATGGAGCAATTACTGTATTGTTGTAGTTAACTTCACTTGCTTTTTCAAGTAGTTTTTCTAACTCTGCTTTTATTGATATTGGAACTATTGAAATTACATTTTTTAAATCTTCAATATTTTTCACTTTAATAAGTTCATTTAGCCATTTACAATCTAATTTAAACAGTGATGCTATTTCACCATTTTTAAATAAATCAATATCAATATTTAATTCACTTGCTACAAGTTTTGGAATATTGATATTTGATATTTGGAAAACTGGTTCTAAATCTAATGCTTTTAAAATGTCTGCTGTTAAGTTCATAACATCAGAAATATTATCATGACCTATCCATTCACAACCTATTTGATACTCTTCATTTGATGGATAAGTAAACACTGGCTGAACATAAAACCATTTTTTATGATCTGTTGTTCTTCCTAATCTTTTTGAGATAATTCTTACTACATCTAAAGTAGAATCAGCTCTTAAAGATACTTGTTCATTATCCTCATCCGAAAACTTAATAAGCTTTTTTTCATCAGCAATTGACTGATGTTGTGAGTATGAAAAGTTAGGTGTTAGAATCTCTTCAAAACCATTTTTGTCCAATATTTCACAAACTTTATTTTCTAAAGTTCTTTTAGCTTTAGCAGCCTTTGCAAAATATAATCTACTTCCCTTTGGTATTTCGTGTTCAAAAACCATAACTGCTAGTTTCCTTTAAACATTTGTTCAAGGAAAACTCTATTTGCAGTTCCATCAAATGTTCTTAAATTTAGTTCATCCATAGCAAGTTCAATTGCATTTACAGCCCAAGCTGCCTCGTAATCTTCAACTAATCCCATATGATTAACTCTAAAGATTAATTTTTTGATATGGTCTTGTCCACCTGCGATATTTACATTATATTTAGTTTTTAAAACTTTTCTTATTTCTGGTGCATGCTCTGTATAAACAGTTGTCATAGCATTAGCAGGACTTTGAGGGAATATCTCACATCCAATTGCTTTTAAAGCTTCTCTTGAAGCCTTTGCTCTTAATGCTGTTTTTTCATATAAAGCATCATATCCACCATTTTCTTTTATATGTGATAAAATCTCTTTTAATCCAATGATTAAAGTCGTAGCTGCTGTCCATGCTGTAGTATTTGTTCTTTGTTTTTTAATCTCAGTTGCTAAATTAAAGTAAAAGCCTCTTGCTTTACTTTCTACTTTTTCAACTGCTGCATTTGATAAACCAATTACTGCTAAACCTGGTGGTAACATTAAAGCTTTTTGACTTCCTGTAATAACTGCATCTAAATTTGAAGTATCAATTTTTTCAACACCAATTGCAGTAATTCCATCAGCTACAACTGTGATATCTTTATTTATTTTTTTAACTTCTTGTGCAATTTGCTCAACAGGGTGTCTTAATCCCCCTGCACTTTCACATAGTTGAATAAAAACGGCATCTATTTCACTGTCATTTTTAACAGCTTCAACTACTGCTTCAACACTTACAGGTACATTCCATTCATTTTTAATTTCAGTATAATCAATATCAAAAGCTTTACAGATTTTTCCGAATCTCTCACCAAACTTCCCTGAGTTTACAGTAAGAGCTTTTTTATGAGTTAAGTTTGTAACACAAGCTTCCATAGCTCCTGAACCACTTGATGCAAGCATTACAACCTCATCCATTCCATATAATTCAAATAGTAATTCTCTAGTTTCAGCAAATATTGCTTCAAACTCTGGCGTTCTATGGTGAATAGTTACATCAGCCATCGCCTTTCTTACAAATTCTGGTACTGGAGTAGGACCTGGAGTTAATAGCATTTCATATTCCTTAATTTTCTTTCTTTATAGCAAAACATGATATTTTAGCTAATAATTTATTATTAAACGGTTAAGCAAATAAAATAACAAATTTTATTGAAAAACTGTTATTTTCTCTTGACAAATAAATTTTTTTCTTGTAGAATCTCTATAATTTATTACTTTTATACAGAAGTAATAGTAAAAAACCATAATAATAACAAAGGAAATAACAAATGGCAAAAGAATTAAAAGAAAAAAAAGTTGCAAAAATAGCTAAGAAAGCTACTAAAAAAGTTGTATCTAAGAAAAAAGACGTAAAAGCAGTTGCTAAAAAAGTTACTAAAAAAGTTTTAAAATTAAAACCTACTAAAGTAAAACAAGCTAAAAAAGCTGCTAAAAAAGTTGCTAAAAAAGCTGCATAATTAAGCACTTTTTTAATACCCTTCTTAAAAAGGTAGTACATTTGTACTACCTTTTTTTATACCCTTTTAACACTAAATAAACTAAAATATTCAATTAAATTTAATACAAAGACATACATCATGGAACTAAATGTTTGGATTACATTACTTCTTGCTTCAATTGCTATTTCTATATCACCAGGAGCAGGTGCTGTTGTATCAATGAATCATGGGATTAAATACGGATTAAAAAAGTCATATCCTGCTATTTTTGGATTACAAGCTGGATTATTAGCTCAAACTTTCATAGTTGTTATTGGTCTTGGTGCTCTTATTGCAAAATCTGTAATGCTTTTTAATATAATCAAATGGATTGGTGTTGCTTACTTAGTCTATTTAGGTCTTTCAAAATTTTTGGAAAAAGTTGAAGTAATTGATCATGAAAATCATCTAAATAACTACAATGCAAAGAAATCTTTTATTAGTGCCACATTAATAAATCTTACAAATGCAAAAGCTACAGTTTTTTTAGTAGCATTTATTCCCCAGTTTTTAAATCCAAATGAGTCTTTATGGCTTCAATTTGCAATAATCGGTCTTACTTTATGTATAATTGATATTTTTGTAATGACAGGATATTCAGGGCTTGCTTCTAAATTGAAATTTTTAATAAAAGATGTAAAAGCTATGAAAATTCAAAATAGAATTACAGGAAGTTTTCTAATTTTAGCTGCTATTTTTATGTCAACAGCAAAAAAATCTTAAATTTTCAAAATTTATCTAAAGGGCTTAAAATAGTACTTTAGATAAAAACAAACTATTAGTTGATACTTACTTTTTATAAATACTCTTGACAAATAGTACTAATTAGTACTATAATTTCAAAAGGAGTTAAAAACATGAATACGCAATCAATTAAAAGTTATGGAAAAAGAACAGATAAATCTATGAAAACTATTGTTAGAATAGAGAAATTTAGAACCAAATTTCATAATAAACTAATTGACTACTTGAATGGTTTTGACTTGACGTTTAATCAGTTTAAAGTACTAGAAGTGCTTTATCATAGAGGTGATTTAAATATTAGTTCAATTACAAAACTTACTATGAGTACACCTGGTAATATTACAGTTGTTGTAAAAAACCTAAAAAGAGATGGATGGATTACAGCGATAAAAGACCCAGAAGATAGTAGAGCTTCAATTTTAACTATCACTCAAAAAGGGATTAAAATAATTGAAGAGTTATTTCCAGATCACGCAAGAAATGTGTATAAACTATTAGAAGTTTTAAGTGATGATGAATTAGATACTTTATATGAACTTCTAAATAAAGTTTATAAAGCAAATTAAAAAATTTTAAACTATTAGTACTAACTAGTAGCAAAAAATATCTATAAAATTATATAAAAAAAGGACAAATAAAATGACAAAATTAGTAAAATTAGGATTAGCTTCAATTTTAAGTGCAGGAGCATTATACGCAGGAACATACAATGTAGATACAAGCCACTCAAATGTAGGATTTAAAGTAAAACATATGATGATTTCAAACGTAACTGGGAAATTTGATACATTTAATGGTTCATTTGATTATGATGAAAAAACAAATACATTAAAATCATTAAGTGGTGTAGTTGAAGTAAAATCAATCAATACTGCAAACGAAAAAAGAGATAAACACTTAAAAGATAGTGATTTCTTTGCAGCTGATAAATACCCTCAAATTAAATTTGATTTAAATAAAGTAGAAGATGATAAAGCTTATGGAAAATTAACAATGAGAGGTGTTACTAAAGATGTTGTTTTAGATGTTGAAACAAATGGAACAATTAAAGATCCTTGGGGAAATACTAGAGCTGGTTTAGTCCTTGAAGGAAAAGTTAATAGAATGGATTATGGAATTAAATATAACTCTGTTTTAGAAGCAGGTGGTGTTGCAGTTGGTGAAAAAGTAAAGCTAATTGTTGAACTAGAAGGTATCTTAAAAAAATAAGGATATATTATGTACCCATCACTATTTATTTCACATGGAGCACCAAATATAATATTAGGTAATTCCTTTTCAAAAAAAAATATAAAAAAGTTTACAAAAACTCTTAAGAAACCAAAATATATTATTATCTTTTCAGCTCATTATATAACCAATGACTTAAAGATTTTGGATTATGAAAAACCTGAACTATTGTATGATTTTTATGGATTTGAAAAAGAGTTATATTCGTATAAATACGAAATAAATAGTGATAAACTTTGTTCTCTTAAAGTTTTGAAGCATTTAAATTCCCATAATTTAAATGCTTCCATACACAAAGGTAAAAATAGTTTTGATCATGGAGTATGGACAACCTTATCTATGATGTATGAAAAATTAGATATTCCTGTTATTCAAATAAGTCTACCTAGAAGTTTTAGTGATGAACAACTAATAAACTTAGGAGAAATACTAAAAGAGTTAAAAGATGAAGCCATGATAATTACTAGTGGAGGATTAACTCACAACTTAGCGAATATGAGTGCAAATCCTGCTGTAAAAAAATATGCAAAAGATTTTAATGATTATATATATGATGCTATAACTAATGGTAAAAAACAAGAGTTATTAAAAAGTAGAAATGAACCTACTTTTTATATGAATCATCCTACTGATGAACACTTTTTACCACTATTTATTGCATTTGGTAGTGCTAATAATAAAAAAGGAACTTCATTTAATAGTGAGATTGTTTATTCAAATATCTCAATGGAATGTTTTGCTTTTGATATAAAGGATTTGAAATGTTAAAAAAATTACCAAAAGAAAATATGGGAACTTCAAACCTTGGATGGCTAGAGAGTAGATTTCACTTCTCTTTTGCTGAATATAGAAATCCTGAAAATATAAACTTTGGCGTTTTAAGAGTATTAAATGATGATATTGTTCATCCACAAAGTGGCTTTGATATGCACCCACATGAAAACATGGAAATCATCTCTTATGTAGTTGATGGAGAGATTACACATAAAGACTCTATGGGTAATCAAGAGACTCTAAAAAAAGGAGAAGTTCAATATCTAAGTGCAGGTGATGGTATTTTTCATAGTGAGCACAATCTTCATAGAAGTAAAGATTTAAGACTCTTACAAATATGGGTTTATCCTCCAAAAAGAGGACTTCCTAGACTTTATGGTTCTCATAAATTTACAAAAGAAGAAAGAGAAAACAAACTTTTAAATATAGTATCTTCACAAGATGGAAATGCAAAAATAAAAATCTATCAAGATGTACAGTTTTATGTAAGTGAACTTGAAAAAAATAAAAGCATAAAGTTTGATATAACCGAGAATAAACAAGTTTATTTTGTTTTGATTGAAGGAATAGCTTTAATAAATGGTATTGAATTAAACCATGGAGATGCTATGGAAATTACAAAAGAGAGCAATCTTGAAATCAAGGCTACTGAGAACTCACACTTTCTTTTTATTGAAATGAAAGAAGAGTAAAACTCCTCTTTTCTATTAAGATAAAATCTCTTCTACAGTGATATAATCACCTACTCTACCTGTCATTTTCTCTACATCAGTATTTACTGGTAGTGTTTTTTTACCAGGAACCCATCCAGCAGGACAAACTTCTCCAGTTTTTTCTGCATATTGCCATGCTTTCACTTGTCTCAAAAACTCATTTACATTTCTTCCAACCATCGGAGCTTGAACTTCTTGAGCAACTACTGTTCCTTCTGGATTAATTAAAAATCTTCCTCTAAGAGCAATACCCTCTTCTTCAATCATAACACCAAATGCTCTACTAACAGTACCTGTTGGGTCAGCTCCTATTGTTAATTTTAATCCTTCTAATAAAGGTTCTGTTTCAACAAACCTTTTATGTGAAAACTTTGTATCTGTAGAAACAGCTAAAATTTCAACACCTAACTCTTGAAACTCATCATATTTTGCATTCATTGCAGCAATTTCAGTTGGACACACAAATGTAAAGTCAGCTGGATAGAAACAAACTACATGCCATTTACCTTTATAATCATCACTTTTTACTTCTACATAATGTCCTGATTTTGAATCATATGCATCCATCTTAAACTCTGGGGCTTTTCTTAAAACTAAACTTGAACTCATTTTATTTTCCTTTTTATTGTTTTCTTGTATTTCATTTTCATTGTTAATAACTGTTTTATTTTTTTCAATTGGTTTTGAACCTGTATCACAAGCCATCTTATTTCCTTAACTTGATTTATAAAGGATAATATTTATCCTTTGATAAAAGTATTCTATATGAAACTGTTTTAAATTTTGCTTAAAATTATAATTATATTTTATTTAATAAATATAATTTATACTTATATTTTTACTAATTATAAATCAACTAATCTAAGATATGATAAAATAAAAGCATATAAAATACAGGTAATAAAAATGAAACACAAAATACTACTAAATGGGGTAGGAAGAATTGGAAAAGCTATTTTAAAACAATTACTTGATAATTCTGACTTTGAAATAGTTGCAATAAATGAAATAAACCCCTATATCAAAAATATAGTTTATTCCATAAATCATGACTCTACTTATGGAAATTTAGAAGATAAATTTAAAGTTCTAAATGAACATACAATAAGTAATTCACAAAATAAAATTAAAATATTAAACTATAAAAATTTAAATGAAATAGATTTAAAAAATATAGACTTTATTATAGATGCAAGTGGTGTAAAACATGATATAAAAGAACTTGAAAAACTTGATGTAAAAGCTATATTTTTAACTCACGCGAATCAAAATGCTCATAAAAACATCATTTTAGGAGTAAATGAAAAAGAACTAGATACAAATATACACAAAGTAATATCAACAAGTTCATGTAATGCTACAGCTTTACTTCCAGCCCTTAAAATAGTAGATGATTTAAAACAGATAGTTTGCGGAGATATTGCAACTATTCATCCTTTGTTAAATCATCAAAGGGTTTTAGATGGAAACTTTGTAGGAAGTGCTACAAGAGATGTGGATTATAACTTTGAGTTTGGTAGGTCATCAACTCAAAATATCATACCAAATAATACTACAACTATTAAAGCCTGTTCTTTTGCCATGCCATCAATCAACCATGATTTAATTTCATCAAACTCGCTTAGAGTTCCAACTGATACAGTAGGAGCTATAAATGTGTGTTTATTCACACAAAAAGATACCTCAAAAGAAGAGATTATTAAAGTATTTGAAAATTATGAGAAAAATCAAAACTACCCAATAGTTTTAAACAACTATGAACCACTTGTATCAAGTGATTTTAAAAAAGAGAATTTTACAACTATAATTGACCATAGATACACAGATGTAAAAAACAAAAAAATGATAAAACTTTTAGTTTGGTATGATAATGAATGGGGTTATGCTTCAAAAACAATAGAGATTTTAAAATACTATACACATAAAAAAAGGGCAAGCTAAAAGCTTACCCTTTTTTATATCTTGGCAAAAGTTTATACTAGATAAACTCTACACCTTTTTCACCCTCTGCTATTTCACCAATTACATAACCATCAGTGTTTGCTAAAACAGCATCTACATTTGCAGGATTTACTACAAGAACCATACCAACACCCATGTTGAATGTTCTGTACATTTCTTCTAACTCTACATGCTCACTCATAAATTCAAAGATTGGCAATACTTTGATTGAGTCTCTTTTTACAACAGCTTTTAAGTTATCAGGTAAAACTCTTGGTAAATTTTCAGTAATACCACCACCTGTGATATGTGCTAAAGCATTGATATTTTCTTTGTTTGCTTTAAACTCTTTTACATAAATTCTAGTTGGCTCTAATAAAACATCTTTTAAAGGCTTTCCTTGGAAGTCATCATCTAAAGTCATTCCTAATTTTTCTAATAATAGTTTTCTAACTAGAGAGAAACCATTTGAATGAACACCTGAAGATGGTAATGCGATTAATGTATCTCCAACAGCAATTTTTTCAATTCTATTTAACTCTTCTTTTTCTGCAATACCTACACAAAAACCAGCTAAATCAAAATCACCTTCTTTGTACATACCTGGCATTTCAGCAGTCTCACCACCAACTAGGGCACACTCAGATCTAATACAACCCTCTGCAATACCTTTTACAACATCAGTAGCTTCTTCAACTTCTAATTTTGCAGTTGCATAGTAGTCTAAGAAGAATAATGGCTCTCCAAAGTTACAAAGTAAATCGTTTGTACACATTGCAACTAAGTCAATTCCAACTGTATCAAATTTCTTTGCATCAATTGCTAACTTTAATTTTGTTCCAACACCATCTGTTCCTGATAGAATTACTGGTTGTTTATATCCAGTTGGAAGCTCAAAAGCTCCTGCGAATGATCCAATACCACCTAATACACCTGGAATCATAGTTGATTTAACATGTGGTTTAATGTTTTCTACAAACTGATTTCCAGCATCAATATCTACACCAGCATCTTTGTAACTAACTGTTGCCATTTTTCACCTTTTTTTTACGAGTTTTCTAATATCTAACTTAGTTTAAAATTTTTTTGGTATTATAACGAAATGTTTATAAATATTAAGGATTATATACAATGAATAATAACGCATTTAATGAAATGATGGTGCACGTGCCATTATGTACGCATAAAGAAGCTTCAAATGTATTAATTATCGGTAGTGCAGATGAAGAATTAAAAGAACAGGCAGCTAAACATAATAAAGTTTCAAACATTGAGTTTGGAGATAAATCACTTTTAACATCTAAAAATGAAAAAGATATTGATGTAATTATTTTAACAGATGTTGAAATTGATGAATTATTATTAGCAAATATTGAAAGAGTTTTAAAAGATGATGGTTTAATCACTTTTGCAACTGAATCTTTCTCTAAAAATGAAGAAAAATTAAAAGCTGATTTAACATTAGTAGGTGAGAAATTCTGGATTGCTATGCCATTTAGATTTGGACACCAAACATCTATTTTAGCTTCTAAAAGATACCACCCAACAGCTGACGTTGTATTACAAAGATCTGATTTATTAGATGATTTACAATACTACTCAACAGAAATTCACAGTGCAGTTTTTGTATTCCCAAAAGCCGAACATGTGGCACTTACAGGTATCGCTAAAAGATAAAATCTTACATTAAATTTTAAATAAATCATTATTATTGTAGAATCTTTTCTATGAATAGTGATTTATTTAAAAATGCAATAGCCTTAACAGGCGGAATTTCCACAGGAAAAAGTACAGTTTGTAACCTTTTTAAACTACATGGTTTCTTAATTATTGATGCAGATAAAATAGCTCATAAACTCTTAGATGAGAATAGTGCTAAAATTGCAGAGATGTTTGGTGCTCAATATGTAGATACTAATGGTAAAGTAATTAGAAAAGAGTTAGGTAAAATCATCTTCTCCAATGAAGAGAATAAACTAAGACTTGAAGCCTTACTACATCCACTTATAAAAGAAGAAATTATAAAACAATCGAGACTTTTTGAGAGTCAAAATAAACCATACTTTATTGATATCCCCCTATTTTTTGAAAAAATGCATTATCCAATCCCCAGATCTTTAGTTGTTTATACTCCAAGAGATATTCAAATTCAAAGATTAATGAAAAGAGATAATATCAATGAAGAAGAAGCTATATTAAAAATCTCAAACCAATGGGATATAGAAAAGAAAAAAGATTTAGCCCATATGGTAATAGATAACTCAAAAGATTTAAAAAACCTTCAAAGTGAGGTTGAAAGAATAATGGAGGAGATAATATGACATATGCAAAATATAGTGCAAGTGGAAATGACTTTGTAATTTTTCACACTTTTGTAGAAAAAGATTACTCACAAGAAGCTATAAAATACTGTAATAGAAATGAAGGAATTGGAGCAGATGGTTTTGTGGCACTTGTTCCAAGTAATGAGGCTGATTTCAAATGGCTTTTTTACAATAGTGATGGAAGTGAAGCTAGCATGTGTGGAAATGCCACAAGAGCAGTTGCACACTATGCTTATAATAATGGTTTAGCTAACTCAGCAATGAAGTTTTTAACTCAAGCTGGATTAATAGAGTCAAGTGTTGAAGATAATATTGTTGAAACACAAATGACAAAACCTATTGTTATAAAAGAGCCATTTGAACAAGAAGGTCTTACATGGTACCTAATTGATACAGGGGTTCCTCATCTAGTAACGTTAACTGATAACTTAGAAAATTATGACCATGATTTATGTGCAAAAATGAGATATGAACATAATGCAAATGTTAATTTTGCAAAAGTTGAAGAAAATGGAACTTTAAAAGTTAGAACCTATGAAAGAGGTGTTGAAGGTGAAACACTTGCCTGTGGGACTGGTATGGTAGCGTGTTTTTTAAGAGCTAATGACTTAGGGTTAGTAAAAGAAAAAGCTTTTGTTTATCCAAAAAGTAATGAAGAACTTACAATATCTAAAATAGATGATAAAATCTATTTTAAAGGTACTGTAAAAAAAGTATTCACAACTACAATTTAATATATGAAAAAAACTAATATAAAAAAGCTACTACTAACTTTTAGTCTGGTAACCACTACTATTTTAAGTGGTGCCTTGCCAGAAGAGTACTATAAGATAAATGCTACAAAAGAATCAAAGAAATACTTTTTTGAATACTTTTATAAACTAATTGAGAATGAAAATATTAAAATTCTTAGTGAACGAAAGTTTGTAAAAAGCTATTTAAACTCAAATATTTTAGCTATAAACCCAACATCAGCGTCATTTAAAAAACTTCTTCAAATAAAAAGAAAATATAGAATTAAAAAGATTTATTCTCTTGATAAATATCTTAGAAAGATTGATATTGTACCTCCATCAATGGCCTTAGCACAAGCTGCTGTTGAGAGTGGTTGGGGAAGAAGTAGGTTTATAAAAGAAGCAAATAATGTTTTTGGACATTGGACATATAATCCAAAAATTGGAATGATGCCACTTCATAGAGATGAAGGAGCTAAGCACTTTATTAGAATTTTTAATACAGTTCAAGACTCAATTAGTGCCTATATGTTAAATCTAAACAGAAACAGAGCTTATAAAGAGTTTCAAAATAAAAGATATGAGCAAAGACAACAAGGATTGATTCCTCAAGGAGAAGAATTATCACAAACTATGCTTAATTACTCTGGTATTGGACATAACTATTTAGAGATTTTAAATAGTGTCATTAGTAAAAATAACTTAATTAAATTTGATGAAAAATTTTACAATAAAATAAAGGAAGAAAAATGATATTTACAGCACCTCTTAAATCGGATTCTATAAAAATGATGCTACTTGGTAGTGGAGAATTAGGTAAAGAAGTAGTAATTGAAGCACAAAGATTAGGAATTGAAACAATTGCAGTTGACTCATACAATAACGCTCCAGCTCAACTTGTTGCAAATAAAGCATATACAATAAATATGAAAAACAAAAGTGAAGTATTAGATGTTATCAGAAGAGAAAAACCTGATTATATTTTACCTGAGGTTGAAGCTTTAAATATTGAAGCACTTTTTGAAGCTGAAAAAGAAGGATTTAATGTAATTCCAAATGCAGATGCAGTAAATAAAACTATGAACAGAAAAAACATTAGAGAGTTCGCTGCGGTTGATTTAGAGTTACCAACTTCTAAATATGAATTTGTTACAACTTTTGAAGCATTAAAACAAGCAGCTAATAATATTGGGTTCCCTTGTGTTATTAAACCTGTAATGTCTTCATCTGGTCATGGTCAAAGTATCGCAAAGTCTTCTGATGATTTAGAGAACTCATGGGAATTAGCAAAAGAAGCTAGAGGTGATGCTAGTGAATTAATTGTTGAAGAGTTTATTACATTTGATTATGAAATTACTTTACTTACAGCAAGAAATGAAAACCAAACTGTATTTTGTGAGCCAATAGGTCATATCCAACAAGATGGTGACTATATCTTCTCATGGCAACCAATGAACATGAGTGAAACTGCAAAAGAAAAATCAAAAGAAATTGCTAAAAAAATCACTAATGGTTTAGGTGGTAGAGGTATTTTTGGTGTTGAGCTTTTTGTAAAAGGTGACGAAGTTTACTTCTCAGAAGTAAGTCCTAGACCACATGATACAGGTATGGTTACTATGATTACTCAAAGTGCTAGTGAATTTGCACTTCATGTAAGAGCTGTTTTAGGTCTTCCTTTAGATTATATTGATTATGGTTGTGGAGCTAGTGCTGCTTATAAAGCAAAAGGTGATAGCTTTAATCCAAAAGTTGATATTTTTGATTCATCATTTACAAAAGAATCAATTATTAGAGTATTTGGGAAACCTCAATCACATGAGGGAAGAAGAATGGCAGTTGCACTTACATTTGATAAAGACTCTTCAGATAAAGCTTTACAAAAATCAAAAGAGATTATTGGAAACTTCCACGATAACTAGAGGCGAAAGCTTTTAGTTATTAGATTCTTAAATCAAAAATATACTGCATTCCACCTTTTTCATCTAATGTAGCAATATCAACAGTTCCACCTATCATCCTAGCTAGGTTTCTTGCTTCTACAATATAACTATTTGTAGAACCAGCTGTCCCTAAATACATCATGTGAATATTTTTTTCCTCAAAACCATTGTTTTTTACTATTAATTGAATACTATTTTTTGTCTGAATAATCTTTAATTCGATGAGTTTAGAAATTTTTCCTCTTTTTAACTCTTTTTTTATTAAGTCTAGACATGACTGCTCTATAAAATTTACTATTATATTTTCTAAGTATGCAATACTTAAATCAACACTCTTTTTTAAAGTTTTTACTTGATTTTCATACTCTAAAGAGATTTTATATCTTACATTATCATAAATATAGTTATCAATTCTTCTTTTTATAATCTCAACTGGACCATCAAATTTACTTAAAGACTTTGTCTCTTTATCAAAACTATCAAAGTTATCTAAAGTCTCTTCAAATCGTTTTAGTTCTTCATATTCTAGACTATAACTATCTATTAATTCAAATATAAATCTACTATTAATTAAATCATCCATTCCGAGTTTATTTAGATGTTTATTTAACGGTGTTGTATCAAACATAGAAATAAAGTATTTTAGAGTATAAATTTTATTTTTATAAACTGTTAAAGTATCTAAACTCTCAATTAACTCTTTTTTTTGAAGTCTTGGTAAATCCATTAAGTCTAAATCCATCATAAAAAGCTCATGGAAACTAGCATCATCATATATAAGATTTTTATCTAATTGTATATCTTTAAAACCATTTTGATCTAAAATACTTACAGTAGTATCTCTTATATCTTCTAAAACATCTGATAGATAATCTTTAATTCTATGTATATGATTTAGAATTATTGTATGAACTTCATTATAATAATCCCTGTTTAACTTAGTCTTACCACTACTTTCAGTAGTAAACATATTATCAAATACAAAAAGGGATGTGTATTCAGGCTTTATTTTTTCAAGTTCTTCTTTTATATTAACAATAGATGTCTTAATTGCCAGTTCAATTTCTTTTACTTGATTATTCAAAATATCAACCTTTATAAACACTCAGGACTTGAAGAGACAAACTTGTTTAATAAAATAATCCAATTATTTTTATCATCAACAGGCATAACATCTCCTGATTTCTTTTTATAAATCGTAGCTATTTGTGCCCATTCGCCTTGTTTTGATTTAATAGTAAATTCATCACCTTTTCTTAATACTCTTAAGATAGTAGCTTCTTCAAAAGTATCATTTCTTACATTTAAACTACTAACTTCTACTTTATATAAACATTGATCTATATTTTTGATACTTTTTTTAACTACTGAAGCTTTTTGAAATATCTCTTTTATACTTTTGTCTTCACTATTAGCTACTTTTTTAATAGTCTGTTTTTCTTCTTTCTTTTTAATTTCTTTAGTTTTTTCTTCTTTTTTAAGATCACTTACAGAAATACCATAGTTACTTAATACAATATAGTATCCAAATTCATCATCAAGTTTTTTATATAATTTTACAGTTTTTGTTTGAGTATTAATAGCTACTATTTTATGAGTTAATATATCATCACCTACTTTATATCGACCCTCAATATTTAAACTTTGTTCACTGTTATCACTACTAGTTTGTTTATCAAGTTTTAGCACAACAAAATTTCTACCATTAAAAGAGTACATACTTTTAATTCTAATATCTTTTAAGTTCTTTGTTCTTGTAAAGTCTGTAGTAAGTCTAGCAATTTCATTTTCATGTTTAAATACATTTTTAGCATAATCTTCGTTTGATTGAATCACTTGATTAGAAATTGTCCCTCTAGATACTGTTCCTGGAACTTGCGTAACTATTCTTTGTTTTTGTTTTTGCTGTATGTTTGATATTTGCTCTTCTAAATAGTCTTTTTCTAATCCTGTAATAGCATTAAAAAACTCTTTTGATTGTTTATCTAAAACATCAAGTTTATCGATATCATCCATACTTTTTTCTTGTGCATTAAGACTTATAAATCCTATAAATACTAAAGCAAATAATATACTTTTTTTCATTTTTTCCCTTTTCAAACTCTTACTTAAACTCAAACTCATAATTAAATCCACCTATGTATGTGGGATATTTCATAAAAAATGCCCCTGATTTACCATCACTATTAGTAGTACTCCAATCATCTCCTGAAGTCATATTTGTTAAATAGCCAGCATATCCACCCTCAGCTACTATATAGTCTTTATCTAAATCATATAAATTTGTATTAAATACTGGTAACATATAAGTATTTCCTGCATATGATGTATTATTATTACCATTTCTATAATAAGACATTATACCCCAACAATACATTTGATTATAAATATCTATCCCACACATACCATTATCATCTTCAATAACTTTTATTTTCTTCCATTTTATTTTAGCAATTGAGGCTTTAAAAAAATCATCATTTACATTTGATGCTGTAAAATAGTCACCTTTTAATTCATTTTTTGAATTTACCCAAACCACTCCACTATTTTCTTGTAATGAGTCTGAAACTAGTTTACTTGATATATCTACATCTAAAATTTCAGCATCATTATTTGAATCATAATTAGAATAAGTATTTATTATACTATTTATTGCTACTACATTTGGAGTATACCCCCATGTTTGAGATATTTTATAATATTGGCCATTTTCACCTAATGCGATAATAGATTGTAACCCACCTTTAATTTTTTTAAAAGATACTGGTGAATTTACTTTTGTTGGGATACATAAATTTACTGTTACATATGAACTACCATTATAAAGACTTTGATTACATGAACTATTATAATAAGTATCTAAACCCCAAAGATATAACTCACCTTGATTTGACAAAGCTGCAGTTTTTCTATATCCAATAGTCAATGTATATGTAATATCTTTAAAGTACTCTTTTATCCCATTATCATTTACTACTAATTCTGTTGGATTACCTTTATTTGTATATTTCCAAAAGCTATTAGAACTATTACCTGAAAAACCTGCATAATCATCACCCCAACGAAAGAGTTCACCGTTTTTTAGATTTCCTTCACTATCTCTTGTAGCATTTGCTAAAATTAACCAAATTTGATTATTTGCAAATATTTTATTTGCTTTTTTACCACTAGAGCCATCAAAATACTTCCCTCTATAAAGTCTTTCACCTTCATTTGAACTATCAACATTAGTATATATACTAGTTGTGTCAAGTGCTTCTTTCCCTCCACAATATATCTCACCTTTATTGCTAATCCCACATGTACCATGATATACTGTGCTAAAAAAATCTATAAAATAAGGTCTTAAAGGAGAAGAATAGTATCTTTTGCCATCAATAAAAGAATTTTCATAATTCTTAGCTTTTAAACGAACTAATGTATTTACTACAGGATACCTATAATAATTACTGCTATTTCTATCAGTTGAATAATAAGTGCTTTCATTTATTCCTGTAATATTATTTATATTATTTCCCCAAGTATAAATATCACCATTTATAAGAACACCACCTGCTCTTCTTGTGAACTGAATAACAGCCTTTCCTATATCACTTTCTGCTTCTCCAACTTTTGCATAACCTATTTCTTCGCCTAAATTTACATATTCACCAACTGTTGTTGCACCTAAAGACAAAGTTTTTTGTCCTGCATGTAGTACATCTTTATTTAAGTTATTAAAAAAGTTTATATACGTGCTACCTCCTGGTTCACCAAGACTAATATCAACTAAAAGTTTATCTCCTGAAAGAGAAAATTTATAATTTGAACTTGAATCAAACCAATGAAGAACACCTTGTGTGTCTAAATAATATTTATCTGATGGTGTAGAGTTTGTTGTAGTAATATCAGCTTGATATTTTATCTTATACTTTTCATCAGCATTAAGAATAATAGTTACTTTATCATTTTCATAACTTATAGGTGCTTTTGTATATTCTCTATTTATATTTGAATAGTAATAGTCATATAGATTCGTTTTATCTTTTATGTCAATTGGTATTTTTGTATTGATATTATGATTAGTTGTGTCAATAACTATAGAAATATTAAATAAATTATAAATATTAAACCCAGCAGGTAAATAACTGTTATTAATTAGATCTGTAAGAGAAGGAGCTTTTGCATACCTTGATATATACTCTTTATATGCTTTTGCTATTTGCTCTTCTTTTTGAACTAATCTTTTCACTTTTTCAAAAGTAATAGTATCAATGTAAGTTGAAGCATTTAAAAAAACAATTGTAAAAAAGATTATAAATATTTTTTTCACTTTTTCATATCCCTTGGTTTAGAAATATAATCTACAAAATATAGAGTTTCATTTGTATCACTTTTTCTAATTTCACCTAAATAAGAAAGTATACCTTCTCCTGCAAGAACTCCTTTTTCGGTACTTGCTGTAAGTTGTGCAATTATAATATGTCTATCTACACACATCTCTTTAGCATCTAGATATTTTAAATTATAATCAAAAACAGACATTCTTTTAAAAATCTCACTTACTTTATCTTTAATTTCATCTTTTTTTATATAACTATCTTTTACTTCTTGGCTCTTTTGTTTTACTTTATTTACTTCTAACTTAAGTTTTGAGTATTCTATTTTTTTATTTTTTAACTCTTGAGCTAAAAACTCTTTTTCCTTTTGTGTTTGATAGTATGTAGCTGCTTTTAAAACTGTAAAACCTATTACATAAAACACTAATAATAAAATAGAAACCTTAGAAAATTTTTTTAACTTATTTGCATTAATACTAATCATTTTACAGCTCCATTACTAATACATTGAGTAAGCTCTTTATGTTTTCTTCTTGCTGTACGAAGCAATATTTTTTCACGAACAACTAATCTTTTTTGTATTCTTATTTCATTTTTAATTTTCTTTAAAGAACTTGTTTCAATATATTTTTTCTCAATACTAGGTAATATATAAAAGATAATTACAGCAATCATAGATATAAGTCCTATAATATATGCACTTTTCAAACTATATGTGTTTATTGTATCTAAAGGATTTAATTTTTCAACAAGAGTATTCACATCACCTAAACTCTCTGCAATTACTTCACCCTTTTCATTTTTAGTATTTTGTTTTAAAATATTCTCAATAGCTGCATTATATTTAGTATTTGTCACATAATAAATATGTTCAATTTCCCCACCACTTGAAAGCATTGCAATATGCTTTGTAATTAAAACTGACTTCATAATATCATCAGAAATAAAGTTTGGATTTACCTTTGCAGTATAAACAGTTTTATGATTAAATAAAATATAATACTCTTCATCTGCAATATGAACCAATAATTGATTATTATCTAAATGCTTTTTTGACAGTAAATTTAATGAATAAACTTCATCATGAATATCATATTTTGATAAAATAACGCTATGTTTTTTTAAAGAGTCATATGTAAACATCGTTTGATTATCACCAAACTCATCATTTACATATAAGTCATAGTTCTCTTCTTTTAAAGAAAAGTCAGTTATTACTAATCGAACCATAACTCTTCCCCTTTTATAATAGCATTCGCATCTTCTTTTGTAATAAGCCCTTCATGGTATTGAGCCATACAAGCTTTTTCAACCGTCATATATTCAGCAGCATCCTCAAAATTTCCACCTTCACCTAGTTTAAATCTTACAACCTCAGCAATTGGAACCCTGTCTTTAAATCCTGTTTTATTACACTCATCACAACCAACATTTGTAAATCCACCTTCACCATCAGGCTCTTTACAATACTCACATAACTTTCTAACTAATCTTTGAGATACAATACCTCTTAAGTTATCAGTAATATCCCCTTCATTAATACCAAGTGAATTTATCATTCTTGACACAGTTGCTGGAGCTGAGTTTGTATGCATAGTAGAGAATACTAACTGTCCTAAGTTTGAAGCATTTACTAACTGGTATGCTGTTTCTGGTTCTCTTGTTTCACCAATAAGAATAATATTTGAATCCTGTCTTAAAATATCTACAACAGCTTCAGGATAACCATACTTAAACTCTTCACTAGCACTTGCATACTCAGATAAGTCAATTTGGAAGAAAGAGTCATCAACATACTCAACAGGATCTTCAATAGTTACAATATATTGTTGTTGACGTGCTAATTTTTGTAAAAGAGCATACATCAAGTGTGTTTTACCAGAACCAACCTGCCCCGTGATTAGAATCATACCATTTGCATATTTTGTAAGGTTATGTAAAATATCTACTGTTTCTTGAGGGTAATTAAGTCCTCTTAAATCATGAGATACAACACCTTTACCACCAATCATTCTCATTACTAGTGAAAAGTTCATTTTTGAGTTTATAAGACCTAATCTAAATTTTATAGATTTTTTTCCATATTCATAGTTTATCATACCATTAATAGATTCATAATCTGAATCCTCTTGATCAGCCATAGTTACAAGTCTTCTTTTAAGTGTTTTTGCAAGAGTAATTGGCATAGTACCCATATCTTGTTTCACCCCATCAATTCTAAACCATAGTGAAGCCGCTCTAGTACTTTTTTGAATATGAATATCAGAAGCTCCTAATAAAATAGCTTGCCCCATCATCTTTTCAAAGTATTTATTAATCTCATTATCATCTTCTACATCATCTTGAGATGTAAATACAATCTCTCTATCTTCCCCAAAAACAGAAGATAAAACCCCTTCTCCTAAAATAACAATCTTTGTAAAATAAAACTTACTTAAAATATCAAAATCAAGATTTACAATATCCCTAATTCCTAATACTTTATTTTTACTATTTTTATCTTCTAATGTAATAATATACATACTAGTACAAAGTTCTAATTTTTCTTCATTTAATAAATAAGAAGTATCTTGATATTTTACAGATAACTGTGAATATGAAGGATAATATTCATAACCTAAACTTTTTACAAACACAGAGTATTTTGACTCATCAGCAATTAAATCGCCATAACCTCCAATAAGTTTATACTTAGTTTTGATCATATTCTCAATAACTTCTGCTAAGTTTTTATCATCTTTATTTTTTTGTTTAAAAGCATTATTTAGTTTATTTTTTTGCTTTTCTAAAACTTTTTTTATATCAAATTTCTTTTTTTTCTGATCTTTTGGAAGTAAGCTCTCACTTATTTTTTGGTCTTTACTTAAAAATAAAGGTAGATTCTTTCGTACACTACTTTTTATTGTTCGCTTCCAAGCTTTTTTTAGAATATCTTTCATTTTTGTCTCTTATTGATATAAAGTTTTAAATGTAAACGTACTAATTACAAGATTTATAATATCAGAACCAATTATAACTGTAATCAACATTGCAATTAACCAAAAGAAAAATTTCCATTGTAAAACTATATAGTTAATATTTTTTTCATACATAGTATCACTAGTCTGGTATAAAGCTTTTGTAACTTCTGAATAACTCGTTTGACTTAATTCTGATAGTTTAATATCCGCTGTAATAATTGGAGGATAATTGTACTTTTCAAAAACCGTATATAGTTTTTTATTTTTATGAATTACATCTGCTAACTCTTTAAAAAATGGTCTAAGCCCTACTTTAAAATAATCCTTTGATAAAATTAGGGATGTCTTATGAAAAGAGATACCCGCACTTAACATACCATTTAAAATTCTAAACATAAATCTTCCATCTGAGAAAGCTTGTGTTTTAAAAACTCTATATAACCATGCTGGTCTATATTTCTCAGTATAAATATAACCAAAAAAAATAGCCGCTGTAATCAATATGGAAATTACTAATCCTATATATGCAAACTCATAAGTAAAATAGTTTGGGATTCCTAAAAACTGTTCCACATCTGCATTTAATTTTTTTAATTGACTTAAGTCTTTTTGCAAAATATCCAAATAAAGTAACATCCCATAAAAAGTTCCTATGATAATAATCATTGGAAATAAAATAGGATTTATCATCTTTGATAAAAGGTTTGAATTTGCTTTTTCAAAGGATAATACTAATTTTAAACCATCTATAGAGTTTGTACTATTTACTACCAAACTATATTGAAAAGAGTTTAAAAACTTATTTTTATATAGTATAGCTTCAATTTTGTGTTTACCCACTTCTAAATCCCTAATTGCAGCTTCTAATCTTTTTTTAAAATTTGTTTCTCTTGTTATTTGCTCTTTATATAAAACTAAAGCTTTTCTAGTATTTGAACCATTTTCAAGCTTTGTTACTAAATAGTCAAGCAAAAACTGCTCATAAGGATCTTTAAATAAACTCATTACTAAAAGCCTTTTATATCTCTTACTGTAACTACATAAACAATTTCTCTTCTTACATAAGATTTTG
Organism: Arcobacteraceae bacterium; assembly: GCA_048268245.1. Classification (GTDB taxonomy): domain Bacteria; phylum Campylobacterota; class Campylobacteria; order Campylobacterales; family Arcobacteraceae; genus Arcobacter_B. The sequence continues at coordinate 110,662 of JBLWVX010000004.1, forward strand.
AATCAGTTCCACCAATAGCAAAACCTTCTAAAGGTAATACTCCTTGATACTCTTTTGCATCATCATGAACAATAATTGAGCCTACAATAGCAGTTTCACCTAAAGCTATTTGTCTTGAGATATTATAACTTTGATCTTTATATTGTGGAAGTTTTATATTAGTTCCCTCTACTGTAACATCTTCAAAATTAATCAGTTTTTTAATACTAGGACTTATATTTAAAAAGATTTTATCCCTTGATACTTTTGCCATAGCAGTAATTGAAGTACCATCTTTTAAAGTATTAATAGTAATATCAGTAGTTGTTGAGTTTGTATCTTCATCCTTAGTTGTTTCAATTTTTTCTATATAGTCTGTATTTTGACTAATTGATTGAACTGAAGGAATATTGTTTTTTAAGACAATTACATTTTTACTATAGTTTAAAATTTTTCCAATATTATTGTTTGCTTTTGCTGTGATTTTTAAAAGTCTTGTTGCATTATTACTTTCAAAAGCTATTTCACCTTTATCTTTTATAGATTTTAAAATACCTGTATCTGTATTTGTTTGTCTATCTGAACTAATAGTTCCTATTCCATACTCTCTTTCTTTATTTAATACAAGTTCAATTCTTTCAAATTCAATAGTTGTTTCTTTTGCAAAACTATCTTCATATGCTTTTACTATTGTTCTTACAGCATTTTCAACGCTTTTTGTAGATTTTAAAAATATTAACCCACTTGCTTTATCAATATGATAAGTTGATACATCATCACTAGCAATGATATTTTTAAGCATACTATCTAACTCATCATATAAAACTATTTGTGAACTATTTTGTACTGTACTTTCTGCACTTGTTTCTTGAGTTGCTGTTTGACTACTTGATTTTAAATCAAGTACAGGAATATTTAACTCAATTACTAAATCTTTATATCTTTTTATATAAATAGTTTCTTTATCATAATCAACATCAACATAAACATTCTTCGAATGTGCTATTGAGTTTAAAGCATCCATTAAATTTCTAGTTTTAACAGATATTATACTATCTTGAAAACCATTAATATCTTTTATATATGAACCAATTGATACCTCATATCCAGATTCTGAAGTAATTAGTTTTATTAACTCTTCAACAGATATTTCACCATCTAGTTTAAAAGACAATCTATTTATATTTTGTTTTTTAGATTCACTTTTACTTAAAAGTTTAACTAAATATATAGAGCCACTTTTTTTAATAAAAAGCTCTTTATCTAAAACAGCATTTAAATACTGATTTAATTCAGTCATATTATGAATTTTTATTCTACTTTTAGGGATTAAGGTATCACTACTTTTTAGAAAGTAAAAGTTTCCATCAATTAATTCTAACTCTTTTAAAACATCAGAAAGAGATTTGTCATTTAATACACTAATAAACTCTTTTTTAGCTCTTTTTTCATTTACAAGTGTTTTAGAATAAGACTCTTTTATATTTCCATAGCTTTTTTTATTTACACCTTTTTTTACATCACTCATCATATCATTATGAAAGTTTTTCATACCACAAGCTGTAAATACAAACGGTATAAATAATAAAATAGAATATTTAAGTACTTTAATCATTTTTTTCCTTATTTAAAATAAAACTCATAGTCAAAACCACCTAGATATGTAGGAAATTTTAAAAATGGTTTATTTACATTTTCAAACTCATCGTATGTCATACTACTATTTAATTCACTATTTTGTGTAATAAATAATTTATTGATACTACTTATTTTACCAACATCATACAAAGAAGTACTTAAAAGAGGCAATGCTCTTCCTGAATTTCCCCAGCAATACATCTTCGATGCACTTCCTAAACCTGTCATAGCACAGACAAAATATCTTTGTGAGTCTTTTACTTCAATTTTTATGTTATCAATTCCAAAAGATTCATTTGAGACATCTTCTCCTAATAAAGCACCAAACCCTAATCTTAAATTACCCCTTGAATTAAGTCTTGCTTCGAGTTCATAATAGTGTGCTTCATCTAAAGCACTAGATGAGCCTGAAACTGTTATAGCATAACCATGTCTAGCATCTTTATCTTCTCCAGAACCATCAACTTTATATGTATCTTGTATTACTTTATTATTGTTAACATATACAGTTAAAGCTTCTGTTATTCCTCCATCATCACTGTAATCACCTGCATCCCATGAATCTATTTCATACATTACAAAAGATATTTTAACATCTTTATTTGCATTATTACTACCAAAATTATATGTTTTATAAACTTGTTGTGAACCATCAGAAGAAAAAGTGCTCCAACCTAAATATCTTCCTTTACCAAATCTTCCTAAAAATTTTGTAGCTTCATTGCCATCATGTACTAAATTTGTGTTCCATCCACTTGCTCCATCTTCAAAATCTTCAAAAGATACAGCAGATATATTATTTGTTTTAAAGATGGATACATTTGAAAACTCACCCTCTTCATCTTCAGCTTTATTAAACTTATCAATCATACTTTTAAATAAGTCTCTATTAGTTTGTCGTCCACAATACTGATCTGCTTTAAATCTACATGTTAAAAGTTTATCATCCCTACTAGAACCTATGTTTTTAGCATAAATTTTTCTGTCTTCATCTACATATATATAGTTTCGCTCCATTACTCCAGTTGAATGATTTGGAATAAGCATAGTTGATACACTTAATGCACTTGTAGGTACATATGAAGTAGAAATGCTTTGAGTTGAAATACCATTTTCTATATTTTCAAATCTATAAAAGATCTTATTATCACTTCTTAAAATTAAAGTATCACTATTTACAAAAACACGACTTGGATCAAACCTTCTATCACTGTTATCTTTGGTAGGCTTTAAAAGTATTGTTCCATCAGACTTTTCTCCCCAAACCCAAAGTCTATTATCTTCATCTAATGCAGCAAAAGTTTTTGTATCTCTTAAGGCATACAAGTATTTAAATACTTGTCCACTTGTATTTACCTTTGTTGGAGTATTATTAATATATGTTTCATCACTATTATTGATTCCTAAAACACCTTTGTCATTTATGCCAAAAGTATATATATCTCCTGCTTGGGATAAAACTGCTATTGCATTATCAACCATAACTAAATCAATTAAATAAATTTCATTTTCATCATTATCTTTTTTATCACTTTTTCCAGTTGCAAAAAATCTATTTCTTTTAAGTATTGAAGTAGTTACTTCTTTAAGGTTTTGAGTTGTATCAATATCTTCAAAATGTAAAGAGTTAACTCTTCCATTACAGTATAAATCTCCTCCAAATTTTACGTAAGGTCCTAGTTCCATATCACTTTCTGATTCTACGTCAGTTCCTGATTGAAAATAGTCAAATATAGGCGATATCCCACACACATTTTTACTGTTTAATGCCATTTTTTCAAACTTTACTCTATATGGATTGTTATACCATCTTTTATCTCTTCTAGTATATGATCTACCTGTATCATCCGTAATAGATACTTCGTTATCTATCTGAACTTTTAACATCACAGGGGTATTTATAAAATCAGGTGAAAAGTTTGGATTTAATTGACCATGTGTTTCAATACCTGCTTTTTTGTTGTGGTTACTTCCCCAGCAAAAAATGTCTCCATTTGCTAGCATACAACCACCATCATTTCTTAAAACTAAATCCTTAGCATTTGGAATATATGAAATAATTCTGTCTTCTACATCAGCTTCTTCATCTTGACTATTTAAAATACTTCCTGATTCAACAGGTATCCAACTTGTACCACTTGTATCACCTTGATAGTAATATTCATACCAGTTATTATTTTTTTGACCAAAAACTCTATCTCCAACCTTAGCTTTTATATATTGTAAATCATCTAAATTTTCTAAAACTATTGGAGGTCTTTGATAAACTTCAATTGAAGTCTGGTCAGCTTTACAAAATTTATATATTAATTTTTCTCCTTTTAATTCATAATAATAATTTTGTTTGGGACAAGCTTTCGTATCTAAAGATATAAGTTCATTTTCATTTTTTAATTTAACTATCTCTTTTACTACTTTATTATATTTTATCTGTGAGCCTTTTAGAAGCTCTACTTGTGTTGTGTCTTTTGGAGGGGCAGTATTAACTCTGAAAAGTGCTGATTGATAGAAGTTATATAAAAACATATCTTTAGTATTATAATCATCTTCTTTTTCAATTGCTCCTAAAATAAAAAGGTTATTGTTAGCATCAAATCTTGTAACTAAAGTATTTAAAGTAAAATCATTTTTATTATTAAAAGTATTTAAGTAATCTATATCATTTAAAAGAGTCCAATTTAAAGTACCAGTTGTTGTTTTGGGTATTTTTCCTGTTTGTTGTATATATTTATTTACAGCAAGAGCAATAAACTCTTCTTTTTTTATAACTTTTTTTATTGCATTCATGTCAGTTTTATTTTCAAAACTTGAATAAAGTGATGTAATAAAAATCAATATAAAAAATAAAGCTTTCATTCTAGTCCACTTCTTTTATTTCATTATTAATAAGTTTTATATATTTAACAGAATTTTGTACGTAAATATATCTTCCAACTGCTAAACTATTTAGTTTTGTATCAGATAGCATTGTTTTACTGCTTACTGTTACATTTCCTAAATTAAACTCTTCTTTATCATACTCTATCCAATCAGCAGAACTTGCACCTATCCATCTTAGAGTAGTGTCATTTTTATTACAATATGTATTAGTTTCACTTTCACAAGTTTTAGATATTGAGTTTCCACTATTTAAAAGATTAAAAATAGTTTTAGCTTTTTTATCTTGAAGTGAAATTGCTATATATGAATCAGCATAATCTGAAAGTTCTTTAACACTTGTCCTTTGTCTATATAAATCCCTTAGATATAAAGCTCTTAAGTAAGGTGCTATTTTTTCTTTTATAAGTGCATATTTCAAAGTATTATTTGTTTTAAATTCTATGTCATCACCAAATTTGTTTTTTATATCAAAATTTTCACCTAAATATTTTGATGTCATTAAATCACTTATACTTGAGGGTATTGAAAATTCATTTAATAAATAGTTTTCATACTCTAAAGCAATTTTTTCTTCATTTTTGATTAGATTTTGAACATATAAAACATTTTTTTGTTTTAAAATAGTTGGATTAGCACATAGAGTTGTCAATGTAAAAACAAATATAAAAATAGCTTTAATCATTGTAATCTCCTGATATCATTATAAGTTTTTAAATATTTTTCATTTTTAAAATCAATAAGTTTTGTTCCAGGAACAAGATTCAAAAACTCTTCTGAGTCATGTAATGTTCTATCATCAGTTATTATAATAGGACCTGTTTTAAAGTTCTCCATATAAAAGAACATCAGTAAGTTATCTAGTTTTATATCACCACCCGTTTCTAATTTATCTGTTGTGTTAAAAATATAAATATGATTATCTTTAATACAATATTTCACAGTTGTATCACTACAAATATTTATAGCTTTGTTTTGCATTTGCATTAAAGTATGCAGAGTTTTTGCAAAACTATCATTTAAACGTATAATAACCTTACCATCATAAATAAAAGTATTTTCTCTATAGTTTGCACTTTTATATAAAGCAATGATTGAACTATCAATACTAGAATTTGTTGTAATCAATCTATCGTTGAAATTTAGTTTTCCTGTAGAATCTAAAACAAAATCTTTAAAAAAAAGTTCATCTCCTGAATTAAAACTGCTTTTGAAAGTTGTACCTAAGTATTCATTTGTTTTAAGCTGTGATATATTTGTAGGATATGATAACTCATTTATAATATATCTTTCATAGGCTCTTGCAATAGCTTCTTCTTGTTGGATAATCTTTTTTACTTTATCAACTAAAATTTTTCTTTGTTCAAAAAAATCACTATTTGCTTGTAAAAAGTTTGTTATAAAAAATAAAACTAGTATATATTTCATCATAAAAAACTCTTTAATTTGTTGTATAATTTTACATCTCTTGGACTTTGTGATTTTAAAAGTACTTCTAAAACTCTTTGTTTAAAATACTCTTCTTGTCTTTGCTTTAAAACATCAGTATCTAAAGGTAGAGTCTCACCATCTTTTGAAAAGTCTTGATACATAAGATTATATGGAATATTATCTTCAACTAATGTATCATAAGCTGTTTTAGTAATAGTTTCTATATTATATAAAGAAGCATGTATAACTTTTTGCAAAGCTTTTTGTATAGCTTCATCTTTGTATGATAAGTTTTTTTCTTCTATTCCTACATCTAATATAAGATTTTTCTTACCTGAAATTTCAACTTCACTAACACTATTGTCATTGCCAGACTCTTTAAGTTTAGCTCTTAGAGCAAAAAGTTTTAGTTTATCTTCTTCACTTATTTGTAAAGTACCATCTTCTTGAAGTAAAGCATCATTTTGTAAATCAGCACTTGAAGTTCTATCAAGTAAAAGTAACCATTCCCAGTTACCATTTTGAGGTAATAAAGCTATAATTTCATCCCTTGAAATATTTTGTGGGTCTATGGAGTACTTGTAAGCTAAGAGTGTTTTTATATCTCTTATAATCTCATAGCTTTCTTGCATATGTTTTACATCTTGCAAGTCACTATAAGATCTATAAGCAACAGATGCAGAAAATATGGCTACTACTGCAATAGCCGAACTTAGCCATATATTTCTTAGCATGTTTTTTTCTTTCTGTAAAACAGATTATGGTCTTACAACTTCATTAGCTAAAAGATCATTAAAATAAATTATAAACATCCCATCAGTATCATTCCCACCATCACCATTTTCTGTAGGTATTCTTGATGCAATTCCTAAAGCTGCCGCATCTAAAGCTCCAGCTGTTGCACTTGTTGCTTGTCTATCAAAAGTTGCAATACCTCTTAAATCAAATGCTATTTGAGTTTCCAAAAATCCTGCATTTGCAGCTAGCGTACCTTGAGATAAATCAACAAACAATCCTGGAGAAGCTCCTGCAATATTATTAACTAATGTAATTTCCATAGAATTATCAGCTCCAAAAGATATTGCTTGATACGTATTATTTGTATCTGCTTGTACTACATTTAAAGGATCTAGTTGCTCATTAACTTGCTCTGGAAAGTAGTCTCCTAATTCAATAATACCTTCTAATGTAGCTGCTGCAGTACCAGCTGTTACATCAGCACCACCTGGTACCCCAATTTGTCTTGTCGCTGCTGCTCTTTGAACACCATCTTTAATCATTCTTATTTCAGATATGGCACTTGTTTTTTGGGCCATTCCTTCAATCTTGTCACCAGTTCCTCCAAATGTTTGGAACATATAAATCATAGCTCCAACTACTACTATTACCATTGCTATCAGTTGTGGCATTTCAATCCTTTCTGTTTATTAATTAAATTTGACATACTACCTACCTACCACCCGTTACTTAAAACTATTTATGTACTTTACACACCAAAAATCCATCACTTTTTGAACCTGAACCTGTAAATACAGCATTTGTTGTATCATAAGCATTTAAAACATAATTAACTTCCCCAAACAAAGCTTTTTCACAGAATTCTCTCCCTACAAAGCTTTCTGAGAATCTAGCTTTACTCATCAAAGCACTATTTTTACTCATGTTTACCATAAGTGAATATGAATTATTTTTATCATCAGAGGTAGGAATTATTTGCCATTCTACGTCATCTTTATTTGGATGAGTTACAACTGTAGCCATTCCTCCTGAGTCATCAGGAATTATCTCACTTCCCTCTAGTAAAAAACCATCATCATTTAAAACTTCAAAGTTCAAAGTTGATAGACTTTCGCCTGCTTGAATATATGTATTCACATAACCATCTACTAACTCAAACATCACTTTCATCTCTTCAAGTTCTGCTTTTATAGTAGAGTCATCAGCTTCATATCTAGTAAGAATAATAATCATAGCAGATGTTACAGCGATTATTGATGCGACAAAGTAAGCCATGTATTTCCCTTACATATTTATGTTATAATTCAATTATACTATATTTTTTTTTAAAATAACACTTAAAGTTTCCAAAAGTCATATTTTTTAGACCACTAAAAAGTTATTTATTGTTTCAATGCCACTCTAAGATTTTATATTACGTAAATTATCCATAATTATTAGATTATTTGACAAATCTTAAATTTTGTTTAAAGTACTATTTATGAAGACAATTACGTTATACTTAGTTATTAATTATTATTTTTATGATACAATTAATAAAATTCATTAAAAGACTTAAGAATGATTATTGAAGAAAATATTGAGAACTTTAAAATATTATTTATTGGATATGAATATACTTATAAAAATGAACTTAATAAATTTTTAAAAACTTCTATCTCAAATATGATATTTATAAATGATGAAACTTTCGATTTTAATTCTCATATAATTCTTATAGACAAAGATAGTTTAAAGTCAGACTTATTTTCACTAATACATAAAATCAAACAAAATGACCCATACAAATGTATTATACTTTTAACAAAAGAAATAAATGAAAGCTTGATGTATAAAGCATTTGAATATGATGTAGACTCAATAATAAAAAAAGATGACAAAAAGGCTTTAATCAAAAAGCTAGAGTATTTTAAAAATAAATTATCTTTAAGAAACAAAAATATCCAAAAAAGAAATATATTAGAGAATATTTTAAAAAAACAATCTGCCTTAGTTTTTCTTACAGATTTTAAAAACATAACATTTACATCACAATCTTTTTTAGATTTTTTTAATATATCAAATAAAGATGAACTTTTTGAAAGATATGAAAATATAAGTGATATTTTTATACCCCATGATGACTATTTATATGGTTCAAGTGGTGAAATTTTATCTAAATACAAAAACTCAAAAGCATCACAAAAAGTTGTGCTTTTACTTTCAAAAGAGTTTAATCCCAAAGCTTTTCATATAACTATTGATAAAATAGATGAAAACAATGATTTTTACATAATAACACTCTCAAATATAAGTATCATGCAAGAAAGAAGTATTGAAACAACATACAAAGCTTATGTGGACTCTTTAACAGGTGTCTATAATAGAAATAAATTTGAAGAACTATTTAAATATGAATACAAACAGTTTGTTAGATATAAAGAGAGTTTTTCTATTTGTATTTTAGATATTGACCACTTCAAAAAGTTTAATGACACACATGGGCATCTAATAGGAGATGAAGTACTAAAAATTTTAGCTCAAACTATTAACTCAAACATAAGAAAGGCCGATACTTTTGCTAGATGGGGAGGAGAAGAGTTTGTACTTCTTATGCCAAAAACAAAAGTTGATGAAGCTTTCATTTTATGTGATAAATTAAGAGAAATTGTTTCAAATATATGCCATGTAACTGCTGGTAAAATAACTTCAAGTTTTGGTGTAACTCAAATAAAAGACAATGATACTTTAAACCAAGCTCTAAAAAGATGTGACATAGCTCTTTACAATGCCAAAGCTGCAGGTAGAAATAAAGTATTTAAAGAGACTTAGCTATTTTTGTAACATTTATAATAACATTTGTGCTTTCTCATACTATTTTGATACTTTTTAACTATATAATATTATAAAATAAAGATTAAGGTATAAAAATGAATAAAATAAGTTATAAATTCTCTTTTATTTTTATATATTTTTCAGTAGTTATATTGTCTTTTTTTATACTTTTTTTTATTATAGACAATAATAAAATTACAAATATAAATGAAGTATCTTCAAATAAATTTTATGAAGAGTATGAAGAAAAGAACTCTAAAATACAAACATTTTTAAAAATATATAAAGACTCTTTAAGCTCACTGTCAGAAAACAAACTATTTAAAGAGTACTTAGAAAATAAACAAAATAAAGATTATGTTCATGATCTTTTTTCATCATATATAAAGTTTTTACCAAATGTATTCCAAATAAGATATATTAGTGAAACGGGTTTAGAAAAAATTAGAGTAGAGAAAAACCTTTCAAAAAATTCAAATGATATTTTAATAATTTCAGAAGAAAAACTACAAAATAAAGCTTCAAGTGCTTATTTCAAAGATTTTATAAAACTAGAAAAAGACAAGCTAGGTCTATCAATTATTAATCTAAATGTAGAATATGGAAAAGTAGATAAAACCAAAACTATCACAGTTAGAGTTGCAACTTCTGTATTCACAAAAACAAATGCTAGAAAAGGCTTTTTAGTTTTAAATATCGACCTAAAAAACTTTTTTGAGCTTTTAAAAAACTCATCTTTTTATAATGTGATGTTAATAGATGATAAGGGAAGGTTTTTATTGCACTATGACAAAAAAAGAGGGATAAGAAGTGCAAGTTTTGATAGCTTTGATTTAACTAATGAGTTGGGGAAAGATGCTGCTTCAAAAATTCTTGAAAATTCTTCTTTTATAAATAAAAATATTTTTAGTAAAACAATTGAGTTGTCAAATGAAAAACAAAATATAAAAATTATATTTAGAACAAAATTTAATGAACTTATAGAAAAACAGAAAAACAATGAACTTTTAATATATGTATTTATTGTATTCTTAGCATTGTTATTTTTGCCTATTACTATGTACTTTTCAAAAAAACCAGAGAGTCTAAGAAATCAAATAAACCTACAAAATGTTACTGATCCTACTACTAAACTTCCAAATAGAGAACATCTTATGAATGATCTTAAAAGTTCATACTATAATGATTCTATTTTAGTTTTAATAAGTATTGATAACTATCAAAAAATACAAAATATTTATGGGTATAAAATAGCAGATAAAATAATAATGAAATGTTCTATTTTCTTAAAAAACTATGCTAAAAAAACAAACACTTTTAAATTATATAAAATTTCAAAGAACCATTTTGCTTTAATGTATAAAACAATTGACATAAATAGCTTAAAAAGAAAACTAAAAAAATTACAAAACCAAATAGAAAACAATTATCAAGACTTTGAATTACTAATTTCTATTGGAACAAGTTCAAATAAAAAGACGAACAGAAGGCTAGAAAAATTACAAGAAGCAAGTATTGCTCTTGAAGTTTGTAATGAGAAAAAACTTGATGTTTGTATCTATGAAGAAGAGTTGGCACATGATATAACACTTAGCAAAAAAAATCTAAGCACAGTAAAAACAATAAGAGATGCTATAAAAAATGATGATGTAGTTATACAATTTCAAGCTATATACAACAACTTTACAAATAAAATTGACAAATATGAAACTCTTGTTAGAATCAAAAAAGATGGTGGGCTTATCTACCCAGGAGACTTTATAGACATTGCAAAAGATATTAAGAAATATAAAGCTCTAACTAAAATAATAATAGATAAATCTTTTAAATATTTTGAAAATAAAGATTATGAATTCTCAATAAATCTTACACTTGAAGATATAAATGATAAAGAAATAAAATCACATCTTTTTAAGCAAATAAAAAACTATAAAGTAAAAGACAAATTAGTGATTGAAATAGTTGAGTCTGAAGCTATTGAGGATATAGAAGAGTTTAAAGGGTTTTTAAAAGATATAAAATCTTATGGCTGTAAAGTAGCCATTGATGATTTTGGAAGTGGCTACTCAAATTATGAATATATAGTAAAACTTAGCGAATATATAGACTATGTGAAACTTGATGGTTCACTAATCAAAACTGTACATAAAGACCCTAAAGTTCATGTACTTGTAGGAAGTATTAAATTTATCTGTGACACTTTACAAATAAAACTAATAGCTGAATATGTGGAAGATTTAGAGCTTTTTGAATATGTAAAATCAATGGGTATTGATTATTCACAAGGTTACTATATTGGTAAATCTCAAGATGAAGTAGATTAAATATTAACTTTTTATTAAATAATATATACTATTATAGAGTAAATAAAAGGATAAGTCATGTTTGCAATTTATAATAGTGGAAGTGTAGGCTTTAGAAGTACAGTTGACAATCTATATGAGCTTAAAAATACAGATGCTCCAGCAGAGGCTAGACTAAAACCTGATGATGATACTTTATTTCAAGAGTATATGGACTCAAAAAATAAAAAGAACACAAATCAAGGTGCTAATACCCATGCTTTAAATAGCTACAAAAAAATGGCAAATATTGATACTAGTGAGCCTATTTATCATGTAGGTGATATTATGACTGAAAACTGTACTTTTGTAGAAAGTACAGCAACTTTAAAAGAAGCCTATGAAATTTTAAAAGATAAAAAAGTTAGTCAAATTCCTGTAGTTCGTGATGATAAAAAAATTTATGGATTAATTAATAAAAAGATAATTCTGAACCAAATAATGAATGATATTGATAACTCAAGGCTTATTATTCAAAAAAGGATTGAAGATATTCAAACAAATGAACTAATCACAACTGATCCGATTTCAGATATAAGAAGAGTAGCAAAAGTAATGATTGATTTTAAACTTGATGCAATTCCTGTTGTAAATGAAAAGGATGTATTAGTAGGTATTGTTTCTAAAACAGATATTATAAAAGCTGTTTCAAATATTCCTTCTCTTCAACTTTGGGGTTAAATAAGTTTATAAATCTTTTTTTTGATACACTTATAATACATTTTTATAATATAATAAATAAAAAAGGTCTCCAATGAAAAAATTACTTTTACTAACTGCCTGTGCATCTTTTGCAATAGCTCAACAACTAACACTAGGTGTAGTTCCACAGCAAAGCCCTTTAAAGCTTTTTAATAAATGGGTTAAAGTTACAAAATATCTTGAAGAAACTACAGGTATAAAAGTTATTTTTAAAACTGAAAGATCAATTCCTCAATTTGAAAAAGAGCTGTATGCTGGGAAATATGATATTTCATATATGAACCCTTATCATTTTACAGTTGCTAAAAAAAAGCAAAACTATGAAGCCTTTACAAGAGCAAATAAAAATATCGTAGGTATACTACTTGCAAAAGATAAAGAGATTGACTTTACAAAAGAAAATCTAAAAGGTAAAACTTTTTTATTTCCTGCTCCAAATGCCTTTGCTGCAACACTTCTTACAAAATATGAGCTAAAAGAGAAGTTTGGCTTTAACATAGATAAAGAAGGGAAGGTTTTATATGTAAACTCTCATGATTCAGTTTACAAAGGTATTTCAAGAGATATTGGATATATAGGTGGAGGGATTATAAGAACTTATAATAACTTTCAAGCAAAACAAGATAAACAGAATTTACATATAGTTTATAAAACAAATGCTTATCCAAGTCACCCAATAGCAGCACATCCAAGAGTAGATGAACAAATAGTAAAAAAACTTCAAGATGCCTTTATAAATATGCCAGAAGATATTAAAAAAACTCTTAGTATCAAAAAGTTCAAAGTTACAAATAGTGATGAGTTTAAAGTAATTGAAAATATCGGTGTAAAATAATAGATGTCATTTAAATATAGATTTATTCTTTCTTTTGTTTTACTAGAAATATTTTTTATTATTTTAATAGTTTCAGTAAATTTTGTAGCAATAAGTAGCTCTTCTAAAACTCTAACTGAAGAAAAAATATCTTCAAATGAGAAATTTTTAAAAGAACTACTTAGTGTACCTATTGCAATTTATGATTTAGCTACTCTTGATAATCTAGTACAAAAAACCTATGAAATAGACTATATTAACTCTATCGTTGTTCTTGATGCACACGACAAATTGATATCAAATAAATATGACTTTGAGTACGAAACAATAGATGAATTTTTAAAAAAGAAAACAAATAGAACTATTAACTACAAAGAAAATAGTTTTGAGACTAGGTATATAAAACTGCATGAAGATGAACAATACCTAGGAGCTATTTATCTAGTTTTCGATAATACTGCAAATACAAACTTTATAGAAGAAAACAAAGAAAAGACTATAATAATAGTCTTACTAGAGATTTTAATCTCAACGATATTATCTTATCTAATTGGTTCTAGGCTTACTAAAATGCTTACAAACTTATCAAGTGTAGCAAAAGATATAGGAGAAGAAAAAGCTGTATCGATACCATATCAAGACAACAAAGATGAAATTGGAATACTAAGTAAGTCTTTAAATAAAATGAAAAGTGACCTTCAAAAAAGAAATAATGAATTAGTAAAAGCAAATAAAACTAAAGATACATTCTTAGCAAATATGTCCCATGAAATTAGAACACCATTAAATGCAATCATTGGTTTTTCAAATATTTTAAAAGACTCAAATTTACAAGAAGAACAAAAAAAACAAGCAAATATTATCTCAAAAAGTGCGAACTCTTTACTTCATATAATAAATGAAATTTTAGATTTCTCAAAAATAGAGAGTGGAAAACTTGAATTTTACCCTCAATCAAATAATCTTTTTGAGCTATGTAACGAAATGCAAACTTTGTTTAAAGGACAAGCCTCTCAAAAAAATATAACTATTAATTTTGAGTATGACAAAAATATTCCAGACTATTTAATCTTTGATAATACAAGACTACAACAAGTAGTTTCAAATCTACTAACAAATGCTATAAAATTCTCAAAAGAAGAATCAAATGTATATTTCAATGTAAGTCTAATAAAAAAAGATGATGACTATGCAAAAATAAATATATCTATAAAAGACAATGGTATTGGTATACCAAAAGAAAAGCAAAAAGATATCTTCAAACCCTTTTCTCAAGCAGACCAAAGTGTTTCTAAAGAGTATGGAGGAACTGGTTTAGGATTAGCAATTATTACTAAAATACTAGAGCATATGAACTCTACAATACATCTTGAAAGTAAAGAAAACAAAGGTAGTACCTTTAGTTTTAAATTAAAACTAAAAATTTGTGAAAAGAAAAAAGAAAATAAAGAAGATAAAAAATATCACATAAATACAAAAAATAAAAAAGTTTTAATAGCAGAAGATAATGAGATAAACCAAGAACTTATGAAAGCAATATTTTTAGAACTTAAATTAGATATGGACTTCGCAAATAATGGATTAGAAGCAATTGAGCTTTTCAATAAAAATAGTTATAACCTAATTCTTATGGATATAAATATGCCTCTTTGTGGAGGTGTTGAAGCTTGTGAGAAAATAAGAAAACTTGATAAAAATATCCCAATAGTTGCCCTTACTGCAAATGCAATAAAAGGAGATAAAGAAAAGTTTTTAAATGCAGGTATGAATGAACATCTAACAAAACCTATAAACTTTCATAAATTAAAAGAAGTACTTGAGAAGTATTTAAAAAGGTAAGTATAAAAAAAGCCAGATACAAAAACTCAAAAAGTTTTTATATCTGGCTTTATGGCACGCCTGGTAGGAATAGAATTATAGTCTTTAGCCACTATATAATAGGAGCTTACTTAAATATAAATATTTAATACCCCACATTTTACCCCACAAAACTAACTTTCATACAATAAAAATATTAATTTTTCTAAGTAGATTTATATTCTATCAATAGTTTTTATCAAATTTACTTAATGTTTCATAAACTATTTTTTCATCATGTCAATATAATTTTTTGTTAGTTTCTTTTATATTACAAATAAGATGAAGTATCAAAATAGTTAATTGTTAGCTTTTTATTTCATTAATTTTTGAAATATAATCTCTTTTATAATTGCTACAAATAAAGATGAGGTCATAGAATTACATTAGAAATATAATCCCTTTTATAATTACTATACTCTTTCATATCTTCAAAATATAATTAAATCAATAGAAACTATGAATAAATCTTTTTTTTGCTTTCTGCTTCAATTATGAGTGATTAAATTACATTTCCCTATAAGGAATACTTTAGTTTATTACTCATTATTGAGTATTTATTTTTTGAAGTAGTTATTTTGTACATCTCAATTTATAATATGATTTTTTCATATAATACACCTGTAAACGACAATATAATACTATGCTTTTATAGTATTGAGTTTACAGGTTATTTTACAGGTATTGGAAGCTATTTATGAGTTATTAAAGCGACGATTTTTTAAGTTGATAATCTCTATCTTTTTAATTATCCCCCTCTAAATATTCAACTTTACTTTGTGTTTTTTTGTCTAACTAGACTAAGTCTTTAGTGAGTTATTAATGCACCGATTTTCTATAATTAAAATACAAGTTAAAAATTATCCTCTTTTAGATTAGCAAACTATTGTTTTAAATTTGTAATTAAATCACTTATCATATAAAATTCTAATTGATGTTGAATAAACAAATAAAGTTGCTTTTGCATCTTCTAAAGCTCTATGATTATCATTTACTTTAATTCCTAAAAAATCAATTAATGTAGTAAGTTTATGATTTTCAAGATTTTTAAATGCTTTTCTTGATAAAGGTAAAGTATCAATTAACTTTTTATTTTCAAATTTAATATTTGACTTTTTCATTTTGCTGTTTAAAAATTTAATATCAAAATCTATGTTATGACCTATTAGAGGATAATCTTCAATAAATTCATTAAAAGCTTTTAGGACATCATCAACTTTATCTGCATTTGCTACCATTGAATTTGTAATTCCTGTAAGCTCTGTAATCTTATATGGAATATCTTTTTTTATTTTGATAAATGATTGAAAAGTTTTATGCTCAATTGAATTTATATTTTCAACTTTTATTGCTCCTATTTCAATTATCTCGTCTCTTATAGAATGTAAACCTGTCGTTTCAATATCAATAATAACAAATGATGAATTAATTACTTTTTTACCTGTTAAAACTTTATGATTTCCAACAATACTTTTTTTTACTTGTTTATCTGCAGGTTTTATTTTCTTATGAATTT
This sequence comes from Arcobacteraceae bacterium, assembly GCA_048268245.1. Taxonomy (GTDB): domain Bacteria; phylum Campylobacterota; class Campylobacteria; order Campylobacterales; family Arcobacteraceae; genus Arcobacter_B. The sequence continues at coordinate 127,370 of JBLWVX010000004.1, forward strand.
TATGCTCTTTCTTTTGTTCATTTATAATATTATCTGAGTATTTAAGTTTATAGGTTCTTAACATTTCTTTTTGTGTAAAGTTTAAATGCTGTTTTTGTTGTTCTTTTTTGTTTTCTTTTGAAATAAAACTATCTATTTTTTTATTCTTTTGATTATTACTTATTGTTTCAAGCGATAGTTGTATTTTCTTGATTATAAAAAATAAACCAATAGTTCCGATAAAAGATATGATAAGAATATCCATAAAAGCCTTACCTAATTATTTAATTAATTATCAAATGGAGTTCCAAACTAGTCAATTTGAAAATCAAAAAATTTATATTTAAAATTTACACTTGTAAACTTCAATATTTGTCATCATAACAGTAGTACCACCTATAACTTGTGTATTTGTGCTAAGTATTTTATATGCATTTCCACCTTTTTTAGTAGTATTTATCTTAGCATATTGAGACATTGTAAATGTACTTGATTCAAAATAAACAGTGTCTATAAACTGACAATTAGTTGTGTCAGAAATTGTTCTTACCATACTTTGTTTGGGTGTTAAGTTAGGTTGCATACATCCAATAAAAAACATAGGTGTAATAATAAATTGAAGATATAATAATTTCTTCATAAACTCTCCCTTTAAAATGATTTATAATAATATTATAACTTTAAAACATATAATTTATTTAATAAATATTATTTTTATATATGAATTAAGTTTTTTTGAGTAATTATCACACAAAAAAGTTTTGACAACACATCTTTAAAAAAATAAAGAATTAATCATTACTCTTTTTTATAGTTTTTTCTAAAGAATCAATACTTTTATTTATTTCCTTTTCTAACTTTTCACTATCAAATTTGCTTTTACATTTTTTTTTGTAAATTTTTTATTTCTTGTTCAAATTGTTCTTTAGGCATGAAGTGTTTCTCCTAATAGGTCTGATACTTGTTTGAACTCATTAAGTGGCAATGCCAAAAACTTACTATTCGGTATTGTTATCAAAGCTTCAAATCTCCAGCAAGTAAAATCTAAATGGTTTTTCTTTTGCTTATTATAGATAGTTATTTTCTCCAACATAGTGATAAAAGTTTCATTTATGTAATAAGTATCTGTGTAGGTTTTTAATTTTTTATTAAAGTATCTCTTTAAATTAAATCTTTGCTTCAACTTCTCCAAATTAGGTTTATAAAAAAAGTCCTTACAAATATCTATACTACTAACATCTTTTAGGATTGATAATATTTTACTTACTATGTATTGAGGTGGTGGCTCTTTGTGATATTGCTTCATTCCAAATATTACCATAGTTGCAAGTCTGTATTTTGGCTTATCTTTATTGCTGTTGTAATAGTAGATATTATAATTTTCTAATTGATAAGCACTTGTAACCTCATCTTCTACTAATCTTCTTTTGAGTTTAGAAAGTATTTTTTTATCATTTTTATTAATCTTCTTCCAGTTTCCTAATAATTCTAAATTATCTTTTTTATGTTGCTTACTAAAATTTATTCTAATAGTATCAATTGCAAAATCTTCATTATTATTCAAATTAAATTCATTGATAAAGTTTTCTAGTTCTTGAAGTACATTCATTGTATAATTACTCTTATATTAAGAAGTGCTATTCTTAATCCTTTATTTTAAAATCAACACACGCCCCAAACTTTTGGGGCTGTATGCTATTGTTGTTGTATTTATCAAAGTAAATGATTAGATTACCTTGATACATATTATAAGGGGTGTTTTTTTAAAGATTAAAGAAATATTCTTTTGTTTCTACTAAATATTTAATAGTTGTCCTTTTATAGTAATGATTTTTTCATAATGCAACACCAAATAAAGCTTTTTCAATTTCTGCAACTTCAAAAACAGTTACTCTTTCACTTAATTTTTTTGATGTGATTTTTCCTTGCTTATTCCATAGCCAAATTGTACTTAGTCCAACTCCTAAATGTTTAGCTAACTCTTTAGCTCTCATATACTTTTTTGTTTGTAAAGTGTTATATTGCTCTTTACTCATAATATTACCTTTGTAATTAATGGTAATAATCGCGATTATTGTTTTTATATTTAAGAATAGTAGCTTTCTATTTTTTCTAAACTCTAAAGTATAGTTTTAGAGTTCATCTTAATCTATGTGGCTATTATAAGGATTGATTTTTCTTTTTTAAAGTTTTGATTTGACTTAAAATTAGCTTAATTATAAGTATTCGAGTAATGAAGATATTTTTTGTGCTCTTTTTTGTATAACTCCTAATTCCCTTAAATCATCTTCTAAGAAACGTCGATTTCGTCTTAATGCTTGTTCATATGAAGAAGGAATAAAGTTTCTATTCTTCTTTTTCATTTTTCTTTTTCTTGCTTTTACTTTATCTTTTTTTGCAATAGAATAACCTTTTGGTAATGATGTAATATGTTCTGAACTAATCAAAGCTTGATATACTCTTTCACATTCATCTAATGTTTTTATTTCATTTAAAGTATTTTGTATATCTGTTTCCTTTACTTCTAAAAAATTTATAATTGATTTCTTATATTGATAAAGCTTGATAGGTTCAAAAGCTTGATAAACTATGTTACTAAAAGTTTTATAATCTTTATTTTCATAATTATGATTTGATTTTTTTAATTTATTTTCATGTAGTCTAAATAGCTCCTTACTAGCTTTCATTATTTTTTCGAGAGTTTCAAAATCTTCATTTTCATGAATTTCATTAATTGTTTTTAGGTTTGATTGAAAATTTAAAATATCGTAATTATAAATCAATGTATAAATCTCGTTTTTCAATCCATCTAAAGTATGAAATCTATCTATCATCAATGATTTATAGTTTTCTTTTTCAATTTTTTTATTGCTTTTTCTCGTTCTCTAGTTTCTTTACTTTTTCTTTCTTTTTTATGATTTATTTTTATTTCCTTAAATATTTCTTCAATAGAAATTTCTTTAAAATCATCATTCATTTTTGTTATCTTTTAAACTCAAAATATAATCACTCCAAAAACTCATAAGTGCTTTAAACTGTTCAAAATAATTAGCCTTATGATTATAAGCTCTTACCGTGTCGTTTGTTTCGTGGTGGTCTAAAACTCTCTCTTTTAGTTCAAAGCTAAATTTATTATCAATATCTAAAGTATCTATCATACTTCTAAATGTACCTCTAAACCCGTGAAGTCTTATTTTTCTTCCTTGTTCTTCATCATTAAAGCCCATTATTTTTAAAGCTTTATTTGGACTTTCTTTGTTTATAGGACTTCTATTATCTCTACCTAAAAATACATATTGTTGATGTTCAGTAAATGGCTTTACTTCATTAAAGATATTTATAACCTCATCAGTTAGATACATTTTAAAATCATCTAAGTTATCGTTTTTAACTTTCATTTCATTTCTTGGTATAGTAAGGCTTTTTTCTTCAAAGTCTAAATACTCCCATTTGATAGTACATAAGTTTTCAGCCCTTAAAGGTATATGTAAAACCAATTTTAAAGCATTTCTAGTCATTAAATTACCTTTATATGAATAGATAGTATCTCTAAGCTCTTTTAATATCTTTTCATCTGTAATCTTAGGGTAGTGTCTAACTCTTTTAGGTTTTATAATATCGCTTTTTCTAATATCTGCTAATAAATTTCTATTACAATATCCTTTTAGTACTGCATATCTAAAAAGGTTATCTAAGTAGTTAAATATCTTTGAAGCAACTTCACGGGCTACTAACTGCTTTAACTCTATGACATTAATGAGGTCTTTAATTTCAATATCTTTCATGTGCTTATTTTTAAGTAATGGATAAACATCATTTTCAAATACTTTTAGTTTGCCTTTATAAGTGCTTTCTCTTAATCTCTCTTTTTCTCTATTTAGCCACTCGTCAGCAACATTTAAAAACATTCCTTTTTTATCTATTATCTGCTCTTGTTTTTCCTCTTTGTTCTTTGAAATAGGGTCTATTCCTTTTGCCAACAGGTCTAAATAATTATCTCTTTTTATTCTTGCATTTTTTAAAGTAGTTATTGGATAGCTTTTAAAAGTTGTTTCTCTTCTTTTTCCATTAAATGTATAACGAAACTCCCATATCTTAGAACCATTAGTTTTAACTTTTAATCTAAGCCCTCCACCATCATTTAAAGAATAGTTTTTTTCTTTTGGTATTGCCTTCTTTATTTGTATATCTTTTAGTAAATTTTTTGAAGCCATAATATAAGCCTTTTGGTTAAATATTGTGGGGTAAATTTGTTTAAAATTAGGGATAAAATTACTACCCCACAACATACCCCACAATTTTAATTATATTTTATTGAATTATATTAGCTTAAGTTAGATTAACTATTGTTTATAAGTAGCTATTTAAAGGGCTTTTAGTGTTATGTATTAGATGAGGTTAGATTATAAAATGGCACGCCTGGTAGGATTCGAACCCACAACCCCCCGGGCCGAAACCGGGCGCTCTATCCAGTTGAGCCACAGACGCATGCGTTTTTAAGATTGGAATATTAGCATAGGTAAACTTAAAAAATTTAAGTTACCTATTTTTCATCTTATTTTCGTACATTAGTTCATCTGCTTGTTCTAAGATATTTTCTATCTTGTCACCTTGTTTAAAGTCCACTATTCCAAAAGAGAATGAAAATTGTAAGCTTTCTACTTTTGCAGATTTCAGTTTTTGTTTTGAAAGTTTTGTTTGTATTTCTAGCATAGTTTTTTCTACATCTAAAGTATTTAAAATTTCACCTGTGAAAAGTACCATAAACTCATCACCTGCATATCTTACGACATCAGTTCCCTCATAATCAAGCTCTTTTGATAAGAATTTTACTAAATATTTTAGAACTTGGTCACCTAGAAGATGTCCATATGTGTCATTTATACTTTTAAACTTATTTAAATCAATAAAGCAAAGCTTTCCCTCTTGCATAAAACTTTCATTTTCTAAAAAAGAGTCCATAAACCATTTTCTATTATATGCAGAAGTTAAACTATCAGAGAAAAGCTCTTTTTGTAAAAACTGTATTTGTTTTTGCATTTCATTTAATTCATTAGTAATAGAATCAAGAGCTTTTTCATCTTTATTTACTATTGCAACTTTTGCTTGTGCTGTAGAGTTTTTAATACTATCTAAGTTTTCATGTGTAGATTTTACTATTTTCTCAACTCTACTATTATCATAATGTAATTCATCTAAAATAGCTTGTTTATTTTCTATATCTACTTTTAATTCTTTTGCAAACTCGGCAAACTTTTTTGAGTAGTCTCCAGGTAAAACTATTTCGTTATTTTTTAAATCTTTTACCGTAAGATAAGTAATTTCTTTTAGTTTTTCACTCATAAATATTTATTCCTTACAAGATTTTTCCGAATTATACAGAAAAAAGACATAAATGTCCATAAGATATAACACTAAATATAACTTATGCTAAATTATCTATACTAATTAGCACAAAGAATACAATTCCTAAATATCCATTTACAGTAAAAAATGCCCTATCTATTTTTGTAAAATCCTTATTTACTAAATAGTGTTCATAAGAAAGCATAATAGCACTAGCAAGTACAGCTACATAAGCAAAAATACCACTATTTGACGTAATCACAAATAACAACCAAAAAATAACTGTTAAAGTATGAAATACTCTAGAAATATACATAGTTTTTTGTGCACCAAATTTTGATGGTATTGAGTGTAGCTTTAGTTTTTTGTCCACTTCCATATCTTGAAGTGAGTAAAGTAAATCAAATCCTGCTACCCAAAACATAACACCTATACTTAAAAGTACAGTCCAAAAAGGTATTGATTCACTTACAGCAACTACTCCTGCTATTGGAGCTAATGCTAAAGAAATACCTAAAATAACATGTGCTAAATAAGAAAACCTTTTAAAGTAAGAGTAAGAACCAATTATTATCAAAATTGGTACTGATAAATAAAAAGCTAAATCATTTACAAAATAAGCAACAGCTATAAAACCTAAAGCATTTGCAATATTAAAAATAAGCATAGATTTAACAGAGATTCTACCATCAACATTTGGTCGATTTTCTGTTCTTGGATTTAGAGCATCGATGTCTCTATCCATATATCTATTAAAGCCCATTGCAAAGTTTCTAGCAGTTAATGCAGCTAAAACACCTAAAATAAGTAGTTTAAAACCAAACCATCCTTTTGCAGCTACAACCATCGCTATAAATATAAATGGAAGAGAAAAGATAGAGTGTTTAAACATCACTAGTTCATTGAAATCGTTAATTTTTTTTATGAGTTTTTCCATAAAAGGAATTCTATCAAAATAATTAAAAATGTAAGTTTAATGTGTTTTTTAAATAAAGACTAAAAAACTTAGTCTTTATTTTTTATTGTTCTTTATATTTAATACTAGAAATTCTTGCTTTTTCAGATTCAATATAAGATGCTAATTCTTCAGCACTATTCAATACTTCTGCAATTACTCTTCTATTCTTTATAGCACCTTCTTCTGTTGAATTGTTATATAAAGAAGAGCTTACACCAAACCCCATATATCTAACTTGCTTAGCATTTACTTCTAAATTTACAAGTGAGTTTCTAACTTTTTTGGCTCTATTTGTAGATAAGTCATAATTATACCCAGCAGGTGCACTTGCACTTGTATGTCCTTCAATAACTGCATATAAATTAGTCTTTTTTAAGAATTGTGCAAACTCTTGAATTTCTTTACTTTCAGATGAGTCACTATAAATAGTAGAGTCATTTTCAAACTGTACATTTAAATCTTTAACCATGATACAATCCCAGCATTTAGGCTAAAGCTGTTATTAACCCAATAAGTGTTGATGTTAAAAATTTTTAAATTATTTTTTAAAGGCATAAAGATGACTAATTATTTAAGAAATTCAGTAATTGTTGCGACTTCGGCTTTACTATTATTTATAGAATGTACATCAAAAGATAGTAAAATCTCAGAACTTGAAAGCCAAAACAAAAAAGCATTAGATTCAATCAATGCAATGAATAATGAACCAAAAGATAAAAATGCAATTGCGAACTCTTTAGTTCCACTAAATACAAAAGCTACTGTACAAGCATATCAAAGAGATAATAAGTTAAGTGAGGGAGCTTTAACTTTAAAAACGTTAAAATCTCTAGGATTATAATAGAATTAAAAGATAAAAACCACTAGCTTTTATCTTTTTTTAAAGAAGGAAAAATGAAAAAACTACTATTAACTATTTTAACTCTAAGCATCACTATTTTCTTTAGTGCTTGTAGTACAAAATCTCAAAACGATGTATTAAACTCTAGCAAACAAGATGTATCAGATTTACTATCACAGCTTATTGAAAAAGAAAAAGAGATAAACAAACTTACAAAACAAATAGAAGCTTGCAAAGAGAAATCAAAGTAAGCTTTCACTAAAACTTAGGTAAAATCTTTCACATGAAAGAAATAGCAATTATTGGCTCAACAGCCTCAGGAAAAACAGGCTTATCTATACAAATAGCCCAAAAAACAGACTCTATTATATTATCACTTGATTCACTTAGTGTATATAAAGAAATTGATATTGCCTCTGCAAAACCTACAAAAATTGAAAAAGGAGATATTATTCATTTTGGAATAGATGAAGTATACCCAAATGAAGAGTTTGATGTAATAGAGTTTATTAAACTTTATAAAAAAGCAAAAGAGTATGCAAAGAACAACTCTAAAAACCTTATCATTGTAGGTGGTACTAGCTTTTATCTTAAAACTTTGATTGAAGGTATGTCAACGGGTATTGACTCAAAGACTAAACTTGATATTCCTGTAGATGAAGCCTATGATTTACTTTTTAGTCTTGATAAAGAGTATATGCAAAGAATTGAAAGAAATGATAGATATAGAGTTGAAAAAGCTTATGCTATTTATAAAGAATCAAAATTAAGTCCCACACAATATTTCAAAGCAAATCCAAAAAAACCAATAGCGCCAGATCTTAAAGTATTTGAGATTTTATGGGATAGGGATGAACTAAGAAGAAGAATAAGTCTTAGAACAAAACAGATGATAAAAGATGGACTAATAGATGAAGTGATTTATTTAGAGAATAAGTATACAAGAGAGCCTAACTGCATGAGTTCAATTGGAATAATTGAAACTCTAGAATACCTAGATGGTAAAATCACAAAAGAGCAGCTCGAAGAGAAAATATCTTTGAATACTGCAAAGTTAGCTAAAAGACAAAATACTTTTAATAAAGGTCAATTTGAGAATAAAACATCAAATATAATAGAAAACTTAAATTCAGATATTCTTAAGTATTTTTCGCTATAATCCCGCCTTACAAGAGTTTTATAAAGGACAACAATAGACTTGCTCTTTTATATTACATTAATTATTATAAGGAATATGGCGTGAAAAAAGACATCCACCCAGATTACAAAGCTTGTACAGTTACTTGTGCTTGTGGTAATACTTTCGAAACAAAATCAAATGTTGAAACAATGAAAATTGACATTTGTAACGCTTGTCACCCATTCTTTACTGGAGAGCAAAAAATCGTTGATGCTGCTGGTAGAGTTGAGAAGTTCAAAGCTAAATATAACAAGTAATTATATTTATGCTTACTTTAGTTCCAACTCCAATAGGAAACCTCGAAGATATTTCTTTGAGGGCTTTAAATACCCTATTGGAGGCCGAACTAATTTTTTGTGAAGATACAAGAGTCACAAAAAAACTTTTAAATTTACTAGGCGAAAAAAACAACCTAGACTTTTCAAACAAAGACTATAAATCTTTTCATTCTCACAATGAAAATCAAGTCTTAAAAACACTATCAAATGAAACTTTTACTAAAAATGTTGTTTATGTAAGTGATGCAGGAATGCCTTGTGTTTCAGATCCAGGAGCAACACTTGTAGATTTTTGTATACAAAATGATATAGAATATGATGTATTACCAGGGGCAAATGCAGTTTTAACAGCATATGCTATGAGTGGTTTTACTAATACTACTTTTGCATTTCATGGGTTTTTAGCCCATAAAGGAAATGAGAGAAGTTCAAAACTAGATGCTATTTTAAATGATGATAAACTAGCAATTTTATATGAATCGCCACATAGACTTTTAAAGTTATTAGAAGAGCTTGCAAAAAAAGATGAAAATAGAACAATATTTTTAGTAAAAGAGATTTCAAAACTACACCAAAAAACTTATAAAGATAAAACTTTAGCCTTATATGAGCTATTTAAAAGTGAAAATATAAGAGGAGAATGGGTAGTAGTTATTGAACCTATACAAAAAACAGGTGAGGCTTTAAGTATCAAAGATATTGAAGATTTAGACCTTGCACCTAAAGTTAAAGCAAAACTTCTTGCGAAAATGACTGGAAGAAAAACAAAAGAGATTTATCAAGAACTTATGTAAAAAAACTCTCACTATTTGACAAACCATCAACTAAAGTTAGTGCAAAACTATCTTCATAATTTATTTTAAATGGTACATAACTCACCTGCTGTTGTAGATAATACCACTTTTACATTATTTGATAAAATAGATTTTATTTTTCTTGAAACATCATGAAAATTAATATGAGGAGAAATAAAGCCTAAGTATCGCAATTAAACTTATTTTGATACAAAAGATGATTATCAACAACTTTTAGATAAAATCTTGTCATGATAATATACGGTAAACAAATTGTACTTTATGTACTAGATAAACATCCCCATTTAATTGAAGAAGTAATGTTTTCTAAAGAGATAGACAAAAAACTATTCTCTAAGTTTTTAAAGCTTGGTAAAAAGATTATTAAGCTTGATAATAAGAAAGCACAAGGACTTTCTAAAGGTGGAAACCATCAAGGCTTCTTCTTAAAACTAAAAGAGTTTGAATATACAGACATCAAAGATATTAAAAATATGAACTTTATTTTAGTTTTAGATGGATTAACTGATGTTGGAAATATTGGAGCTATTGTTAGAACTGCTTACTCACTTGGAGTTGAAGGTATTGTAGCTTCAAATGTAAGAACTTTAAATAACTCAGGAATATTTAGAACGAGTGCAGGTTCACTAATAGATGTACCTTTCGCACTTTATCCAAAAAGTATTGACTTAGCAAATGAACTTCAGCAATGCGGTTTTGCTTTAATAGGTGCAACTATGGATGGAACTGATTTAAAGAAATATGGAAAAATTGAAAAAACAGATAAAGTAGCACTTTTCTTAGGAAGTGAAGGAGAAGGTATTTCACCTAAAGTTCAAAAGAAACTTGACTTAAAAGTGTCTATTGGAATGGAACATGATTTTGACTCTTTAAATGTATCAGTTGCAGCAGGAATATTAATTTATAATTTAAAAAAGTAGAGATTAAATATGATTAAAAATTTAGTTTTAATTTTAGCATTAGGTATTACTTTAAATGCAAATATAGATACTAAGGTTAAAAACCTATTAGGTTCAAGTACTTATAATACTCATAAAAACCTTATTAACTTTATTTTTTCACAAAAGAGTACTTATTATAAAAATGGTCTATTAGACTATACGTTAGTAACTCAAAAATTAAGTGATAATAATCTATTAAAACTAAAACTTCCTACAACTGAATATATAAATATAAACTTTAAATTAATAGGTAAAGAGAAAAAATCTTTACTTATATTAAAAGATATTTTAAAATCTCTAGGACATTACTACTACTTTACAAAAGAAGCAAACTTTACAGAAAATAAACTACTATGGAGTATAAAATTAAAGACGGATGTCGCCATCAACCCTCTTAGATTATCACAGTCTCTTGATAAAACAAATAGCAAGATACTAGACATAATAAAAGAGGGTAGTTCTGATTATACTTATGTAATTGATTTTACAAATAGTAAGTTAGCAAAAGTTGAAGATTTAAAAATTAACAGTCAAGTGACATTAAAAAAACCATTTAGACCTTATATGCTAAGTGTTGAAAATGCCACTTCTTTGAATATTGATTCTCACTCAGGTAATAGATGGCACCCAAATATTACTTTTTATGATGAAAATATGAATATTTTAGAGATTGTTAAAGAAAATAGTTTAAAAAGAAGTTTTAAAGTTGATGTACCAACAGATACATCCTATATCAAAATAGATGATTTATATTCCCTTGCAAATTTAAGAAGAGGGATTAGTATAACTAAGGAGTAAAAAAGTGTTTCCTGAAATAGAGTTTGAAAGAATGAAAAGACTTCCTAATTATGTGTTTGCAGAGGTAAACAATATAAAAATGGAAGCAAGAAGAAATGGTGAAGATATTATAGATTTCTCAATGGGAAATCCAGATGGTCCAGCACCAAAACATATCACTGATAAATTAACAGAAGCAGCACAAAAACCAAAAAATCATGGTTATAGTGCAAGTGCAGGTATTTATAAATTAAGACTTGCTATTTGTAATTGGTATAAAAGAAAGTATGGAGTAGAAGGTTTAGACCCAGATAAACATGCTTGTGCAACTATGGGATCTAAAGAAGGTTATGTGCATTTAGTACAAGCTATTGTAAATGTTGGAGATACAGCTGTTGTACCAGATCCTACGTATCCTATTCATTCTTATGCTTTTATGTTAGCAGGTGCAGGTATTCATAAATTTGAATTAAGTTTTGATGATGAGTATAAAGTTGATGAAGATTTATTTTTTGAAAGATTACAAAAAACTTTAGACGAATCAATACCAAAAGCTAAATTTGTGGTTGTAAACTTCCCACATAATCCAACGTGTGCAACAGTTACACCTGAATTTTACCAAAGATTAGTTGACATGGCTAAAAAAGAGAGATTTTATATCATCTCTGATATTGCATATGCTGATATTACATTTGATGGATATACAACTCCTTCAATTTTCCAAGCTGAAGGTGCTTTAGATGTAGCTGTTGAATCATTTACACTATCTAAATCATACAACATGGCAGGATGGAGAGTTGGATTTATCACAGGAAATGAAAAACTTGTGGGAGCTTTAAAAAGAATCAAGTCTTGGTTAGATTATGGTATGTTCACACCTATTCAAGTTGCTGCTACTGTTGCACTTGATGGACCACAAGATTGTGTTGATGAGCATATTGAAAAATATAGAAAAAGAAGAGATGTAATGATTGAAGCTTTTGCTGATGCAGGATGGGAAATGAATACTCCAAATGCTTCAATGTTTATTTGGGCAAAAATTCCAGAGTGTGCCCAGCATTTAGGAAGTATGGAGTTTTCAAAACAACTTCTTACAGAAGCAAAAGTTGCAGTAAGTCCAGGTATTGGATTTGGTACATATGGTGATAAATATGTAAGAATTGCTTTAATTGAAAATGAAAAAAGAATTAGACAAGCTGCAAGAAATATAAAAAATTATTTAAAAACTTTAGAAAAATAGGAATAAAAATGTTAAAAGTAGGAATTATCGGTGTAGGAACTGTTGGAGCTAGTGTTGCAAATATTTTAAGAGATAACAAAGATATTATTACTGCAAGAGCTGGTACACAAATAGAGCCTGTACTAGGTGTAGTTTCAAACTTAAAAAAAGACAGAGATGTATCTATAAAACTAACAGACAATGTTGATGAAGTATTAAATGATGAATCAATTGATATTGTTGTTGAGTTAATGGGTGGTGTTGAAAAACCTTATGAGATTGTAAAAAGAGCACTTGAAAAAGGTAAAGCTGTAGTTACTGCTAATAAAGCATTATTAGCATACCACAGATATGAGTTACAAGAAATTGCAGGAGATACTGCATTTGAATACGAAGCAGCTGTTGCTGGTGGTATTCCAATTATTAATGCTTTAAGAGAAGGTCTTACAGCTAATAATATTGAGACTATTAGAGGTATTATGAATGGTACTTGTAACTATATGCTAACTAAAATGATTAACGAAGGTGTTGATTATGATACTATCTTAAAAGAATCACAAGAGTTAGGTTATGCAGAAGCTGATCCGACATTTGATGTTGGTGGGTTTGATGCTGCACATAAATTACTAATTCTTGGATCAATTGCATATGGTATTGATGCTAAACCTGAAGATATTTTAATTGAAGGTATTGAAAATATTGAACCTGCTGATATTGAGTTTGCAGGTGAGTTTAACTACTCAATTAAACTTTTAACAATTGCTAAAAAAGTAGAAAACCAAATCGAACTTAGAGTTCATCCAGTATTTATTCCAAATGATGAAATGATTGCAAAAGTTGATGGAGTAATGAATGGTGTTTCTGTTATAGGTGACAAGGTTGGTGAAACTATGTATTATGGACCAGGAGCAGGTGGTGATGCTACAGCTTCTGCTGTAATTGCAAATATCATTGATGTTGCTAGACGTGGTAAAGGCTCTCCAATGCTTGGATTTGAAACTCCAAACAGTGAAAAACTTTCACTTATGGCAAAAGATGATATTCAAACAAAATACTATCTAAGACTTACAGTTGAAGATAAAGCTGGTGTTTTAGCAAAAATTGCAAATATTTTAGGAGATAAAAATATCTCTATTGAGAAAATGATTCAAAAACCAATTGATGATAAAACAGCACATATTTTACTTTCAACTCATACTTCTATTGAAAAAGATATAAATGATGCTATCAAAACTTTAGAAGATGCTAGTGTAGTTACGAGAAAACCTATGATGATTAGAATAGAGGATTAATTCCTCTATTTTATAATTTTTATTATTTACTTCTTTTTTTCTTTTTAAATCAAACTTTTTACACTATAATCCAGTTTTATTCTATTTCACAGGATATTCTATTTTGAAACAAACAAACGAATTAACAACAAAAGAGATTCCCTCTTTAATAAGACAACTAGCAATTCCAGCAAGTACAGGAATGTTTTTTAATACTATGTATAATGTAGTTGATACATTTTATGCAGGTCTTATCTCTACACAAGCAGTTGCAGCCCTATCTTTATCTTTTATGATATTTTTTACTATTATTGGTTTTGGATATGGATTTTCATCAGCAACAACTGCACTTATTGGAAACCACTTTGGTAAAAAAAGATACAAATTAGCTTCACTTTATGCCCAAAAAGGTTTAGTATTTATTCCTCTAATAGGAATTGTTTTAACTATATTAGGGATTATATTCTCTCCAAGTCTTTTTATATTACTTGGAGCAAAAGAGCAGTACTTACAAGATGCTATGACATACATAAGTCCTATTTTATATGGAAGTATCTTCTTTATGATAAACTTTGCTTTAAATGCCATACTTGTAGCAAGAGGTGATACAAAAACATATAGAAATACTTTGATTTTTGGTTTCTTTGCAAACTTAGTTTTAAACCCATTATTCATTTATGGATTTTTATTTATTCCAGCATTAGGACTTCAAGGTATAGCAATAGCAACAGTTTTAATCCAAATAATAAATATGTTTTATATGTTTCATAAAGTAAATCAAACAAATATCATTAAGTACGATAGACTTGATTACTTTTTACCAAATCTTAGAGTATATAAAGACTTTATAAATCAAGGCTTGCCAGCAAGTTTAAATATGCTTATCATGTCAATAGGCTCACTTATACTTACATATTTTGTATCACACTATGGTATGAAAGCAGTTGCTGGATATGGTATTGGGTTTAGAGTAGAGCAACTTATGCTTTTACCAGCACTTGGGCTTAATACAGCTGTACTAACACTTGTATCAAACAACTATGGTGCAAAAAAATATGATAGGGTAATTGAGACTTTAAAAGTTGCTATAAAATATGGTTTTATAATTGCTACTTTTGGAATTGTATTCTTAAGTGTATTTGGTAGGCTCATTATCTCACAATTTGATTCAAATGAAATAGTTGTAAACTATGGATTGGATTATTTACTTATTGAAGTTTGGATTTTCTATGCTTATGTAGTTTTATTTATTTGCGTATCAACACTTCAAGGAATTAAAAAACCAAAAATGATTTTATATATAGCTTTATATAGACAAATCTTTGCAAAGTTTATAATTGCTTATTTAATAGTAAAATATTTTGAAATGAGTTTTTCATCACTTTGGGTTGGTATTTTTATAGTTATAAATTCAGCTGCGATATTTGCTTACTTTTACACAAATAACCTTCTTAAAAAACATTGTCATAGAACTTTATAGTTCTATGATTAATAAATTCCTATTTTATATTTATTCATAATCTCAATATTTTTAGAAGCTCTTACAAAACCTTGCTTTGATGATTTATTGAAGTATTTATAAGCTTGTTTGTCATTCTCTTTAATTGATAAACCAATATAGTAATAAATACCTAAATTAAAATTTGCTTCTTTTATGTTTGACTTTTTAAAATACTCTATTGCTTTTTTGTTAGCACTATTTGTATTTATTTTTGAATAATATACTCCAAGATTATAAAAAGCTATTGCTTTTTGCTCTTGTGAGTCAGAATAATTTATAAACTCTAAAAGTTCTTTTTTAGATAAATATCTACCATTTATTTTTTTTGCTTGGTATACTCTTTTTATATCAAGTCTATATGAAGGAGTTGTTTTAACTACTTTTTTTTCAGCTTTTTTCTCTTTTTGTTTATAAACTTTTTTATTAGTACTTTTACTTTTATAGTACCTTTTTTTCATCGACAAATTTTTCATAAAAGTATGAATATAAAAGTAATCAGATGTTGTATCTTTTATAAGTTTAAATCTTTTTTTCTTAACAAATGTATCAATAGTTTTTTTATCAAAAGTCATCGAAAAGGCATAAGTTAAACCTCTAATATTCTCTTGTCTTAAGAACTTAAAATATATCCATTTATCAAGTTTTTTACTAACTCTCTTAGGAAGATTATAAGCTTCTAAAACCAAAGAAGTTTTCTTCTTATATGGTATAACTTTATGTTGTAAAAGATAATCTAACTGTCTTAAATCTTTTTGTTTATAATCAGTTAAAAAATAGTTTATATCATAAGAGTTTACATTTAAAATATCTTTTTCTTTAAAATCTCTATTTACAAATAAGAGTCCTGAAAAATGACCTATTGAACCAACTCTTAACATCTCTAAAGAAAAATCTTCTATAAATACAGGAATGAAGAGTTTAAAACCATAAGCATTTTTAGAAATATAATCATTAGTTGTAAGTACTACTTTATATTTTCCATCAATTTCATGATAAACAAACTCTGAGTCTTCAAAATTATAAATAGCTTGATACTTTGCAAATAAAAAAGTTGAGAATAGACAAAGTAAAAGAACTACTCTTTTACTTTGTCTTATAAAAAGGTTTTCTTTCAAAATTTTTTATCTTCTTTCTACAGCAGTTATTTTACTATGTTCATAACTTTTAATAACCATAGGTTTACTTTCAACCTGAGCTTTTTGAGTACATCCACTAAAAGCAATAGCTAATAGTAAAGTTACTCCTGATATTTTTAATAATTTCATTGCTTTACCTTATTTAACTGGAGTTTCAACTACAGAGTTGATAAACTTTTGTGAGCTTTCCATAGTAGTTACAAAACTTGGTAAAAATGATGCATTCTGACCTATACCTAACTGATGATCTGATATATTTCTAATCTCTTTGATTTGAATCATACCTTTTTCATACATAGAAGAATTTTGTGTTTTATTTATAAGTTCATTTACAGGCATAACAAATAGTTCATTTTTAATTGAATATTTTTGAACTGGGTTTGGAGAGAAAATCACCGTTTGAATATCTTTATTCTCACTCATATCTCTTACAGTAAATTTAAAGCTTCTTTCTTGTCCACTTGTATAACCAAATGGGAACGTAAAGTATACATACTGTTCATGACCAAAGTTTTCATACATAAATGACGTAGTACTATTTTGAAGAAGTTTTAAAATCTCAATTTTTTCTTTTTGACCTAATAATACTTCTGGCTTTGTATCTTGTGAATATCTTATAACTTCACCAATTTTTTGTTTTGAGTGAGCATTTTCAAAAGCTTTCATTTGTTGAGAACTTGTTTCTTTGTTGTTAGTTCTAAAAGAGATTGTTCCACTTAAACTATCATTGTCAACACCATCTCTTTTTAGTTTTGATACTGAAAAACTTCCACTTGCTAGAGTATCCCATCTTTTAACTAAAATATTTTTATCCACTTTTGCTGTACTTTTTTCATCAAATTGAGCTATTGGATAAATTTCAACATAACCTCTTCTAAAATCAACATCATTATGACCTGCATTTCTACTATGTTCATTTAAGTCTTTTCCAGCTCTTAATACATCTTTTACAGCAGGATGATTTGAATCATCTACACTTGTAAGTAATACTTTTCCTTGAACTTCACATACAGTCCCTGACCATGCATCACCTGGTGATAAAAAGATTGGTAAATCAACTTCTTGTGAACTAATTTGTTCTCTAATTGACACTTTTGCTAAAATTGAGTTAGTTTCATTTGTATTAAATACTTTTATTTCACTACATACATCATTTTTAGCTTCATAAAATGGAGCTATTAAAAAGTCTCCTGTACCATCTGTTGCAAGAGAAACCTCTGCGCTTAATGAACTTGCACACATAACTGACGCAACTAAACTTGTAAGCTTTTTGTTTATTTTCATAATATTCCTTTTAAACTAAATAATTCTTTAACTTGTGTTGTTACTTAAAATAATATATTATTAAAATGTCAACTATGTGTCATTTATCATTTCTTTAAATTAAATTAATTTATCTTGATATTTATTTAATAATAAATATCATATA